>NZ_JAVJSH010000026.1:0-48945 GCF_040219535.1 Botrimarina sp.
CTGGAAACGAGATCGTCGTCGCGGTAGCTTCGCTCATGGCGGTGGGTTCCGGTGAAGGGTTGGAGGTCAGATGCCTCCCTTCTCCACGAACCCGCCGCCCTCTTCAACCTACGCCGTCCACAACATTCGACGATAACTCCCACCCTGGTGCAGCTCACCCCTCTTCAAGGCGGAGTTGGAGATGAACGGGGCCGCCGCTCCGGCTACAAGAGGTCCGCGAAAAGACGTAAGCGAGAGACCGTTTCGGGCAGGCGTTGCTTCGCCAAGGCGTCGAGGAACTCGTCGACGGTCTTGGGTGGGTTCTTGAGAGCGGCTCGCTGGGCCTTGGCGGCCCCGCAAACCGCGGCGGGGTTGAGGCCGAGCAGGTGCGTGATGAACTCGTCGGGGTGCTCTGCTTCGAGGCCGTACTTGGCGAGGCTCGAAGCCGGGAAGTCGTCGAGGTTGAACGTAACGATGACCGACGCCCGCGTGCGTATCGCCGCGGCGAGTACATGGCGGTCACCCGGGTCGGGCAGCACCAAGCCATCGATGAGGTCTTCGTAGCCGCTGACGAGGCAGTCGCGGATGCCCGCGTTATCAGGTCGCGGGTCCGCTCGAGTTGCTCACGCGTCAGGTCGGGGCGGTTCGCCAGCAGGTTCCTCATCCACTCTTCGTGGATTTCAACCGTCCAGCGGGCGCGGAACAAATCGGTTAGGGCCAGCCGCATCAGCAGGTCGCGGAGCGGGGCCGGGTAGAGGACGCACGCGTCGTAGAGGGCTGTGAAAGTCGCCATCGTCCCTGAAGGTCGTTGGGGGCTCAGTACCCCATGCCAAGCTCCTGAGCTTGTTCGGCCAGCTCATCGAGGGCTTTCGTCCGCTTCTCGTCGATTTCGCGCTTGTAGTCCATCAGGTCCTTGAACAGCACGCGGCGGTGCGTCCCAACCCGGCGGAACGGGATGACGTCGTCCTCCAGCTGCTTGACCAAGAACGGGCGAGACACCCCTATCAGGTCTGCCGCCTGCTGGGTCGTCAGTTCGGCGTGGATGGGCATGAGCGTCACGGCGTTGCCGTCCGCCATCGCCGAAAGCAGATCGACCAGCAGACGCACCGCAGCCGCCGGAAGTTCAACTTGCTCGTTGGTATCGGCGATGTTGACGGTCAGCGGGCGGTCCCGAAATGGGACCAGCCGACGGCTCGACAGCTTGGCGAGCTGAACGTCGTCGACCGACGGGGTGACCGGCTCTTGAATCAGTGCCGACATGAGGTTCCTCCTAGCTCTTCTCTTTGTCCTACAAGACTATCGCCTAAACGCAACAAACGCAATAAGCGAAACTTGCGAAACGACGCAGATCGCTCTAAGTCTCATGTACAAAGCGGGTTGCGACTTCGACGAACGATCGAGAAACCGCTTGAGAGACCGGACAGCCGGCCGCCCTCGCCCGCACGCACGAGGGAGGTGGCCGGATATCTGCGCAAGGCCGATGCAGCCTGTGCCCCTGCTCAGGCCGATCCGTGATGGATCGAGATGTCTGCTAACCGTCCTCCTGAGTTGACCAGTTCACCCGTATCTCACACTTGCGACTGTTTCCCAGGGCAGAACTAATGAACCTCAGTGGCGTGGACAGCGAAGGTCGCGCATCGCCGGCGCAATGCGAAGTTCGCGACGTTTGCCGGTCATCGGCGGTCGGCGTCCAGCCACTGCTGCAGGATTCCAGCTAGTCTTGCGCCTCTGTAGGCATCAATCTGCTGGCGATCCAACCGGCCGTCTACGTCAGGCTTCAGATTGAAGAGTTCGACGCGACTTCCGTAGTCGACTAGCTTGCCCCAGCCCTCAATCACTACTCGGGCTAGCAACCCGTGATCCGGATCGTCGAGGTGATCGAGATCGCTGTCGTGCTCGTAGGCCTCAACGAAGACTCGGTCCCGCTTCCGAAGGAGATCGGGGTCTCGAAGATCAAGCCCGGTCATCCCGTCGGCGGGCTTGATCCCGCAGGCGTGCAGGATCGTCGGGGCGATGTCGATGTTGCTGGCTAGCGCTCTCTTGTCGCGCACTGGCTGCAGTTCGGCCGGGTGCGAGACAATGATCGGTGTGCGGATTACCATCTCGGTCGGGTAGCGCTTGGATCGCCCGTCGTCCTTGTGACGCACTTCGGGGTCCTGTCCCCAGCCGTTGTCGCACGTGTAAACGACCAGCGTGTCGTCGTAGACGCCGTTCTCCTTCAGGCAGTCCAGCAACTGGCCGCAGGTCTCGTCGAGCCACTCGCAGTTCGCCCAGTACCACGCGATCGCCTCGCTGGGAGCGACATCGCGGTACTTGGCGACAAGCCGCTCCGGGGCGTTGTGCGGGGAATGCGGCAGGAAGACCCCGTACCAGATGAAGAAAGGCTCCTCGTCGTCGACCGCGCGCTCAACGAACTCGGTGATCGGCCGCATCGTCGATCGACCGATCGCGAGCCCGTCGTCGCCGTGCCGCCCGCCCCGTCGCGTGTCGCCGTGCGTCATGGCCTGCTCGAAGCCGTGGTCGCGTGGGTCGCCGGCCCACCATTTCCCGGTCTGCAGCGTGGCGTAGCCGTTGGACCGCAGTCGCTTGACGAACGATTCGTGGATTTGCATGGGCGCGTACATCCGCTCGCGGAGCGCGGCGCGGACCTCGGGGTCCATCTTCTTGGTTTCCCCAACCGGATCGTTGCCGCGGATTTGGGTCTGCCGGGGATAGAGCCCGGTGACGATGCTCGCCAACGAGGGACTGCACAGCGGCGCGGTCACGTAGCCTCGATCGTAGACCACGCCACCGGCCGCGAGCGCGTCCAGGTTCGGGGTCGAGATGGTAGGGTGTCCCATGAAGCCGTAGTCGGCCCACCCCTGGTCGTCGCTGATGATCAGGACGACGTTGGGACGTTCGCCCGAGGCGGTCGCGCCCACGGCGAGCCCAATCACCACGACAGTCGTGGCGAGGACGGAGCGTCCCATGTTGCGATTCCTTGGAGCCGATGGGATGGGTCGCGGCGGCCGGGCTCACGGCGAGGTTCCCTACTCAAAGACGAGCGTCGGTTGCTTGGAAATCGAACCGCCGGACGCGAGGAATTGGTTTCGATCGGCGATTCGTTCGCCGTTGATTGATAGCTCGTGCAGCACGACGGGCTGCTCCTTGTTCGCCCACTCGTAGACCTCGACCTTTTTCTCGACAGGCCCGCTCACCGAGCAGTCGTTGAGGGTCACGCCGCCACTCTGGACCACGATGCCGATCCCGTCCGGGCTGTCGCTGTCGATCGTGACGCCTTCGGCGGAACCGTAGCCGGCCCAGCCGTTGGTCGGTTCGTGAGTGCCGATGTCCGCTCCCAAGCGGAAGCGGAGCCCGGTGCTCCCCGGGCGGAGGCGGATACGCACGTTTTTGACCGCGACGTGTCCCCGCAGGTCGAGCGCTGCGCTCTTGCGACCGCCGCTGTCGATGACCTCGAGCCCGTCGATCACGACCAGCGGCGGGCCTTCCTCGCGTTGGCCCTTGATGTCGACGCCGTCACCGCCACTGCGGATGATCCTCGAGTTCAAGATCTTGAGGCCACGCGTCAGTTGCGTCCCGTTTTGCACGCCGATGCCGTAGAACCCGGCGTCGACGACCGAAACGTCGTCCAGGGTGAGGTCCGTGCAATCGGCGATCCGCACACCATGGGCCTTCGCGTTGTTCACGGTCACGCGGATAAGCTTCGTCTTTGTTGAATTAGTGATGCGGACGCCGACACCGCCCGCGTCTCGGCACTCCACATCGTGGAGGGTGACTCCCTTGCAGTCGCTCATCACGACGCCGTTTCCACCGGAAGCGCGGCTGCCGACGAGTCGGAGGTTCTCGATCCGCAGGTTGCGGACGCCACTCAGCGCGAGCAGGTCGCCGGGGCTCTCGTGCTGGTTGATCGTCGCGGGGTCGCCGCTCCGCGTGGTGATAATGATCTCGGCGTCGCCCTCGGCGCGTGTGATTGGCGTGCGAGACTTGGCCTCGTACTCGCCGCCGGTTTCAAGATAGATGACGCCCCCGGTCGGATCCAATCGACCAATCGCCTCCACCAACGCCGCGACGACGTCGTGGTCGTGGGCCGGCAGCAAGGCGTCGATCGCGATCTTCGTGGTCGCGGGATCGTCCGGCCCCTCCGCGACGGCGACGACCGCCACCGCGGCAACGAGCACGCCGCCAAGAAATCGCAACGGTTGGACACTAAGGCCGTGAGTCATCTTGCCGCCTCCTTTAGCTCGTCAAATCGAGTACGCATTCGAACGAGCTGATCCTCGAATTCGGGACGGCGAGCCAAGTCGTTCTCTTCCCGAGGGTCGCTCTTCAGGTCGAACAGTTGCTCGTAGCCCGCTTCCGGCCAGTACAGGTACTTCCAGTCCTTGCGTACGAGCGCCTCCGACGCAGGGATGAAGTCGGCGCTGTGGTAGGTCGGGTGCTCATAGAAGAACTCGGTACGCCAAGGCGCTTCGCCCGACCCGAGATACAGCGGCGCGATGTCGGCACCTTGCATCAAGGCCGGCGCCGAGACGCCGGCCGCCGCGAGGATCGTCGGCGCGAGGTCTACGTTGAGGACGAGCTCGTCCCGCGTCGTGCCGCGAGAGTGGTCCGGCATCCGAGGGTCATCGATGACCAGCGGAACGCGGATGCTCTCCTGGTGCGGGTACCACTTGTCCGCGAGTCCGTGCTCGCCGTGGTAGTAGCCGTTGTCGCCCGTGAAGATGACCAGCGTCTCTTGGCGTTCCCCCTGCTCTGCCAGCTCGTCGAGGACGACGCCACAAGCACGATCGACTTCGGTAACCAAGCGGTAGTAGTTGGTCATCATCGCGCGGTACTTCTCGGCGGTGTCGAAGCGCAATAGCCAGCGTCGCCGCCCCTCGTTCTTCTCGTTGAAGAACGGAGGGAGCCGCCGCCACGACTCAAGCGAGTTGTTCGGAGGGCTCTCGATGACGGCGTCGTCGTAGAGCTCCTCACTCCAGTCCTGTGGCAGGTACTGCTGGGGGCTCTTGTCCTCCGCATGCGGCGCGAAGAACGCGACCGTCAGGAAGAAAGGCCGATCCTTCCGGCGGTTCCGAAGGAACGCGACCGCGTCGCGTTCGTTGCGGACGGTCACGTGCGTCCTGGCGCCGTCGACCTGGTACCAGTGCTTGCCGTGGTAGGTCACGCTATGGTCGTACTCGTCGGGTGGTTTCTTGCCGTTGTGCCACTTGCCGACGTGGGCGACGCCGTAGCCGGCGTTCCGCAATCGGGCGACCACCGTGTCTTTCCAGGGCGTCTCGAACGGGACCATGCCCTGTGCGCCGTGGCGGGACATCCACTGGCCGGTCAGCATCGACGCGCGACTGACGCCGCAGATCGAGGTCGTCACGTAGGCGTGCTCGAAACGCACCCCGCCCGCCGCGAGCGCGTCGAGGTTGGGAGTCTGCACAACCGGGTGGCCGGCCGCGCCGAGCGTGTCATGACGCCAGTCATCCGCGTACAGCAAGAGGACGTTGGGCGCCGCGGCCGCCTGGGAGCAAGCCAAACGGCAAGCCAGGACGGCTAGCGCTTCGATGGCGGCGATCCAATGCGAGTGGGTGATTCGATTCGGCACGGGGTTATCTCGAGAGTCGGCAATCGGGTCGGCCTGCTGCAATCGCCGGGCGTGTGCTCACCACTCCTCACGATCGTCCGGAGATCGCGCGAACGCGTCTCGGAACGCCTCGAATCGCGGCCCCATCACGTAGAGCCAACGCTCCGGCAGATGCCGGCGCAAAGAAGCGCGCCGGGGGTCGAACGCGGAGTCGCGTCCGAGGTTGGTGAACTCACCAGGATCGCTACCGAGGTTGTAGAGTTCCTCGCTCCCGTCCGCGTAGTGAATCAACCGCCAGGGGCCGCGGCGGACGGCGAAGTTGCCAGGGCCGTGGGTCATGAGGGTCGGCTCGTCCCAGCCGAGCGAAGGGTCGCTCAGCAGCGGCGAAAGGCTGCGACCGTCGAGCGGTTGCTGGATTTCGAGTCCGCAGAGATCAACCAGGGTCGGAAAGAGGTCTTGCAGGCCTACTGGAGCATCGACTCGTTCTCCGATCGATGGCGTGCCTGGGGCCCGGATGATCAGCGGCGTGCGCGTGGCGCGCTCCCAGAGCGAGAACTTCCGCCATCGCTGCTTCTCGCCCAGGTGCCAGCCGTGGTCGCCCCACACCACGACGATCGTGTTGTCCGCGTGCGGGCTGCTCCGCAGAGCGTCCAGCATGCGGCCGACGTTCGCGTCGGCGAAGGAGCAGGTCGCCAGATAAGCCTGGACCAGCTTGCGCCACGCACCCTCGGTCTTGACCACCGACGGGTGGTCGCTCCCGGCGCCGTAACCAACGTGGTTCGCGGCGAATCGTCTGCCCGCCGCCGGCAGGTCGTCGAGGTCGTCCTCCGGCGTCACGGGCAGCGAGATGCTTTCGAGGTCGTAGAGGTCGTAATACTTCTTGGGCGCATCCCAGGGCAGGTGCGGCTTACGCAGACCAAGGCAGAGGAAGAGCGGCCGATCGTGCTCCTCCTGCAGTTGACTGATCGCCCAGTCGGTCAGCTTGCCGTCGGAGGTCTCGCTGTCGTTGTCGGTGGCTTGAATCCCGCACTCAAGTTTGATGTTCGGACCGAGCGGGATCGGATCCGCCGCGACTCCGGGAAAGTCCTTCTTGTAGACGTCCCAGCCACGGCGGTGGGACGAGGCGCCGTGGAACACTTTGCCACAACCGACCGTGCGGTACCCGTTATTCTGGAACACAGAGTTCAGCGGCAGCTGAGTCTGTGGCAGTTGGGCGCCCGACTTGTGGACGTCGTCGTGTCCGTAGACGCCGCTCTTGTGGGGCGCCATGCCGTACAGGGTGGCGGTTCGCGACGGAGCGCAGGACGTGGCGGGCGCGTAGGCGTGCGTGAAGACAAGAGCTTCGCTTGCGAGGCGATCGATGTGAGGGGTCCGCGCCTGCGGGCGCCCCCCGAGCACGCCGACCCAGTCGCTGAGGTCATCTACGCAGATCATCAGAACGTTCGGTCGGTCCGATTTGCCTCCCGGGTTCGCGGACGCGAGCAGCGGCGCCGCCAGGACTAAGGTCGCGATCGTGAGCGAGCGATGAATCACGGTGCTTCCTCGGGGAGCGAACTCTGTCGATGCGGATGGTGCACCTGGAGAACTCATGGAGCCCCAGCGTCGTATTCCGCCTGCCACGTTTCGATCTGGTCCGTGGTGACTTCGTCGCGGTGAATGATCAGTCGATAGCGGAGCGATAACGGCGACTCGGGGTCGTCCGAAACGGGCACGGCTTGCCGACCGGGATAGACCACGTTTTGCATCGCCCGTGTGTGGTTCCTTAGAATCCAAGGCGTCACGCCGCCCGGGTGGTCCTCGTGAGTCAGCACCATCACGTGGTTGTGGACGCCGTCGTCCCGGGGCCGGATATCCAGCCACCGGCCCGCGTGGACCGCCGTGCGGTCCGCTCGGACGGCGCCCTGCTCCCCGCGGAAGAGCAAGTCGAGTGGGTTCTTGATTCGCAAGGAAAATCCGCCGTACCCCTTGGCGTTGTCCGCCCCACCGATCCCCAGGCTCGGGGTCAATGCGAGCAGGCGAATGACGAAGTCGATCACCTGGCGACCGTCAGACATCGGGTAGACCCGCAGAGCGACGGTCTCTTCCGCAAACGGCTCCATGACGCCCGCTGGTCGCCACTCGGGTGACCTCCAGTGGAGCGTGACGCGGACAAGGTGCGACCCGTCGTCCTGGGGCGTCGACTCCACCTCGGAAACGTCCCATTGGAAGTTTTTGCAGGCCCACGGGTCGCCGATCCGCTTGTCGCCGATGAGCACTTGATGCCAAGTCCAAAACACGCCGCGGTGCCACGGGTGATCCGACGGGAAGTCCTCGGTTAGGACCGCGCCATCGAGGTCGTACAGCGGGTGGATGTAGTTTGACCGCGGGAACCGTCCCTGCAACGACGTCTCGGCAAGCTGATACCTCAGCACGGGACGCCCGCGATCGGCGATGTCGATTCCGTCGCCCGAGACGACCACCTCGATCGACGCGTCGGTCCGCGGCTCCAGTCCGGCGTCGTCGGCGAAGGCCTGGCCCGCGCTGGAGAGACTCATGCAGCAGGCAAGCACCGCCGCCGGCGCGGTACGAATCGTCGCCCTGATGCTAGTCGTATGCGTCAACTCGTGTTCACCAAACTGCTGGCTTCGCGTCCTCGGATGAAGGCAGCCCAACCAAGCGTCACGTGGCTGATTCATGGTTTCCATGGCCTCGAGTCGAACGCCGCGCCGTCGGTCGCCCAACGCCAGTAGGCCGAGCGCTGCTAGGACGCTGGCAGATGGCTCAGGCACGCCCGCGAGCAGCGAAGCCAACTCGGCCGAGGTGGCACCGAAGTTCTGCCGCCAAAGCTCGTAGTCAGCCCCGTCCACACCGTCCGAGCCACTCCCGTTGCCATTGAGGGACGACTCGTCCTCGGCCCCTACGTTGTCGCGCCACACGGTGTAGTCCCCCGCATCGACGACGCCGTCGTTGTTGAAGTCGCCCGGGACTCCCGTAGAGAGGTCGGCAGCGAGCACCCACGAGAGTTCGACCCAGTCCACGAGCGTGTCGTCGAAGAACGCCAGATTGAGTTGCCCGTCGCTGAGGAGGGGGAACTCGCTCGGGTCCAACTTATACACGAGGTTCATCCATCCCCCGTCGGTTTCGAAGCCCGCCATCGAGGAAAGGCGACGTTGATTGTCGGCGGCGTCAAGCGCCATGTTGTCGTTTTCGTAGCCACTGAGGCCGTTAACGCGGGCGTGGACCTGTACGCTCTCGATCAGGCCGGGGTCGAGCGCGTCGAACTCGAAGGTCATGGCGCGCACGTCGTTGTTGCCCCCTTCGTCGAGGCCTTTGAATCCCCAGTTGGCGGAGATCGCGGCTAGATCGGATCGGAAGTCTGGATCGACGTGCGGGTTGTCGTCTGGATTGGACGGGCCGTAGCCGGTGTTCGCATCACCGAGGACCGACAACTCAGCCTGGAGCAGCGCGATGGTCCCGTCGATTGACAGGTTGTCGGTGTCCCAGAACAGCCCCTCGGTCAAAGCGGGCAGGGTGATCGTGTCGAACGAGTCAGAGATCGAGTCGGCCTCGAGCAGCCGATAAACGCCTGGACCTGTTGGGGTCTCTCGGATCAAGTTGATCCGCAGCTCACCTCCGAGCAGTAGCGAGCCATCGACGACCAACCGATCCGCGACGTTGTGAAACGCGTCGAAGTCGATCTGCAGGACGCCGGTTGGATCGATCGTGTACGCGAGAGCCTCGGCCGACTCAGAACGAAACGCGGTGACGCCAACCATCTCGCGATACCCGGGGCTCAACACCCCACCCGCGAGCACCGAATCGGCCGGGACCGCGTAGGACTGGACCGGGGCGACCGGTTCGTAGCGGAAGTCGAGGTCGAACGAGAACCCGTCGAGGCTCCCCACCCGGACCGTCTTGCTGCCGTAGTCGGCATTGAGATACGGGCTGTCGTAGACCTTCGCCGGCGTCAGGTCGACGGCTTGCCCGCCCACCTGAGGGACGCGTCGATCATCGAACAGGACGATCGGCTGCCCGGAGGCGCCGGCGTCGTAGGTGACGGCGCCGTTCTGGTAGCTCAGCGCGTTGTCGCGAACGTCCGCCTTGAACGCGGCGAGGTCCGCGTAGCTGCTCGCACGCCCCATCTGCAGCACGACAACGGTCGCTTCATCGTTGAATCGGAGATAATCGCCCGTTCCCAACTCGCCGGATGCGTCCTCGACGGTGAAGGGGGAAGCGCCGCCGGGCAGGACGCCCCTCATGGCGAAGAACGAGCCGCTGCCATCGTCGCCGAAGACCCAACCGTCGGCTTCTTGCGTGTAGACGAAGTCGCTCGATACATACACCCGCGGGTCTTGGCCGGGGGGGCCGTCGGCTTGCTTGCGGATGAGCACCGCGTCGCCGTGCCCGACCGCTTGCAGCTCGTTGAACTGCGAAACCTCGGCCGTGAGGTTCACGACAATGCGGCTGTCGGGCGAGGCGTCGGTGACCGCGCCCATCCACTGGTTCTGGTTGTGGATGGCCATGTAGGTCTTGTTCTCGTCGATCGTGAACCAACCGAGGGCGTAGTCGGGCGTCACGCGCGTGGTGCGCAGGATCGACGACTGCGTTCCGGCCGAGGCGCTGTAGACCAGCCCACCCTCGGGATCGACGGTGCGTACGCCCTCTCCGGGACGATTGGAGACGTACGTGTAGCTGCCACGCGCTTCGTCGTTGGTGATCAGCTCGACGATCTCGGGGCGAACGCGGTAGTCCGTGGTCGCAGCGCCGCCGAACAGCCGTGTGAGGTGCATCCCGTCGGGCAAGACGCCGAAGCCCTCACTCGGCTCGCCGACGAACGGCCAGAGGTACTGGGCGCTGCGCTCTTGCGTCGCGTCGAGACTGCGGTTTTTCGGCACACGGACTTTGGCGCCGCCGCGAATCCCTTCGATGGTCTCTTGGGCAAGATCGGCAAAGTGCAGATCGAGGTACTCGCGCGAGATCGCTTTCAGCCGCGGGTCCTCTGCGTGCTGCGCGACGTGGAAGACCGGTTTGTGGTAGGTCGGTTGGTAGACCGACGAGCCAAACTCGACCGACTGGCCCTGGCCGGCACGAGTCTGGAAGTAGTCGAGCAGGTTGCTCGTCCACTTGCCGTAACGCTGCTCGGGCGTGTCGCCGCCGGGAAAGACGTAATCCACATACGCGGGGTCGTCCTTGGTCAACTGGGCCGTGATCCAGTGGACGGAGCGAGTGTGCATGTCGTGATTGTCGCTGCCCCAGATCCGGCCTCGGTGGGGCGCGTCCAGCGAAGGTCGATCGTGGTGGTCGTCCCACTCCGAGAAGTTGACGAGGAACGCCTTAGCCTTCGCCTCGTTGCTGGCCGTGAGGTGTCGGTGGAGCGCCGGGTCGGCGATCAGCGAGGCCAGCGTTGGCAACTCCCAGTAGGGATCGATCTCCGCGGAGTCGCCTGTCTGGCTGTCCCAGAAGTTCGCCTTGCCCGTCAGGTAACTGTCGAGGGCGGCGTTGGCCTGATCGATCTCGGCAGGCGACTTGTTCAACGAGAACGCCGAGTAAGCGACGCCGAACGTCTGTTTGGCGACCTGCCCCGGGTCGGCGTTGCCGGCAAAGACTCTCGCGCTGTACGTGTTGTAGAATCGGTGGAGGTACTCCTGCTGTCTTGCGGTCACGTCGTCGGCTCTCGACACGCCGCCAACGGTCGCGCTCGCGGCTAAGATTAGCCACGCTTTCACGTGAACGGCGAAATCGGGGTGGTGGTGCACCATTCCGCGTGCGTCTTGTGCGACGTCTTGACGCCGATGAGCGTCGTGATAAGAAAGAGCCGGATTGTTGTCGGCGGTGCCACTTCGCTCAGAGTAACGCCAGTCGCCAACATGATCGGGGTGGTGATCTCTGGCAAGGCTAAGCGCCTCGAATTCACACGCGTCGATGACGCTTCCACGGGACTCGTGTGGCTCGCCGCCGCTCCCGACGGTGTCTCAGCCCGACGGTGTCTCAGAGAACGACGGAGCCGATGGCGAGACAACCGCGGCGCCAAGCTCGGTTTCTTTGCCGCGCGGAGGAGATCGCGTCCCGTCGCCCGCTCTCGGCGCCGTTGACGATCGCCACTAAACCCCAGCCCCAGAACGACGATCCGACGGGGGATTTTCTCGGATTTCGAGTTTTCCCGAACTTTGCGCGTTGGATTCGACGTGGGTCGGCCCTTCTCCCTAACGAGCGCGCCCCGCGGGCGGCTTTCCACTCGAACTTTTCCTCTCGTCCCCCATCCGAAGACCAGCAGGTTGAGCGAGCAGGAGAACAGCCGCGTGGTCGAACTCATCGCCCGTCATCAGGGCGAGATCCTCGGTTTTATTCTGTCGCTTCTCTATCGCTGGACCGACGCTCAAGACGTGCTTCAAGAAACGAACATCGCGTTGTGGGCGAAGCGGGAATCGGCCCCTGTCGATGCGGAGTTCCTGCCGTGGGCCTGCAAAGTGGCCTACTTCCAGGTGCTGACTTACCGGAAACGCAATCAAAGGAGTCGCGTGTTCTTCTCCGAGGCGTTGATCGGCGATATGGCCGCTGCCGAGGCGAACGCCCAGCCGGCCCACGCCGCGCGAGTCGAAGCCCTTGAGCACTGCATGGGGCGCCTTCCTGCTCGCAGCGCGAGTCTTCTCAGGAAGCGGTACTACGCGCAGCAGCCGCTCGAAGAGGTGGCCGCCGAGTTGGGCCGCAGCGTTCAGGCAGTCTCGCAGGCGCTTTACCGCATCCGCAAGCGGTTGCTGGAGTGCATCCAGCAGCGGCTGAAGCTCGTCGAAGGGGGCGTAGGATGACCGCCGATTACGAGCCATCGGACGAGTTAGGTGTCCTGATCCAGCGCGTCGTCGATGGCCAACTCACCGACGCCGAGCACGACCGTCTCGAGGCCATCCTGTCGGACGACGCCGCTGCCCGCGAGTTCTTCGCGGATTTCCTTCGGCTGCACGGGTTGCTGAACTACCAAGCCGTCGCGACCTGCCCAAACTGGGAAGAGTTTGAGTCGCGGTGGGCGCAACTCGATCCGCCGGCCGGCGACGTGGATGTCGAAAGCGGACTAATATCAGGCGGGGCCCGGACACGTTTCGCCGCTTACTGTTGGCGACTAGCGCCTTGGGGGGTCGCAGCAGCATTAGTGCTGAGTCTCGGGCTGCCGAAGGGCGAGCGTGCCGACAAGCCTCCTGCCGTCGCCGACGCGGGTTCCGCCGAGGTGACTACCGGGGTTCAGGAGACTCCGGGGCAGCAATTGGGAGTCAAAGCGGATGATCCGATCGTGCTGCAATCGGTCAGTCGCCCCCCCGCCCCGGTAGCTACCCTGGCGAGTCACTCCGACGCCATCTGGCGAGGGAAGCAGCTGTCGGTCGGTGAGCCGATGCACGAGGGTGAGACCTTCCACCTGGAGGAAGGGAACGCCCACATCAGCGTCGGGTTCGGCGCGGAGATCAAGGCGACCGGGCCGTGCTCGCTGACGTTCACGTCGAACGACCAGGTCCGGTTGAGCCAAGGAGAGATCCTGGTCGATGTCGCGGAGTGGGCAAAGGGCTTCACGGTGGTCACCGACGCGATGGACGTCGTGGACCTCGGCACGACCTTCTCGGTTTCGGCCGGTGACGGCCTCGCCACGAAGACCAGCGTGCTGTCCGGCATGGTCCGCGCTCTGCCTCGCAAGACTCCGGAAGGAGATCGGCGGAGCATTTTGCTGTCGGAGGGCGAAGGGCTGGCGGTCGATGGCGAGGGCAACCGACGGAGTTTCAAGCGACCCAGCAAGGCCGGGCCCGACGACCCCCGGTTCGACGGCCCGGCGCCGTACCGGCCCGTGACTTTGTACAACACGGGGATCGGCCTTGCCGAGGGGGATGAAGACCCGCACTGGCGCGTCATTGCGGGCCCCGCGGACGCGTTCGACGGCGCTTGTTATGCCCGGGTCTGCGTGCCGTACAAGCGGTACCTCGACAACGAGCTGAGTTCGTCTCAGTGGGTGTCGATTCCTGGCTGGGAGTCGGCCGCCCCCAATTCGATGTACACGTTCGCTACCGCTTTCGACCTGGATGGCTACGACCTGGCCACAACCAGGCTGTTCGGCCGCTTCCTGGCCGACAACGGAATCCAGGCGGTCCGAGTCAACGGCCAGTCGGTCCGTGTCGAATCATGGACCGACAATGTAAGCGGACAGCGGTTCGACGGACAGCAGTTCCGGTTTGTCAACGTGACTGACGGTCTCGTTGACGGCCGCAACACGATCGAGATCGACGTGTTCAACGGGACGACGGTGGATCGCGAGACCTACGAGGCCGTCGTCGTACCGAACCACATGGCCCTGCGGGTTGAGTGGTACGCGTTCGGACGGGGCTCCGAGCTCGCATCGGTTCGCGGCGAGGACACCAAGCCGGCGACGACTGCCGCCCCGACTTCGCACGACAGTCGCGCCGGAGCCACCAACCTGCGTCGAGAGTCCCCTCGCGGCTTCCATAACCGACGAGTCGTGCTAGGAACACTCCCCGCCGACATCACGCGCATCGAAACCCGCTAGTAACCGGGAGGTTCGTAACCACCAGCAACGATTCGCTGCTCTTCGCTGCCCCTTGTCAAACCCGTACTTGTCTTCGCGTCGATGCGTGGCAGCCGATTTGGCTGTCGCTGGCACGCCCTTACCGGACGCCGCGACGCATCCCCCGTGCCAAAGAGTACTCACCCATGTTACTGACTTCCCAACGAGCGTTTGCCATCGGCGTTGTCGCCATCGCCGCGTCCACGCACTCGGCCATCGCCCAGATGACCGTCCTGGCAGTTGACCTCAGCGGCGATGTCTCTATGAACCGGCAGAACTCTTCACTCGACGAAGGCGGCGAGGTTCAAACCAGCACCGGCGACTTCGACGGTGACGGGATGACCGACGACGCTCGCTTCCTGATCCCGATCGACCACGCGGGAAACTTCGTAGACGTCCCCACTAATGGTCTTGACGGGCCGAACAAGTCAGGCACTTGGGCCAGCGGTGTCGAGGTGCTGAGCTTCGATACAACCACGGCAACCGGCCTTCAGCTCTACCGCTACGAAGATGGCCTCGACCGACTGCAGGCGGGCAATGCGGCGAACGGAGCGGCTGCGCAGAGCTTCGCCTTCGCTCCGCACGTGCGGAAGAACAACTTCCTGAACGGGGCCTCGGTGGGGGAGACTGTCAGCTTCACCGACGATCCGAACGGCTTCACGATCGATTGGAATTTCCAGAACTCGGTCAACCCCCCAACTCGCCGCGTTCGCGCGACGGTGCAGAACGGTGAAGACTGGTACGTCACGGGGTGGGCATCTGCCTCAAAGGATGACGCGCGGACCTTCAATCCCGCCACCGAAATCTGGTTTCCGTACGACACGGCGACCAGCTTGTTTGTCGAGGAAGTTGGCGGCGGCGACTTGAACCCGGTTGGCAGCGGAGGAGTTCTCGGCTCCACCTTCACGGACATCCAAGCGTTGGGCGGCCTGCTGTACGAGACCGACTACTCGGGTCCTTCAAACAACGCCGTCGTCCAGAACCTTGACGCACTAACCGTATCGCTCGACTTCACCCACCCGCCGCTGCCGACGGCGCCGATCGGTGAGGCAATCGTCTACTGGCAGATGGATTCGACGGACGCCGGCGCGCGCCTGGTCGATCCCTTCAGCGAGGGCGGGGCAAACGAGTTCTTCTGGAACGGAACCGCGGTCCCGGACGCCTCGGGTGGCTTCAGCGACCCGCTCTTCCTCGGCGATCCGATTCAACCGCCGACGATGCCGGACGCCTTCTTCGACACGGCGAACGCCCCGGAGTTGACGACCGGAAACCAGGGAGTGTTCGGAGAGGCGCTCCGCTTCAATCGATCCGAAGAGGATGAGGCGATCGGCATCGTGGCGTGGAAGGGCGACGACATCGACCCCTTCGTGACCGAAGACCTCGACTCGGTCTACGTCGACTTCCACTTCAAGGAGGACGACAACATGAATGGCACGCAGGTCTTGGTGCGAGGCCGGAGTGTCTTTGAGATCCGGATCAACAACAACGGCCAACTCGAATGGCTCACGCGTAATACCGACAACACTGTCGACTTAATCACTTCAGATCCGCTCGGCGCCGAAGGGGACTGGCGGCACGTGAAAGCGTGGCACGACGCCGACGGTAACAAGGCGCTCTATCTAGACGGTGAGTTGGTCGGGGTTAGCGCGCCTGGGCCGCTCAAGAACGACACCAATAGCATCACTATCGGAAACAAAGAGAACGACGTGCAGTGGTTCTCGGGCCTGATTGACGAGGTCTTCGTGGGAACCGGTGTCCCCGACGCGATTGCCGGAGACTACAACAGCGACGGCGTGGTCGATGCAGCAGACTACACCGTGTGGAGAGACTCGGTCGGCAAGGAAGGCTCGTTCCTCGCGGCCGATGGCAACGGCGACGCGGTGGTCGACACGCTCGACTACGACGTTTGGGTGGCCAACTTCGGCGCGACCGCGGCGCCGCCCACGAACGCCGTGCCCGAGCCGGGCACGCTCGTGATGCTCGCCCTCGCGTGCGTCGGTCTTCGGCGCCGCGTTGGCTAGTGCGTGGCGGAGTCCGCGTCCTGCCTGGGCGGCCGGGGTGGCCCGCCCAGGCAGCCGACACCGAGTGTAGAGAGAGGTAGGAGTAAAATGAGCACACCCACCTTTATGGAAGAGAAGCGATGAACAAGAAGACGCACGGCGCCAACGCCGGCTTCACGCTGGTCGAGCTGCTCGTGGTGATCGCGATCATCGGCATCCTCGTGGCAATGCTGTTGCCAGCGGTTCAGGCTGCACGGGAAGCCGCGCGGCGGTCCCAATGCACCAACCACCAGAAGCAGCTCGCGCTGGCGATGCTGATGCACGCCGACGCCAAAGGCGCCCTGCCCAGCGGGAGGTTGGGGTGCGACAGCAGTTCCAAGCCACCGGGCTGGAAAACCAGCAACTGCGAGGCCGCCGGCGGCAGCGACCCCAACGAGCTCGGGTTTGACATGACGTGGCACGGCGCCAGCGCGTTCGTGCAGATCTTGCCCTACTTTGAGGAATCAGCCCTCTACGACCAATTCCGCGTTGACGAAGTCGCGATTTGGCAGCCGAATCCGAGCGGCTGGTTGGACAGATACCCCGAGATTCAACAGGCTCTGACACAACAGCCCGCCACGCTGGTCTGCCCGAGTGCCGACATGCAGCGTTTCGGTCAGGACTACAAGTACGAGGGATACGACACGGCCACCGGCAGTTACGCGGTAGTCGCTGGCACGTGCGGACCCGGGATGCGGTGCGACGGCCTGAACGGGGAGCGCATCTTTCTAAAGTACTCCAACGACGGCTTGTTCATGTACGGCCGCAAGATCGAGCTCCGCAAGATCACGGACGGGACCAGCAAGACGTTGATGCTCGGAGAGTCGATCGATGGTGACTTCAGGAAGTCGATCAACCAGTGGACGAACGGGGGCCGGGGACAGACGATCCGCTCCACGACCACACCGCTCAATTTCCCCTCCGGCATCGATTCCGGGAACGGGCTGTTGAGCCCCGGGACGAACGCCGGCTTCGCGAGTAGGCACCCGGGTGGGGCACTCTTCGCATTCGCGGACGGGCACGTGATCTTTGTCCAAGAGAACATCGACCACCTTGCGTACAAGCAACTCTCGACTCGCGGAAACAATGATATCCCGGACCTGCAGTGGTGATTCTGAGGCAATCAGAGGTGAACGACCTCAAGCGCGCGAACGGTTCTTGCAACCACGTGTCGGCGAGACGGGCGGCTATCGGCCTCCTGTCGTTGGCGTCCTTGATGCTCGGCTGCTCCGACGGACGACCGACCCGCGTCAAGGCCTCCGGCCGAGTGATGATCGACGGCGAGCCGCTGAAGCACGGGTCGGTGCTGTTCGTGCCCGATGGCGGCCGACCGGCGGCCGGCGCGATCGACTCGGACGGCCGCTTCTTCCTCACCTGCTTCGAGCCGGGCGACGGCATCATCCCAGGCAAGTACCAGGTGCAGGTGAAAGGCACGGAACCAATCGGCGAGGATGCGCAGCGTTGGCACGCCCCTATGAAGTACGCGAACCCAAGAACCTCTGGGATCGAGCGCGAGGTCAACGAGTCCACCGACGCCCTGCTGATCGAGTTGACATGGGATGGCGGAGAACCGTTTGTCGAGCGTTTCTGACGACCTTCCGGGCGTTGCGCCGCTCGCGCAAGAACGATCCACGGCAACCCGCGCTGGACCACCTCATGACTAAGCGAACTCAGGTTGGTTCCGGCAGCACACAAACGTACGCGGCCTTTCCAAAGCGACACGTCGACCCATGATAACGCTAGCTCGCATCAGCGGCGTTGCGCTGGCCCTCGCCGCAGCAGGCTGGTCCTCCGCAAACGCAACAGACAAGGATGAGCCTCCGGTCGCGAGCGGCCCCGCGTCGGCGAAGCTTGACCAACTCCGGAGCGAGTGGCTCGATCCCCCCAGAGAGTCTGGCGTCCGCTGTTGGTGGTGGTGGCTCAACGGGAACGTGACGGAGGAGGCGATCACCACCGACCTGGAAGCGATGGCCGATCGTGGATTCAGCGGGGCGGTCATCTTCGATGCCGACGGGTCGGGACAGAAGGGCAACGCGACGGCCCCGGCGGGACCGATGTTCGGCTCGAAACGATGGACCGAGTTGTACCTGCACGCGTTGCGTGAAGCCGAACGACTCAACTTGACCCTCGCCCTCTCGATCCAAAGCGGCTGGAACGTGGGAGGACCGCGGGTCCCTCCCGACGACGCCGCGAAGCGGGTCACTTGGTCCGAGACGACCGTGTCGGGAGGACAGCCGGTTAAGCATCGACTGCCAGTGCCACCGCGGCAGGGCGATTACTACCGTGAAATCTGCGTGCTCGCGTGGCCACTTCGAGAGTTACCGGAGGATCGGCCGCCGATACGCGACCTGGACTTGAAAGCCGCGACCCGCGAGGCGGGTGGGGCCGCGCCCGATTGCCGATACTTGCTCGACGACCACCCGCCGACCGCTGGCGAGTGGGACGCTCAGCCTGAGGAAGTGCTCGACGTCACACGCTTCGTCGATGCCGGCGGCGTGTTGCGTTGGGACGCGCCGCACGGCGACTGGGTCGTGCTCCGCGTGGGGTACACGTTGACGCTGGCTGAGGTCTCCACGGCGAGCAACGACTGGCAGGGGTTGGTGATCGACTACCTCAGCGAGGAGGCGTTCAACAAGTACTGGGCGGACTCGGTGGCGCCCGTGCTTGACGCGGCGGGTCCGCTGGTCGGAACGGTGCTGACGCATCTCGAGACCGACAGTTGGGAGTGCGGCTCGATGAACTGGTCGCCGCGATTCGCGGAAGAGTTTCGCTCTTTCAATGGCTATGACCTCAAGCCGTATCTGCCCGTTCTGGCTGGCAAGATTATCGGCACTCGGGCGGCGAGCAACGCATTCCTGGCCGACTTTCGCAAGACGATCGGCCATTGCATTTCGGAGAACCACTACAGGGTGTTCGCCGAGCGGGCGGCCGAGTACGGGCTCGGCATTCACCCGGAGTGCTCGGGCCCGCACGCCGGTCCGCTGGACGGCATCAAGAACTACGGCCACAGCGACTTGGTTATGACCGAGTTTTGGGCCCCGTCGCCGCACCGACCGGCCGATAGCGATCGTTTCTACGTCAAGCAGTCCAGTTCCGCAGCGCACATCTACGGAAAGCGGCTCGTCGGCGCTGAGTCATTTACGACGATCGGCCCTCACTGGAACGACTGCCTGTGGCGTGACCAGAAGCCGGCGATGGACTACGCGTTCTGCTCTGGTCTGAACACGGTGTTCTTCCACACCTTCACGTGCTCGCCCGCTTACATGGGGCTGCCCGGCCAAGAGTACTTCGCCGGGACGCACGTCAGCCCGCGTGTCACGTGGTGGGAGGAGTCCGGCCCGTTCATGGACTACATCAATCGTGTCCAGCACCTGGCCCAGAAGGGGAAGTTTGTCGCGGATGTCCTCTATTACTACGGCGATCACGTGCCCAACATAGCGAGCTACAAGGGCTCCGATCCCGCCGGCGCCTTGCCGGGGTACGACTACGACATCACGAACGAGGACGTCCTACTGCGACTCGAGGTGGCCGGTGGCCGCATCGTCACGCCCGGTGGGACGTCCTACCGCCTCCTCGTGCTGCCCGATCACAAGGTGCTCTCACTCGCGGCGCTAGAGAAGGTCAATGCCTTGCTGCACAACGGCGCAACCGTCCTCGGCCCGAAGCCGGAACGCCTCGTGAGCCTGGTGGGCGGGGGCGATGCCCAACGTGAGTTCGCGGCTCTGGCCGACAGCCTTTGGGGCGAGCGGCCCCCGGAGCGCGGCCGGCGTTCCGTCGGGGCCGGGAGCCTCGCTTGGGGCTGCTCGTCAAGAGAGCTCCTCCTCGAGGAGGGCGTTTCGCCCGACTTCGCCCCTGCCGGTACAGACGAAGCGGCGGGGTTCGAGTACGTGCACTACACGGTCGACGGTCACGACGTGTACTTCGTCAGCAACCAAGCCGGCCGCCGAGCGAGCGCGGAGCTCGTGTTCCGTGTTGCGGGCCGGCGACCCGAGTTCTGGGACCCGGCCACCGGCTCGACACGCCCGGCGGATCGCTTCGAGATGTCGATACGCACGACCACCGTGCCGCTGACGCTCGAACCGCACGGCAGTGTGTTCGTCGTCTTCGACGAGCCGGCCAGCGCTGGCATGAACGGCGCGCCGAACTACCCGGAGTGGCACGAGGTCGACAAGCTCGCCGGGCCCTGGGACGTCCAGTTCGACTCGCGCTGGGGCGGACCGGTCGAGCCGGTTCGCTTCGAGAAGCTAGCCAGTTGGCTCGAGCACCCGCTTGAAGGAATCCGTGCCTACTCGGGCCGCGCAACCTACCGACATACATTTGTCGCCGACTCGTCGATGATCAGGCGATCGATTGCCATCGAACTTGGCGACATCAAGGACGTTGGCGTCGCGCGGGTCCGACTTAATGGCGTCGACCTCGGGGTGGTCTGGCTGCCGCCGTTCCGTGTCGAGGTCACCGAAGCGATTCAGAGCGGAGACAACGAACTCGAAGTGGCGGTCGTCAACTCGTGGCACAACCGCGTCATGGCGGACGCGGAGCTCCCGCCCGAGCAGCGACTGACCAACACGAACATCCGCGTCGTTCACAAGGGCAAGTTCCGGTGGGAACCGGAAGACGCCGGGTTGCTGGGACCGGTACGGCTCGTGACCCAGGTCGCTCCCAATCGAAAGATCACGAGGACCGCGGCCCGCGCGGTGGAGTCGGATTGACCGACGGCTGCCAAGAACCGAAGGACCGTTTTCGCGGGGTCGACTAGAAGCCTCTCGTGCTGATCGCGACACAAGTCAAAGCAATGAGCCATCGATCAACAACTCACGCGGTCTTTACCCTGCTACTGGGTTTCCAGACGACTTTCGGGGCGGACACGAGCACGACGGAACCCGCTTCCCGGAGTGCCCCCGCTTACGACGCATCGGCGCCGACGCCGACCGTCGCCGGGCTTGCCTACGGTCCCCACGGACGGCACGTGCTCGACTTTTGGATGTCGCCCGCCGCGGGTCCGAACCCCCTGGTGATGGTGATCCACGGCGGGGGATGGCAGGGCGGCAGCAAGGAGCGACTCCACCGGTTCGTCGATGTAACCGCGCTGCTGGACGCCGGAGTCTCGGTCGCCGCGATCAACTATCGATTGATGCGGCACGCAGAGGACGTGACGCCCCCGGTGAAGGCGCCGCTCATGGACGCGGCGCGTGCGCTGCAGTTCTTGCGGCTAAACGCGGAGAGGTTCGAGATCGACCCGAATCGAATCGGGGCGGCGGGCGGATCCGCCGGCGCTTGTTCGAGCCTCTGGCTCGCCTTCCACGACGACCTGGCGGACCCGAGCAACCCAGACCCGGTGCTTCGGCAATCGACTCGACTGGCTTGCGCCGCGGGCCTGGGCGCGCAGACGACGCTCGACCCGAAGCAGATGGTCGAGTGGACCCCGAACAGCGTCTACGGCGGGCACGCGTTCGGGAAGAAGGACTTCGCCCAGTTCCTGGCGGATCGCGAGAGCCTCCGGCCTTGGATCGCCGAGTACTCGCCGTACGCATTGGTTAGCCCCGGTGATCCCCCGGTCGGGGTGTTCTACAACAAGCCGCCGGCGATCGGCCGACGCCAGAAAGACCCCACTCACACTTCCAACTTCGGCGCGATGCTCAAGGAGCGGTGCGACGCCGTCGGCGTGTCGTGCGACGTGGTGTACCGCGGCGCCGGCCCTGAGGCGATGTCCGATTACCTCATCGCGACGCTCACCGACTCGGAATAAACCAATCGCCACGTCACAGGTCCAACTAACACCGCCGTGCTACCGATGACGAAACTCCTCGCCACCCTCCTTCTGCTCGCAGCCCCGGGCTACGCCGCGGCGGCCGCCGACACGGCAACGCCGTCGAACCGGCTCAACGTTCTGTTCATCGCGATCGACGACCTTCGACCCGAGCTCGGTTGCTACGGCGCCGACCACGTGGTCTCGCCTAACCTAGATCGGCTGGCTGTCGAAGGGGTCCGTTTCAACAACGCGTACTGCCAGTTCCCCGTCTGCGGGCCTTCCCGCGCGAGCCTGCTGTCGGGCCTCTACGCCACCTCGAGCCGTTTCCTCGACAATAACGTGTTGGTCCAGCGTGAGGCGGCCGGTTGCCGCACTCTGCCGGGCGCCTTCAAGAAGGCGGGCTACCACACCGTGAGCAACGGGAAGATCTTCCACGCCGCGGATGACACAGTCGGGTCGAGTTGGTCGGAGCCCCCGTTCAACCTGGTGACCAGCCCGCGCGACAACAATCACGCCACGCCCCACGACCCCGAGTCCAAGCAGTACGTCGGAGGGTTGAAGCAGCGGGGTCCGTTCTTCGAGTCCCCCGACGTGCCCGACGGGACCTACATCGACGGTCAAGTCTGCGAGAAGACGATCGACGACCTGAAGCGGCTCGCCGGCGGGGAGGCTCCATTCTTTCTCGCCTGCGGCTTCGTGCGGCCGCACCTACCATTCTACGCGCCCCAGCGATACTGGGACCTCTACCCCGCGTCGCGGATCGATATCGCCCAAAACCGGTCCGCGCCGGTCAACGCCCCACGCGAACTGCGCAGCGGATCAGAGATTCGGACGTACCACGACCGTGGGGTGGAGTACAACTCCGACGAGTTTCACCGAGTGGCCCGCCGGGGCTACTACGCCTGCGTAAGCTACGTCGATGCGCTCGTCGGTCGATTGATGGACACGCTGGACGATCTGGGCATCCGCGATCGCACGGTGGTTGTCCTTTGGGGAGACCACGGCTGGCAACTCGGCGAGCATGACTTCTGGGGGAAGCACACGTTATTGCGCAACTCCTTGCGCTCGCCGCTCATCGTCAGCGCACCGGGATACACCCCGGACGCGGAGGTGGACGGAATCGTCGAGCTGATCGATTTGTATCCCACCCTCTGTGAGCTGACCGGCGTACCGGCGCCGGGGCACTTACAGGGCAAGAGCTTTGTACCGCTGATGGCCGATCCGACCCTGCCCGGAAAGGCCGCGGCCTATATGCGTAACACTCGCGGCGCTGCCATCGTGACCCCGGAGAGCCTCTACGCGGAGTACGACTCGGGGGCCGAGATGCTGTTCGATCACCGCAACGACCTAGACGAAGATGTCAACGTGGTCTCGCAGCCAGAGCGGGCCGAGACGGTTAGCCGGATGCGCGCGCTCATGGCGCAGATCGAAGCGTTGGCCGAAGGGAGCGCCGAATGACGCATGCCGCTGTGAGAGCCGCCGCGATGGCGGCCGCTCTGCTGATGGGGCTCAACGTGAGCGCCAGCGGGACGAGACCGACTCCGCCCCCCGAAGACGACGACTTGGTCGCCGTTCGTGACGGCTTCTCCGCGCGAGCGGCGGCCACGCTGTCACGGCTGGCTGGCAAGCCGTTGACACGCGTCGAGAAACAGCCGCCGCTGGGACGGGGCCGCCCGGCGTACGTCCGCGGCTACGGCTACTCGCTCTCGACCCACGCCCTCAAGACGCTGCTGCTAGGCGAAGACCCCGCGTCGGCCAACGAGGCGCTGAGCGAGTACGCGGAGTACTTCCTCACCCACCCGGCCGAGCGACGAGACAAAGACAACTTCTACTGGAGCAGCGACATCGCGTACCGCTGCGTCGAATTCTTCGGCAGTCACGGATCGATCGAACCGCGATTGATCACTCAACAAACCGAGGACCTGCTGCTCGATCTGGCTTGGGCGTTCTGCAAGGAGACCTCGGCACGACGGGATGCGGACCTCTCGGTGTCTCGCACCTGGTGCGTCTACGAGTCCGAGAACCACGACCTTCAGCGTTTCTCCACGGTCTGGCAATTATCGAAGCTCCTGAAGGACGAGCCACGGTATCGCGATCGGCCGTACGACGATGGCGGCCTCCCAGCCGAGCACCACCGGGCGTGGACGCGGTACGCGATCGACTACCTGCGGGAGCGCGCCCGCAAGGGGCTATTCGTCGAGGTATCAAGCCCCGGATACGCGCTGCAGTCCTTGAAGGGAATTCACGCGTTCCACGACTTCTCGGAGGATCCAGATTTGGGTCGGGCGGCTGGCATGTTCCTCGACCTCTTCTGGGCGAACTGGGCACAGGAGCAGATCGACGGCGTCCGGGGTGGAGGGAAGACGCGTTGTTATCAGGGAAACGGAAGCCAAACAGGCATGGATACAACGAGCCGGATGGCGTGGTTCCACTTCGGACTGGGCGAGCCGCGGGGTACCGGCAACCTGCTGTCCGTGATTACGAGCGACTATCGGGTTCCGCTGGTGGTGATCGACCTCGCACTCGATCCGGTCGATCGGGGCAACTACGAGATTGTGCAGCGACGGATGGGCCTCGCCGAGCCCGGCTTCTACCAACCGCCCGACTACCGGCTCCGGCAAGACTTCGGCGGGATTCTGAAGTACTCATACTGCACGCCTGACTTCGTCATGGGCGCGTTGATGTGCGAGGCGCGGCCTCTCTCCGACTGGACGATGATCAGCTCGCAGAACCGCTGGCACGGGGTGGTATTTCGCGGGGCGCCCGACGCCCGGTTGTACGTCCAGTGCCGCGACGGCGTCCCGTCGAAGACTTACAACCAACAGTGGTCGGTCCAGAGTAAGGGCACCCTTATCGCGCAGCGCCTGGCGGCCGAGGGGCAAAGCCAGACTCCCGACGCCTTGCGCATTTGGTTCTCCCGCCCGGGTCTTGGCGACCGCGTCGAGCGTGACGGATGGGTGTTCTCGCAGGCGCCCGGCGCCTACGTCGCGGTGCTGGCGGTCGAGGGGACGACCCGTTGGCGCCCGTCAGCGACCGGCGCCCCCGGCGAATGGCTCTGCTGCGACGACAGCCTAACCCCGGTGATCCTGGAGGCGTCGCCCAAGCGTGAGCATCGTGACTACAGGGCGTTTCAAGACGCCGTGATCGAGTCACGGCCGGTCCACTCCGGCGGGGTGTTGACGTACGACGCGCTCGGCGGCGACCGGCTCACCTTCTACACCGACTACAGGAGGCCGCCGATGATCAACAACGAAACGGTCGAATACGCACCGGCCAACGTCTTCGACAGCCCCTTCGTGAAGTCCCTCTGGAACAGCGGTGTGATTGAGATTCAGAAGGGCAAACGCCGCCTCGTCCTTGACTTCAACGACATCTCGGTCCACGAGTCGCTCCTATGAGGCCGCAAGCCGCAATTCGGATCGTGCTCGGCGTCGCTCTGGCGGGATGCCCGTGGGGCGCCTCGATGGCCGGCAAGCCCGGCCCGGCCCCTCCTACACGACCGGCCGACGCCGTCCAACTGCTCGGTCCGGGCGTCTGCGACTTCGTGGCCCTAGACGGCGGGCCCGGCGACTGGGAACTCGAAAACGGTGTGCTAACCGTCACGTTGCGAGACAGGATCGAAGGCGCGAACCACCTGGTATCCAAATACCTGTTCCAGGACGCGCTGGTTCACGCAGAGTTCTGGCTGCCGGACGGCTGGACCGGAAACAGCGGCCTGTACTTCCACGGCCTCTACGAGCTGCAGATCCTCAACTCCTACCGCGTTGATCCGTTGACGTGGCGTGAGATGGGATCGGTCTATCGTTTCCACAAGCCGCTGGTTAATCCGGCCAAGCCTCCAAAGCAGTGGCAGACGTACCACGTCCGCTATTTCGCCCCACGCCGCAATGGGCAAGGCGAGATCACGGTTCCCGGTCGGTTTGACGCGTGGCTGAATGGGATCGCCGTCCAGCGGGGCGCCGAGTTCCGCGAGCCTCGGTCGAAGTACTGCACTATGCTCACCCCGCCGACGCCCTATATCGCTCGCTTACGCGAGGTGATGGACGCCACCGGCAAGGGCCCGCTCATCTTACAAGAGCACCTCAGCCCGGTCCGCTTCCGGAACATCTGGGTCCAGCCGCTGGACTCGTCGGAACCGCCACCTGAGCCAGCCGATCCTCCGACCGTCACGATCGGCCTGATTGGCGACTCCACCGTAGCGGACACGTACGGATGGGGTCCCGCGCTCCGCACGCGGCTCAGCGGGCACGTTGAGGTTCTCAACTACGCCAAGAACGGCGCGACGCTCGAAGCGCTCTCACACCGCCTCGACGAACTCCTGACGCGTTCTCCGCGCTACGTCTTGGTGCAGTTCGGGCACAACGATCAGAAGCGTTACGGTCTTGACGTCTACGAGGGATTGCTGCGGGCGTACGTCGAGCGGATCGAGGCCGCCGGCGCCGAGGCAATCGTCGTAAGCCCCGTCACCCGTCGCAACTTCGACGGGGCGGGGCGGATTAGCCCGAAGCGGTGGAACGAGCCCGACAAGCCCTTCCACGCGACGCTCGGTCGATACGCCCAGAGCGCGATGGCCGTCGCGAGCGAGATGGAGACGCTATCCATCGATCTCTACACGCTGAGCGTAGACCAAGCAAACGCGCTCGGTCCGCGGCGCTGCGCCGCTTACAACGCTCAACCACGCGACACGACCCACTTCAGCCCGGCCGGCGCGGACGCCGTGGCGGCGATCCTTGTTCGGGAACTGCACGAGGTGGCGCCCGGCGCTTTCCCTCCGGCGAGGTAGCTCCTCGCCCCAACCCGAGTCCTATCCGACTTGCCAATCGCCGGGCTGCCGCCCGGGGCGGTCGCGTCAGCGTGTACGGCGCCACGCGCCGTCCACCTGCCGAATCGCTCAACTCGCGGCTCGCCGTTCCGAACCACCAGCGAATCTCAACAACGACTCACGACGATGCCCTACCGGCTCGACATCGCCCAACGCTCCGTAGCTTTACCGCTCGTGCTCGCTCTGTGGGTGATCGCTGGCGCAGCGACGGCCGGCGATCGCCCTAACGTGCTGCTCATTCTGGCGGACGATCTGGGGCTGCAACTCTCTTGCTACGGCGACAAGCACATAGAGACCCCGAACGTAGACGCCATCGCGGCGTCGGGCGCTCGGTTTGAGGTTTGCTACACGGCTCAGGCGTCATGCAGCCCGTCGCGAGCGTCTATCTACACGGGCCTCTTCCCACACACGCACGGGCACATCGGTCTGGCGAAGCCCCACAATCCGCCTCTGGCGAAGAAGTTCCAAGGTCACACGCTCCCGCACCTAATGCGTGCTGCCGGGTACCGGACGGCGGTCATCGGGAAGCTTCACGTAAACCCGAAGTCCGCGTTCCGCTTCGACTTGCAACTCAACGCTGAGCTCGGCCCCAACAACGGGAGAGAAGTGCGTGCGATGGCGGCGGCCTCCCGGGACTTTGTCCGGGGTGGCGATGGCGAGCCGTTCTGTTTGGTCGTGAGTTACGTCGATCCGCATCACCCGTTCTCACCGCAGCTCGACGGGCTTCCCGAGGACCCGATGCCAGTCGGCGCCGTGCCGCCGTGGCCGTTCCAAAGGGTGGACGGTGAAGCGCTGACCCGGGAAGCAACGAACTACTACAACTGCGTCCGACGGCTCGACGCGGGCGTTGGCATGCTCATGAAGGAACTCGAGTCCTCCGGCCACGCCGACGACACCCTCGTCATCTTCGTAAGCGATCACGGCCCGCCGTTCGTGCGCGCCAAGACCACCTGCTACGAGGCGGGATTGCGGGTGCCGTTGCTCGTCCGCTGGCCGGGCGTCGCCAAGCCGGGGCACGTGAGCGGCGCGTTCACCTCGACGGTCGATATCCTCCCCACGATCCTCGACGCGACCGGACTCGACACGCCCGCCCACGTCCAAGGGCGGTCGCTACGCTCTGTTGCGGCGGGCGACGATACGAGCTGGCGCACGAGCCTCGCGGGCGAGTATCACCAGCACGTCGGGAAGCCGTTCTTTCCGAGGAGGGCGATCCGGGACTCGCGCTACAAGGTCATCCACAATCTGCTCGCCGGCGAACTCACGATCGATCCAGGCGTTGACGGCGACACCGCTTACCAAATCGCTCAGAGCGATCGCTACCAAGAGACCGACGGGCAGCGGGCGATGGCGCGGCAAGCGGATCCCCCCGAGTGGGAGCTCTACGACCTGCGTGACGACCCCTGGGAGTTCCAGAACCTCGCCCGCGACCCGCAACACCGGGAAACGCTGAGGCGGATGCAAGGCTTGATACTCGATTGGCGCGTCGAGACGGATGACCCGTTCCTGGATGCGACCGAGCTCGAAGCCAAGCACCGCGAGGTCAACCTCTAGAGAAACGCCTAATGACCTCGCTCGACGACGCAAGCAAGGCACCACTTGATGATACGCAAAGGGCTCCTCATGTCGGTACACCCCGATCGGCACGAAGAGTACCGGCGGCGACACAACCCGATCTGGCCCGAGCTGGAGTCCGTGCTGAGGAAACACGGGGTGCATCGGTACTCGATCTTCCTCCACTCCGAGACCAGCCAGCTGTTCGCGTACGTCGAAGTCGAAGAGGAGTCGCGATGGAGCGACATCGCAAACACGGGCGCCTGCCAAGAATGGTGGGCGCACATGCGGGAGATCATGCCGTCCAACCCAGACAACAGCCCGCGGTCGGAAGACCTCACCGAGGTCTTCTGCTTGCAAGAGTCCTCGAGCTCCCCGTGACCCCGTGGGCAAGCGGCCGTCGCTCTCAAACACCCAACCCTCTCAGATTCGGCTTACGGGGGCAGTGATGTCACGCCTGACTAACTCGATCGGTGGGACGACCAAGCGTTCATCCGCCACACGAATAGCGCTCGCCGCGACGATCGCGCTCGCCTCCGTCGGCTTGACTCAAGCGGCGGAGCAGAGCCCCGACCCCGAGGCGGTCATCGCCGGCATCGACGGGCGTGTCGACGCGTACTTCCGCGCCGAAGCGGGCCAGCCGCTCATTCGCGGCGAAATCCGCCCGCCGTTCGGTCCGGGACGCGGCAAGTACGCCCGGGAGTACTCCTACTCGATTGTGGGCTTCGCGGCCCGGTGCCTTTCCCTGGGAGAGAACCTAGAGGAGGCGAACGCCGCGCTCGCTGAGAACGCGAAGCACTACTTGGACAACGCGTCGGGCATCAACGACCGTGACAGCTTCCACTGGCACGCCGACACGGTGATGCGTCTCGTCGACATGTACGGCACGGACGGGAGCGCCGCCGCGGGCCGGATCACGAGCGAGGCGGAGGAGTACCTCCTTCGGCCGATCTGGCTGTACGTCAGCGAGTCCGCGTCGCTAGAGAAAGCCGACTACAAGGAGTCGGCGACGTGGAGGCTTTATGGGTCCGAGAACCATCACGCGATGGACTTCACGCTGAACTGGCACTTCGCGAAGCTCGCCAAGGATCGACCCGAGTACCAGTCGCTCAAGTGCAAGGATGGGGCCACGCTCGGCGAGCTTTACGCCGCTTTGAACGAGTACTTCGTTGCCTACGCTGTCGAGCGGGCGAAGAAGGGTCCGTTTATCGAGATGATGAACTCTCACTACTTCACCGCCACCACGCGCGGTTACTACAATTTCTACGACTTCGGCGAACCGCGGGTACGCCGCGCCGCCGGCATGCTGCTCGATGTCGCCTGGACGTACTGGGCGGAGGAGCAGATCGACGGCCGCATGGCCGCCGGCGGCTCGCGAGTCCCGTTCTACGAGGCGCTGCAAGCAAACCTCGAACGTGGAACCGCCCCCGCCGCGTGGCTCTTCTTCGGCATGGGCGAGCGGCCGGAAGTCTACGGCGGCAACATTAACAGCGCGTTGACCGGTTATCGCCCCCCCCCGGTTGTGGCCGACATCGCCCTAGATATCGCGGGTCGTGGGCGCTACGAGGTGCGTCAGCGTGCCCAAGGACTCGGCGAAGTGACGTTCCCCCACGGCGAGAGGCGAAACGACCTCCGCACCGATGGCGGTGGCGTCGTCCGCTACAGCTACTGCGACCCTGCCTTCATCATGGCTTGCCCAATGTCCGAGGCGCGGCCTCGCTCCGACTGGGCCGCGATAAGTTCGCAGAGCCGCACTTACGGCGTGATCTTTAGCGGAGACAACGACACGAGGATCATCCCGATTGCGCGTGGCACAGCCAACAATCGCAACCTCAACGCCCAGTGGGCGGTGCAGAGCAAGGGAACCTTGATCACCCAGAAACTAAAGGACAACCGAGACACGGCAGAGATGTTAGTCTGGTTTCCGAAGGAGGGAATGTCGGAGCCGGTCCAGATCGACGACGTCGTTCTAGTCGAGGCGGCCAACGCGTTCGCGGCGATCCGGACCACCGCCGGAGGGTTTTGCTGGACCGACCCGACCTACGTCACTCACAAGATCGAGGGCATCGTTTACGAGACCCGGCCGGGCCACTCTTTGACGCCAGAAGACGAATACGCCCCGGTGATCGTCGAGGTCATGGCCAAGAGTGACGTGACCGACTTCAACGCGCTTCAGGACCTCGTTCTTTCCCGAGAACCGCGCCTCAAAGGCGCGGTCGTCCATTACGAAACGATCTACGGCGACCAATTGACGCTCGATACCAGCTACGCCACCCCACAGACCATCAACGGCTCTCCGGTCGACTTCTCCCCAGCCGAGACGCTCAACAGCCCGTTCCTGCACGCCGACTACAACGTCGGCGTGGTCACCATCCGCAAAGGCAATCGACAACGAGTGCTCGACTTCGCAAGCCTGCTAACACCGTGCTCCAACTAGCTTCCGCTCTGGCCCGGTTGTTCTTCATGCGGCTCGGCAAGCCCCTCCGAGCCGGCGGCGATTGGCGCGCTGATCCGAAAGTCACGATACCGGGCCGACCGCGTGAACATGTGCCTTAGCCCAACGCGGCCTTCAGAAATCGGCGGCAACGAGTCGTTGACCATGCGAAAGACCGCCGTCTGCTCCTCGTTCTCAACCCGCATGAGCAACTCACGATCGGCCTTGATGACGGAGATCTGATGCGGAATCCCAGTTTCAAACAAACCCGACGGGAAGTAATCGGGACGCAGCGCCGTGCCATTCAGTCCATCCGATTCGGGCAGGTACCGGCGGCCCCGGATGTAGCTCGTCTCGTCCGAGTTATTCGGGTAGGCGGCGTAGCTCAGGTGGTACGTGTGCATGTGGTCGTAGTAGACGCGCATCGCAGGCGCCCGCCTCAAAGCACTCCACTCGGCGATGTCCCGCGAGTACGGCCCGTTCCCGCTGCCGGTTGCCTGTATAAAGAGTATATTGACGCACCGGGTCTCCCGATCGAGCCGCGTGTACTCGTAGCTGATCTTCAGATCGCCCGAGAACTCGCGTTTTGTCCACAACACCATGTGGTGGGCGTCGTTCTTGAACTCCGGTCCGGCGGTCAGGTCTATCCCGTTCGGTCCGGTCTTCACCACGCCGACTTCGCCGTCAAGAAACCAAAACCGCCTCCAGTCCCCCGTGCACGGGTCGTGGAACACCTCCCGCCACTCTCGGGCGGCGGCCGCCTCGTAGCGATCGTTCGCGAGGCCGATATCCGGGGACGCCGACAACACTGGACAGACGCTGCTGAACAGCAGACAAGCCGCAAGAAGCAGCAAGCGGTCGATCGTCGATGCGGTCCCAGCCATCGGTGGCGAGCGGTTAAGGGAGAGGCGTGAAGGTGCGGGGCCACTCGCACGACCACCGCGTTCGACAACCGTCGTCATGGCGAACACTCGAATCCAGCAACAGTATACCAAAGGGACACTGTGAGTCACGGTCCTTGCGTGCTGAACCACGAGATCACGGGCCGCGCCAGGCGGCTCGCTCTTGCCGGCGGGCTCTTGCTTGCCGCTGTCGGCGTGACCAAAGCGGATACCCAATCGCCCGAGCAGGTGATATCTGGCGTCGGCGCCCGCGCCGACGCCATCTTCCTCGCCGAAGCGGGCAAGCCGCTACAGCGAGCGAGAAAGCAGCCTCCGTTGAGCAAGACGCGCGGCCCGTACGTCCGAGCCTATTCGTACTCGATCGTTGCCTTCGCGGCCCGGTGCCTTTACCTGGGCGAGCGGGTCGATGAGGCGAACGACGCGCTGGTAGAGAACGCGAAGTACTACTTAGACAACCCGCTGGTCATCTGCGATCGAGACAGCTTTCACTGGCACGCGGAAATCGTTCTGCGGCTGCTTGAGATGTACGGCCCGCGGGGCGCCGTCGACGCCGGACGGATCAGCGAGGCGACCGAGTCGTGGCTGCTCAAGTACATGTGGGTCTACACCAAGAAGTGCTCCTGGTTGGGAAAGGCAGAGTACGAAGCGTCCAGAACGTGGGACATCTACGGCTCCGAGAACCACCACGCCATGGACTTCACTTGCCACTGGCACTTCGCGAAGTACGCTCGAGACCTCCCCGCGTACCGCGACAAACGGTGCGACGACGGCGCCACCTTGTCGGAGCACTTCGAGGCGTGGAACACCTACTTCGTGGCGTATTGCCTTGAACGCGCCCGCCGCGGCCTGTGCGTCGAGATGAGGAGCGACGGGTACAACAGCACGCTGATCAAGGGATTCTACAACTTCTACGACTTCGGCGATGAGGAGGTCCGGCGGGCGGCGGGTCGGACGCTCGATATGTACTTCGCGTACTGGGCGGAGGAGCAGCTGATGGGGCACATGGGGGGCGGCGGTTCCAGAGTTAAGGGGAATAACGCTTTTGTGCAGAGCAGGACGCACGGGAATGCCGTTCTCGCCTGGCTGTACTTCGCCATCGGCGAGCAGCCAAAACTGAACGGCCACGACGTCGGGGCGCTGCTCAGTGGATACCGTCCGCCCGCGGTCGTTGCCGACATCGCGCGGGACGCGGCGGGACGCGGCGTTTACGAGATCCGCCAGCGTGTGCAGGGCCTTGGAATTCAGGGCGACAGCACTCCGCACATGGATCAACCCAACCCCCGACCGAACCGACTCCGGGCGGACGGCGGGGGTATCCTAAGGTACAGCTACTGCGATCCGGCGTTCATCCTCGGCACACCGATGACCGAAGCCCGACCGCTCTCGGATTGGGTCGCCATCAGCACGCAAAGCCGCTGGCAGGGCGTCGTCTTCGCGGGCGAGCACGACCCCCGGATCGTCGCGGTTCCTCGCCCGAAGGACAACCGCGTGGCGTTCAATCAGTTCTGGTCGGTCCAGAGCAAGGGCAGCCTGGTCACTCAGAAACTGAGACACAACAAGGGCGCCGCGGAAATGATGGTCTGGTTCTCGGACCGCGGCCTGAGCGAGCCCGTGGCGGAGGACGGGATCGTCTTTGTCGAGGCGCCCGGGGCCTACGCCGCCGTGCGTGTGGCGGCGGGAGGGTTCACATTAGAGCATCGGTCTTTCGAAGGCGTGCGGGAGGAGGGGGGGCGTTTCCGCACGCGACCCGGCCATGTGATGACGCCCGAGGACGAGTACACCCCGGTTGTTCTTGAGGTCATGTCGAAGCGAGAAGCCGGCAGCCTCGCCAGCTTCAAAGAGCGTGTGAAGAACAACGAGCTGAGTCTCTACGAGGACGTCTTCACCTGCGAGACGATCTACGGCGACGTGCTCTCGCTCGACACTACCTACGCGGCGACGCCGACCGTCAACGGCGAGCCGATCGACTACGCCCCGGACAAGGTCTTCGACAGCCCGTTCCTCGAATCCGAGTACGGGAGCGGCCTGGTCACGATTCGCAAGGGCGACAGGCAAAAGATGCTGGACTTTAACTGAGGGCGAGGGTCGCGGGGGGAAGCTCCCTCGCGAGGTCGCCGACTCGCTGCTTCATAACGCAATCATCAGGAGCTACCGATGCACCGCATCACCCGCCGTCGGATGCTGCAAGGGACCCTCGCCGCCGCCGGCCTGGGAGCCTCGCCCGCGTTGGCGCGGGGTGGATCGGCCAACGGCGACCTCCGCCTCGCGCTGATTGGCGCGGGCGGCCGTGGTAGGGACCTCACCGGGTGGGTGCAAGCCTCGAAGGGGGCGCGGCTGGTGGCGATGTGCGACGCCGACCGCTAGCGCGTCGAGCTGAGCGCAACCGCTTTGGAAGACACCACGGGCGCGAAGGTGGACCGTTACATCGACTACCGCAAGGTGCTGCAGCGCGATGACATCGACGGCGTGGTCATCGCGACGCAAAACCATTGGCACGCGCCGACGACCATTCACGCGTGCCAGGCGGGCAAGCACGTCTACGTCGAGAAACCGGTCTGCCACACCATCTGGGAGGGCCGCAAAGCGATCGAGGCGGCGAGGAAGTACGACCGGGTCGTCGCGGCCGGATTTCAGAGCCGGTCGATGGGCGGTGTTGTCGAGGCGCTCACCCTCGTGCGCGAGGGCGCGCTGGGTCCGATCCAGCAAGTCCGCGGGCTCTGCTACCGCAATCGCAAAGGAATCGGTCGTCGAGACGAGCCGCTCTCGGCCCCGAAGAGCGTCGATTACGACCTCTGGCTCGGGCCGGCGGCTGACGAGCCAATCCTGCGCACGAGTCTCCACTACGATTGGCATTGGGTGTTCAACACCGGCAACGGCGACATGGGCAACCAAGGTCCGCACGAGCTCGACATCCTTCGCATGGTGCTCGGCGACCCCGGACACCCAAAGAGCGTGGCGAGTTTCGGCGGCCGCTTCGGGTGGGACGACGCCGGCGACACGCCGAACATGCAGTGCGCCCTGTTCGACTTCGGCAAGGAGGCCCCCGTAAACTTTGAGGTGCGCAACCTCTACCAGAAAGACCAGCCGTCGGTGGGGCGGCACCCGCGCGACCCGGGCGTCGGGATTCACGTCACGTGCGAGGGGGGCGAATACCGCGGCGGACGCGGAGGCGGAGCCTTCTACTCACCCAACGGGAAGGTCCTCCGGACGTTCGCCGGCGAAGACGGCGCTCCGCACATGCAGAACTTCATCGACGCGGCGCACCGCGGCGACCCCAGCGGCGTGAACTCCCCGGTCGAGAGCGCCTACCACTCCGCCTGCCTGTCCCACTTGGCGAACATCGCGGTCCGCTGCGGCCGAGACGCGGGGGCGTCCGACATCGCTGACGAACTCGGTCGTCACGGCGCCTCGGGCGAGCTTGGGATGGAGTGCTTCGAGCGATTCTCGGAGCAGCTAGACCTCTGGTCGGTAAACACCGCGAAGACGCCCTGGCGTTTGGGGACCGGCCTCGTCTTCGATCCCGAGGCCGAGCAGTACACCGCCGGGCCGAACGTTGAGGCGGCCCAGGCCATGGTCCGCCGCGAAGACCGCAAGCCCTTCGTCGTACCCGACACGGTATAAACCGGCTCAAGTACGACGCGCCGGGGTACTGGACGCCCGCACTCCCACGGTCGCGCCCGGCTAGTGCAACTACTCCCCTTCGAGCCGCATCACACACAGCGAGTCACTGAGCATGCCCGTACCCTCCTCGCCTTGTTCCTTAGCGGCTTCGCTCCGACGGCCTGCTGCGGGGCTCCGACGCCCGCGCCGAACGTCATCGTGATCTTCTGCGACGACCTGGGGTTCGGCGAACTGCCCGTCTATCGGGCGCTCTACGAGGACAGTGACGCCGTCGAAACGGCAATCGGTTCGTTCACGCCGAACCTGGACGAGCTGGCACGCCGCGGGGTCGTCTGCACCCGCGCTTACGGGAACAACACGTGCGCCCCGGCACGGATGTCGCTCCTGACCGGCAAGTGGCAAACCCGGAAGGCCCAGCTCGGCGAGCACCGTCTGATCGGTTACCAAATGCGGAGTCGGGGGATGCGAACGGCCCACTTCGGGAAGTACCACCACGAGGTCGAGAAGACGATCACGATCCCCTATCGTCCCGACCATCTCGAGTTCGATGAATTCTTTGGCCTCGAAGCGATGACCAACTACTTCCGTCGGGCGGGCGAAGTCATCGCCGAGAGAAAGAACTCGCCGATCACTTACCGCGTCGGAGAACGCACGATCGACTACAAGTTCCCGGCGGAGGGCGCCTACCTCACCGACACACTGACCGACCTGTCGGTCGACTTCATCAGTCGGTGCGTACAGGACGAGAAGCCTCTTCTCTTGTACCTGCCCTTCAACGCCCCGCACACGCCGATCCAGGCGAAACGGGATGACCTTCGGACCCTCTTTCCCGAACTCGAGGGAGAGGGCGACGTGCGGCAGCGCATCATGGCCATGATGCACGCGGTCGATCGCGGGATCGGCCGGCTGATCCAGACCCTGAAGGAGCGCCGACAGCTCGACAACACGCTGATCCTCTTCACGGGCGACAACAACGGCGAACACGACCTCTCTCTGAACCATCCGCTGCACGGCTACAAGCACGAACCCTTCGACGGCGGGATCCGCGTCCCGTTCGTCGTCTGGTCGAAGACGCTCGAGAACTCAAGCTCGAAGCCCGAGTACTACGACGGCCTCGTCTCCCTCTGCGACATCCTTCCAACCGCCCTAAGGTACGTTGATCCGTCGGCCGATCTCGCCGCGCTCCAGAGTGACGGAACCGATATCATGCCCCAACTCGCCGGGCAGAAGCCGCCGCTGGAGGGGCGCCTCTATCTCAACCTCCGCACCCTCAATCATCGTTCCAACACCTGGGACGGGGGGAGAGACACCGAGGGAGAGACAATCGGGTCGTGCACGGCACTCATCGCCGACGAATGGAAGCTGATCCGGCTGACCCAAGACCGTCGGCAGAAGCACGACTTTTCCTACGCGCTGCATCACCTGCCGGACATGGTGGGTAAACCGCTTCCTCAAAACTCGTTGGTGGAGGACTACTACAGCGGCACGTCCGACAATCAGACACAGAAAAATCGGTTGATCCGGCAGCTGGAAGAACTCACGGACGGTGAGCGAGTCAGTTACTGAAGACTCCCGCACGTTATTCCACAGCATTCTCGAAGCGGATGTAGCGCCAACGGAACGGCTCGAGATAGACTACGCGCCAGCACGTAAGATGGGTCACGGAGGCGTGCTTCAAGAACATGCGTCCGCAGATTGGGGCGATGGAAGGAATCTGTCGTCTGCTGCTGCGGCGGCGTTCACGAGCCATCAGAGGGTTGGCTGCGGGTCGGCTGGTACGGATACCAATTCGGCGCGTCGCCTCCACCGCTCGGGGTCGAAGTGGCCTTGTCGAACTATCCCTGAGATCGCCGCGTAGATCGCTTTCGGACGGAGTCCTCACTCATCAGCCGACGGAGCGAACGATGCCAGCCGCCGCGAGCGAGCCGAAGAAGTTCGCCTACCGAGTCAAGAGCTGGTCGAAGTACAACGAATCGCTGTTGTGCCGGGGTGATATCACGCTCTGGTTCTCCGACGAGGTGATCGACGCCTGGGAGCACGACAATGCCGAGGAGCGTGCTGGTCACCCGTTCGTCTACAGCGTCCTGGCGATCGAGACGCTGCTGCTCGTCCGGGAGTTGTTCCGCTTGTCCTACCGTCAGACCGAAGGCTTCGGCCGGGCGTTGGCGAAGCTGATGAACGCCGACGTGCCGATCCCCGACTACACCAGCCTGCAGAAGCGGGCGGCCAAGCTGGGCGTCTCGATCGACATCGAGGACCTCAACGGCCCGGTCGAGGTGGTCGCTGATTCGACGGGCCTGAAGGTCTTCGGCGACGGTGAGTGGAAGGCCAAGAAGCACGGCGCCGGCAAGCGTCGCACGTGGCGGAAGCTGCACCTAGCGGTCGATCCTTCGACCCACCTGATCTTGGCCGAGTCGCTCACCGACAGCGGCGCGACCGACGCCTCCCAAGTCGAGCCGCTGCTCGAAAAGGTTGAGCAACCCGTCGAGACGTTCTACGGCGACGGGGCGTACGACGGCTGGGCCGTGCGGGACTACCTGAAGGGCGAGTCGATCCACCAGATCATCCCGCCGCGGCAGAACGCCGTGATCAAGCAGCACGGTAACTCTAGCAAGGAGCCACTCGAGCGGGACGAGTGCGTGCGGCAGATCCGCCGCGACGGCAAGAAGAGTTGGAAGCAATCGATCGGCCACCACCGCCGCAGCCTCGCCGAGACCGCAATGAGTCGGATGAAGACCAACTTCGGCGACCGACTGAAGAACCGAACGCTCCCCAACCAAGCGACCGAGGTCGCCCTACGCTGCAAGCTCCTCAATCACTTCGTACTCCTCGGCATGCCCCTCTTCGTGTGGGGTTAGGCGACAAGGCCCCACCTCGCTGGTTACTTCGCCGACGCCGGGGATCGATCGGAGCAGTTCGCGGTAGCGACCTTCCTGGTCAGCGCCTTGCTTGGCAAACAATCGCAGCTGCTCGTTCGCTTCCTTCAGCCTCTCCTGCAGGAACGCCAAGTGCTCGGTTAGTTGCTCAACCCGGAACCGGTCGGCCGGCGACAGCTCCGCCTGCTGCAGGAACTCCCGGCCGAGCCTGGTGAACAGGTCGGGTCGGTCGGCGTTGTAGTCCCACAGCACGCGGCGGATCTTCGACTTGGTCGCCGTGATCCGTTGCTGCACGTGCTGCCGGTGACGCACCAACACCCGGTGGTCGCGTACGCGCGGCGTGGGGCGGTGCGCCTCGGGGATCATCCCGAGCGCGAGGAACTCGGCCAGCACGCAACGGACTCCTTCTGATGGGAATAGGGTCGCTGAACAACCCTCGTTTACCACCAAACCAATGGACCGCCTACGCGGCGCGGCCTCCTCTCATAGGTTCGCCCAGCTGCCATCATGCCTCAGTGGCCGAGGTTGTGTCGCACCCGAATCTGCTCGGCGTCGAAGCCCCTGTCCGCATGGTACAGGCCTGCAACGCGCGTGACGTCGTTGCCGAGCAGCGAGACCCGCTCTGTATTGGCGTCCACCTCCACGAACACGGTCGCGCTCGGCCCTGGCAAGCAAGACACGACCGCGATCGCCGAAGCTTCCTCGAACCGAAGGGCGGGCATGCGTTGGTTAGGCTGTGCGTGCCGAGTGGAGAGGTCGCGCACCGACACGTTGTGCACGTCGCGGCCCCAGACGATCTGACGCTCGTGGTCTGCGCACTCACTGCGGTCGGAGTAGCGAAGCCCGCTGAGGTCAAGGCCGTCGACGTGGGCGAACACGAAGCTCGCCGCCTCCGTCGAAAAATCGTTCGAGGCCTTGTCTTGAAGCGACCGCGTTCCGCGCGGCTTTCGGTTGTCTGCCATCGGGTTGCGGTGGTGCAGCGTGAACTCGATGTTGGTCAGACGAAGGTCTTGGAGCCGGCTCTCGGGTTGGCCCAGGAACAGGCAGGCCCCCTCGAGCGAATCGATCGTGATGTCGCTAAAGACCACCCCTCGCACTCCGCCGACCTTTGAATCGGCGTCGCGCTTCTCGACGTCGACAAAGATGGGGTACGTTTCCCGTCTGTTGAGCCGGCTTGGGTCCCTCGCGCGGGTCGTTTCGACGTGGATACCCTGGAAGCGAATATTCTCGAAGGCGCCCCCATCCTTCGCGAACATCGCGATGCCGTACTGCGTGTCGCGGATCACGATGTTGCTGAACGCGGCGTTGCGGATGTCGCTGTCCGAGCGGGTTCCGAGTTTGATCGCCGAGTCGTCGGACCGGAGCACGCAGTTGGTCACAACGAGGTTCTCCAGCGGACGGGGGCCGCGGGTCTTCGGGCAGATTGCGTCGTCGCCCGTGTCGATATAGCAGTTGGAGATGAGCACGTTGCTCGAAGAGACCGGGTCGATGCCGTCGGTGTTGGGCGAATTCCGCTCGTTGAGGATCGTGACGCCATCGATCCAAGCGCGGTTACACTCGCGGACATCGACGCACCAGTTAGGCGAATTGGTGATCGTTACGTCGCGTAACTTGATATCCTCGCTCCGGAACAGCAGGACGAGACGATCCGGTCTGGTGTACGGCCGCTTCTTTCCACGCCAAAACGCATCGCCGTGCCCGTTGATGGTCCCTTGGCCGAGGATGCCGACGTTCTTTGCACCGGCCGACCCGACGAGCGCCGTGATGCCGCTCGCACCGATCTCCGCGTAGTCTTTAATGTCGGTGCTCCCGTAGAGAGTCGCGCCCGTGGAAAGCTCGAGGAAGGTGTTGTCTCTCAACAGGAGCGTACCGATCCGGTAGTCGCCCGGCGGGACGAACACCGTTCCACCGCCGGCCGCGCTGCATCGGTCGATGAGCGATTGAAGCTCGCTAGTGACATCGACGCCCTCGCCGGCGGAGCCGAGCCGCTCGGGCGCAACGTAGCGACCGTTTTGAGCGGGGAGGTCGGACGCGACAAGCAAGAGTCCTAGGAGCGCGGCAGAGCGGAGCAAGAAGCAAGGCATGAGGTGTTGCTGTACCGGGGTGCTGTCGTGCAAGTGATTCAAGGGGCGGGGCGGCGAGGAGCCCGACGTCTGATACGGCGTCCGAAGCGACCCGTGCGCGTCTAGGCCGCACTCACACCGGCGCCGCAACCGGCCGGAAAGGCGTGCCCGCAGCCGGGCGTCCAGGCTACTGACGGGAGGCGAGAGTAGCGATTGCTGGCGTCGCCGCGATGCCGTACATGCTCCAGCCCGCGTCCTTGTTAGCGGGCTTATCGACCCCGCCGAGTCGGACCTCGCCGGCCCGGTCGATTACGCGTGCCCAGACGGAGAACGTGTCGTCGATGCTCATCCCGCCACCCGTTGCCAGGGATGCGTCGCCGCTGTAGCGCCCGTATGCCTCGTCGAGGCCCAGGTCGATCCCCGTGTCCTGAAAGTTCGCCACCAGCCAATCGGGGGTCGACATGTTGTTGTTGAAGAAGATGTACAGAGTGCAAGGCCCCGCCATCTCGAGCGTCAGCTCGAAGTCGGTCGCGAACTTGTCGTCGTTAAAGGGCATCACGTAGTCGGCGCCCCGCAGCGGCGCCGGCAGTCCGTGGCTGTCCAGGCCGTTCCACTCGTGGTTGCGATCCACGTAGGCTCGCGAATCATCGAACAGCCCGCCATGGACTACGCGGTAGAACTTCTTGCTCGCCGCAGAACGCAGGTTGTCACGGACCGCAGAGAAGAGCACGGGCCTGAGATCGTGCGTGTTGCGATTGAACCCGTGCGTCGGGAAGTCGTCGCTCGCGATCGAGATCAGCCGACGCCGTTCGCCGGCGGCGTCGATCTGCACTGCCTCCCCCACTCGCAGCCGTTCGGGCTGGCGCCCGGAGCCCTCGGAGGCGGAGCGACCTTCTTGCCTCCGGTCGGACCGAAGATCGACCTCGCCCTGGAAAACGGCCACTTTGGTCCCGCCGGACGAGTCGATCTCGACTCCGAACTCCGTTCCGAGGTCGATGACATCCGTTGCGGGCGTTTCAAGCGTGAAGCCCCGCCCTCGCTCGCTCACTCGGGCGGAGAACGTCCCCAGCTTGCCGACCACGCGCATGCCAGACTCGATAGCCGCGTCGGCGCGGCCGGTGATCACCAGCTCCACGCCTGTGTCGAAGAGGATCTCGACCTGTCCGCTGTCGATACGAATGTCTTCCCCCGGCAGCAGACGCGACAGGTCCGGAAGCGGCTCCTCACCAGTCCGCCACACCACCTGCGAGGTGCGAACCAGCGTCGCGATGCTCGCCGCGTCGGTGTGGGCCACTTCGGCCCCGGCGGACGTCTTGACCTCGGGCTCCTGTGAATCCCAGATCCACGCGGCCGTGGCGAGGATCGCCGCGGACGTGGCTAACCCGGCTGCGTAGAACCGCTTTGCCGACGAAGGCCGCAGTCCGTTCCCAGCTTGTCGCGCACGGGGGCTGGTTGGCGGAAGGAGTTGAGACGCTTCAGACCCCGCAGAGCGCAGGGCATGCGTCTCGTGCATGTAAGCCGTGTAGCAACGCTCCGCATCGTCGCCGCCATCGGCGAGGAACGCGGACAGTCGATCAGCGGCGCTTGCCGAGCAACTCTGCAAAACGTCGGTGACAAGGCGGTGCACCTCGTCGTACAGAGCGTCATCGTTGTGCTTGGGCGTTGTCACCGAGCACCCCCCTCGGTAAGACGCTGCTCAATGCACTGGCGGAGTCCGTGCCGCAAGCGCTGAACGGTCTTGTACATGGAGTCAGCCGAAGTGCCCAAATCGGTGGCGATGTCCTTGATTTTCTCCCCCTTCGCGTAGACCCTTCGCAGCAGCTCGCGGCTGCGTCCGCTGAGCTCGTCGAGGCAGTCACGCAAAGCGGTTTCCTGCTCGTCCGCATGGGTTTCTTGCTGGATCATTGACTCGCTTAGCCGCATTACGAGCTCGTCGTTGAAAATGAGTGGACGACGCTGCGACCGCTTCCTCCAGGTCAAAACCTCGAAGTACGCGACTCGCAAGGCCCAGGCACGGAAGTCGGTCCCTGGCTCAAAGCGGTCGCGCTCTTCCCACAGTCGCACATGGGTCTCCTGCAGCAACTCGTCAGCGTCACTTCGGTTCGGCACAAGTGTGAAGATGTAGGCCCCGATGCGGTGCTGGTTCGCCGCCATCAGGCGAACAAACTCCCGGTCGCTTTCTTCCAAGTTCGCCAAAGCTGTTCCTTGCTGCGCGGGACGAAGCTGCGGACGGCGCGCCATTCGCCCAACTAGGAAAGGGCCCTTGTCGAACGAACTGGACGGCCCTCAGCCGAGAATAATTGTGCGAATTTCTTGTCCAGAGCGCTGCCAACTGGCCCTTTCCTCTCCAGCCCGCGACGGTCTCTCACGCGTCGGGCGCGTGTCAAGGCGTGTCGGGCTGCTCTTCTCTGCCTTCTCAGCTAGCTCCTCATCCTCCCAAAAAAGGCCTCTAACATGGGCTATGGCGTACGGCGGTTCGCGTTCGTGCTCGCGACAGCGGCTGCTCTGACGGGCCTGCGTGCAGACGCCGCGCAGATGTTCCTTGAGGAAGCGGGCGCCCCGCTCACTTGGCCCACGGACGGGGAGGTCTTCACCAGCCTCGATTCGACGGTGTTCGACCGGGACGAACGGGCCGGCAGCGCTCCGTCCACGCTCGCCCAGACGTTCCAGGTTGATAGCGAATTCGATCTCAGTAGCCTCTTCATCGTCTACCGCAACAAGCTGGCGGCGGGCTCCTCCATGGGGCTGCAGATCTTCTCGGTGCCCGACGTCAACGCGTCTTCGCTCCCAGCAGCCCCGTCAGCCGGAGACTTGCTCTTCGACGGCGCCTTCGACGCACTCAGCTCGAACAACGAGCGGGTTGTGGCTCAGGTGGTGTTGGATTCCGCGCTAACGCTTGGGGCGACCTCAGGAACGGCAGGCTACGCGTTGAGGTTCACGGACCTTGACCCCGATTCGAGCGTCGAAGGCGTCGGCAGCGAGTTCCGCTGGTACCGCAACGCAGGCCCGACGGACCCCATCAACGACGTTTACGCGTTCGGTCGGGCGTACGAGAACTCCGCGGAGAAAGTGGGAGGGGTCCGCGACTACGGCCTCGTGCTTTCGAGTGTCGGCGCGCCGCAGCCGCCGATCGACGCGTTCTCGGTTCAGTCCGGGCCATTCGAGTCGGGCACGACCTGGGACACGGGCCAGCCGCCTGCGGCGGGGTTCGTCTACAACGTCGATGACACGCACACCGTAACGGTCAACAGCACGTCGTTCGACGGCGTCGGCGTCGTGATCAAGGACGGCGGAACGCTCGACCTAGCGACTAGCTTCGCCGATCTGAAGTCGGTGGAGTTGCAGGCCGGCGGCTCGTTAGTGGCGTCGATGAGTGGCGATATTGGCGTAGGCGACATCAACGCGGACCAGCTCATGCAGCTCAACCTGGGTGACGACATCGCGCTGTCGCCCGCCGCCGGCCGCGACGTCTTCTTGGACGTCGTCATAACCGGCGACGGCGACATCGACGTCCAGAGCAATGGCGCCGGCTCAGAGCTTTTTCTCGCCGCGGCGGGTGACCACAACGGAACCGTCCGCTTCAACGGTAGCGGCGACGATGTCGTGATTGTCGAGGAACAGGGCTTCAACGTGCTCGAAATGAACTCGACAGGAGCGAATCGGGTCTTCTTCGACCCGCGCGAACGGACCACGAGCGAAGCGATCGTGTTCAATCAACCCGGCGAGATTGTGCACGCGGCAGCCGGCGAACGCGTGCAGGCGGTAGATCGCCTCGTGGCCAACGCTAGCGTCTCGGTCGATCTGTCCACATCGCCGACCGGCAGCAACCCCCTACGATGGCGGAACCGGGACAGTCTGTCCGGTTCGGGGGATATCGCTGTGGTGGGTACGGCTCTCGCACCGAACGAAGGAGTCGGCGAAAACGAGTTCGAGGTGGGCCAATCGGACGAGCCCTCGGAGCTGCCGGTCAACAGCTTCTCCGGAACGCTCTCCGGCTCGCAGCATGTCGACCTCGAGATCCACAACAGCCTGCCGAATGCGAGGCTCGTGGCCAATGCCGACGCGACCATCGAGGCCGGTCACCGTGCCGTGGAGGCAGCGTTCAGCATCTCGATCGGAGAGATCGAAGTCGGCGGTGGCGGCAGGCTGATCGTCGGCTTCGCCGAAAACGGCTCGCACTTCGCACACGCCTTGCGGCTGACTGGGATCGGGAATCGCGATGGTGATCTCACGATGGCGCCCGGTTCCACACTCGTCATGCAGATCAACGGCACCGGGGACGGAGAGTTCGATTCGATCGTCGCCCAAGGGGATGTGTCGCTGGCTGGGCAACTCGACCTGCTGGTAAATCCGACCGCATCGTCCGGAGAGAACCCGGTCTACGCGCCCACGCTTGGTGATGTGTTCGACCTTGTCTCCATCGCACCTGGCGCCACCGAGGGCGACTATTCGGGCGACGGTGTCGTCGACCACGCCGACTACGCGATCTGGGCTGCCGCATTCGGATCCACCGACGACCTCGCGGCCGACGGGAACGGCGACGGCATCGTCGACTCGGCTGACTATACCGTCTGGCGTGACAACGAAGGTGATCAGGGCTCGATCACCGGCGCCCTGTCCGGATCGCTGTCGCTGAACGTCGTCGATCCGAGCAACGTCATGTCGAACGCTGGGCTGGCATTCCAGCTCAGCACGACGGCGACCGCGTTGCGTGTCGAAGTCGTCTCCGCATCGGCGACTGCTGTCCCCGAACCGTCGGCTCTTGCGGCGGGTGGGCTCGGCTTGGCGATGCTCACGGCGGCGGCTGGGCCTCTTGGACGGCGTACGTGAATCGAGTTGCTCGAGTGCATTAAAGATAGGAGTCGATGGATGAAGGCGCTTCCCCCGCCACGCATGCGTCCGGCGTTTACTCTCGTGGAGCTGCTGGTGGTCATCGCGATCATTGGCATCCTCGTTTCGTTGCTGCTTCCCGCCGTCCAAGCGGCACGCGAGGCGGCGCGACGGACGCAGTGCCAAAACAACGTTAAGCAGATCGCGTTGGCCTGCCAAAACTACGCCTCAGCAACGGGACGCTTCCCCGACGCCTCGCATCGCCTAGGCGGTGAGTACACAACGCCCGGCACCTGGGGGTACCTGGTCCATCTGCTGCCGTACGTCGAGCTGCAGCCGCTTTACGACGCGCTCGATCGCGAGGTCGATTGGACTAACCAACCGACCAACCTGCTGCTCGAGACTACCGTCACACAGTTTCAGTGTCCCAGCTACGAATCGATCCAGAAGGTCAACATCGCTCCCCCGGGAAGCGCCGAGTTCTCGGAGCTGGCAGTCGTCCCTCACTACATGGGAGTCATGGGCGCCAACACCGAGTTCCAGGCGGGTTTCCCCGACTTCTGCACACCAAGCCAGCGGGACCTTAGCCCATACACGATGGAACTGCGAGAGTCGACTTCTAGCCGTCGTGCTCCCGAGTGTCACGGCGGTGGTACGTCGGGTCGCGTCGCAAACAACGGCGTGATTGTTCGGGACCTCGAAGTGGCCTTTCGCAAGATCACTGACGGCTCATCCAAAACGTTTGCGGTTGGCGAGCAAGCGCACGGTGACCCGGAGGCTCAGAACGTCCGTGGCTGGTGGGTGGGGCTCTCTGGCGGCACGCTCTACACCACGCGCAACGTTGCTTACCCGATCAACAGCGGCGTGCGTCCGGGACCGTACGCTAAGAACGACACCGGCTTCGGCTCGCAGCATCCCGGGGGCACGCATTTCGGCTTGGCCGATGGATCGGTGCAGTTTCTGACCGAGAGCACCGACATCGGCATACTCTTTGCTCTTGCAAGCCGCGACGCCGGCGAGGTGATTGATGGCAGTGACTTATGACCGGGGGGTGTGGTTGTGCGGCGGGTTCCTTAGCATGATCGCTGCATGCTTAGCTGGCGGTTGTGGCCGGCCGGCTTACCAGCTCGAGACCGCGCCGGTGTCGGGGAGAGTCATGCTGAACGGCGAGCCGGTCACGAGCGGCTACATCTACACGTCTCCCCGGAAGGGACGACTCGCAACGGGTAGTATCGAGCCAGACGGCTCGTTTCAACTCGGCACCTACAGCAAGACCGACGGCGCCATCGTCGGCAGACACGCCGTCATGCTCGCTCCGATCCCCAGCGATGAAGGCCCGACCCCGGAAGGGGCCGTCGTCCCACCCGCAAAGTACGCGTCTGCGTCGTCATCGGGGTTAACGATCGACGTTCCACCCGAAGGCTTGACTGATCACCTCTTCGAGTTGGAAGGAAGCCTTGAAGAAGCGACCGCGACAAGCGTCCACCCCGGGCCGATCGAGTGACTCGGCTCGCGTCATACTGAGACAAGCCAGCATAGACATAACACAAACGTAGGCTACAGGCACAACAGTCGGATTTTCTCCTCTCCTCATTTGATGGACACCTTGCTCATGACTTTCACCAGCACCCACCTGTCTCTTGCGGCGAGTCTCTCACTGACCCTGCTTGTCGGTGACGCGTCCGGCCAGGCAAAGATCTTCGACTGGAGCGGGGCCTCTTCCTCCGATTGGTCGACGGCGGCCAACTGGACCGTTGTCGAAGACCCGATCGGGACGCCCGTGGGCGCACCCGCCAGCGCGGCCCCCGACGCCGACACCGATGTTGGGATCGCTACGGTGGCCGGCTTCCCAGTCTTTTCCTCGGGCGCCCAACAGGCCTACATCGTTAAGGTTGGGGGCTCGGCGGGCCCCGGCCGACTCGACGTTACCGGCGGTTCGCTGGAAACCGAGAACGACCTTGACATCGGCTTCGACGACACCGGCACCCTGAACATCAACGACTCCAATGGCCCGGTCTCGATCATCATCGGAGACGACCTGAACGTGGATCGCGATGCCCCGGCGTACAACAGTACAGTCGTCATCTCGGGGGACGTCTCAATCGAAGTCAACGACCAAGTCGAACTTGGCGCCCAGGGGCCGCAGATCTCGGACTTCCTGTTCGACTTTCAAAGCGGGACGCTTCGCGCGGGCGACAACATCCGCGTCCGAGGTGGAGCGGCCGCCCAGATGCGTGTTTCCGGAGGGCTGGTCGAGGCGGCGGACGAGCTCGACGTCGATTCGCTGCTCGCGATCAGCGGTGACGGCATCGTGCGGGCCCTTCGTCTCACGAGTGTTAGCTCCTTCGCCGGGGTCGTCACGATCGATAACCAAGGGCTTCTTCAAATCGCAACCAACAACGATACGCCGCTGACTCAGATCCAGGATTACATCGATAGTGGTGTGTTCTCAACCAGCGGTCCGGGCTTGGTGGTCAGCACTGTGAGCGTCTCGGACTTCTTCGGATCCGATCGCGACTTCTACCAGGTGAGCGTCGTTCCCGAGCCCGGTACGGGACTCATGCTGCTCACGATGGTCTCCGCCGGATTCTACGCACGACAGCGAGCGGCACGGTGACCGAGCAACACGACAACGGGGGGAGGCGACGCGGCCCGAGGGGTGGTGCGTCCTTCCCCCCGCCGTTCAGAGTGCGCGGGGTGGCGATGGTCGGACTCCTGATCGCTTCACCCCTGAACGGTTTGGTGGTTCGCGCCGAAGAGCCGGAAAGGTGGGAACGCCTTTTCGTATCTGCCCCGAACGACTCGTGGATCGAGGCGGGGGATGCCCGACTAGACGCTGACGATCCGCGCAATCTAATCGGGACGAACGGGGAGGGTGTGCTCATCAGCACGAAGACCGGCGCCAGAGCCGACCGCAACCTAGTCTCCGAACATCTCTTTGACGACGTCGAGCTGCGACTCGAATTTCTGCTGGCGAAGGGCTCGAACGCGGGCGTCAAGCTTCAGGGGCTGTATGAAGTGCAGCTGTTCGATTCGCACGGTTTTTCTGAGCCCGATGCAACTCACGCAGGTGGAATCTACCCGCGGGCCGTACGGGAGCCTCATTATTACCATATCGACGCCGGGACCCGGCCCCTCGCCAACGCCGCTAGACCGGCGGGCGAGTGGCAGTCGCTCGAGATTCGCTTTCGCGCTCCGCGGTTCGACGACACGGGCAAGAAAACAAGTCCGGCAGTGTTCGAGGAGGTGCGGCTGAACGGCGAGGTTGTCCAGCGGATGACGAGCGTCGATGCCCCGACCGGCGCGTACTGGCGCCGAGCGGAACGCCCCACTGGTCCGATCTATCTACAGGGCGACCACGGCCCAGTCGCGTATCGCAACGTACGCGTGCGACCGCTGGCGCCAAATTAGTAGCGGGTGACCTGCCAGAGCCATCGAGCTCGCCGCGGCCTCCACCTTGATCGACTCGCGGGCGCACCGATTCGTGTAGGGTGCCGAAGGCGCCTCAGTCTCAGCGAGTTCGGCTGCTCGCCGAACTGCACACTTGGCCCGCCGGCGGACTAGTCTGGAGTCATCTGCGCAGCCAGCGTGGGCTGCCGATCTTACCACCGAGTGACAGGAGGTCCTGCAGGAAGCCGAGCGAGGCTAGCGGCGGGCGGAGCCAGGGACGGAGTCAGGCGCCGACGGCCTGGAGCCGTCAGCATGTCGATCAGCTTGGAGAAAGTCGCCGTCAAGTACCTCAACGCCAAGACCCTCTCGTCGGGCACCTGCAAGGAGTACCAAGGCACCGTCGCCAAGTGGCTCGCCTGGGGCCGAGGCCCCACCGACTAAGAAGCTGTCCCGGAATAGCGCCAGATGACAAGAGCCGCTACGGTTCCCCCTTTGGATTGGCGTCCACGCAAGGAGGAACCGCAGCATGCTCAAGGAATCGAGTTATGGCAGTGACCTGTCGGATCGGCAATGGCGGCTGG
>NZ_JAVJSH010000027.1:0-51411 GCF_040219535.1 Botrimarina sp.
CTCTGGAAACGAGATCGTCGTCGCGGTAGCTTCGCTCATGGCGGTGGGTTCCGGTGAAGGGTTGGAGGTCAGATGCCTCCCTTCTCCACGAACCCGCCGCCCTCTTCAACCTACGCCGTCCACAACATTCGACGATAACTCTCTGTTTGTCGCGTAATGGTTGCGCGATACCGCATGTTGGACGCCGAGTTGGGTCGGAAGTTCTACGCGGCGAGGCGGACCGGCCGGGTCACGACCTGCTCGGCCGCGAACGCTTCGACCGCGTCGATCACCCGCTGCTGCTCTTCGGGCCGCAGCTCGGGGTAGACCGGCAGCGACAGGACCTCTGCGGCGGCCCGCTCGGTGTGGGGCAGGTCGCCGGGGTGGTAGCCCAGCGGGGCGAAGCACTCTTGCAGGTGCAGGGGGATCGGGTAGTAGATCGCCGAGCCGATCTGGCGCGCGGCCAGGTGCTGCTGCAACGCGTCGCGGCGGCCGCCGGTCACCCGCACGGTGTACTGGTTCCAGACCGACGGGCAACCGAGGGCCTCGACCGGAGCGGTGACGACCTCGGCGGTGGGGCCGGCCGAGAAGGCGGCCGCGTAGCGGTCGGCGTGACGCGTGCGGGCGGCGGCGTACGCGTCGAGCCGGCGGAGCTTCACGCCGAGCGCGGCGGCTTGGATCGTGTCGAGCCGGCTGTTGAGGCCGACCACGTGGTGCACGTAGCGGGGGTTCTGGCCGTGGTCGCACAGCACGCGGACCGATTCGGCCAGCGTGGCGTCGTCGGTGGTGACCATGCCGCCGTCGCCCATGCCGCCGAGGTTCTTGGTCGGGTAGAAGCTGAAGCAGCCGAAGCGGCCGAGCGAGCCGACCGCGCGGCCGCGGTGCGTGGCGCCGATGGCCTGGGCCGCGTCCTCGATGAGCGGCAGGCCGTGCCGGTCGGCGACCTGCTCCAGCGCGGTCATGTCGGCCGCTTGGCCGAACAGGTGGACCGGCATGATCGCCTTGGTGGCCGGCGTGACGCGGCGGGCCACGTCGGCCGGGTCGATGTTGAACGTGTCGGGCAGGATGTCGGCGAACACCGGCGTGGCGCCCAGCCGCGACACGCAGCCGGCGGTCGCGAAGAACGTGAAGCTGGGCACGATGACCTCGTCGCCCGGCCCGACGCCCAAGGCCATCAGGGCGAGCAAGATCGCGTCGGTGCCCGAGGCGCAGCCGATCGCGTGGCCCACGCCGAGCCGCTCGGCGATGCGGTCTTCCAGGTCGCGGACGGCCGGCCCCTTGAGGAACGCGCCGGCGTCGATCACCTCGGCGATGGCGGCCAGCACCTCGTCGCGGAGCGGGTCGTTTTGGCGGTTGATGTCCAGCAGCGGGGTGGGCTGGTGCGCAGCGTCGGCGGGCGTTTGCATGACCGGTCTTCCCTGATCGGAACGTGGTGTTCGCTAGTGAGGGGACGCGCGGGCGGCTTCCTGCCGCCGGGGCGGCGTGGGGCGGAGCGTAGGAACGACCCGCAGGCCGAGTCAACGCCGACGCGCCGGCCCCGCTGGCCGGGCCCGCGCTAGGGAGGATCGGCCACCGGGGGCGCCGCTCACGAGACGAACCGGGCGGGTGCGACCATCGGTCGCTCTGCTAGCACGCGCAAACCAAGAGCCGCCGCCGGCGGGGCGCCGGCGGCGGCTCGTTGGGAGTCGATCGGTTGTGGGTCGCGCGAGCGCGGGTCAGCCGCGGCGGCCGCGGGCCGCGACGGCCGCGAGCGACACGAGCGCCAGGCCGGCGGCGGCCGGCTCGGGGATCGGCGTGAAGCTGCCGATCGGGAAGGCGTTGGCGCCGGTGTTCTCGGTCTTGCCGTCGTTGGCGTCGACGCCGCTGAAGCTCCAGTCGCTCAGCACGAACGGCGAGGGGGTCGTCGGGTCGTTGTCCGGGTCGGTCGCCGACGTGAAGTCGTTGCGGTAGGCCCAGCCGTCGAGGTGGTCCCAGGGCTGGCCGGTGCCGTCGACGTTGATGTCGCCGAACACGTCGCCGACGACCGACGTGGCGAAGTCGCCGTCCATGTCGTTGTCGAAGAAGACCTCGATCGCGTCGTCGCCGTTGATCGCGGCGGCGCCGCCGCCGGTGTCGAACGAGCCGTCGAAGATCAGGTCGGGGGTGAAGCCGAAGTAGGCAGCGAACGTGTCGAAGCCGCCGTCGACCACGTACAAGAAGTCGCCCGCGCTGGCCGAGCCCGAGAGGATCGTCTCGGCGCCGTCGGTGCCGCCGCCGTTGTTCGCGGCGCCGATCGCCCACTTGCCGAGGTCGGGGATGTCTTCCACGGCGAACAGCTCGACAACCTTCGGCACGCCGCCGGTGAGGGGGCCGTCGAACATGCCGGTCACGATCAAGCTGAGGTGCGCGGCCTGAGCCGACGCGGCCAGCATCAAGCCGGCCGAGAGGAATCCGAGGGTGCGTTTCATGAGACTGCTAACTCCGAGGGAAGGGGGATAGCGTCTGTCGTCCGCTGACAGGGCGTCTATCCAGAACGTTGAGCGTGAAGCCGTTCGCCGCGGGAAGAAGTCGGGCCGATTCGGAAGGGGGTGCGCGCGGGGAGGGCAAGCGGGGGGAGGCGGGCGATCGCGGGGCCGCCGCCCCGGCGGGAGCCGCCACGGTACTCTTTATCCAGATTGCCTCAACCCACTTTCGCCCGATCTGAACGCTTTCTTAACAATCGCCACGCCGGGCCGCCGGTCGCCGTGCGCAAAAGCAAGCGGGCGCCGGAGCCAATCGCCCCGGCGCCCGCCTGGTGAGAGTTCAAAGCCGCCGCCGGTGGGCGTCTGTGCCCCCCGCTTCCTGCATCCGGCGGCGGTGTGGAAAAGCTGTCGGCGGTCAGCTATCAGCGATCAGCTGTCAGCCGATAGCCGATAGCCTACGCATCAGCTGCAGCCCATGCTCGCTCCGCAGTTGTGGCACAGGTAGCAGTTGCCGTTGCGGACGGTGATACTGCCGCAGTTGTCGCACGCGGGGGCGTCGGTCTGGAAGCCGGCGAATTGCTCGTTGCGGCTGCCTTCGGAGAGGACCACGCCGGCGCGCTCCAGGAGCTTTGCGCCGAGGTCCTCGAGGGCGGCGGCCGAGTCGGCCAATTGCTTGGCGGCCCCTTGCTTGGCGGCCGCACCCGGCGCGTGGCCGTTGCGAGTGGCCGGCGTGGCGTCTTGCCCAGCCGTGTGCCCGCCGGCCGTCTTGGCGGCGGGCCCGGTCTCGCCGAGCTCGTCCCCGGTGGGCGGGGAAGAAGACTTGGCCGGGGCGGAGCTGCCCGCGTCGATCGCCGAGCCGGCCATCTGGCCCTGCGAGGCTTCCTTGTACCCGGGCAAGAACGTGATCCCGAGCCAGCGGAAGATGTAGTCGATCAGGCTCTTGGCGATGCGGATGTCGGGGTTCTTCGTGTGCCCCTGGGGCTCGAACCGCATGTGGCTGAACTTGCGGACGTAGTCCTCCAGCGGCACGCCGTACTGGAGGCTCATCGAGACACTCGTGCCGAACGCGTCCATCAGGCCGCCGATGGTGCTCCCTTCCTTGGCCATGGTGATGAACAGCTCGCCGGGGCGGCCGTCCTCGTAGAGGCCGACCGTGATGTAGCCCTCGTGGCCCGCGACGCTGAACTTGTGGGTCTTGGAGTCGCGGGTGTCGGGCAGCCGCTCGCGGCGGGGTTTAGCGACGCCGTGCTTGTGCGTGGCGGCCTCGTCGGCCTTGCCCTTGCCGCCTTGCTTCTTCGTGTTGAGCGGCTGGCTGTCCTTGGAGCCGTCGCGGTAGATGGCCAGCGCCTTGAGGCCCAGGCGCCAGCCGTCGTAGTAGGCCTCGGCGATCTCTTCGGGGGTCGTGTCGCGCGGCATGTTGACCGTCTTGCTGATGGCGCCAGACAAGAACGGCTGCGCGGCGGCCATCATCGACACGTGGGCCCGCCAAGGGATGCTGCGTGTGCCGCCCGCGGGGGTGAACGCGCAGTCGAACACGGCCAGGTGCTCGGGCTTGAGGTCGACGGCGCCCTCGATCGTGTCTTCGCGGTCGATGTGGCCCAGGATCGACTCGATCTCCGGCTGGTCGTAGCCGAGTTTCTCCAGCGCGATCGGCACCGTTTGGTTGACGATCTTCAGCATGCCGCCGCCGGCGAGCTGCTTGTACTTCACCAGCGCGATGTCCGGCTCGATGCCGGTCGTGTCGCAGTCCATCATGAAGCTGATGGTGCCGGTCGGTGCGAGCACGGTCGCTTGGGCGTTGCGGAAGCCGTGCGCGGCGCCGGCGTCGACGACCTTGTCCCAGACGAGCTGGGCCGCGTCGCGCAGGTGGGCCGGGCAGGCGGGGTCGATCTGGGCGACCGCGTCGCGGTGCATCTGCATCACCCGGTTCATCGGCTCGGAGTTCTCGGCGTAGCCGTCGAACGGGCCGACGGCCTCGGCCAGCTCGGCGCTGGTGAGGTTCGCCGTGCCGTGGAGGATGGCGGTGATGGCGCCGCACGTGCCGCGGCCCTCGTCCGAGTCGTACGGCTTGCCGCCCGCCATCAGCACGCTGCCGAGGTTCGAGTACCCCAGGCCCAGCGGGCGGAAGCGGTGGCTGTTCTCGGCGATCTGGGCGGTCGGGTAGCTGGCGTGGTCGACCAGGATCTCCTGAGCGATGAAGAACACACGGCACGCGGCGGCGAAGCGCTCGTGGTCGAACGTGCCCGCCGCGCCGCCGGCGTCGTCGGCCTTGCGGACGAACTTCATCAGGTTGATGCTCGCCAGGTTGCAGGCCGTGTCGTCGAGGAACATGTACTCGCTGCACGGGTTCGACGCGTTGATCCGGCCGCTCGCGGGGCAGGTGTGCCAGCGGTTGATCGTCGTGTCGTACTGCACGCCGGGGTCGCCGCAGTGCCACGCGCACTCGGCCATGCGGTTCATGACCTCGCGGGCCTTGTAGGTCGGCCCCTCGACGGTGTTGTCGGTCACCCAGCGGGTCCGCCACTCGGCGTCCTTCTCCAGCGCCTGCATGAAGTCGTCGGTCAGGCGGACCGACAGGTTGGCGTTCTGGAACATGACGGAGCTGTAGGCTTCGCCGTTGAAGTTGGCCTCGTACTTGCCGCTGGCGATGAGGGTCTGGGCCTTCTGCTCCTCCTTCCACTTGCACTCGATGAACTCCATCACGTCCGGGTGCCAGACCTTGATGGACTGCATCTTCGCCGCGCGGCGGGTCTTGCCGCCGGACTTCACGACCGCGGCGATCTGGTCGTACACCCGCATGAACGACAGCGGGCCCGAGGGGATGCCTCCGCCGGAGAGCTTTTCGCGTCGGCTGCGGAGGGTCGACAGGTCGGTGCCCGTGCCCGAGCCGAACTTGAAGAGCATGGCCTCGCTCGTGGCGAGGCGCATGATGTCCTCCATGTTGTCGCCGACCGACTGGATGAAGCAGGCCGAGCCCTGGGGGTACTCGTACGGGTTCTCCGGCTGCACGACCGACTCGGTCTGTGGGTCCCACCGCCAGTTGCACTTGTCGCCCGTGACGCCGTACTGGTGGTACAGGCCGACGTTGAACCACACCGGCGAGTTGAACGCGCCGTGCTGGTGCAGGCACAGCCACGAAAGGTCGCGGTAGAAGCGCTCGCCGTCTTCCTTGCTGGCGAAGTAGCCGTCCTCGAGGCCCCAGTCGGCGATCGTGCGGCTGACGCGGTGCACGAGCTGCCGCACGCTGTACTCACGCTCGGGGGTGCCGACCTCGCCGTAGAAGTACTTACTGCAGATGACGTTCGTGGCCAGCTGGCTCCAGAACGTGGGGACCTCGCAGTTGGTCTGCTCGAAGAAGACCTCGCCGTTCTCGTCCTTGATCTGCGAGGTGCGGACCTCCCAGTTGACCGTGTCGAACGGGTCCGCGACGTCCGTCGGGCAGAACGTCGGATCGACCTTCAACCGGCCGTGGAACGTCTTAGAGCGAGCCGGTGGGCCGCCAACCTGGGGGGTGGGGGTAGATTGGGCTTGAGCAGTCGCCACGAGGACCTCCTGTTTGGTTGGGCGAGACTGGGCATCCGAACCATTGGAGCAGGTGAACGGGTGTTCATTCAACTCCCGCTGCGTCGCATCGGCTAGTCGCGCCGAGAGGCTTCACTCCGTCTTGCGTACCGCGTTGCGTCCGTGCGGGCGACCGTCGTCGTGAGGTCCGCCCCCATATGTGGCCCCTATCGGAACCAACTCCCGAAAAAGGGGAGCTAAAACGCCGCGTAAGCCCAATATGTTGTGGCGGATGCCCTCCAGGACACAACATTTGGGCCCTCAGGCGGCAAATCGTACGCACCGCGGCGGGATCGTCAATCCAAATCCTGGTGTTTCGTAAGTTGCTAGCACACAACAGGTTGTGGATTGCGAGAAGACAAAGAGAAGCTGGCGTGAAGCCGCCGTTAAGAGCTTAAGTCGTTGCCATCATGCAGCTTACGGCAAAGCAGCTTGTCCAGGGGCAAGACGCCCCCTTCACCGAGCTTTTTAGGTCATGTGTGGCCCGCCTGCGAGAAGCCGGGCAGGATCGGTAAACGACGCCGGCTAGCGAGAGAGAGAGGGGGGCGCCTTTCGATCAGCCGAGGCCTCGGCACACGCCAGCCCCGCTAAGCCCGCGCTTCGCGCAGGGGCAAACCGTCGGCGAGCTGGCTGGCGGCGCCGAAGGTTCCCCTGACGGGGCGTCACGCAAGCGGTCGCTCGACGCGTGCGCCGAGCGTCGCGCGCCAAGTGTAGGTAGCGGCTCAGCCGCTACTCGACTTCCTCGACGGCCGGATCGTCGATGGCTGTGTCGCCGTTGGTTTCGCCGGTGGTCCCGCCGGCGGGCGGCGAGTCGGGCGTGGTGGCTGGCTCGTTCGTGTCGGGGCTGGTTTGGGGGGCCTCGTCCGTCTGGTTGTTGAAGGCGCCTTCCTCGCATCCGGCGAAGGTCAGGCCGACAACGGCGGTCAGAGCGGCGGCTCGGATCAATCCAAGAGTACGCATGGGTCGGTTGCTGGTTAGGTTCGGTTCGAGGGGAAGCCGTCGCCGGCGGCGAGCGGCCGGCGGCGACGGCGAGGATCGTGTGGATAGGGCAGCGCGACGCCGGGGGCTCTATTGCCCGCTGTCGTCATTGCCCGCTGTCGTCCTGGCCGCCGAACAAGCGAGTCGGCTCCTCCGACTTGACCGGCTTCTTGAGCGACTGGGATTCGAGGTTCGCCTGGAGCCGCACGGCGCCGGCTTTTTCGGCCTTGGCGACGAGTCGCCAGACCGCCTCGCCGCCGGGCTTCAGCTCATCGACTCGGTCGAAGCGGACTTGGCCATCTTGATCCTCCGCGTCGGTTTCGCCGGAGGCCTCGACGAACGAGAGCCCGCTGGGGATCTTCGCGGTCAGCTTCAGATTCTTGGCCGGCGCGTTGCCTTCGTTGCGGACGGTGATCGTGTACTCGACCTGCTCGCCGACGCGGACGACGTCGGGGTCGTCGATGACGCCGATCAACAAGCCCGGGATCTGGGCGACCTGGATCGTCGAGGAAGCTCGGGCGTAGCGCTGCTCTTGGTCTTCTTTGTTTGGGGCGCAGCCGTAGGCGGCGATCGCGGTGAGCTGGAACTCCTCGGCGTCGGCGGCGCGCAGCGAGAGGTTCACCGCTGGCCCTGCTGCGATTGGCCCTGCTGCGACTGATCCTGGTCAGAGGAGCCGTCGCCTTGCCCCGAGTCGACCTGCGAAGACCGTTCGCTTTGCGGCCCGTCGCTGCGGGATTTTTGGTCGTTGGACTGCTGACGGCTCGATTGCGACGACGAGCTGCTGCCGGAGCTACCGCTTTGCGACCGAGTGATCTCGATCGGGCCGTCGGCAGCGACGCGGATCTTGATGTCGTGAGCGGTTAGCTGGCTGCTGGTGTTCTTCACAACCAGTTCGATCTTGAAGCGCTCGCCGACACGCGTCTCGTCCGGTGTGGTGGCTTCGATCGACAGCATCCCCGCTTCGGGCGGCAAACGGAGCGACTGTGTCTCCGACACCGCGACGCCCGCCGTCAGGGCGGCGCTGAGCGCGAGCAGAGGGTGATAGCGACAGACAAGGCGCGACATGGTGGATCCTACCAAGCACAGAAGGGAGCGGATGAAACGGTTCGTTGGCTTCGCGCCCCTCGGGCAATCGCCATGCCGTCTGCCGCCGCGGCCGGGCGGCGTCTGCGGCGCGAACCTTTCTTGGTGTGCCGGGTTCTGGCTTGGTATGAGCACCACCGCCTATCGCTGGGACGCCCGCCAGGCCGCCGAGGACTACGACCGGGCCGGGCCCGTCATCCACCCGCTCTACGACGAGGTGCAGCGGGCGGTCGTCGCCGCGTTGCCCGAGGGCGTGTCGCACGTGGTCGACTTGGGCGGGGGCTCGGGCCGGCTCGCGGAGCGGATCCTCGCCACGCGGCCCGCCGCTGCCGTGACGGTCGTCGACCCTTCGGCCGCGTTCCTCCGCTTGGCCGCCGAGCGCCTGCACCGTCAGGCGAGCCGCGTGCGGCTGGTTTGTTCCAAGGCGCAGGACGACTGGCCGGGGCGCGTCGCGCCGCCCGGGGCGATCGTCAGCACCTCGGCGCTGCACCACCTGGAGGGCGAGGAGAAGCAAGCCGTGTTCGCCGCGTGCCGTGCGGCGTTGCCGCCGGGCGGCGTGCTGGTCAACGGCGACGAGTACCGCCCGCCGTCGGACGCGTTGTACCGCGGGCTGCTCGAAGAATGGGGCGAGCACATGGACGCGGCCGTGGCGACCGGCGCTATCCCCGACACGTTCCGCGGCGTGATCGACAAGTGGCGCCGCCGTAACCTGGGCGACTTCGGGGGGCCGCGCGCTAGCGGCGATGACTGCCACGAGACCGTCGAGGAGCAAATCGCCAGGCTCTACGGCGCCGGGTTCGCCGACGTGTCGGTCGCTTTCCGAGAGCGCCTGTGGGGCGTGTTGGTTGCGCAGAAGGCGTGAAGCGGCGGCCCTCAGCCCTCGGCGAGACCCGGCGGGTCGAAAGCCATCAGCGGCCCGCTGGAGGGCGGCGAAGCTTGACTTTCCCAGGCGCCTCGGATCGGCTTACGGGGCGGCGGCCAGGCTTGGTCGCTCCCCCTGGTCTACCGAGGTCCCCTGCTATGTCCGGTCGTGTCGCTGTTGGTGTGGCCCTGCTGGTTGCTGTGTCGTCGGCCGACGGCCGCGACTGGGCGCGGTTCCGCGGCCCCAACGGCGAGGGAACAACTGCCGACGCGGCGCCGCCCGTCGAGTGGGGGCCCGGCGAGAACGTGGCCTGGGAGGCCGACCTGCCGGGGCCCGGCTCTTCGAGCCCGATCGTCGTGGGCGACCTGGTGCTGGTGACTTGCTACACCGGGTACGGCCTGGACCAAGAGAACCCCGGCGACCAGCAGGACCTGAAGCGCTGTTTGATCGCGTACGACAAGCGGTCGGGCGAACAGCGGTGGCGCGTCGACGTGCCGGCCGAACTGCCCGAGGACGAGTACGCCGGCATGTTCGCGCAGCACGGCTACGCGAGCCACACCCCAGCCAGCGACGGCGAGCGGGTTTACGCGTACTTCGGCAAGTCCGGTGCGCTGGCGTACGACCTCCAGGGCAAGGAGCTCTGGCAGACCGATTGCGGCGATGGATTCGGCGCGAACGGGTGGGGCTCGGCCGCGAGCCCGCTGATCTACGGCGACCTGGTGATCTGCACCGCGACGGCCGAGAGCGAGTCGCTGATCGCCCTCGACAAGAAGACCGGCAAGGAGGTCTGGCGACGCTCCGAAGAGGGCTGGGACGGCGTCTGGGGAACGCCGGTGCTCGCCGAGGCCGACGGCCGGACCGACCTGGTCTTCGGCGCGCCGCAGCAGATGCTCGGCATGGACCCGGCAACCGGCGAAACACGCTGGACCTGCCGCGGCGTGGAGACCGACGCGGTCAGCACCAGCCCCGTCGCGCACGACGGCGTCGTTTACATCATCTCGGGCCGCGGCGGGGCGCTGGCCGTCCGCGCCGGCGGCGAGGGCGAGGTGGACGACTCGCACGTGCTGTGGCGCGCAGGGCTACGGGGCTCCATCAGCACGCCGGTCTACCACGACGGCCGGCTGTACGGGATCGGCCGCGAGGGCGTGTCGTGTGTCGATGCGCAGACCGGAGAGCGGGTCTACCAGGCGCGTTTCGAGGCCGTCGCCGAGGGGCCCGAAGCCCAGCAGCAAGAGCCCGGCGCCCAGCCACAAGAAGCCCAGCCACAAGAACAAGAGGAAGGCGACCAGCCGCGTCGCGGCCGCCGGGGGGGCGGCGGCGGGGGGCGCTTTGGCTCGATCGCTTACTCGTCGCCCGTGGTGGCCGGCGACCTGATGTACCACTTCGGCCGGCACGGGGCGGGCCACGTGGTGCGGCTCGCGGGGGAGTTCCAGCAGGTCGCTAGCAACCCGCCGCTGAGCGAAGGGGACTACAGCGGGACGCCGGCCCTGAGCGACGGCGCGATGTACGTGCGGTCGAGCCGCAAGCTGTACTGCGTGCGCGAAGGGGGCGAGTCGGTCGCGCTGCGGTGAACGACGGGGGGTGAACGACGGGCGGTGACCGGCGGCGAGGTTGACCCACGGGTGGGCCCGGCGCCGCAGGACGCGGATAGCGGAGCCGCGCTGAGGTGCCGTCTCTCTTCCCGGAGCGCTGTCAGCTTGTGATGCCGTCGATCTTCACGCGGGTGAACATCTTGCGGTGGCCCGTGTGGCGGCGGCTGTTCTTGCGGCGCCGCATCTTCACGACCTCGATCTTCTTGCCCTGGCCGGTGCCGAGGACCTCGGCCGTGACGCTCGCGCCGCTGAGGGTGGGCGTGCCGAACTTCAGGTCGGCGCCGGCGCCGACGGCGAGCACCCGGTCGAGCGAGAGCTTGTCGCCGGGCTTCGCGTCTTCGCGGTAGTCGAGCGCAAGCTCTTGGCCTTCCTCGACTTTGTATTGGCGGCCGCCGTCGACGATGATCGCGTACATAACTCGGTTACCTCGGGCAGCCGGGCAAAGGATACTGCCGCCCCGGCAAGAGCGGACGCTTCGCAGCGAGCCCCACAAGTTAGCGGCGCCGCCCGGGTGTGTCGAGGCCCGGACGCCAGCGTTTCCGGTCTGGGAAGGCGGCCGCCGCGGGGCTTGCGCGGCCCCCCCGCCCGATCCCCGCCCTCGCGGGCGGTAGGGCGTCGCCGTAGAACGGTCTGGCCCCGCCGCCGGCATGCCCATTGCTCCTGCTGCGGTATCCCGAAGCGCGCCGGCCCTGCGTCTGCCACCTTCTGGCCGCAACCGCAGCGGCGCGCCGCTGCCGTTCCCCCTCACGATCCCCGGCGCCGAGGTGACCCTATGCCGCTCGAGACCACCCTCCGGCTGTTGTGCGGCGTGCTGCTCGTCGCGGCGAACGGCTTCTTCGTGGCGACCGAGTTCGCCCTCACCCGGGTGCGGCAGTTCCCTAAGGAAGAGTTCCAAAGCCACCCGGGACTCCGCCGCGCGTGGAAGATGACCGAGGAGCTCGAGATCTACCTGACCGGCTGCCAAGTCGGGATCACCTTCACGAGCCTCCTGCTAGGGATCATCGTCGAGCCGGCGGTGACCGAGTTGATGGAGCCCCTGGTGATGCTCTTCGGCGTCAGCGAAACGGCCGCGCACGGCGTCGGGCTCACCGTGGGGCTCGTGCTGATCAACCTGGTGCACACGATCTGGGCCGAGCAAGCGCCCACGTACCTCGGGATCGAGAAGTCGAAGATGATCGCGAAGTACTGCGCGATCCCCCACCTGTGGTGGACGCGGATTTGTTACCCGCTGCTGATCGTCGGCGACGGCGTCGCGAAGTGGACGCTCCGCTTGTTCGGCATCGAGATGAACCGCTCTTGGACCGAGGCCGAGGCCGGCGAGAAGCCGCCCACGCAGCCGCAAAGCCGCGCCGACCTGATCAGGACGATGGGCCAGGCATTGGAGGGCGCCGGGCTGCCAGACGACCGCCGCGACGAGGTGCTGCGGACGCTCCACATCGGCGAGATCGCCGTGCGGCAAGCGGCCGTGCCGCGCGAACGGATCGTCGCGTTGCGGGCCGACGAGTCGTTCTCCGAGTCGATCGAGAAGATCGGGCTCTCGAAGCACACCCGCTACCCGTTGGTCGGCGACAGCCTCGAGGACTTCCGCGGCGTGGTCTACCTGCCGGAGCTGTTCGCCTACCTGGACGACCTGATCAGGGGCGACAAGCGACTGGCCGACATCGCCGCGGCGCCGATGGAGGTCTCGGCCGACCTGCCGATCGCCGAGCTCGTCGACCGCTTCCAGGAGAAGAGCCACGAGCTCGCCCTCGTGCGCGACGGGGACCGCGTGGTTGGTCTCATCACGTTGACCGACGCGGTCGAGAAGATCGTCGGCGAGGCCGAAGACCCGCTCGACGCCCGGGCCGACGACAGCGTCGGCCTTTGACGCGCGGCGGCGTCGGGGCGATACCTTCCGACCAACAACGCAACGAACCGCCCGCCCGCTCCCGCTATGCCGCCAGAAGAGAAACCGCCGATCGAGTTGGGCGTCGTCGTGGCGGGGCGGATCGACTCGATCGACGCGGCGGCCGCCGAGGAGGCCGTCGGGCGCGCGGTCGGCTTCCTGCAAGAGCGTTTCGACGCTTACAACTGGCGGGTCCAGATCGCGCGACGCGACGAGTGGACCGTCGACACGCCGGCCGAGCCGACCGTGCTGCTGCAACCCGCGCGCGACGCCCGCGACGAGCACGGCTGGGACTTCGCGTTCGTGGTCACCGCGGCCGACCTGGTCAGCCACTACAAGCCGTACAGCTTCGGCGTGGTCTCCAAGGCGCTCGACGTGGCCGTGCTGTCGACCGCCCGCGTGGACCCCCGCTCCGCCGATCCCGACGCGCCCGAGGAGCACCGCAAGCGGCGGATGACCGACGCGCTGTTGCGGATCCTCTTGTACTCCGTGGGCCACTGGCTGGGGCTCGACCCGCACGCCGACAGGGCCAACGCGATGCACCGGTTCGACCCCGCGCTCGAGCCGGGCGAGCCGCCGGAGCTCACCCGGGACCAGATCGACGAAGCGAACCGCGTGCTGCGCGACATCGCCGACCAAAGGCTCGAAGAGAGCCCCGGCGGCGCGTCGAAGTGGCTGCCGGCGTTCTACGTGCGGGCCGTGTGGCTGAACCGGTGGGTGATCCTCGACACGCTGCGCCGCGCGCGCCCGTGGGAGTTCCCGCTGCGGCTCAGCCGGCTGACGACGGCCGCGTTGTCGACGGCGGTGGTGCTGTTGATGACCGCCGAGACCTGGGACATGGCGATGAGCCAGCGTTGGTCGGTGGTGGCGGCGCTGCTGGTGTTCTCGATCGTTGCGACGACGGCCTACGTCGCCGTGCGGCAGGGGTTGTTCCTCCGCCGCAACGGCCGCCGGGTGACCGAGCAGATCGTCACGAGCAACGTGACCGCCGCGTCGATCGTCGCCGCGGGGATGCTCTTCATGTACGCGTGGCTGCTGCTGATCACGTTCCTCGGCGCGTGGCTGCTGTTCCCGAGTCGGGTGGTGACCGGGTGGGCCGCTTCGCTGGGCGGCGAGCCGCGTTTGGAGCACTACTGTTTGATGGCCGCGACCGTCGGCTGTCTGGGGATCCTGATCGGCGCGCTCGGCGCGTCGTTCGAGCGGAACACGCACTTCCGGCACGTGATCTATGTCGACGAAGAGGTCTGACCACCCGACCGCCCGGCTACGCGTCTGGGGCCGCGCGGCGCTTGCCGGGGCGGCGCTGGTTGGCGTCGCTGCGGCGCAGGACCCTCCCGCCGAACCGCCCGAAACCGCCCCGGCCGAGGGAGCGCCGGGCAAGGTCGACGTCGAGCCGGTCGCCGAAGACCAGCAGATCGCCGCCCGCCTGGAGCGGATCCTCCGCGCGACCGAGTGGTACGAGTCGCCCGGCGTGCGCGTCGACGAGGGGGTGGTCTTCCTCACCGGCTCGACCGACACCGACGACCGCAAGGCGTGGGCGGCCCAGCTCGCCAAGGCGACGCAGGACGTCGTAGCCGTGGTCAACGGGATCCGGGTCCGCACGCCGAGCCTGCTCGACTTCACGCCCGCGTATGCGCAGCTACGCGAGATGGGACGCGGCGTGGTGCAATCGGCGCCGGCAATCGCAGTGGCGGTCGGGTTGTTGCTCCTCGCTTGGCTGGCGTCGCTGTGGGCGAGCAAGCTGACGACTTACCTGGCCGAGGGCCGTATCGGCAACCGGCTGCTCCGCGGCGTGCTGGCCAAGGCGGCCGGCGTGCTGGTGATGGTGATCGGCGCCTACCTCGCGCTGCAGGTGGCCGACGCCACGCGGCTGGCGGCGACGGTGCTGGGCGGGACGGGGCTGTTGGGCATCGTGATCGGCATCGCGTTCCGCGACATCGCGGAGAACTTCCTGGCCAGCCTCCTCATAAGCGTGCAGCGGCCGTTCGAGATCGGCGACCTCGTCACCATCGAGGGCCGCCAGGGCTTCGTCCAGGCGGTGACCACCCGCGGCACGCAACTCATGACCCTCGACGGCAACCACGTGCAGATCCCCAACTCGATCGTCTACAAGAGCGTCATCGAGAACACGACCGCCAACCCCAACGTGCGGCTGTCGTTCTTGGTCGGCGTGGACTACGCGGACTCCGCGGCCGAGGCCCAGCGTGCGGTCCTCCAGACCCTCCGCGCGCACGAAGCGGTCCTCGACGAGCCCGAGCCGCTGGTGCTCGTCGACGAGCTGGCCACGTCGACCGTCAACCTGCGAGTCTACTTCTGGGTCAACGGCCACGAGCACAGCGTCATCAAGGTCCGCTCGGCCGTCATGCGCCAGGTGAAGCGGGCGCTGCAGCAGGGCGGGTTCACGCTGCCGGACGAGTCGCGCGAGATGATCTTCCCGCAAGGGGTCCCGGTCACGCTGCGGCAAACGGACGAGCCGCCCCCACCGCCGCGCAAAGACCCCGCCGAGGCGGACACGGCCGAGTCGGCCGAGAGCGCCGCGTCGACGACCGAAGCGGAAGGGGGCCTCGCGCCGGAGAGCGTCGAGATCAGCCGGCAAGCGGCCGCGTCGCGTCCGCTGGAGCGTGGGGAGAATTTGCTCTAGCGGGGTCGGCGTCGCGTTCGGCTTGGAGGTATTCGAACTCGATCGGCGCGTGGGCCACACGGCGGAAGACCAGCAGGCTGCCGACCGTGTCGGTGAGGCCCGCGAACACCGTGGCGACGGCCGTCCACATTGCGACCCAGCCGCCGACGCGCACCGCCTCGCCGATGGTGCTCATCAGCTCATCCGCTCCGGCGCTGTTGGACACCAGCTTCGCCGCGAGCAGCGTCGCGAAGCCCAGGCACAGCAGCAAGCCCGAACGCTTGGCCTTGCGCCGCAACGCGTCCGAGTGGCGGCCGGCCATGTCGCGGAACAGCGCGTGGTAAGCGTCGCGCGTTTGTCGCTCTCCGGCCTCGGAGGGGGGGGAGTCGCGCATCTCGAAGACCAGCCGCGGGGGCTTCTTACCCGGCAGGGCCGCTACCTGCTCCCGGAGCACAGCACAGAGCTGCTCGTCGACCTGCCGCGTTGTGGGGTGCGACAGGTCGTTCGGCTTGTACGGGGGGCGGTAGCCGGGCAGCGCTACGCGGAGCTCGCCGCCGCGGCGGCGCCGCCCGGGGGACGGAGATGGCGGTTGCGTCGTCATGGTGTGACGGCGGGCTGCTGCCCGCGTCGAATGCTTGTTGGGCGGCCGATAGCATCGTCGCCAGCGACTTGCAACATTCGCGCCAAGCGTCAGGCCGGCGGTCTCGTCGAATCGATCGGCCACGGATCGGCGCCGCTGGCGGCAATAGCGGGACGGGCCGAGCGGCTCGTCGCGCGCCTCCGACGCGGAGAATCGACCGGCCTAGTCGGCGTCGCGTCGCCGTGGGTCCGCGCGCCCTTGCTCTGGCGGATGCCCGGTGCGCCGGGCTCCGAGTCGGCCTTGCGTCGCTCCCGTTCCGGACCCCAAGCCGAGGGCCGTTGCGCGGCGGTCAGCGGCTCGCTCGGCGGGTGCAAACTCTCGTTGAGTCGCTTGGACCACTCGACGCGCTAGGGCATCCGCAATGCGGAGTCGACGATAGGGCCGACATCGGAGTCGGGCGTCGCGACGGTTCCTCGTTCGTGGAAGTCGCGATCGATTCTGTCCCGCCGGCGGTCAGCCCGCGTCGATCCGCACCTCGTGGCCGGTGTCGTCTTCGCAGGCGACCTGGAGGAACTCGGGCGACACGCCCTCCCGGCCCAACACGAGCACCTGGGCGCCCCCCTCGACCTCGAGCGCGGCGAGCTCGCGGCGCTTGCGGTTGTTGAGGTAGTTGGCGACGTCGTCGAGCACGGTGATCGTCACCTTCGCGACGCGCTGGTCGTGGGCGAGCCGCATGACCTTCCGCAGCACGTCGATGGCCATCGCCTCGGTGGCTTTGACGAGGCCGGTCCCCGCGCAGCCCGGGCACTCGCGGTACACGCTGCGCTTGAGGCTCGGGCGGATCCGCTGCCGCGTCATCTCGATGAGGCCGAAGGGGCTGGTGCGGAGGATCTTGGTGCGCGCGCGGTCGCGCTTGACGGCGTCCTTGAGGGTCCGCTCGACGATGCGGCGGTACTTCTCGCGCCGCATGTCGATGAAGTCGTTCACGACCACGCCGCCGAGGTCGCGCAGGCGGAGCTGGCGGGCGATCTCCTTTGCGGCGATCTGGTTGAGCTGGAACGCGGACTCCTCGTGCCCCGCGCTGGAGCGGAAGGAGCCGCTGTTCACGTCGATCGCCACGAGGGCCTCGGTCTGGTCGATCACCAGCGACCCGCCCCCCTTGAGCGGCACGTGGCGGTCGTTGATGCGGGCGATCTCTTGGTCGACGTTGTGCTTGGCGAAGAGGGGCTCCTTGCCCTCGTAGAACTGCAGGCGGTCCACGTAGCGCGGCATCACGACCTTGAGGAAATCGCGAGCGCGCTCGTACGCCGCCTGTTGGTCGATCTGGATCGAGTCGATCTCGGCCGAGAAGATGTCGCGGATCGTGCGGATCACGATGTCCGACTCTTGGTACAGCGCTCCGGGCCCCTCCTGGGCGTTGATCCGCTTGACGATCATCTTCCACAGCCGCAGCAGGTAGGCGAGGTCGCGCGACAGGTCGCGGCGGTTGCGGTCGGCGCCGGCCGTGCGGGCGATGAAGCCGAGGCCCTTCGGCGGGTTCAGCTCGCGGAGGATCGCGCGCAGGCGCTTGCGGGCGTCGTCGTCTTCGATCTTGCGGGACACGCCGATCCGGCCCAGCGCGGGCATCAGCACCAGGTAGCGGCCGGGGATGCTGATGTAGGTCGAGAGGGTCGGCCCCTTCGTGCCGATCCCTTCCTTGATCACCTGCACGACGACCTCGTCGCCGCGGCGGAAGATCTCTTCGATGGGCGGCTTGATCCGCGGCCTCACGCCGGGGCGGCGCTTCTTGGGGCGGGCCTTGGTGGCGACCGGGCCTTGCTCGTCGGCGTCGTCGTCCTCGTCGTCGGCGTCCTCGATGTCGTCGATGTCGTCGTCCGGTTCTTCCTCGGCCTTGGCCTGCGAGCCGTCGCGGCCGATGGGCAGGTCCGGGTCGTAGCCGCCCTGGCGGAAGTACTCGGCCTCGACGTCCGAGATGTGGAGGAAGCCGTTGCGGCCCACGCCGAAGTCGACGAACGCCGCTTGGATGCTCGGCTCGAGGTTGACGATCCGCCCCTTGTAGATGTTGCCAACGTAGTTGTCTTGGCTGGCGCGCTCGGTGTAGAGCTCCTCTAGCACGCCGTCTTCGACGACCGCGATGCGGCACTCCTCTTCTTGGGCGACATTGATCAGCATCTCCGTCTTCATGCGGTGGATTCCGTTTGCGTTGTGTTGCTTGTCGCCGCGCAGGGTTGCGCCGGCGGGTTGTTCGGTGTTGACCGCGGATGGGAAGTGGCCAGTGGCCAATGATCAGCGATCGGTGGCCGATCGCTGGCCGCTGACAACTGGCTACTGACGGCTGGCTTCTCCGTGGTCGAACAGGTTGGTTCGTTTCTAAATCGGTTGGTCCGGCAGCAGCCGGGAAAGCTCCTCCCGGAGGTAGGTCTTCACGTCGCGGGCGCTCTCGAGGGTCAGCACCTTGGCCGCCACCTGCTCGCAGTGCTCCAGCGTGGTGCTGCGGCAGACGCGCTTCACCTCCGGCGCGGCGGAGGGGGTCACGCTCAGCGTGCGGAGGCCGAGGCCGACCAGCAGCATCGTGTACAGCGGGGAGCCGGACATCTGGCCGCAGAGGCTGATCGGCCGCCCGCCGGCGTTCGCGGTGTCGACCGCCATCTTCACCAGGCGGATGACCGCGGGGTCGGAGCTGGTGTACAGGGCGGCGACGTCCTTGTTGCTGCGGTCGACGGCCAGCGTGTACTGCACCAGGTCGTTGGTGCCGATGCTGAAGAAGTCGACCTCGTCGACGAACCGCTCCAACATCACCACGGCCGAGGGGACCTCGACCATCATCCCGACCTGGATGTTGCGGTTGAACGGCGCGCCCTCCTCGTCGAGGTCTTCCATCGCGTCGGCGAGCACCATCCGCGCGCGGCGCAGCTCCATCACGTTGCTGATCAGCGGGAACATGACGCGCACGTCGCCGGTGGTGCTGGCGCGGAGGATCGCGCGGAGCTGCATGCGGAACAGGTCGACGTGCTTCAGCGCCAGGCGGATGCTGCGGAGCCCGAGGAACGGGTTGCGTTCGTCGTCGGGCTTGGGGAACAGCGGCATCTTGTCGGCGCCCAGGTCGAGCGTGCGCATCACGACGGGCCGGTCGCCCATCGCCTCGACGACCTCGCGGTACGCGCGGTAGTGCTCCTCCTCGGTGGGGATGGTGTCGCCCATCAGGAACAAGAACTCCGTCCGGTAGAGGCCGATCCCGTCGAGGCCGCGTTCCAGGCAGAGGGCGGTCTCGGCCGGGAACTCGATGTTCCCCATCAGCTGCACGCACACGCCGTCGAGGGTCTCGCACGGCTTGTCGGAGAGCAGGTCGAGCTTCGCGGCGAGCGAGCGTTGCTCCTCCACCTCGTGGCGGTAGCGGGCGAGGGTCTCCTCGTCGGGCCGCAGGATGACGACGCCCTCGTCGCCGTCGACGATGACGGTCTCGCCGCCGGACACGTCGGACAAGAACGCCCCCGCGCCGACCACCGCGGGGATGCCGAGCCCCTCGGCGACGATCGCCGTGTGGCTGCCGGGCCCGCCGGTCTCGGTGGCGAAGCCGCGGACGAACTCCGGCTTCATCGCCGCGGTCTCGCTCGGCGTGAGGTTGCGCGCGAGCACGAGCACCTCGCCGGAGACCTGCGCCAGCTCCTCGCGCCGCTCGCCGAGCAGGCGGCGGAGCAGCCGCTTCTCGATGTCGAAGATGTCGTTCGCCCGCTCCGCCATGTAGGCGCCCTCGAGCGACTGGAACACCTTCGCGTAGCGGCGCAGCACGCGGCTGACGGAGTACTCGGCCGAGTAATGCCGCTCCCGGATGAGCTCCTCGAGCTCCTTGCGGAGCTTCTGGTCGTTCACCATCTGGGCGTGGGCCGAGAAGATCGATCCGTAGTCTTCGCCGAGCCGGTGAGCGATCCGCTGGCGGCTCTGCTCGATCTCGTCGAGCGTCTCGTCGATGGCCTCGCCCAGCCGCTTGATCTCGTGCTCGACGGCGTCGCGCGGCAAGAAACGCCGGGGGATCCGAAACCCCTCGTTGTCGAGCACCAGCGCCTCGCCGATGGCGACGCCCGGTGAAACGGCGATCCCCTGCAGCCGCAGCATCGCAGGTCCCTCGGCGGCGCCCGCGGGGCGAGCGGGCCGGCCCGGGGCTCGCGCCGCGGCGGCGAGGGCGCGCGGCCGATCTTGGTGATCGGCCACGCGCGACGCCGGCCCGAGGGCGGGGAGGGTCGGCCCGGACGCGGCGTCGTTGTCTCGGCCGAGCGGCCGGCTCACGACGCCCGCGGCGCCGGGTTGGTTCGGTTGTGGTGGTCGCCGTCGGAGGGGCAAACCCTTAGGAGGGTCCGCCGGTCCCGGGGCGTGTTGTGTCGTTGAAGTCGTTCTCGAAGAGTTCCGCGAGGCGCGTGACGGCCGCTTCGGCATCGGGGCCGCGGGCCTCGATAACCAGCTCGGCGCCACACTCGGCGACCAACCCGATCAACTCGAGGATGCTCTTCGCGTCCGCCCGGTGCGGCTCGCAGCGGAGGGTCACCTCCGACACGTACTGCATGGCGGTGCGGGCGACCAGCTCCGCCGGCCGCATGTGCAGCCCGTGCTCTTGCCGAACGGTGACGCGGCGCGTCGCCAGCGGGGGGTCGTCCATGGGGCGCGTCGGGTTCGCCGGGCTTGGGTCATCGAATCGCGCCGGGCGAAGCGGCGGGGCCGCCCGGCAGCGGTTCACGAGCCAAACTGATCCTTGTCCGCGTCCATCAGCAACTGCCACACGTCGTCGGACGTGTTGCTCTGCCGCAGCAGTCGGCAGAACTGGTCGTCGCGTAGCTTCCGCGAGACGTTCTCCAGCGCTCGGAGGTGGTCGCCCGGCCGGTCCGGCGGCGAGACCAGCAAGAACAGGATGTTCACCGGGTCGCCGTCGAGGCTCGAGAACTCGACGCCCCCCTCGCTCACGGCGACCGCCCCGCAGAGCCTCTCGACGCTCGGGTGCTTCGTGTGCGGCACCGCGACGCCGCGGCCGATCCCCGTGCTGCCGAGCTGCTCGCGGTCCAGCACTTTCTGCACGATCCCGTCGTACTGGTCCGAGCCGATCTCGCCCGAGTCGACAAGGGCATGGACCATCTCGCGGATCGCTTCCTCCTTCTGCTTGGCCTCGAGCCGCGGCTTGATCGCTTTCTTGATGATGAAATCGGCAAAGTCCATGGGTTGGCCCGTGGGTCGTATGGTGACAGAGCGGCCGAGCGCGCGGCCGCTGGTGATTTAGGGCGCGGCGGGCTACCGGCGCGGGGCTTGGGTGGCGGCTTGTGTGGTGGCCTAGAAGCTCGGTGGCTGGGGAGCTCGGCGCGGTTTCTCGGCTGGGGCGGCGGAGCTGGGAAAGGGCTGCGGAGCTGGGAAGGCGCGGCGGAGCTGGGAGCGCCGAACGCGTTCAGTCCTCGTCGGCCTCGTCCTCCGCAGGGGGCAGGGTACGCTTGGCTTCGGGGTCGCGGTGGTTCTCGATGATCCGCTCTTTGTACTTGCGTAGCTGCTGGTCCATTTTGTGGACCGCCGACTCCATCGACGTGAGCAGGTTGGGCGTCTGCTCGTGCGCACGGAAGTCGTGTTTGTGCTCGGCCGAAACCAGCAGGTCGACCTTCGGCTTCGAGGCGTCCTGCAGGTCGACGACCACCTCGATCGACGTCAGCCGGTCGAAATGCCGCGTCAGCTTCTCGGCCTTCGCCTTGAGTTTGTCCTGCGTTTCTTCGCTAAGGTGCCCGTGGCGGGCCGTCACCTGGATCTGCACGTTGCTCGTTCTCCTCGCGCTGGGTCGGTGTCGGGTGCACAGCCCGCGGCGACCACGGCCCGGCCCGATCCGAGCGCCGCAGTTTAGCGTCGCGGCCCCGCTCGCGTAACCAGCCCCACGCGCCGGATCCGCATCCGCCGCCGCCGCCCGGTGGCCCGCCTCAGCGAGCAGCCGGACGCAGCTCGGCCTCCGTAATCTGCCGCGACAGCACTTGCAGGGCCCGCGCCCGCTTCCGCATCGTGTCCAGCGGGTCGTACGGGCGGTCGAGCGGCTCGACCGATTCCTCCAGCACCAGGCTCGCTAGCACCCGGGACGCGAGGTCTTCCGACTCGAGGATCGGCAGGATCACGTTGGGCACCGCGCCCCGGGCGAGGGCCTCGGCGTCGGCGCCGACCTCGTCGCGGCTGAAGCCCACGAGCAGCTCGACCAGGTCGCCAGCGGCGGCCGGGCCGTACTTTTCGGCGAAGACCCGTTCGATCTCGGCCATTTTCTCGGTGCTACGGCTCGCCGCTCGTCGCAGCGCGTCGAGGTTCGACCTCCACGCCGCGCTCTCGGACGGCTGGCGGAACGACTCGACGAGCGGCTCGGGGTGGCCCAACGCCAGGCTGGTGCGGCCGGCTAGCGAGCGCACTTCGCGGTACGGCTCGGCGGCCAGCTCCATCAGTTGGGGCCAGACCGGTTTGGCCGGGTCGATCGCTTCGGCGATGGCCGGCGCGGCGAACAGGTCGGGCGGAGAGACCTCCAAGGCCTCGATCCACGAGGGGTCGCCGAAATCGTCGGGCGTGTACGAGTTGCTCTCGCCGGTCACGTACCACTGCTTCGGCTTGCTGATCTTCAGGTCGACCCCCTTTGAGCTCCAGCCGATCGTGCCCGACAGGCCGTGGGCGATGGCGACCAGCGGCTGGGCGGCCTCTTCGGAGAGCTCGCCCGGCTGGAAGAACCGGTCGGCTTCGATCGCCAGCACGGCGCTCGGCCCGAGCGTCGCGCGGTACGTGACGCCGTCGATCACCAGGTCGATCGGCGCGGGCTCCTCGCCCTCTTCGCCCCCTTGCGGCGTGCGGAGCAGCAGCTTGCCGTGCTCCAGGCGGATCCGCGGCGGGGCGCCCTCTTCGGCCCCGGCTTCGGATTCGGCGTTCTCGTCGTTGCTCGGGCCGGTCGCGGGGGTGAGGATCGCTTCGGTCTGGCCCACCAGCTCGGCCGTGATCCGGTCGGTCAGCCGGAACACGGGGCGGTAGGTGGGCGCCGACACGACGTGGGTCGCTTGGCCGATTTCCGCGTCTGGCAAGAGCCGCCGCCAGCGGCCCTCGGCCGTCTCGACCATGGCGAGCGCCGTGGGGGGGCCGACGAATTTGGCCGGCGGGGGCGGTTCGGCTTCTTCGGTCTCGTCGTCCGTGTCGGCCGGCACAGGTTGGGCGGCTTGCTCGCCGGGGGCTCGGGCCGGCGTTTCTCCCGTGGCGGCGGCGCCCGTTTCGCCGGCGCCCGCTTCGCCGGTGATGGGCTGCTCGTCGGCAGGGGGCGTGGGGGTGGTTGGCGTCGGCGCCGGGCCCGGCGGGGCGGCGTTGGCCGCGTCGCTCGGATCGCTCGCGCCGGCCGCGGGCTCCGCTTCCGCGGCGTCGTCATCGGCGGCGCCGGCGGCTTCGTCGGGCTCGGGCTCGGCCGGGGCTTCGTCGGTCGCCGGGTCGACGGCGGCCGGTTCTGCCGTATCGGCTTCGGCCACACGCTGCTGGTCGCGCAACAGGCCGCCGGGACCCAACGCGACGACCAGAGTTACCGCCAAGACCACCAGCGCCGCCAGCGCCGGCGCCCACCGCTTCAGCGCGCTCTCTTCGCGCCGGCGGAGGTAGTCGGGCGCTCTGTCTGCGACGGCCGCGGGCTCTGTCGGTGCGGCCCTGTCCGCCGCGTCGGTGCTGGCCGTGGCGGCGACCGGGACGGGCTCGGTCGCCGCGGCGGGCGGGGCCTCGTGGTCGGGCGGCGGCTGAGGCTGCGTAGCGGCGCGGGCCGCGAGGGCTTCGGCCAGGTCGTCTTTGAGCCGGTGCAGCCGGTTGCGTGTGTCGGGGTCGATCTCCGGCGGCTCGGAGAGGAACATCGCCAGCACGTGGTGGCACGACGCGACCTCCGCCAGCATCAGGTCCGACTCGAAGCACGCCCTCTCGAACTCCGACACGCCTTCCTCGGGCAGCGTGCGGTCGAGGTACTCGGCCACCGTGTTGGGGTCGTCGGCCGAGCCGGTCCCGCCGGTCGGCGGCGCGCCGAGCCGCAGGCGACGCGTCACGTCGCGGGTGCGGTGGACCCACTCGCTGGCGTGCTCGCTGTTTTCGATCTGCCGTCGCAGCTCGGACCTCGCGGGCTCTTCCAGCACGTTGTCGATGTACGAGAGCAGAGTGCGGAGGGTCAGTCGCATGGTCGGTCTCCTCGCTGGCCGAATGGGCCGCCGGTCGATGCCGCGTGGCGGCGGACGTCGCTTCTACCAGGGTTAGTGACGCCCGGCGGCGTGATCCGTGCGAGAAAATCTCACGGGTGCGCGGAAACCCAGCGTGATTCGGTCGCCGGCGCCGTTTGCCCCAAGCGCGCATCCGGATCGCGGCGGGCCACCGAGGGGGCGTGCTTAAGCGTTGCGGCGAAGCGACTTAAGCATTGCTCGGCGCCAAAAGCTTTTGGCTAAGCAACCCGGGCCGCTAGAATGCACGCGGCGCGGGCAGCGGGTTGGTCGCCGCCGCGGTGTTTTTGGCCTCGGGTCTACTCAGGGGAGCGAGTCGCTCACATGCTCACCGCGATCAGCCGCAGCCGCATGCAGCTCGAGGGAGCTTCGCGCGAAGCGGAGGGCTACCTCGAACTCGGCATGCACGACCAAGCGCTGCGTAGCTTGCAGCGGCGGGGGAAGCTCGTGCACGGCGATGGCCACGCTTGTTACTTGATGGGCGAGTGCCTGCGCGAGATGCGGCGCTACCACGAGGCGATCTACCCGCTGCGCCGCAGCGTCGAGCTCGACCCGAAGCCGTGCGAGTCGTGGCTCGCTCTGGGCTGGTGCTACAAGCGGACGGGCCGCCTCGACGAGGCGATCCGCGCCCTCCAGCGGGCCGGCGACTTCGCGCCGGACCAGGCGCTCGTGCAGTACAACCTGGCTTGCTACCACAGCCTCGCCGGCGAGCGGATGGCGGCGCTGCGGCGGTTGAAGCGGGCGTTGGACCTCGACCGGTCGCTCGCGGCCCTCGTGGCCGACGAGCCCGACTTCGACGCGATGCGGGCCGACCCGGCGCTGCGGATGCTGCTCGCCGCGCCGCGTTGAGCCACACGCCGCTGGGCCTCGCCGACGGCGGCGGATTGAACGCTTCGGGCGCTTCCTAGCGCGTGGCACGCAGCGCCCCCGCCGCTCTTAAAAAGCACGACGGGACCTGCCGACCGTGGCCGACAGGTCCCGCCGCACCTAAAGGGGGGCTCGTTGAGCGCGAAGCGGTCGCCGGCCGGGCCGGTGGGGCCGCGTCACGCGGTTGGTTCTACGCGGCGGGTCAGAACTTCCACTCGGCGCCGGCCTGCAAGCCGTGCAGGATGATCGAGTTGTTGGCGTCGATGTGGCCGGCGACCGACGGGTCGACCCACAGGGTGTTCTGGAACTCCTCGACACCAAGGGCCACGCCGCCGATGCCGACGAAGCGGTAGGCGGCCGTCAAGCGGCACCGCGGGCTGATCTGGTAGCCCACGCCGGTGCGGAGCTCGCCCACGTAGCTGACCACAGTGTCGCTGCCCCGGGCGTACGCGGCGCCGCCGCCGTTGGCGTAGCTCACGTACGAGTCGCCGCCGCCGGTGACCCGTTTGGTGACCGACACGCTGTTGCCGTAGATGCCGAAGTTGGAGTCGGCGAAGATGTTCCACCGGCAGCCGATCAGCCAGTTCATGCTGCCGCCGATCTGCAAGCCGACGAGCTCGTTCTCGGCGTCGTAGTCGCTGAAGACGACCGAGTTGTCGTCGGCGGGGAAGCCGCCCTCGTACTCGGTCGGCCAGCCGGCCGGCGGGTCGCCCTGGGTCGGCGAGCCGGCCGCGGTGTCGACCGGGGTCTGCATCCAGTCGAGGCCGAAGCTGTCGTCGATCCGCAGGTACCGCGCACCGCACAGGCCGTTGAAGAAGTAGCGCCGCGGCGGCTTGCACGGGGCACAGGCCGCGGGAGCACAAGCCTGGGGGCCGCACGGGTCACACCCGGCCCCGTACGAGGGGCCGCAGCCGCCGTGGCCCAGGCCGAGCGTCGGCGCGGCGGCCGGCGTGCCGAACCGCCAGAAGTTCAGCTCGAGGTTCTCCATCTGGAAGTACTGCCGCACGCGGACCGCGATGATGCGGACGTCGTTCGCGTAGATGTCGCCGTCGGCCGGGTCGCCCGGGTCGGTGTAGACCGGCCGATCGGCCCAGGTCGCGCCGCCGCCGTCCAGGTCGGTCTGCAGGCCGTTGTAGTTCCACAGCGAGTAGATCCGCTCGGTGGTCGTGGCGCTGACCTCGTCCGGCAGGATCATCGTCGACGAGCTGTTGTCGCCGTCGAGCGCCCAGTAGCCGACCTCCCAAGCGAACGGCTGGCCGCAGCCGCACGCATCGCGCCCGAAGGTGCTCCCGATCCGGATTTCCGCGCCGAACAGGTCTTCGGCCTCGGCTTCGTTGGTGAACATCCAGTCGTCGGCCGGCATCGGGTAGTAGTTGTCGCCGGGCGTGAAGCCGGCGGTGTCGGTCATGTACGCGACGGCCCGCTTGCCGGTGTCGTCGATGCGGTCGAGGTACAGACCGTAGATGCCCACGAAGAACTGCCGCTTCGGCCGCGGCGGCGCCACGTTGCAGGCCGGCGCGGGGGGGCAGTCGTAGCAGCCGGCGCCCGGATCGTAGCCGTACGGAGCGGATGAGTAGCCGCTCTGGTCGTAAGTTGGCTGGCCGCCGTAATCGCCCTGCGAGTCGCCGGCCGGGCCGTGCTGCGGCGTCGGGGAGTACGAATCGCCGTAGTAGGTCGTCGGCGAGGCGGGCATCGTCGCCGCGCCGGAGTAGTCGATAGAGGGTCCGTTGATCAGCGGAGCGCCGTTCGGAGCGCCGTTCGGAGCGCCGTTCGCCGGCGGCGCAACGGCTTCTGCCGCGCGGCTGGACGGCTCGCCCGCCGCTTGGGGCGGCACGGGCAGCTCAGCGGCCTGCGCGACGCGTGGGTAGCCCGGCTGGGCGCCCGGCGCGGAGGGGGCGAATAGCTGCTGCGGCCCCGCGGCCCGGGTGGGCTGGTACGCCGGCGGCGCGAGGGCGGCCTGACCGCCGAAGGCCCCCTGCTGCTGGTTCGTGTACGCGGGAGCCTGCGCCGCGAACGAAGGCTGCTGAGCGGCGTAGGCTGGCGGCTGGGCCGCGTACGCTGGCGGCTGGGCGTAGCCGTAGCTGGCCGGGTAGGACGCGTTCTGGGCGGGGGCCACGGTCGTCGCGACGCTCGCCGAGGCGAGCCCCGCCGCGAAGAAGCGGCCGGCTTTCTTGATACCCTTCATCCGTGTGGGCTCCTGTCGCTCCGTCGTCCGCGACGCCGCCGGGCGGTTACGCGTGTCGGGCTGTGTGTTGGGTCCGCGACGCGCGGCGACGAAAGGCTCGCCTGTCGCACGATCGACGGTTGGGCGCCTCCTGCGCCGCAGCAGTCCGTCCCGCAGACTCAATCGGGCGGCGCGTCCGCTGCGATCGTGCCAAACCGCTCTGCTGGCGCCCCGAAACGGCCGCCCGCGAGCGGTTCGATCGCTACATCCCTCGGCTAGGCCGCAGTCGGCCCCGGCTCGCTAGCCGGCACACCTTGCCAAACGCGTCAGGCTCGGCGGACCAAAACGCCGCTGACGCGTGTGACCGCGCCGCCTGCTTCCAGGCGGCTGAGGCTCGCCAGCACGCGCTCGACCGGCAGCTGCGTGGCGCCCACGAGCGTGTCGATCGAGGTCGGCTCGTCGTTGATGCAGCCCAGCAGCGTGGCCTCGGGTTCGTCCCAGTCGATCGGCGGGGGGTCGGCCGGCGGGGATGCTGCGGGGGCCGCTGCCGGGGTCGGGCGTGCCGCCCGGACCGGCGCGGCGGGCGCGAAGCCGTCGATCTCTTCGAGCACGTCGTCGACCGAGGTGACGAGCTTCGCTCCCTCTTGGATGACGCGGTGGCAGCCGCGTGACTGGGGGCTGTCGATCGGCCCCGGCAGGGCGAACGCGTCGCGCCCTTGCTCGGCCGCGTGCCGCACGGTGATCAACGCGCCGCTACGCTCGGCCGCCTCGATGACCAGAACGCCGAGCGAGAGCCCGCTGATGATGCGGTTGCGTTGCGGGAAGGCGCCGGCCATCGGCGGCATCGGCGGCGGGGCCTCGGCGAGCAACGCGCCGCGCTCGGCGACCCGGTCGGCCAGGCGCGTGTGCTCGGGCGGGTAGATGCGTGAGAGCCCGCCGGCGAGGGCCGCCAGGGTCCGCCCGCCCGCGTCGAGCGCTGCCGTGTGGGCCGCGCCGTCGACGCCCCGCGCCAAGCCGCTGACGACCGTTACGCCGGCGCGTGCGAGTTCCGCGGCGAACGTGGCGGCGCAGCGGAGCCCGTACCGCGTGGCGCGGCGGGTGCCGACGATGGCGACCGCGCGGCGGTCCTCGGCATGGATCGCGCCGCGGCAGTACAGCACCGGCGGCGGGTCGTGGATTTCGCGGAGCCCGGGGGGGTACTCCTCGTCGGCGGGCGTGAGGACCCGCACGCCGTACTGGGCCGCGTCGGCGAGCATCCGGCCGACGGACTCCCGGTCGGGCGCCCGGGCGATCGCTCCGGCGAGCTTCGGGCCGACGCCGCTGACCGCGCCGAGGTCCGCCGCGGCGGCAGACAGCGCCCCGCCGGCGGAGCCGAAGCGGTCGATCAGCTTCTGCCGCATCCGCGGCCCGACGCCCCGCACGGCCGACAGCCGCACCTCGTCCAGCACGTCGGGCGGCAGGTCGGCGTTAGGCGAGGGGCCGGGCATGGACGGCCTGACCCTACCCACCCGGCGGCGGCCACGCCACTGACTTGGTGGGGCGTGCTCAGACGTGCCGCGCGGCGCAAACGTGGCTGATCAGCTGGGCCACGCTGCTGGCGTCCATCTTGCGCATGATCTTGGAGCGCCGGAGTTCGACGGTCCGCAGCCCGATCGACAGCCGCTGGGCAATCTGCTTGTTGGCCAAGCCGTCGAGCATCAGGTCGAGCACGTCGGACTCGGCCGAGGTGAGCGCGGCTAACGACTGCCGGTGCTTCGCTGCGGCCCGCCGCTGCGGCTGCTTGCGGCGCGCCGGTTCGACGACCTCGCTCAGGTGCTGCGACAGCGAGTCGCTCGACTGCGACAGCGGCAAAAGCCCCGACGCGCCCTGATTGACGACCGCCGCCACGTGCTGCAGACCCGCGTCGGCCGAAGCGACGACGATCGACGCATCGGGCGCCGCGGCGCGGGCTCGGGCGACCAGCCGCAATGCGGCGATGCGTCCACAGTCGCCGTGCAGCACGACGATGTCGGTCGGATCGGCGACCTGTCCGGTTTTGCTCTGCTTCTCGAACCAGGCCTCGGGGGCAGCGAAGCGACGAGCGGCGGCGCCCAGCGGCGCAGCGGCTGCGGCGATCGCGTGCGGGTCGCCCCCGTCGATCGAGATGATGTCGATCGAAACCTCAGAGTGGGGGGCGCCCGCGTGCCCGTTCGCGGAGTTGGCGTCGGTAGCCGGGTAGTCCGATTGCGTCATGGTCGCGGTCAACTCAATACCTCGTACTGCGTCTCTAGCCGGTGTTGGAAACCGTCGCGTCGCTTCGGTTTCCGCGAGGCAAGATCATTGTCAACACGCCGCAGCTCGACGAGCTATACGGCTCATTTAATGCCTAAGGCGCCAAAAACCGCATGTTTCTGCCGCTAGGTCAGCTGTGACACCTAAGCCTGATTGCGGCCGGACGCGAAAGCACGTGCGGTTTGCCGCTGACGTCTCGATTCTATCGCTTCGCCCTTACGCCTGAGCGGAACGCAGCGATTGCATAAGCTGCTCGTCGCCGGGGCTGGGCACGAGATCGACCTCCCCCAGCCGGCTGGGCAGGACGAAGCGGATCTCGCCGTCGTGCACCTTCTTGTCGCGCCACATGAGGCTCGACAATTCCCCGAGGTCGATGCCCCGCGGCAGCTTCACGGGCAGGCCGAATCGCCGCAGCAGGCTGAGCTGCCGGTTGGTCTCGTCGGCCGTGATGCGGCCCATCAGTTCCGCCATGCGCGACGCGCAGACCATGCCGATTGAGACCGCCTCGCCGTGGAGCAGCTGCTCGTAACCGGTCGCGGCTTCGAGGGCGTGGCCGAAGGTGTGCCCGTAGTTGAGCTTCGCCCGGGCGCCGGTCTGCTCGGTCTCGTCTAGCTGCACGATCTGGGCTTTGAGCTGGCAGCTCCGCTGGATCACGCGCCGCAGGGCGCCCGCGTCGCGCGCCACGATGGCGTCGGCCGAGGCCTCCAGCCAGCCGAAGAAGTCCGCGTCGAGGATCACGCCGTACTTGACGACTTCGGCCAGCCCGGCACGGAACTCGCGGTCGGGCAGGGTCGACAGCACGTCGGTGTCGACCAGCACGCCCCGCGGCTGCCAGAACGCGCCGACCATGTTCTTGGCGCCCTCGAGGTTGACGCCCGTCTTGCCGCCGACGGAGCTGTCGACCTGGGCCAGCAGGGTGGTGGGGAATTGGAAGAAGGTGAGCCCGCGGGCGAAGGTGGCGGCTATGAAGCCGGCGATGTCGCCAACCACGCCGCCGCCGACGGCGACCACGACCGTTTGGCGGTCGCAGCCCTCGTCGACCATCGTCTGCCAGAGGTCGGCGGCCACGTCGGGCGACTTGCTGGTCTCGCCCGCGTCGACCACCAGCACGTGGGCCTCGACGCCCGCGTCGACAAAGCGGTCGGCGACCGCGTCGCCGTAGAGGCCGTCGACGTTCGTGTCGGTCACGACCGCCACGTGCCGCGCGCCGCCGCGGGCGTCGACGAACTCGGTCACCCGGTCGAGCAAGCCGGCGCCGATCAGGATGTCGTAGCTACGCTCGGCGAGTTCGACCCGGACGGTGGCGGTGCTGTCGGTCATATCGCTAGGAGGGGCTTCGCGCGGCGGCAGGTTTTCCACCGCCGAGGCGGTCGGTCGATCCCCGCGCCTGCGGCGCAACCAGTGGGTCGCCCAGGGCGGACTCCCTGAGCGTAAGCGGCCGGGCGCCGCGCCGCGAGGCGCCGGCCGCCTCGGCGGTGGGCGGATTGCTCTAGAGCGGCGAGTCCCCAACGGCTACCGTCCGCGCCCCCCGGTCGCCACCCCCTGTGGCGGCCGCGGTCCGCGTCGACGCGAGGTCTCGGGATGCACACGCTAGCGGTCATCAACCAGAAAGGCGGAGTGGGCAAGACCACCACAGCGGTCAACTTGGCCGCCGCCCTGGCGCGGTCGGGCGCTAGGGTGGGGGTGATCGACCTCGACCCGCAGGCCCACGCGACGCTCCACCTCGGGGCCGAGCCGAAGCGGCCCTCGGCGACCACCTACGACCTGCTGGCGGGCGACGCCACACTCGAGCAGGTGTGGGTCACGACCGACGAAGGTGTGCGGGTCGCGCCGGCCCACATCGACTTGGCGGCTGCCGAGCTGGAGCTCGCCGGCACGGTAGGCCGCGAGGTCATTATGCGGGACCGCCTGCGAGCCGTGACCGATCTGGATTACGTGCTCATCGACTGCCCACCCTCCTTGGGGGTGTTGACGATCAACGCCCTGACGGCGGTGGAAGACGTTTTTCTGCCGCTCCAGCCGCACTTCCTCGCGCTGCATGGCTTGAGCAAGCTGATGAAGACGGTCGACCTAGTCGCACAGCGGCTCAATCCGCGGCTGAAGATGGCGGGCGTGGTCATGTGCCTGTACGAGTCCGGCACGCGGCTAGCCAGCGAAGTGACGACCGACGTGGAGTTCTACTTCGAGCAACTCCGGGAGCGCGGAGGACCGTGGCGGCATATTCGCTTGTTCGAAACGCGGATCCGCCGGAATATTCGGTTGGCCGAAGCGCCGAGTCACGGTGCGTCGATCTTCGGGTACGACGCTGCGAGCCGCGGGGCGGAAGACTACCGGGATCTGGGCGGGGAGGTGCTCGCGTACTATGCGGGTCGAGAGATGTTAGCCGCCGCTTAGGGGGCCTCTCCGACTGGCCGGAGCGGGTTGTGAGGTTGGTTCGTCGCGGCGCTGCGGGCCTCGTCACAACCCGGCCTTTTCGCAGGACTTATGGAACTCAGCGCGGTCCCGAAGCGTCTCAATTGCGTCGGGACAGAGCGCGTCAAAATTGAACAATCGTCTCATATTGAGAGACGCTCGATGGCAGAGCTGTCGAGTTGATTGTCGATTTTGACAGTTCGTCAGATTTACAGGCCGTCCGTTTCGCGGTTGGTTCTGGGTCTGGCGGAGACGTAAGTCATTTGCCGGTAAGGATTCAGCGGTATTGGCTGAGTCGCTAGCGTGGCTTTCGTGTAATCGCCTGGCACAAACGTTGCTTTAGTAAGTGCCCGGCCGCAGTTCTACCGCCTGCGATGGAGATGCGGTGATCCGCTGCGGCCGAATCCCAATGTCCCAAGGAAGCTCGCGAACCGTCTTAGCGCGAGGGACAGAGGGCTCACCAACAAGACGACGGGGAAGCAAGGATTACTTCCCACCGGACGTCGAACTCTCCGACTGAGGAGATTCGCCACGATGACTATCAAAGCCATGGACGCACGCCAGCAAGATCTCGCGGCGCTAGCCGATCGTCCGCTCGCGGAATTGTCCGACGAGCAATTGCTCGCTCTACACCAGCAGAGCGAAGTAGAGGATCGCCCCTACCTGGCGACCCTCATCGAGCGGTACGAGCGCGAGCTGTACAGCTTCTTACGCCGCTACCTGGGCGACGCCACGATGGCCGAAGACGCCTTCCAGGCGACGTTTCTCCAGGTGCACCGCAAGGGGCACCTCTTCGATTCCAGCCGCAAGTTCCGGCCCTGGCTGTACACGGTCGCGACCAACCGCGCGATCGACCTGCAGCGTCGTAACAAGCGTCACCAAGCGGTCAGCCTCGACCGCACCAACCGCGCCGACCAGTCCGAGACCGGCTCTCTGATCGATCTTTTGCCGTCGACCGAGTCGGGCCCGGGCGAACGCTTCGAGCTCGCCGAGCGTACGGAGTGGGTGAAGCGAGCGGTCGCGACCCTGCCGGAGCAGCTTCAGCAGGCCGTGTCGCTCGTGTATTTTCGTGGGATGAAGTACCGCGAAGCGGCGGCCGAGCTCAGCGTGCCGGTAGGCACCGTGAAGAGTCGGCTCCACTCCGCGGTCGGACGCCTCGGCCAGCAGTGGCGCGAGTCGCACCCGAACGCCTGAGCCCCCGTGGACATCGTTCCAACAGCGGGCCGCCCGGCTTCGGGCGGCCCGCTTTTTTTGTTGTGCTGCCACCGGCGGCGTCTCCCGAGCTAAGCTTTGAGTTGGCGTAGCGGCTGGCCGCTCGCCGGCGAGCCGCGATGACCGTATGGGTCGGCAAGGCGATGGGTGACGACGAATTTCTGGTCCGCTACTGCCTGGGCGACCTCGACCAGTCCGAACGGGACGAGATCGAGGCGCGGCTCCGCAGCGATCCGGCGTTCGCCGCGCACTTGGCCCAGATCCGCGAGTGCCTGCAGGACGTCTGCCGCGATGACGGGCCTCAGCCCGCCGAGCCCAGGGAGTCGCCGCCCGAGTCGCTCGCCTCGCGGACGGCGGCCGCTGTGATGGCCGCTCCTCCCTACGACGGGCCCGACGACAACGCCGTCGGCTTGTCGCCCGAGCGTGGCGCCGGCCTTTCCGAGCGACGCTTCAGCCTCGTCGAAGTGGCGACGGTCGGCGTCGCGGCGCTGCTGCTGGGCATGCTGATTCTGCCCGCCATCCAGACCGGCCGTGAGGCCTCACGACGATTGGTCTGCGCGAACAACCTGCGGCAAGTCGGGGCCAACCTGCAGCAGTACTCGATAGAAAACTTCCGTCGCTACCCGCCGATCGGCCCCGGCGTGCACGCCGGGATGTTCTCGGTGATGCTGGTCGACGACGGATTCGTCACCGCAGAGCAATTGGAGCGGCGCTTGCTGTGCCCCTCGTCGTGGCAAGCGGAGGAGGTTCGCGCCGGCTCTCACCGGGTTCGGATCCCTTCGAGCGAAGAGGTCCGGCTCGCGTCGGACGAGCTGGTCTCGCTGCTGATGCGGCAGGCGGCCGGCAGCTACGCGTACCGACTGGGCCACCTGCATAAGCGGGCGTACTGGTACCCGCGCGACCGCGGCGACAGCCGCGCGCCGGTCATGGCCGACGCCCCCGAGTACACCCTGCCGACGGTGCTCGTCAGCCGCAACCACGGCCCCTGCGGCGAGAACGTGCTGTTCCAGGATGGCCGCGTTGCGTTCGTGACGAGTTGCTACTCGCAGTCGGGCGTCGACCACTTGTTCCTCAACGACGCGGGCCAGCTAGCCGCCGGCCGGCGCCCGGCCGACGTGGTCCTCGCCCCCGGCGACGTGACGCCGGGCGTGTCGGGCGTGGTCAGCATCCAGTACTGAGGTCTTGGCGCCGGCCGCAGCAGCCGGCTCGCGGCGGTTGCGTCGACGCGACACGACCAGCGGGGATGATGTCGAAAACCGACACGCTTCCCGCCCTTTGCGGCCCTGTGTCTTCGCCTTAAGGCCTTGTGGGACAACGCGTTGGCTGCGTTCTTGCAGCCGCGTAGGGGGGTTTGGCTTCCCGCGTGCTCGCGGGGTCGGGCAGTACGCCCGCTCCCCCGAAGCGTTGTCGGTATGCACGCCCGTTGCTTGGTAGAGATCGCCGCTGTGCTCGGCTTCACGGCCGGGCCGCCGTTGCGGCGCGGCGACCCGCTCGCGAGCGACGCGCTGGCCGAGTACTGGATCGCGTCGCGGTGCCGTTTTGACACGTGGGGCAGGGGGTTGCGTCGGCTGGGTCACAGCCATTCGGCGCCCCCCAGCGAGGAACCGAGCGATTTGCTGACGCGGCTGGTCGAAGAGATCCTCTTGTCCGAGGTGCTCGCCCGTGTCGTCACGGGGGTGGCGGTCCTCAGCGATCGCGCGTTGGGCCGCGAAGACGCGTCGATCATCGCGGCCAGCACGCTCGACGGATGCCTCGAAGCGAAGCGCCGGCTGCGTTCGCTGCTCTCGGCCTGGTGGCCGCCCGACGCGCCCCGCACTCGGCACGCCGAAACGCTCCGCCGGCTTTCGTCGCGTTGGTCGGACGTGCTGTTGGCCCGCCTCGGCAGCGGGTCGGAGTTCGCCCGTCTGGCGACCGACCGACGCCGCTTCACGCAGTCGCGACGCGACACACTCGAGGAAGACCCGGCCGCGGCGCGCGTGGCGGAGCGCCTGACGCTGGTCGCGATCCGCGAAGCGATGCGCGGCGCCGGCTCGCCGCCGGTCTCCGCCGCGCAGAACGAGCGAGTCGGCTCGGCCGCGTTGGGCCTGCTAGCCGCCGGCTCGTTCGACTCCTTTGGCCTGCCACGCCCCGCGTGGATGCTGCGGGCGGAGCGCGTCGTCGACGAGACCGTCGGGCTGATCGGCTTGGCGACCGAAGGGCCGGCCGAGCCGAACCCGCGCGACCTGGGCCCGACGGTCTCCCGGTGGTGGCTCTAAACCGCCCGCGCCCGGCGGAAGGCGGGCCCGCGGCCGACCGTGGTCACGGCGTTGCGGACGCCTCGGCGCGCTGCTTTTCGCGCTCGGCGACGCGCTCCCGGATCTGATCCAGGTCGTCGTCTGGTGTGGCGGCGATGAGCTTCTGCGTGTAGGCCTCGCGTGGCGCGGCGTAGATCGCCTCGGAGGGGCCGAACTCGACGATCCTACCCCCCACGGCGCCGCTCTCGCCCTCGACAGGTACCGGCTGCATCACGGCCATCATGTCGGCCATGAACTTCACGACCGACAGGTCGTGGCTGATGAAGATGTACGTCAGCCCGCGGCTCTCTTGCAGACGCTTCAGCAGGTTCAGCACCTGCGCCTGAACCGAAACGTCGAGCGCCGACACCGACTCGTCGCACACGAGGAATTCCGGCTCCACGGCCAGCGCCCTGGCGATACAGATCCGTTGGCGTTGGCCGCCGGAGAACTCGTGCGGGTAGCGGCGGAGGTAGGCGCTGGAGAGGCCGACCTCGTCCATCAGCTGGGCCGCCATATCGCGGCGCTCGCGCTTGTTCTTGCCGAGGCCGTGCACGGTCATCGGCTCGACGATCGTCGACTCGACGGTCATCCGCGGGTTCAGCGAGCCGTAGGGGTCTTGGAAGATGATCTGCATGCGGCGGCGGAGCTTGCGCAACTCGCCCCGGCCGAGCGACGCGACGTGTTGTCCGTCGAACAGCACGTCGCCGCTGGTCGGCTCGATGAGCCGCAGGATCGCGCGGCCGGCGGTGGTCTTGCCGCAGCCCGACTCGCCCACCAAGCCGAGCGTCTGCCCGCGGTACACCTTGAACGAGATGCCGTCCACCGCCCGCACGTGGTCCACCACGCGGGAGAGGAGGCCGCGTCGCACCGGGAAGTGGACCTTCAGGTCTCGGACCTCGAGGAGGGGTCGCGTCCCCTCGTCGACGGACGTCGTGTCGGCGGCGTGGCCCGCTTGCTCCCACGGGTGGCCCATCGCGGCCAGCTCGCTCTTGGGGTGGAGCAACCGCCCGCGGCCGTGGGTGGTCATCCGCTGGATGTCCGCCTCGGAGAGCTGCTTCTCGATCACCTCCACGTGCTCGACGCCCGCGTCGTCGACGCGCGCGCGGGTCTCCATGAAGTCGGACACCGTCGGCAGCAACCGGTACTTCGACTCCAGCCGCGGCCGGCAAGCGAGCAGGCCCTTCGTGTAGGGGTGCTTAGGGTTCTCGAAGATCTCCAGCACCGAGCCGTACTCGACCATCTTGCCCCGTAACATCACGAGCACGTCGTCGGCGATCTCGGCGATCACCCCCAGGTCGTGCGTGATGAACAGGATCGACATGCCGCGCGAGTCGCGCAGCCGCCGGAGGATGTCGAGGATCTGCGCCTGGATCGTCACGTCGAGCGCGGTGGTCGGCTCGTCGGCGATGAGCAGCTCGGGGTCGCACGACAGCGCCATGGCGATCATCACGCGTTGCTTCTGCCCGCCGGACATCTGGTGCGGGTAGCTGTCGACGCGCGACGCGGGGTTGGGGATGCCGACCTCGTCGAACAGCTCGATGGTGCGTTGGCGCGCGTCGGCCTTGCTCAGGCCCTGGTGCAGGCGCAGCGCCTCGACGACCTGGGCGCCGACGGTGAAGACCGGGTTGAGCGAGGTCATCGGCTCTTGGAAGATCATGCTGATCCGGTCGCCCCGCACGCTGCGCATCTGCGGCTCGGGGAGGCCGACCAGGTCCTTGCCCAACAGCGAGATCGACCCGCTCTCGATCTTCGCGCTGCTGGCCAGCAGGCGCATGATCGACAGGCTCGTGACGCTCTTGCCGGAGCCGCTCTCTCCGACGATGCCGAGCGTGCGCCCCGCGTCGATGCGGAACGACACGTCGTCCACGGCCGGGACCACGCCCTCCTCGGTGTGGAAGTAGGTCCGCAGGTTCTGGACGTCGATGACCGCTTCGGACATGGCGATGTGGGGGAGGGCCTTTACTGCGGAGGACGGGGAGCAGGCTGTCGGCTTCCAGCGGTCAGCAATCAGCAGTCAGTAGCCAGTGGTCAGTAGCCAGTAATCTGCTGACAGCCGATAGCCACAGTGACCGCGTCGAAATACCAAGCGGACCGGCCTCGCAACGCGTCACTTAAAATCACTCAGCTTGTTCACGTCCGCCTGCTTGCCGACGACCAGCAGCACCTGGTCGGCGGACAGCACGTAGTCGCCGCCGGGGAACATCTGCAGCTTGCCGGTGAGGGCGTCTTTCACGCCGACGATCCACACGTTGTGCTTGCGCCGCAGGTCGAGCGTCTGCAGCGTCTTGCCGGCCCACTCGTCGGGCGAGGCGACCTCCACGAAGCTGTACTCCGGGTCGATCGCGAGGAAGTCCAGCACGTTGGGCCACGTCATCCGGTCGGCAAGCTGCCGGGCGATCTCTTCCTCGGGGAAGATCACGCGGTCGACCCCCAGGCACTTGAGGATCCGCGCGTGCTCGTCGGTCACGCCCTTGACGATAACCTGCCTGGCCCCGAGCTCGCGCGTGTGCAGGGTCGCGAGCAGCGACCGCGTGATGTCCTCGCCCATGCTGATGATCACCGCGTGCGCCTGGGCGATCGGCAGGTGGGAGATCGAGTCGCGGTCGCGGGCGTCGCCGATGACGGCTTCGTAGAGCACGTCCTTGAGCGACTCGACGCGTTCCTTGTTGCTGTCCATGCCGGTCACGCGGCAGCCGTTCTCGCCCAGGCGCTCCGCGAGCGCCCCGCCGAACGAGCCCAAACCGATAACGACGAATTGCTTGTGTTCGGCCAAGGGGAGGCTGGAGGCTGGAGGACGCAGGCTGTACGACGCGCCGGGGGGCGTGGCTCGGGCGGGGGGTGCTTCGATCTCCCCATTAGCCCCGGGGGCCCCGCCCTGGGAAAGGGGGCCGGCCGCTCCGGGGGGCTCAGCCCACGAGCGGTTCCTCGGTGGGGTACTCGACCCGCTCGTTCCGCGCCGAGTGCGACAGCGCGACGAACGTGGTGATCGGCCCCAGCCGCCCCATGAGCATCAGCACGATCACGATCGCGCGGCTGGCGGGCTTGAGGTCGACGGTCAGCCCAGTCGACAGGCCCACGGTGCCGAGGGCCGAAATGGTTTCGAACAGGGTCTCCATGAACAAACCGGCCGAGCCGGTGTGGCCGAACGCGGACTGCTCGATCACCAGCAGCCCGGTCAACGCGACCGCCGCCACCCCCACGAACAGCATCGCCGTAGCGACCGCCCGCTCGACGCTCTCCGGCGGCAGCGTGCGCCGGAACAGGTTCACCCGCGCGTAGCCCTGGAAGGTCGCCCACGCGCGCAGCGTGATGATCGCCGCGGTGCTGACCTTGAACCCGCCGCCGGTGCTGCACGGCCCCGCGCCGATCATCATCAGCAGCACGCTGATGAAGAGCATCGCGTTGGTGAGCTCGGCGATCTCGACCGTGTTGAAGCCGGCCGTGCGGCAGGTGATCGAGTGGAAGGCCGCTTTGAGCACACGCGTGGTGACCGGGTCGTCGACGAGCACGCCGTCGTGCTCCAGCGCGAGGAAGCTCGCGAAGCCAACCACCAGCAACACTCCGGTGCCGATCAGCATGATCTTGGTGTGCAGTTGCAGCCCGCTCCAGCGGTTCGCGGCGGGGCGTTTGCGGCTCTTCCACAGGTCGTTCACGACCGGGAACCCGAGCCCGCCGATGACGATCAGCAGGCCGATCGTCGCGTTGACGACCAGGCTGTCCGCGAACGGCATCAGGCTCTGGTCGTGCAGCGCGAAGCCCGCGTTGCAGAACGCCGAGATGCTGTGGAACAACGCGTGCCAGACCGCGTCGGCCTGCGAGGCCCACAGCCCCTCCTCCGCGTAGTGCTCGTAGTTCGCCAAGTTGTACGCGCACAAGATGGCGAAACCGACCGCCTCGCACAGGCCGGTCATCACGAGCACGTTGCGGAGGATTCGGCGGATGTCGCCCTGGTCGCCCGCGCCGAGGGTCTCGGCGACCACCTTGCGGCGCCGCAGGCTGCCGCTGCGGTCGAACTGCACCACGATAAACGTGGTGACCGTCATGATGCCGATCCCCCCCAACTGCACCAGCGCGATGATCACGGCCTGGCCCAGCAACGAGAAATCGTGCGGCGTGGAACGCACGATCAGCCCCGTCACGCACGACGCGCTGGTCGACGTGAACAACGCATCGAGCGCCGTGATCGGCGCCGCCGGGTCCGCCGCGCACGCGGGCACGAAGTACAGCACCGCGAACCCCACGAGGATCAGCGCCGCGTACCACGTGAGCGACGCCCGCCCGGGGTACTGATTGATCGAGCCGACGAGCTGCGGCATGGCGCGAGCGTGCGAGAGGGGAAAGCGGAAAGCGGAAAGTGGAATGCGGGAGGGGGAGCACGAAAAGGGAGAGTCAGAGCCCGGCGGGGCGCGTGACGGCCCGCTCGCGCGGCGCTCCGCTTTCTGCTTCCCCCTTTTTCGTTCACCCCTTCACGTCGGTCGGGCCGGTGAACTTCACCTTGCCGGGGCGGTCTTGGTAGTTCGCCAGCTCGCCGGCGATATCGGCCGCCGCGCGGGCGCCGGCCATCGACGGCGGCCCCTCGGCCAGCTCCACGGGCGTGGCCGGCTCGCTGTCGCGGCGCAGGTGCAGCGTCTGGGTCGGGAACGCGAACGACACGCCGACCGACTCGGCCAGCCGGAGGATGTCCGCCAGCAGCCGGTGCCGCTCGCGCAGCTCGGTCGGCCAGTCGCCGGCCTCGAAGAACACGACCATCAGCACGTCGAGCGAGCTGGGCCCGAAGTCGTTGAAGTACACCGCGTAGAAGTCCTTGCGCGTGTGCGGGTGGCGGCGGATCAGCTCGCGGATCCCCTCGCAGAAGGCCTCGATCCGGTCCGGCGGGGTGCCGTACTCCAGGCCCAGCTTGCCCAGGTAACGGCGGTACCGCCGGCGGCCCCAGTTGTCGACCACAGAGCTGGCGAGCTTGCTGTTGGGCATCGTCACCTGGCTGTTCTCGGCGGTGCGGATCGTGGTGCTGCGGAAGCCGAGCGCCTCGACCTCGCCGACGATGCCCTCGATCTTCACGAAGTCGCCGACCTCGAACGGGCGGTCGAAGAGCAGCGACAACGAGCCGACGAAGTTGGAGAGCGTCTCTTGCGAGGCGAGCGCGATCGCGATGCCGCCGATGCCCACGCCGGCCAGCAGCGTGGTCGGCAGCTCTGCGGAGAAGGTGGCCATCGCCGCGACGGCGCCGACCGCGACCACCAACACCTTCAGCGTCGACGAGGCCAGCGGCAGCATCAGCTTGTTGAACGACAGAGACTGCCGCCCCGCGCGGCGCTCGAAGTACGCGACGACCACGTCGATCACCGCGAAGGCCGCGAAGACCGCCGCGATGATCATCACGGCGACCAGGACCGGCATCAGCACGTTGGTGACCGGCGTCGGAAGGTTGAGTAAGCCGACGCCGACGACCCATATCATCGCGTTGGTCAGCCTGCCGACCGGCTTCCAGACCGCGCGGGTGGTCTCGCGGGTGTTGTCGAAATCGGGATCGACGCGCTGCAGCGCCTCGTCGGCGAAACGCGTCAGGCCCCGCCGGGTGACGACCTCGACCAGCCGGCTCACCGGCAGCACCACCAGCAGCAAGCAGAGCCACTGGTAGGTCTTCATCAAGAAGTAGGTGTCGCGCGTCCACTCCGGGAACTGCTCCTCGATCAGAACGCTCAGCGGAACCGTGGGCTCGCCCGCCCGATCGGCCTCCTTGAGCCGCTTGCGCGCGCCGGTCTCGTTGAACAGCTCGTCGATCTCGGCGACCGTCGTGGCGCTGAACCGCCAGCGGCCGTCGTCGCCGCGCGCGAGCGTGATCCGCGAAGATCGGTCCGACTCGGCGAAGCCGCGACGGGTCTCCCAGTCTTTGAGCGACCAGGCCGCCTCTTCCTCGGTCAGCTCGCCCTCTTTTGGGATCCCGGCGAACGCGTCGAGGTTGGTGGCCACCCCGTCGGGGTCGGCCGGCGGGCTTTCGGCCGGCGGGGGCAGCTCGCCGAGTTGGCTCAGCACCTCGTACAGCTTGAACGACAGGTTCGGCCCCCGGCTGCCCGCGGCGGCCGAACTCATCCCCGACAGGTCGAGCAACTCGGCCGCCTTGCCCTTCGCGTCGAGCCGCATCCGCTGCACGAAGGTCGCCACCGCGGCGCGCGGCGACCGCATCGCGGGCGGGACCGGCGTGGCCTCGGCCGGGCCGTTGGGCTGGGCCTCGTCGGCCGCCTGGGCGCCCGCCGTGCCGGTGGCCGCGGGCAGCGACTGCCCGTGCGTGTCGCCGACCACCAGGGCAAAGCACAGCGCGAGCAACAAGCCCGGCGCCGGGCGAGCGAGCATCGAGGTCTTCAGCGGATTGATCACAAGGGAACGCGTCATTGGAGAGTGCGGCATGGCCACGCGAGAGTCGTCCACGCGAGCGTAAGCGCCCCAGCCTAGGGCGGAAGCCCCAACACGGCGCCGGAGCAAAACCCGCCCACGTGCTCCGCCGCACGCCGCCCGAGGAAGTCGGGGGCACGCGGCGCTTGCCCCCGTTGGCGGCGGCTGAGGGGCCGGCGTTTCGGGCAGTGCGAGGCTAGGGGCAGCCGGCCGCGCGGGGGTTTGCTGGCTTTTTTCTGTCGATTCGGCGATACTTTACCATCCCCCGCCGGCCCCGCGGCAAGGCGGCGGGTCCGCTCCGCGCGTGGCGCCACCGATGGCCGGCGTGCGGCTCGCCGAACCTCCTCCGGAACAGAGGTCCACCGCCGATGAATACAAGCCGCCTCCCCACCGCCCCCCGCCAGCCGCACACGGCCCGGCCGGGCTTCACGCTCGTCGAGCTGCTGGTGGTGATCGCCATCATCGGCATCCTGGTCGCGCTGCTGCTGCCCGCCGTCCAGGCCGCCCGCGGCCGCGCCAGGCAAGCCGAGTGCTTGAACAACCTCAAGCAACTCGGCACGGGGATGATCAACTACGAGACCTCCAGGCAAAAGTTCCCGGGCTACGTGCAGCCGGTGAAGCGGAGCGACGGGACGTTCTTGCGGGTCGACACGACGGGCGGCATGTCGGGCTACCAGATGTACAGCACGCCCGAGCGTGCTGCGTCGTGGATCAGCTGGGTCGGCGTGATCACGCCGCAGATCGACTTGCAGAGCGTTTACGACGCGATGACCGATGGGACGGTGGTCGGTTCCGGTACTGGTGCTGAAACGCTCGCCAGCATCCGGCCGAACGGGTCGATGATCTGCCCGGCCGACTCGGAGCTCGCTTCGATCGAGACCAATGCCGGCCTGTCGTACATCGGCAACGCGGGCAACTGGGACCACGACGGCTCGACGTACCTGGGCGACGCCAAAGAGAACGGCCTGCTGCACAACCTCACGCTCGGCAACGTGACCACCAAGCTCGGCGACATCCCCGACGGCGCGGCGTCGACGCTGTTGCTCAGCGAAAACCTGCACAAAGAGATCGAAGACGTCTTCTACAGCTGGATGGGAATCTCCAATCCTCAACTCTTTGGCGAGCAGCAGTACGGCATGGTTTGGACGACCAGCCTCAACCCGGCCGCCGAGACCAACCCGCGGCTCTTCCAGTTCCCGATCAGCACCGAGATCTTGGGCAGCGCGATAGGCCCGCCGTACCCGGTCGACGTCCCCGCGTTCGCCCGCCCGGCGAGCGGTCACCCGGCCGGCACGGTCAACGTGTTCTTCGCCGACGGCCACGGCGGCAGCCTCGCCCAAGACATCGACCCCACGGTCTACCAGCGCCTGCTCACGCCAGAAGGGCGGAAGTGTCTTGATCCGCTGAACGGAGACAGCGGGCCCACCGGCCCCATCATCACGCAGCTCCGCAATCTTGCGCCGCTGGCGAATAGCGACTACTGATCCCGCTCGCGCACCCCCGTCCCTCATCTCTCGTCCCCCGTCCCTCCACGAGCCCGGAGCCCCGCTACGGCCGGCAAGAACAAAGCGAAGAAGCCCGCCAAAGGCGACGACCCCAACGAGCGGACGGTCGCGACCAACCGCAAGGCGCGGCACGAGTACGAGGTGCTCGACAAGCTCGAGTGCGGCATCGTGCTGGTCGGCAGCGAGGTCAAGTCGCTGCGCAACGGCCACGTTTCGCTCGAAGAGGCTTACGGCCGCGTGAAGGGCGGCGAGGTGTTCCTCGTCGGCTGCACGATCGAGGAGTACCGCAACTCCGCCCACCAGCAGCACGAGCAGAAGCGCTGGCGCAAGCTCCTGCTGCACCGCCGCGAGATCGCCAAGTTCGCCCTGCGCGCGTACGAGAAGAACCTGACGCTTGTGCCCCTGAAGCTCTACTTCAAAGAGGGCCGCGCGAAGCTCCTGCTCGGCCTCTGCCGCGGCAAGAAGTCGTACGACAAGCGCGAGTCGCTCAAGAAGAAAGACGCCCAACGAGCCATGGACCGCGCAATGCGGCCGCGGTGAGTAAGGAAGAGGGAAGAGGGAAGAGGGAAGCGAGCCCACGACGTAAGTCGTGGGTGGGAACCAAAAGATCAACGTCACGGAAGCGAAGCACCCCTCACCCCTCAAGCCTCGTTGTCCGCTCCCGCCGACCCGCCGCCCGCTGCCGCTACGGCGGGCCAGCCGCTCTCGGCCGACCGGCTCCGCGCGGCCTTTGCGCGGATGCTCGGCAAGCCCGAGTCGGCCGCCCCGGCCGCTCGGCCCGACCCAGAGGCCGTCACGCCCGAGGCGATCGTCGAGGCGCTGCTGTTCGTCGGCCACGCCGACGGCTCGCCGGTGTCGGCCGAAGAGATCGCCGCGGCGATCCGCGACCACGCGCCCGAGGAGATCCCCCCACTGGTGGAGCGTGTCGACGCGGCCTACGAGGCGCGCGGCGCGGGGCTGCGTGTGGAGCGCTCGGCCGGCGGCTGGCGGCTGGCGGCCGCCGACGGGCTCGAGCGCGTCGCCGATCGCTTGGCGGGGCGGGTGAAGGCCGCCCGGCTGTCCCAGCCGGCGCTCGAGACGCTCTCCGTGGTTGCGTACCGCCAGCCCATCTCCGAGGCGGAGGTGACCGACCTCCGCGGCGCCAGCAGCGCGGGCTTGCTGCGGCGGTTGGTCCGGCAAGGCCTGCTCCGCACCGACCCCGCCGAGGCCGACGGCGCCCCCCCACGCTACGCGACCACCGACCGCTTCCTGCGGACCGTCGGGCTAGCAAGCCTCGGCGACCTGCCCCGCGTCGCGGAGCTCGATGAGTAGGGGGGAATTAGGTGTCCGGTGATCGGTGGCGTAGCGCGGTTCGCAACTCTTCGCTGCCACGAGCCACCTCGCCCCGGCCCTAGGGGGTCCCCCCGGGTTTTCCGTGGGTAGCCTCAAACAAGTGCGGGTTCGGACCTCAACGCGGACAACGACGACGGGGCTTGAGCGGGCTCGGGATTGGAGAAAACCCCACGCAACGCGGCGCCCCTCTTGGCGCGCCTGGGCCGAGGGAACCCTACCCACGGAAAACCTGGGTGGACCCCCTATGGGCCGGACAGTCGGCGTGGCCCGCCGCCGCTTGGCGAACTATGCGGCGTTCCGCACGTGCGGGGCTTGCGTCCGGGGCGAACTCGTGACAAAACGTTTCAGTAGAGGACGGCCCGCGTGTGGGGCCGTCCTCGTTTTTTGTCTGTGGTAGCTGACCGTTCGCTGAGTGACCGCCCGCCGGCCGTTTGCTGCCGGCGTCCTCGTATCGGAAACTCCTCCCGTCATGACGGGCGCCGCTGCCGCCACCACCGAAGGACTCCGCGCGCAGTGCCTGCCGCGCGGCGTGGCGATTGCGCCGTCGCTCTTGGCGTGTGATTTTGGCCGCGTGGCCGAAGAGATCGCCGCTATCGAGCGGGCGGGCGCCACGCTGCTGCACCTGGACATCATGGACGGGCACTTCGTGCCCAACCTGTCGATCGGCGTGCCGGTGGTGAAAGCGGTGCGGCGGCTCACCGAGCTGCCGCTCGACGTGCACCTGATGCTCGACAACCCGGCCGAGTACGTCGCCCCGTTCCGCGACGCCGGCGCCGACAACATCACCGTCCACGCGGAGGTGCTCGACGACCCCCGGCCCTTGCTCGACCGGATCCGGGAATTGGGAGCGACGGCCGGATTGTCGGTTAACCCCCCGACGCCGATCGAGTCGATCGAAGGCGTAATCGACGCCTGCGACTTGGTGCTAGTGATGAGTGTGATGCCCGGATTTGGCGGGCAAGAGTTCAACCCGGTGGCGCTGGAGAAGCTCCGCTGGCTCCGCGACCACCCCCGCTGCAGGGCGGTGCGGGAGGTTGACGGCGGCGTCAATTCCGAGACGATTTCCGCCTGCGCCCAAGCGGGCGCCGAACTGATGGTCGCCGGCACGGCGGTCTTCGGCGCCGGAGGCGACGCGCACACAGGCGGCGGGGCGGAGGACTACGGCGCAAGGATTGCGGAACTCAGCCGGCTAGCGGAGCGAGGCGCCCGCTAGCCCCCCGCCCGGTTCCTTAACGAGAAGTGCTTGATGTTCACGTTGTTGCTAGTGCGGCCCGGCGCCACGGAGTTCGACCAGCAGGGCCGGATCCAAGGGACGCTCGACATGCCCCTGAGCGACGACGGCCGCCGCCAAGCGGCCGAGGCCGCTCCCGGCGTGGCCGCGCAGCGTCCGGCGGCGGTGTACGCCTCGCCGTGTCGTTCGGCTCAGGAGACCGCGCAGATGATCGCCGCGCAGCTCGGCCAAAAGCACAAGACGCTCGACAAGCTCAAGAACCTCGACCACGGCCTCTGGCAAGGCATGCTCGTGGAGGAGGTCCGCACCAAGCAGCCGAAGGTCTACCGCCAGTGGCAAGAGCAGCCGCAAACGATCTGCCCTCCCGGCGGCGAGACGATCCAAACCGCCCGCCTGCGCGTGAACGAAGCGCTCAAGAAGCTGCAGAAGAAGCACAAGGAGGGCGTCATCGCCCTGGTGGCGCCGGAGCCGCTCGCGAGCGTGATCGCCGCGGAGCTGCGGCAGGGCGTGGTGAGCGGCCTGTGGAAGGCCTCCGAGCGTTGCGGCGCGTGGGAGGCGATCCCCGCCGACCCGGCGCCGGTCGCCGGCGTGGCGTGACCGGGGGGGCTACGATTCGCCGAGGTCGCGCTTTCGCAGCGGCCGCTGGCCTGGACCTCTCAGACGCAGAACGATGACGCGGTCGTCTTTCACTTCGAACACGACCCGATAGACGCGGCCGTGCCGCGTACAGAACAGCGCCTGACGAACCGGTCTCGTCAGGGCCCGGCTTTCGGGCGCCGCCCCGAAGGAGTTGGGGGTGACGCGGATTCGCGCTAACGCGGCGTCCAGAGCATCGTCCCAGTTCGCCGCGCCCTGAGGCGACCGCTGGGCGATGTAGGAGTACAGCCGCCTGTAGTCGCTCTTTGCTTGGCCGATGAACTCGACGCGGTAGCTCACGCGGAGCCGCCCGAAGATCTCGCCGCCCGCTCCCTTGAGAGGAACTCTTCGGCCGGCTCGGCCGGTGCGCCACGGTCGACGGCGTCGAGTGCTTCCTGAATCGCATCGACGTCCTCGTCCAAAGCGAACGTCGACCGCCACTGCTCATAGAGCTCGTCGATCGAGAGCGCGTCGCGCTCGTGGGCGGGCAGTTCGATGGCGAAGCGGTACAAGTCGTCGAGTTGTTCGATGGTGGCCATGGCTCGATTGTAATCCGGGATTCCCGACCGGGAGACCGTTCTGCCGCGCTTCAAGCCGCCGCGTACTGCTCCGCGTAGTCCAGCACCCAGCGGTCGATGAGGTCCTTGAACTCTTCCTCGTCGAACTCGGCGATCGGTCGGTGGTGGGTGCGGGTGAAGTTCTCTTTGTTGCGGATCGCCCCCTTGGCGGTCACGTCGACCACGTGGAACTCGTTGAACGGCCCCACGAGCAGCTGCAGCCGGCTGTAGAGGTTCCGCCGCTTGCCGCGGGAGACCACCAAGTCGTCGCGGCTGAGGCCCGCGCCCCAGCCGCGGTCCTCGACGAGCGTCTGGAGCTTGAACCCCGGCACGTTGTCGGCCAGCTCTCTCAGCCGCTTCTCGATGTGCTCGGTGAGCGTCAGGCGGTGCTGCGAGTGCCGGCGCCGCTGCTCCTCCTCGCTGAGCGCCTCGGCGGCCGCTTCGAGCTCTTTCTCCGCGCGCGTGCTGTGGCCGCGTTGCGTGGCGCGTTTGAGTCGTTCGCTAAAGTCCATAACGCTTTCACTCGGGGGCGGTTGAGCCCCCAAGTTTACGGCCCCCCGGCCCAGCGGCCCAGGCGAGGGGGGGGGGCGCGGCGGCCGCCACCCGCAGCGGGTACGCTCGCGGGCATGGTGATCGAAGTCGACGTGCTCGTGATCGGCCAGGGACTCGCCGGCTCGACCCTGGTCTGGCGGTTGGCCGAGCGCGGCCTGTCGACACTCGTCGTCGACCGCGGCGGCGTGGACCCGTGGGGGCGGGCCAGCAGCTCGCGTGTCGCCGCCGGACTCGTCACCCCGGTGACCGGCAAGCGCCTGACGCTCGCGGACGACTTCGCCGAGCTTTGGGACGACGCGCGGCGTTTCTACCGCCGCGTCGAGAGGGCGACCCGCTCTACACTGCTCGACGAGGCGCCGGCCGTGCGGTTGTTCGTCGACGAAACCGAGCGCGGGCTGTTCCACTCGCGCCTGGCCGCCGGCGAGTACGGCGAGCACGCCCGCCCGGCCGACCCCCACGAGCTGCCCGCCGGGCTAGCGGCGCCGTTCGGTGGATTTGTGATGCCGTCGGCCGCGCGGCTGAGGGTCGCCGACTTCCTGCTGGCGACACGCGGCTCGCTCGCGGCCGAAGACCGCTACATCAAGGCCGACGCCGATCCCAGCGAGCTTTGCTTCCAGAGCGATCGGGTCTTGCTCGAACGCTACGGCGTGGCGGGCCGACGCGCGGTGCTCTGCCAGGGCTACGCGCCGTCGCAGCCGCCGTGGCTGGGCGGGCCCACCCTCGCGCCGGCCAAGGGCGAGGTGCTCACCATCGAGTCCGCGAGCCACGGCGACGACCGGGTCGTCCACCGCGGCGTGTGGATCGCACCCGAGGGGCCGGGCGGCTACCGCGTCGGGGCGACGACCGACCACGACCGCATCGACTCCGAACCGACCGAAGAGGGCCGCGCCGAGCTGCTCGGCCGGCTGGCCGAGGCCGGCTTGACCGACGCTCGGGTCACCGACCACTCGGCCGCGGTCCGCCCCGCCACGCCCGACCGCCGGCCGACCTTCGGGTTTTCCGAGCGACAGCCGCGGGCCGCTTGGCTGAACGGCCTCGGCGCGAAGGGCGTGCTGTGGGCCCCGACTTACGCGGACCGTTTGGCCGAGCAGGTCGCCCGGTCGCTGGGCAGCCCGTGACGGGGCAGCCCGTGACGGGATGGCTAGCCGCCCGCGATGCGCAGCTGTGAAAGCGGGGCCAAAAGCGTTAAATTGCGGGGCTCATTCGGGCGACCCGGCCGTGTCCTCTGACGCCGGCCGCCGCGCCCCCGGATCGCGACCTCGAGGAACCCGCGCGTGGCCGACGAAACCAACGGACCAGACGACCCGCAAGACACCCCGCAAGACGCCCCGGGCGGCGCCGGCCCCGAAGGGGCGACCCCCGCAGCCGGCGGCGCCGGCGCGCCGCGGAAGCCGGGTTTCGACCCGTCGACCGACGCGATCGCGCTGCGCCTCGAAGACCTGTCGATCGAGGACGAGCTGAAGCAGTCGTACCTGACGTACGCGATGAGCGTGATCGTCAGCCGCGCGTTGCCCGACGTGCGCGACGGGCTGAAGCCCTCGCAGCGGCGGATCCTCGTCGCGATGAACGACCTCGGCCTCACGCCCGGCGGCAGCACGAGCAAGTGCGCGGGCATCGTCGGCGAGACCATGAAGCGGTACCACCCGCACGGCGACGGCGCCATCTACCCGACCCTCGTGCGGATGGCCCAGTGGTGGGCGACACGCAACCTGCTGATCGACCCGCAGGGCAACTTCGGTTCGCTCGCCGGGCTGCCCGCCGCGGCGATGCGTTACACCGAGGCGCGGCTGTCGAACGTCGCCACGATGATGCTGGAGGACATCAAGCTCGACACGGTCGACTACGTCCCCACGTACGACGAGAAGCTCACCGAGCCGACCGTCCTGCCGTCGAAGTTCCCGAACCTGATGGTCAACGGGTCGGGCGGCATCGCCGTGGGCATGGCCACCAGCATCCCGCCGCACAATCTGCGGGAGGTCTGCCAGGGGGTGATCGCGCTGATCGACAACCCGGAGATCACGATCTCCGAGCTGATGGAGCACATCCCGGGGCCCGACTTCCCGACCGGCGGTGTGATCTGCGGCCGCAGCGGCATCCTCAAGGGCTACCAGACCGGCCGCAGCACGATCGTGCTCCGCGCGAAGACCGAGATCGTCGAGACCGGCAAGAAGCGGCGCATCCTCGTGCACGAGCTGCCCTACCAGCAGACGCGCGACAACATGATCGCCAAGATCGCCGGGCTGGTGAACGACGGCCGGATCGCCGGCATCAGCGCCGTGAACGACGAGTCGGACCTCAACGAGCCGGCCCGCATCGCGATCGACATCAAACGCGACGCCGACCCCGACGTGGTCCTCAACCAGCTCTACAAGTTCTCGCCGCTGCAAGACTCGCAGAGCGTGATCTTCCTCGCGCTGGTCGACGGCAAGCCCCGCGTGCTCAACCTCAAGGAGATGCTCGAGGAGTTCGTCCGCCACCGCGTGACCGTGGTCCGCCGGCGCACCCAGTTCCTCCTCGCCCGCGCGCGCAAACGCAAGCACACCGTGCAGGGCCTCTTGCTCGCCCACGCGAACATCGACGAGGTGATCCGCGTCATCCGCGCGAGCAAGACCCAGCCCGAGGCCAAGCAGGCGCTGATGCAGATCCGCACTCCCGGCGCGCTGCTGCGGCGCGCGCTGGGCGACGACGGCTACGCTCAGTTCCAGGACGAGCGCGGCGTGGCCGAGGAGTACACGCTCACGCCCGTGCAGGCCGACGCGATCCTCAAGATGACGCTCGGCCAGCTCGTGAACCTCGAGCAAGAGAAGCTCGCCGACGAGCACGCGGAGCTGCTGAAGCAGATCGCCGAGTACCTCGACATCCTCGGCGACGAGCGCCGCATCTACGGCATCATCCGCGAGGACATGGAGGACCTGCTCAAGAGCCGGATGGTCGACGCGCGGAAGACCCGGATCAGCTCCGAGGAGGTCGGCGACGTCGACCTCGAGGACCTGATCGAAGAAGAGACGATGGTCGTCACCATCACGCACAACGGCTACATCAAACGCACCGCGGCCAGCGTGTACCAGGCGCAGCGCCGCGGCGGCAAGGGCATCAAGGGCGCGAAGACCGACGAAGACGACCCGATCGAGCACCTGTTCGTCACCAGCACGCACGACTACCTGATGTTCTTCACGAACCAGGGCAAGGTCTACTGGGAGAAGGTCTACAACCTCCCCGAGCTGGCCCGCGACTCCAAGGGCCGCGCGGTCGTGAACCTGTTGAACTTCGCCGAGGGCGAGAAGATCGCCGACTGCCGCGCGGTGCGCGACTTCGACGCGCCGGACCACTACCTGATGATGGCCACCCGCAAGGGCCTCGTGAAGAAGACCGACCTGTCCGCGTACAGCCGGCCGATGAAGACCGGCATCATCGCGATCAAGCTCAAGGAGGGCGACGAGCTGGTCGACGTGGCCATCGTCCAGAAGGGCGACGAGGTTCTCCTCGCCACCGCCGACGGGATGGCCATCCGCTTCAACGAGTCCGACGCCCGCCCCATGGGGCGCAACTCGTCCGGCGTGAAGGGCGTGAAGCTCATGAAGGGCGACGAGCTGGTCGGCATGGTCGTGGCCGACCCCGACGCCACGCTGCTGACCGCCACCCAGTTCGGCTACGGCAAGCGGACCCACTTCGGCCCGAACGCGGCCGCGGGCGAGACCGCCGCCGAGCCCTCCGACAACGGCGACGACGAGTCGAGCTCTTCCGGCGCCCGCTACCGCACCCAGAACCGCGGCGGCAAGGGCCTCCGCGACATCAAGACCACCGACCGCAACGGCCGCGTGGTCGGCGTGGCCGCCGTCACCGACGACGACGAGCTGCTCATGATGACCGCCCGCGGCAAGCTCCAACGCATCCGCGCGGCCGACGTCAGCACCATCGGCCGCAACACGCAAGGCGTGCGGATCATGTCCGTCGACGAGGGCGACACCCTCGCCGCGGTGGTCGTGGTGCCGCTGGAGGAGAAGGAATCGGCCGACGAGCCGGAAGCCGCCGAGAGTGACGGGCCGTCGTGAGCAATTCGTGGCGCCTCCTTAGAAGCCCAGACAAAACCCCACCCGATTTCGGCACGGGTTTTGCGCCGTGCGTGAGTTATTGGTACGACGACTCACGACGGAGGGCCCAGCGATGGCCGATTCAAGGATGCCCAACGAGTTCTTCGACGAGTTGCAG
>NZ_JAVJSH010000028.1:0-24115 GCF_040219535.1 Botrimarina sp.
ATCCTTATCGCCGCCGGGGTTGTCTTTCTGGATGTAGAGGGTGAGAGATCCGTCCTCGCCCTTCTTCATGTTCGGAATCATCGGTGAGTTGATGAGGTAGCGGTTGATCGGGTTCTCGATCAGGTACTGGGTTTTGCCATCATACATCGTGACCGACCAGAAGGCATTCACCGGCGGGTACTGACCTGCGGGGAAGGTGATGGTGTAGTTGTTCTTGCTGCAATCGAGCGTCTCGCCCTTGCCGTCCACGCGGGTGTAAGGGTAGGTTGCTTCGATTGCGTCGTTGGCGTAGAGACCGGCCTTGGCGCCTGCGGCACGCTTGAGCCAGTCACCGTTGAAGAATTTCTGGTCGCCGAAGAAGGCTCCGACGTTCCAGTTGTTAATCTTTTTGATGCGGTCGGCGAGATACGTAGTCACTTTCGCGTCGCCTTCCGTCATTGCCTCGACGATAGCCTCCTTGTGCTCTGGCGAAAGGTCCTTGAAATCGAAGGTCTTGTTCGGGCCGATGCCGATGGTCGCAAGCTTAACGCGGATGTCCTTGTCGATGTCCGTTTCCGGAACGTATTCAAGCGCGGCGTCGAGGTAGCTCCAGAAGTTCTCTTTGATGCCTTCGGTGGTCGCCGGACTGAAGTCAATCGCCGGAGCGGCGGCGGGCGCGGGCTGCTTAAGGAAGGCGGAAAGCGGCTCCACTTGGTAGCCTGCCTGGACCTTGATCACGTTCGGCATGTCTTCTGGGTCGAAGAGCTGGGTGCGATAGGCGACGAGGGAGAAGGACGTGGTGGATTGGAAGATCTGCTTGATACCTTCCGGCTTTTCACCGTTCCAATCGGGTCCGACAACCATGTAGCTGCCGGGGTCGTTCCCGGTGGCCCGACTGCCGATGTAGCCGTAGTTGTAGGTATTGCCGTCACACAGCATGACGGCATAGTAGCGGTCCTTCTCGACCTCCGGCACGGTCAGGACGATCGGCTCGGCGCGGAGGTCAAGCCAGGCGAACGAGTAGGGCGTGTCGCTGTTTGGTGTGATGACCGCCGTGTCCTTATAGGTGTAAACGCGCGGCTCGTTCTTGATCTGGTTGAATGGCGCTTTGAACTGGCTGCTTTCCTTGTCAACGGCATATTCATACATCACGGCGTAGTTCATCACGATCGGCAGGCCGTAAATAAAGCCCTCCTCAGCGATGATCTTGGCTTCCGCTGGAGAGGGGGCTGTTGATGTTTCGGCGGCCTTCGCGGTGTAAGTGAGCGAGACGGCTGCGAGAGCAGCGTAGGCGATGGTGTTTGGTTTCATGCTGGTCATTGGATGATGATGAATGAGTCTGCTGACTCAGGTTCACGGGATTAACTTCGCCATCCGGTCGATGGGGGCTTCGGTCAGTCGAATTGATACTTGTAATGAGTACGAGATCGCCTGCCGTTTGTCTGGTTTGGAAGCTGCGAACCGCCAGCCCGCCCCTGCGATATTAATTATAGCTCTCTCTTCTCGCTCCGGACATCACCTAGAACTCTCGGCTTGCCGGACGACTGCACACGTGGTCCACTTGCTAGAAGCCAACTCTTGAGAATCGCGAACTTCAGAGGACGCCTCCTCCGCTAGGATCGGAGGATTGCCTTCGTGGTGGTCTCGCTACCGCGGCCAGGTCGCGATCTCTCAAGAGCTCGTCGGTTGGACCACCACCAGCAAGCTCGCCGCCCCGCGAATCTGCTGAGGTCGTCCGTCGGCTGGGACACCGCCAGCAGTTGGGCGAGACGGCATGGGGGTCTAGCCAGCCGTTCCGAATCTGCGTCGGTGGACATCACCTCGGCGCCGAAGCCGATCCTACGGGGCGATCGGAACGCCGTCCGGCCAAGCTGCGTAAAGCGGCAAGCGGCTGCTCGAATCGGCGAGGCCTCCGAGACGCTTCGATTGAAGCGCACGATCCAAACGAAGGAGTCGGCTCAGCCGCTGCGCGCTTTGATCCCCGGTTCCGACGGGCGCCAGGGGTAGCCCCGCCAACCGCGATTGTCGCGAACCGCGACCAGAAAGATCGCCGCGAGGCCCGGCGCCGTAGTCGACGCTGGTTCGGGGACCGATGGAATGGCGACGGATCTCGGTCGTGCTGACGTCGCGCCAAAGTTTTGTTGCCAGACAACGTAGTCGTTTTGGTCAATCCTGCCCGACCCGTCGCCGTCCGCGGCTAGGTCCGCAGTCGATCCGAGAGTGTCCCGCCAAACGGTGTAGTCGGCCGCGTCGACGTACCCGTCGTGGTTGAAGTCGCCGGCGAGTTGCTCGTCGAGGCCATCGACGATGACGCGAAGGGAATCGACGATCGCTTGCGCCGAGCCGGCTCGGCCACGCCAAAACAACCGGATCCCCTCGATGGTGTTGAACGCGCGTGTGTAGTCGGTCCCGCCGAGCTCGATCGTCGGCGTCGCGATCGGCTGAGACCCCACAAGCTCGCTTACGCCTGTTTCGTTAAGCTCATCGAATTCGCCGTCGCCGTCCAGATCGATCCAGAGCTGCTGCTCGAGCGGAGCGATTACGTAGCGGTAGTCGAGAAACTCCTCTTGGGAATACCGCCCGAGGCCCGCGCCGACGACGCCGGGAACCCCCACCTCGGGGCTGCCGCCCGCGGGGTTGTTCGGACCGCCGGGCGATTGGATGAACCCGGGCAGCCAGGTCGCTTCGGTCGCTTCGTAGTTCCCGTCGATATCGGGACCGCCACCGAAGGCCAGGAGCGATTCTTTATTCAGTGTCCGCAGCCGCAGGCTGTACGCCGGCCGAGCCCACGCGGCGCCGTTGTTGAAGGCGAAGTCGCCGACCCGAGCTGCCGGGTGTCCTTCCGGCGTGAGGTCGAGGCCGCCGGATGGGTAGTCGTGGTTCAGTGACAGAACGAATCGACTCCCCTCGTTATGCAAGGGGCGGGTATCCCACTTCGCGGAGAAGTCGATTTTAATCGTGACGCCATCGCCCCGCTGGATCGGCTGCGCGAAGCGGTGATCGATTGCCTGGAACATCCGAGTCTGGTCCGCCCCGAAGCCGATCCGGCTCTGAGACGACCAGTCGAGGGCGACGCCGCCCGACGTCGTGTCGAAGATCGACGCCCCCGGTATACCCGAGTCGTCCCATGCGACGACGGTCGACAGATCATCCCAAAGGCTGAGATCGTCAAACCCATCGTCTAGAACGGTAGTCGCCCGGCAAATACCAGCGAGAGACAGCAGCAGACACGTTGTGACGCCAGCGACTGCGGCTGGCTGTGCGCGTTGTGACATCAAAGAAGAGCGCTAAGTGGAGCGGAGCCCGAACTTGAGGACGTGCAAAGCCGACTTTGAGATGTCGCGTCACGCCGGCTCTGGGCGCGGGGAGGGCCTCCTCCGTAGGAAAATCGCCGAGCAGCGCCTCGGCCTGACGCGTGCGGACGCACGCAGGGGATCGACGCGCTAACGCGATCGGGTGATGACGCTGGCGGGCGGATTTGGCGGCTGAGGAACGCTCGCGGATCGGCTCTCCTCGTGGCGACGCACGGCCACTACTTTTGCGGTTATGGGCGAGGCGCCCCCTTTAGGCTGGCTGCAGCCCAGGCCCGCACTGCTGACAGAACCGCGGCAATCGGCGACAATCTGGCTCCGTGTCGACAATGGTCGGTCTTTGGTCAGCCGTTCGCCGGAGGACGCTCTTCTGACAGCCCAGCTCGAAACCGCGGCATGGCGTGAGCGCCTGTGGGATGTGGTCGACAGGTGCGCTGGCGAGATGGTGACGCTGCGCCGGCAGCTGCACACCCACCCAGAACTCAGCGGTGAAGAGGTGGAAACGACCCGGCGGCTCTGTGAGCTGCTCGAGGGGCACGGTGTTCGGGTGCGGTCGCTCCAAGACGGCCGCGGGCTCGTGGCCGACAGCGCGGACCAGACGGCCCCGAGGCGCGTCGCGTTGCGTGGCGATATCGACGCGCTGCCAATCCAAGACCAAAAGCAAGTTGAGTACCGCAGCCGGGCCGAAGGCGTGATGCACGCTTGCGGGCACGACGCCCACGCGGCTTGCGTCTACGGGGCGGCGCTCGCGCTGGACACGGCGGCGGCGGCCGGAGAACTGCCGTGGCCCGTCAGCTGGCGCGCGCTGTTCCAGCCCGCCGAGGAGACAGCGACCGGCGCCAAACAGATGATCGCCGAAGGAGAGCTCGCGGCGGTGGCCAGCATCCTCAGCCTGCACGTCGATCCAAGCCGACCGGCCGGAGTGATCGGTGTGCGGGCCGAGACGTTTACCGCTCACTGCGACGACCTGCGTATCAAGATCGAGGGGGTTGGCGGGCACGCGGCCAGGCCCCACGAGTGCCGAGACCCGATCGCCGCCTCGGCTCTACTGATCAACTCGCTTTACCAGATCGTTCCCCGCTCCATCGACAGCCAGGATTCGTGCGTCCTGGCCATTACGAAGATGCGTGGCGGCCACACGACCAATGTTATCCCCAGCCACGTCGAGTTGGCGGGCATGGTCCGCTCACTGGGCGGCGACGTGAGGAGCCAAGCCCTCGCGCAGGTCGCCCACCTCGCCGATGGGATCGCTGGACTCACCGGGACCAAGATCCACGTGGAGTTCGGCGCCCATCTGCCAGGCGTGGAGAACGACCCACGGCTTACGGACCTCGTGGCGAGCGTCGCTCGCTCGCTGCTGGGCGCCGATCGCGTCGAGCAAATCGGGCGGCCGAGCATGGGCGGCGAGGACTTCGCTTACTATCTCGACCACGTGCCGGGCATGATGTTCCGGCTTGGCGCGGCCCGGTCCGCGGCTCCGGCATTCGGTTTGCATACCCCTTTGTTCGATATCGACGAACGCTGCCTGCCGATCGGCGCGAAGATACTCGCCGCGGCCGTCGTCGAAGAGAGCAAACCCGACGCGGCGAGGCGTCCTTAGTCCCCCCTCGATCGGGATAAGCTCAGCCCTTCGCGTGAGGGGAGAGAGGCTTGTGCTATGGCGAAGATCGGCTTTACGAGCAACAGCCGCCCCACGCTGGGGGTCGAGATCGAGTTGGGGCTCGTCGACGAGCGGACGATGGCGCTCGCCAACGCGTTCGATGACTTGGCGGCCGAGCTGGGCGACGACGCGGCGGGGGTCAAGCACGAACTCATGCAATGCGTCCTCGAGATCAACACCGGGGTGTGCGAATCGGTTGACGAGGCCGAGGCCGACTTGGAGGCGAAGCTGCGTCGAGTCGAGCGCGCAGCCGACGTGGTCGGCCTGCGGCTGTGGTGGGGGGCGAGCCACCCGTTCTCGCTATGGCGTGACCAACGGGTGACGGTCGACGAGCGGTACCTCGGTCTGGTCAACCTCTTGCAGGAGATGGCCCGGAGGCTGATCACCTTCGGGCTGCATGTGCACGTGGGGGTCGACTCGGGCGACAAGGCGGTGATGATCTGCGACCGCATCATGCGCCACCTGCCGACGCTACTGGCGATGAGCACGAGCAGCCCGTTCTGGGAGGGGCGGCGGACGGGCCTTCAGTCTTATCGGTCGAAGGTAATGGAGGGCCTCCCGACGGCGGGCTTACCGACGCTGATGCGCAACTGGAGCGAGTACGTGTGGCTCGTGAACCACATGGTGGGGACCGGCTTCATCAACACCATCCGCGAGATCTGGTGGGACGTTCGGCCCCATCACAACTTCGGCACCGTGGAGGTCCGCGTCTGCGACATGCCGGGCAACCTCGAGCACACCCTGGCGCTCGCCGCGCTGATACAATGCCTGGTGCGACACTTGTCCGACGAAATCGACAACGGCGCCTACCAGCACGACTGCCACCCGATGATGGTGCGTCAAAACAAGTGGCGCGCCGCCCGATTCGGCGTCGAGGCGGACCTCGTCGATCAGTCTACCCACGAGACGAAGCCGGCCCGGGCGATTGTTTCGCAGCTCACCGAAGTCCTCTCGCCCACGGCCCGCAAGTTGGGCTGCGAACACTGGCTCGCGAAGGGCGAGAGCCTGACGAGGGGTACCGGCTGGTCGCAACGGCAGCTCGACTTGCACGACCAGCACGGCGACCTCGCGAGCGTCGTCCGGCAGTTGACGTCAGAGTCGCGGATCTCAGCGGCCGCCAAAGGCGGCAATGCCGTCTAGTATCGCGTGCTAAGGCGGTGCATCGCCCCGGCTCGAGCCCTCGTCGGTCCCCCTGACAAGGCCGCCGCTTGGCGTCTCGTCCTTCAGCCAGTAGGTGTAGCGTGTCGCGCCGTTCAAATCGCGAAGAAGGTGGCCGCACTCGCAGCGGATCTGCTGTCGACCGTCCGGCAGCATCGGGTCCGCTTGGACGGCGTAGGCGCGACGGCAACCCGGGGCAAACCTCGTCCCGCAGCTGTGACATGGATCGGATCTCCGCGGTGATGAGCGAAACCTCGAGCTCCGTCTCGCCGACCGTCCTGTCAACCCGACCGCGTCGTGTGTCCTGGACTACCTCGTCTTCCCCCCCGCCGTGAGTCGCCCACTTGCTCAGTTCGGAGCTGTCGGCGACAAGCTCCAAGCGCCCCTACGATAGGCGGGCAGGTCAGCCTTCGGCAACGCCCTGGCGGTACAAATCGCTCGCTTGGCTTGGAGGCTCAGCGTGCGAGAGGGGGGTCGTTCGCCTTTGTCAGCGTCACCCACCTCGTGCTCGATACACTGCCTTGCTGGTAGGCCGCAGCAGAAGAGCAAGTGGAAAGATACAAAACGACGAATGGCTCTCGACAAGTACCGCCGAAAACGCCGCTTTTATCGCACGCCCGAGCCGGGGGCCGAGGCCGAAGCCGCCATCGACGGCCCGTTCTTCGTCGTCCAGAAGCACGCGGCGCGTCGGCTGCACTACGACCTCCGGCTCTCCGCGGGCGGCGTCCTCAAGAGCTCGGCCGTGCCGAAGGGGCCCTCGCTCGACCCGCAGCAGAAACGCCTGGCCGTCGAGGCCGAAGACCACCCGCTCGCCGGAGCAGAGCCTATGGGCAGAGCTGTTTGTCACGTGCCAGAGTCTCGCTTCAGCATGCGCCCGCCCCATCCCGTTAGTCTAAGCAACGCAGCGTAGATTCCCCCGACTCTCTTGTCTCACCCAAAGAACCAACCGTCGCGACTTAACGCGATCTGAATGGCATGGTTTGAGGGGGAAGGCAACGGCCGTCTTCGGCCAAGACCTTCTCTTGCAGCCGGCACGCTTGGCAGGCGAACCGTTCCAGCGTGGCGTGTACGGATCTGCGCCGACCCTATCAGCTTGGCTCATACTTCCGAGCAATAGCGCGGATGTGCTCCTGATCGAGCGCTTCCTTGTAGACCCGCACGTCATCGATAACGCCGTTTGGGTAGCCCGACTTTATCTCTTCATTCCGACCGATGTTCCAGTGGAATGGATTAGCGATGATGGTGTCAGTGCTAGCCTGGTGCGTGCTAACCAATTCGCCATCGATATAGGCGCACAAGGAGTCGCCCCGGCAAACCCCGGCGAAGTGTCTCCAAGACCGGTTCCAGTCGTCCGGCAGCCGGAATTCGCAGCTCCCGCGTCCCCACCCGCCAGCGCAGAACTTGCCAACCCAGCGGTTGTTAAATTTGAGCATGTGTTCGCCACCTTTGGTCAGTATGGATGTGCGCCCGTCTTCGTCGCTGGGGTAATACCACGCCATCATGGTGATCGTAGGGCCGGTGACATCCAGGCTGGGGGTCGTGGGCAACTCCACATACCCCTGACGGTTTGGAAACAAACCCAGTGAGTCGACGCCATCGACGTACTGCACCGCCCCTCTTACCACGCCATCGTTGCCGAAGCCTGAATCGTCAAACACGATGCCTTCCTCGTCGCGATCAAAGGTATACCAGGCGGCCAGCGAGCCGTCGGGGCGATCGTACACTTTGGACCTTAGCGGGCTCGAACCCGGCAGTAAGACATCGTAGAATCCGGTCCCGGCCGGCGTGACCGCATACTCCACTCGTCGCTTCTCGCCAGGGTCCAGCGCGATCTCTGGTTGAGGGAACGGCTCGCCATTTAAGTTGATCACCGGGTGAGCGACGCCCCGGTAGCTGCCCGTGTTTCGTGCTTCCGCTCGGATCTCGATCGGTTCGCCCTTGCGTACAAGGGGCGTTGCCGCGACCAGCCGGTAGTCGAAGGTCGTCACGCCCACTTCCCGGATGGGGACGACTTCTACGGGGAGCGTCCTCCCGTCCAAGCGCAGCTCATGTGTGCCGGGCGCATACAATCTCAGGAGCAAACCTTTCTCAACCGTCTCGCCTCGGTCGACGAGAACAAAATCTTCCAGGCGAACTTCCTCGGTTTCCTGCACGACGAGGTGGTACATGCCCCGAGCGCCGCTATTGGCGATCCTGATCGAGAGCTCGAGCGGTTCACCAGAGCGGACCGTTGTGCTGGATGCCGCAAAAGCCTGGATCTCGTAGTGCGGGCTTCCTGGCGTGACGGACGTGGGTAAAGCGTTCTCGTCGGCGGCCCAGTGCGTGTTCGGACGCTCGCCCAGCTCGTAGGCGATCTCCCCGCCGGCCAGGAGGATGTCGTGTGTAAGGTAGGCCTTGTTCCATGTCTCGCCGTTGACCGCTACGGACTGAATGTATGGTCGCTCCTTCGCGTGGTCGCCCGCTCGGATGGTCCAAGTCCTTCCGTCGGACGGCCGGATGATGATTTCGTCAAACAATGGGCTCGTCAGGACGTACTCCGGCGTCCCCAGATTGACCGGATAAAAGCCCATGGCGGCAAGCAAGTACCACGCCGAGGTTGAGCCGAGGTCGTCATTGCCCGGTATGCCACCCGGAGTAGGGAGATACCATCGTTCGAGGATCTCACGCGTGCGCTGCTGAGTCTTCCAAGACCTGCCGGCGTAAGCGTACATAAATGGGTTGTGCCACAGATGCTGATTGTCGTGGATGTAGTAGCCCTCGTCGAAGGCGCGGTCTAGCAGCTCGCAGAAGGCCGAGGCGCCGCCCATGAGATTGACCAGGTCCCTTCCATTGTGCGGCACGTACCACGAATAGCCCCAGGCATCGCCCTCGCTGAAGCCAGAGGCGTCGCACCAGGCGCCGCTTGCATCCCTCGACCTCATCAGCCTGACGCCAGGATTGAACACGTTACGGTAGTTAAATATGCGCGCACTGAGCCGGTCCGCCGTCTCGGCGGCGCCGAGCGCCTGCGCGAGCAGGGCGCCGCAGTGATCGTTGAAGGCGTACTCGAGAGTCTTGGTAACGCTGTTGCGCAACTCGCAGGGCACGAAACCCAACTCCGCGTACTCGGCAAAACCCTCTTCGTAGTAGGGCGGCTCGAGCAGTTCGTCTACGATCGCTCGGCGGGCAAGGTCGGTATCAAAGTCGCGAATCCCTTTGAAGTAACCGTCGGCTATGGCGTTGACGGTATGGTTGCCCGACATCGCGTAGTTGGGCACTAATCCGCTCTTGTCATAGGTCGCTAGCACCGACCGGATCACGTCGCGGTAGACTCGCGGCTCCAGCAACGCCATCAAAGGGAGCTGGGTGCGGCCCATATCCCAGGTGGATATGTTGGTGTACCGGACGAATCCGTCGTCCAGTAAGGGCTCTTCGCCCCGTTCTGGGTAGTCACCGTCGACGTCGGACGCGACCTGAGGGTAGAGATAGGCGTGGTAGAGTGCCGTGTAGAATATCGTCTTGTCGTTCTCGTCTCCGCCCTTCACGGTGATCCGCCCGAGCTTCTCCCTCCAAAGATCGGCTGCCTTCTCAGCGACGACGCCAAAATCCCATACCGGCATCTCAGCGCGGCCGTTCTCGAGGGCCTGCTCGTAGCCGGTGCGGGACACCGAGGCCTGCATCTCAACTGTGGTGTCCAGGTTGTTCGACCCGCCGAAGCTCAGCGTCACCGATCGACGGCTGTCGCCTTCTAGGCGATGCGAGAAGGGTTGGTCGAAGCGGATCACCAGGTAGTATCCCTTGGGCCGAAGCGCCGGATCGACGAACTGCGATTCGCCAGACCGGTAGATGCGTATCTCGTGGTCGGAGACCACGGAGATCTCGTCGATGTCCCACAGGCGCAGGCTTTGTTCTGCTGGGTCATTGTAGGTGATTCGACCCATGAAGCTTCGCGGCAGGGCCGCAAAGGCCACGCCGATGTTCCATTCGCCGAAGGCGAGTGAGTAGAACCCGGGCCGCGCCTCTTCGCGGTGGTGGTCGAGTCTTGGGTGAAGCGAGTCCGTGTCCAACCCGCCAGGCACGGGCATTAGGAAGACGTTTCCGCTGGAGCCGGAGGGCCACCCGCTCATGTGATTCACGAGGGAGAATCCGAACACCGTTTCGTCGCTGTACCGGTAGCCGCGCTTGGTTGTTTGCGGCGTTGGGTGCGTCATGCCGAAGGGCGCCGAAGCGCCGGGAAAAACCTCTCCCTCGGCGTTCCAACGGGTGTAGCCCTTGAAACGATCCGTCCCGATGAGTGGATCGACGTAAGCGTAGGGCTCTGCCGCAGCGCCGATGGCGCCCGATGCCAGCAACCAACTCAGCAAGGCGCTGACACCACCGGCGGTAAATGAGTGCGCTCTCATCGGTTCTATTTGTCTGCGTGCAAGAGGAGATTTGAGCTCGTGCTTTTCGACCAGAGAGACATCTACTGACGATCGGTGGTTGTAAGTTACACCTTCATCAATCAAAGCCGGCGTTCGTGGGCTTGATTGTCACCGGGCGGGAAACATCGGATAACAGCAGACGACTGATATCGCTCGTGCCGACGGACCGCGTTCTTAACTGGCTGCTCGCCCTATCAGACCACCGAGCGTAAGGAACGCGTACGCTCGCCGCCGGGTGAATCTGACTCGAAAGCTCGGCTGACGCGAATCGCCACGATGCGTTGGGCTCCAGGGTCAACGGGTCCCGTCTCCTTCGGATGCCGCCCCACCCGCTGGCGAAGGCGTTTCGGGAGCGTCATGCCACAACGATGAGATCGTCTTTTTGATGATCCTCTCGCAACCGACCGCTGGCGGACCGAAGTGCCTCGTCTTCACCTGTCCGCCCCAGTTGGGAAGCGAGGCGGCCTCGTAGCCTCCCGCCGGGCCCAATCGAAGCGCCTCGTCGACCGCGATGTAGCCTTCGTAGCCGTTGGTGTAGGCGAATGTCATCGTGTGATCGAAGGGGGCGTGCTGATTGATCCAAAGCTCGTACTCGCAGAACATCTCGTGCGGCAGCGCGACTAGGCACCATTGCTGGCCAAGTGACAGCATCGAGACGTCAAGCCGCCGGGGCGGCGGTGAGCCTCCGCGTCGCAAGAGGCGGTCGATACGCTCTAGTTGGGCGATCCGATCGGGATGGTCGGCTTCTTGTGCCATCCACCTGTCTACCTCGTCGGAGGTCGGCAAGGGATGGGACGGCAGGGCCGTTCGCTGTTGCCGGACGTCCAAGGCGTCCGCCTCGATCGTGACGCTGTTGCGGACCGCCTCGACCACGCCGCGGCCGAGCTGTCGCCCTATGTGCAAGGCCCGCTCGTAAGAGCTCCGAAGCGGGTAAGCGTTGACATTGCCGCCGCACCCCTGGCCGAACATCGCGATGACCTCGGGGCCAAGCTCTTCCTTCACCAACGCGACCGCGGCGCCAGGGAAATCCGCGCTGATCCTGTTGGTTGTGTGGGGGATCACCACCGGGTGGGCCGCGGTTTCGAAGAGGACCGTCGAAATCTCATCTCGACCAGTCGGTTTCGCCACCAGGACATTGACCCAAGGCACGCTCGGACCCTCGCGGTTCACTTGCATGACCACCTTTTCGCGAGCCGGGTCCCATTTCCTTCGATTGAACCCCACCTCGACTGTCGCACGGCCGACGCTCAGCGTGACGGGCTCGAGCCGCGACCGGGCGGCCGCCACGATACCGATGATCGCGTCGAGCGTTCCATCGTTCCAGCGAGAGCCGTAGTCGTTCGACACGGCGCTCTGGCCGCGGGGGCCGAGGGCTGCCGACGAGTGGCTGTGGCTGAAGTTGATCAGCGTGTTGTCGATACCGGTCCGTTGGCGGATCTCTTCTCTCAACGCGTCGCACGCTTCGAAGCTGCCGAGTATCAGATCGAGACAAACGATCGCGACGCAGCCGCCGGCGTCATCCTGCAGCACTACGCACCGCGCAAAGAGGGGATCGTGCACCCCTTCGCTCTGGCGAAAGAAATGTTGGATCTCTAAGCCAACCGGCGGTGTGATCTCGGCTTCAGCGGCTCCGGCGTGAATTCCCGCCCGCACTTGCCCGCCGATGAGCCCAAAAACGAACAGCCCGACGACAGAGGCAACCCGTCCCGGACTTGCAGGCCTTCGATCTCTAACCATGCGTCGTGTCTCCGTGCTTCGCGACCTTTATGTGACTGCTTCGATGCGTTGAGTTGGCTCGTCCGGCGGACAAGCCGGCAGCGTCTGCGTCAGTGAGACGGTCACAGCTAAAGCCGTGGGCTTGCGGACCGCTCGCCTATGCGCGTTGGTCAACCAACGATTCGCGCACACAAGGTACCACGTCAGCCACCCGTATGCGAATCGCGACAAGAGCAGGCGCCGTGACCTAGGAGTTCCTGGCCATCGTCTTGCCATCGACGGCGCGACGGCCGAACCGCCAAGGCGGAAGACTTTGTAGGGCTGCTCAACGACCTGCGGCTCGAGTTGGGCCGCAAGCTGCGCGTCGTGTGGGACAACCTTGGCGCGCACGGAAAATCCGAGAACTTCTTCCGCCAGATCGACTGGCCTCATGCCCGGTTCCACCGGCTGCCCCCTTACGCCCCCGAGCTCAACCCGGTCGAGCACGTTTGGTCGACGAGCAAGTGGGGCCCGCTGGCGGGCGCCCCGCCGGACAACCCGGGCCAACTCAACGGAACGCTCAACGACGAACTCACACGGCAGGCGACCGAACAACAAATCCTCCGCCGCCACTTCCGATGGGCAAGACTCGAACTGCGGAAAGTCAACTTACTTGTGCATAAGTCAATAAGGGCGCCTACCCATCCGGCGACTAATTCACGGCTAATGACCCGTTTTAGCAGGGGTGTCAGAGAATCTAATCAGTCCGTGGCGTCGAAGAACCCGAAGGCGTAAAGAGCCAGCCCCGCGCCCCGGGCGCCGCCTCGCCCCCTCTGGAGGCCTGCTTTTCCGCTCGATCAGGTCCTCGCCGAGCCTAATTTGGTCGCTCACAGGGCTTCTCCGGGGCTTTTATGGGCCTCTCTGCACCCCGCCAGGGTAACCACCCCGCGGTGGTAGTAGTAATAGCCAAAAAAAGGGCGCCGCTTCGATATCTAACCGTCGGTGTGCGGCCCGCCGCCCCCCGTGGGCCGCCTGGCGGAGGACCCGTTGTGTATTCACACCCGTCCCGTCGCCCCGTCGCGAGCATGTAAGGCATTGTCTCCCGTGTATTTCCGTCGATAGTGTGGGCGTGCGGCGAGTGTATATCTCGCCCGATTCACACTCTCACGCGAAGGGATACACGTAATGCGAAACGCACGCTTCTGGACCATTCACAACGGCGCCCCCGTCAAGCTCACGCTGCGGCCCGGCCAGCAGCTGACGCATGCCAGCGGCGGGGCGTGCGAGGAAGGCTACGCCTGCGAGTTCACGCTGTGGGTGCACGACGCGGATCACGCTTGCGTGACGCGCTGCTGCGAGTCGTGGGGCACGGATTGTGACGGCGGCTGGGACCGGAGCGACGACAGCATTGCCGCGCTCGACGCGCTCGACGCGCTCGAGCCGTGCGGCGGCTTCCCCGAGCTCCGCGGCCTGCGCTTCCCCCGCTGGCAAAGGCTAGATGGTTGGCAACGCGACCACGCGGCCGAGCTCGCGGGCTACTGAGCTCGCCCAGGCCGGCCGGCGCCATCGCGAGCGGTTCAACTCCGCCGCGGCCCGTTGTTGTTTCTCGCTCGCCACGTCGGCGGGCGCCGTTTCTCTCTGTTAGGAGTTCTACCGATGGCCGTTATCACCACTCCCGCCGCCGTCTACGCCAACACGTACGCGCCGGTTGCCCCGCCCGCGGAGTCGCCCGCGCCCGACGCGCTCCGCGTTACGTGCGACGGAAAGGCGCTACTCGCCGCGCTCCGCGTGGTCTGCGCTGTCACGCCGAAGCGACTCCCGCCGAAGAGCAAGCGGCCGGCGCTGAAGTTCTGCCGGCTTACCCTTTCGGGCTACTCAGAAGCGGAGCTCTTCGCCACGGACGGCGTGACGTCGCTTCGCGTGCGAGTCGATGGCGCCGACGTCGCGACGGCCGGCGAGGTGCTGCTGAATCCGCACGAGCTCGCCCGGTTCTGCCGCGACTCAAAATCCGCGACGGTCACAATCGAAGCGGCCCGCGGTCGCTTGCTCGTGCGGGGCGAGCACTGCCGCGCCGAGTTCGACGTTACCGAGTCGCCCGACGCGCTGCCGCTGCCGGACACGGGCGCCGAGTTCGGCCACGTAGTTGTGGCGAACGATACGCTTCGCGACGCCATCGAAGCGACGCACCGCGCGACCGACGACGAAACGTCACGCTACGCGCTCGGCGGGGTCTGGATCGGCCATCACCGCGACCGCGACGGGTCCGATAGCGTGTCGTTCGTCGCGACCGACGGGCGCCGCTTGCATTGGTCCCGCACAAACGGCGCCGCGGCGAGCGAATTGTGGCCGCGGGCCGATTCGACGATTCTCCCCGTCAAGGCGGCGAAGCTTCTCGGCAAGCTTCTAAAGCTGCCGGGCGCCGGTTCGCGCGTGTCGATCGCCCGCACGGCCAAATACGTAAAGGCGACCGCGGCCGGCTTCGAACTATCGACGCTCGCCTTGGAAGGCCGCTTCCCCAGCTGGGAGGACGTTATCCCGGCCCGCACGGCGCCGCCGGTCTTCACCGTGGAAGCCGGGCCGTTCCGGGCCGCTGTCAAGCAAGCCGCGCTAACCTGCGGCGATCGGCCGTGGGTCGACTTCGCGTTTGTCGCGGAGTTCGTCGAGAACCGGGCGCCGTACCTTGCTTGCGAGCTCACGCGGGAAACGGAAGGCGGCGAGTCGAGCGCCCGCGTCTACGTCGCGGGCGCCGATAACTGGCCGAGCGACTCGCCGCGGCTGGCCGTGCGGTTGAATCCCGGCTTTGTGGCCGACGCGCTGGCGCCCTGCGCCCCGGGCGAGCTCGTGACGTTCGAAGTTATCGACGGCGACTCCGCGGTGATTATCCGGGCCGCGTCGCTCACGGCCGTCATTATGCCGCTCGCCCGCGACCGCTAGTCCGCCCCGCGTGGCGAGCGTAACGGGCTAGCCCGCCGGCGGGAGTCGCGCCCCGCCCCGCGCCTTTGCTTTCTGTCCGGCCCGCGTCGATTCTCGGCGCCGGCTTTCCTTTGAATCGGGAGACTACCCGTGAGCGCTGAAAGTCTGCGCGCTGTGGGCGAGAATGCTCACCGCGCCATTGTGGAAATGGTAGCCGCGTACCAATTGGATTGGGGGCGGTTAGAAGATCTTCGCGAAGAAAGCAACGCGTACAGCGAGGAGTGGTGTGAGCGAGCGGCCGAGCTCCGCGACAATCCCGACCGCGCCGCCGAGCTCCGCGCGCTTATGCTGCGCACGTGGGCGACCGACAATCCCGACGACGCGGCCGAGCTCGCCGAATTAGAAGCGGCCGCGGGCGATTGCGAGTCGTGGGACGATGCGGCGCAGCGGATCAGCGAAGACCCGCTGTCGCTCCGCATATTCGGCGAATATGCCAGCGGCGCGTGGTGCGCCACGAGTTATGAGATTCTCCTAACTACCGGCGGTCCGGCCGTGCGGATTGTGGGCGAGCTCGACAGCTACGGCGAAGCGGAGTCGGCCCGGTTGGAAGTTCAAGACTGGGGCGAACCGTGGACAGAATACGCGGACGCGGATAGCGACACGCCGCTGGCCTACTGCGCCGCGCTCGGCCAGCTGTACGCGGGGGGTGACCAATGAGTCTCACCGAACAACAAGCCGAGCGGATTAGCGCGCAGTGTCGCAACGGCCGAGAATGCGTCGTGCGCTACTTTCAAGGCCAGCCGATTCTTGAATGGTTCGGCGACAGCGCGGCCGCGGGCGAAGCGTATCGGCGCCAGCCGCGGGCGGAGCTCTTCCGCCACGGATTTTGGGTCGCCACGCGCGACTACACCACGCATTTCTGGGACGGGGCCGGCATATGACCACGACACGCCTATTCGGCCGCGCTATGCGGCTACTGTCGGCGCCCGCGACTCCGCCCGCGGTCGCGCAGCGTCGCTTGATTGCTTGGCTACTGCGCGACGTCGCCCGCCGCATTGAAAGCGGCGAGCCGATGCCGCGCGTCCGCCTGACGCGGGGGGGTGACTCGTGACCCCAACCGAGCGCGTTTTCTACTGGCTCGGCGTCGCGGGTGTTCCGCTCGCCTTTGTTCTGCTGCTATGTCACCTCGCCGCGCAGGCGCTCGCCCGCGGCGCTTACTAGGGGTCTGCTATGACGCTTCACGAGATAGGCCGCGGCCGCGCAAGCGACACGGCCAGTTTTCGCGCGCCGCCGTTCCACGCGGGAGCGGACGGCGCCCGCGTCGCCGTTCACGAGCTGCGCACGGATAGCGGCGCCGTTGTGGCGCAGCTGGCCGCGGTTCTCGACAACGGCGGCGCGGAGTTTGTGCGAGCGCTACGCGGTTGGCTGTCGGCGCTCGAGCAAGCGCAGGGCGACCTAGGGTCGGTCGATTTTGACCGGTTCGGAAATCCAATCTAGCCCGCCCCGCGTCCTAACTACCGACCCCCTCGGCGCCACGGCGCCATAACCCGAAAGGGATAAGCCTATGCATTCCCCCGATGCCCAACAATCGCACGCGCTCGCGTTCGAAGCGCTCGAGCTGTACGGCGCCAGCCGCGCCGTCGATATGCGCGGCTTGCACCACAGATATAGCCCGCAGACGGGCCGGCTGGCGCTCCGCGCGGCCGCGGCCGGGTCGCTCCGCGCGGCCCGGTCGCACTGCCGGGCGACCGCCCGCAAGGTGTGGCGCCGGCATGCGCCGCAAGTCTGCTACTCGCCGCATAGCCCGCCGTAGCGGCCTGCGCGACAATCTAAAGCGACCGCCCGCCCGCCCGGCCGATATGCCGCGGCGGGCGTTTCTATGCGCTCACGCGCCCCGCTGCGGCCCGCTGCGCCGCTCCCGCCTATCCGGGCGACTCTCACGCCCGGCGCCGCTCCCGCCCGCCCGGCGCCGCTCGTGGCGCTCTTCTCGGCCGAGCTCGCCCGCTAGCCGCTCCCGCGGCCCGCCTACGCTCCCGCCCCGCCTAGGGCGCTCACGAGTCGCCCGGGGGCGCTGTCGGCCCGCACGCGGCCGCGTAGGGCGCCGCTGCGCGCTGCCGGGCCGAGCTCCCGCGGTCCGGCAGGGGCGTTTCAGGTTTTCAGGGGCGTTTCAGGCTATCCGGGCCGAGCTCCCGCCGCCGTTCCCGCGGCGGGGAAGTGTCCAGTCCGCCCCGCCGGCCCGGGCCGCTCAAAAAAGCGGCAAACCGCACGGGCGACCGCGCAGCTTGCCTAGTCCCCGCCGGCCGCCGAGAAAAGCGTTTGCACGATCGGCCCTCGCGCGGGGCCTCGCGTGGGGAGTCGAGGGCGGGCGCGTGGTCGCTCGAGGGCGTGCGCCCGCATAACGCGAGGCTTAGAGATTGACTCCAAAATGCCAGCGGTTTTGGGGCGGGAAAGCGGCGCCCGTCAGTGATGCGTCTGGCAATCGACTCGGCAATCGGAAGGTCGACACCCAAGGGATTGGCGCGCTCGAGCGGGTGCGCGTCGACGCGGTGGCGAGCAAGTGGCAGATCGGCGGGATGACATCACTTGCGCCCCGGCTCCCCGCCTCTAAGTCTCATCGCGCTTGTGCTCGCGACCGTGCTGCACAACGTCAGCCGGGTCGGACCACCGCCAGGCGCAGCCGCAGGGGACACAGCGGTTCAGGAGGTCGCCTGCCCGGTCGACACGCCAAACGTGGCGGTCTGGATTGGTCTCGCCACACTCCGGGCAGCCACCGACACCGACAGGAGCCGCTAAACGCCGGGGTTTAGGAGGTTGTGTCGGTGTCGGTGACCCGTCGGTGATCCATCTCGCTAGTGGCTCGGCGTAGTGCTTGATCAGCCCGAGGTCATCCTTGCGGAGCGGCCCCCGAGTGGGGGTGATGTTCAACCGGCCATCGACGACGCGCCGATTTATGCCGTTCTGGGCCAGCAGATTGTCCAGGATCGCCAGCACCTCAGGAGTCGGGGGTTGGAACTTCACAGCTCCACCTCCTGCCCGACCGGGACGCAGCCGTCGGTCCCGTCGGAGAACTGGTCAAAAGCAGTTTCTCGATTCGATTGGCCACCGACACCGACAAGACCCTCTAAATCCCGGGATTTGGGAGGTTGTGTCGGTCTCGGTATGGCCTTCAGGGCGAATTGGCGGGTAGGCGGACCCCCATTCGGATTGGTCTCGAACGGCAACCACTCGCCCCGTTTGGCGGCGGCGATCTTGTCGAGAGCCTTGTCGACGGCCTCGGCGGTGGTGAAGCGGGTCAGGTTCCGCTGCACGTCCCGCGGCGTGACCACGCCCCCCTTCGCCTCGATCCAGGCAACCAGCCGCTCATCGACGGCGGGGCGGGCGTCGGGGCCGCCGCGCCGGTAGAACCGGGCCGCCTCATTCTTGAACCAGCGAGCAAGCTCGATGCCGCGCGTGATCATGTCCTCGCTGATCTCGTCTGCGTCGGGGTCCTCGATCAGTTGCATGACCAAGGCGAGCCGCGCGGCGTAGCCCTCGAGCTTGGCGTGGGCGGCCCGCTCGGCGTTGCCCAAGTCGAGGGCCTCGAGGCCGTGCTCGTTGACGAACGTGATAAACCGCTTGCGGGCCCCGGGCGACAATGGAATCCGGTGAGGGTAGGTCTCCCCCTCGGCGTCGGTCGCGAACTCGAGGTCCAGAAGATCAGCGAACCGCTCGGCGTAGCGCCGCTGCGACGCGTCGCTCACCTCCCGCTCAGACCATTGTTTGACCTTCAGCGGGGGCGCGGCCATCAGCAGCCGCGCGGCGAACCCGGAATGGGTGTGCTCGCCGTGTAGGACCTTGGCGAGGATCTCGGGCTGGACCGTGCCCGACACGCTCACCGCCGCGTGTGGCACGTACAGCGACTTGCCAAGCCCCGCCCGGTTCACCTTCATGTAATCGCCGCCGTGGGCGCCGATCCAGTTCTGGGCGTCGCCGCCCCCGCTCTTGTACGTGTCGAACGACAGGACCCACCCCGCCAGCTCGTCGCGCTCCAGGACCGCGCCGCGGGGGTTGTTGTTAAGCAGCCGGATCATGCCCTCGATCGTTGCGTCGCTCGTGATGAACTCGATCTCGACAGGCTTCTCAGGCGCTTCGGGGGGCGGGCCGCCGTCCTTAGATTTCTCCCACGCCTTCAGGTCCCTCTTGTGCTCCGCCTGAAGCGATTCATACGCCAGCACCTGATCTTCGTACTCGCGGCGTGCGCGGCGTTGATGGGCAAGCAGAGGCTCGAGCACCACCTTGCGGCCTTGGCTCTTGACGCCGCCGCTCGGGTGGATCAGCACACACCACAAGATCGCCGGCTCGGACCAGCCTTTCTTGACCTGGGCAACGCGGGTCGCGCCGATCGCGCCGGCGCAGATCGCGAGCCCGGGCAGGCCGACCATCGACTCATCGCAACCGATCGCGGCGGCCGTTTCCTGCACGAGCGAGCGGAGCGGATCGGGTAGGTGGTGCGTGGGGAACGGGCGCCACTCCGGCGGCGGCGCAGGCGGCTCTTCCGGATCGGGCGGGAGCTCCCCCAGCGCGGGGTCGACGTTGAGCAGGGACTGCTTATCGCCGTAGCCGAGGCGCAGCAGCTCCTTAGCGGCGGCGCCGTGGTCGCGGTCATGGTTCAGCCGGGCGAAAGCGTCGAACTTGTTGTGCGTCGAGCACCTCCCCCCGGTGGTCGGGCCATCGAACGGCCACGCGTTTGTGGAGAACACACACAACAGGTCGCGACCTTCTTCGCTCACGTTGCCCGTCGTCGCCGACACTCCGATCGACTTTTGGGGCCGGCGCCAGAGTTGGCGGTGACCACTGGCGCCTACGTGTTGCCAGCCGTGGGGCTCGAGGATGTCGGACCAGCCGACGCGCTCGTAAGCGTCGCCGGGCCGCTCGCCCTCCCACTCGCGCGTAATTACCTGCTTGGTGGGCGTCGACTCAACCACGGGCATCTGGTCCAGGGACCGCGCGGCGAACATGATCGCCTCGCGCTCGTCGGGCGTAATCTTCGGCGCCTCGAGGATCGGAGGCCCCGCGAACTCCACGTACTGCCGGCCGGTCGGGTGGCAGACGCCGGGCGTGCCGGGCGCCAACGTGTAGCCGTGCGAGCCGCGGGTCTCCACCAGTGTGACAGGCCCCCCGCGGCGCCCCTCGGCGGCGGCGGCGTCGATCTCTTCTTGCGTCGGCGGACGCATCGCGAGTTTCTGATTCCCTTCGACCACGTCGCACCGATAGAGGACGTGCTTCCCCGGTCGCGGGGTCTGGATGACCGTCAGCTTCGCGGCGAGGCCGGGGCGTATTTGTTCGAGCGTCTCAACGAACGGCTCGTACAGGTCGCCCTCGTCAAAGTCGACGATCTCCGAGTTGCCGCTTGCGGCGCCGTGGATGATCGCCACGCCGCAGCCCGCGCCCTCGCCCTCGTACCAGCCGCGGATAACGTCCTCCGACGCGGGCTCGACCGTGTACGGCTCCCATTTCCTAATGGCAGGCGCCTTGCTGCCGTCCGTGCGGATGGGGATCGGGCTGAACCCGGCGCGCCGGTAGGCGAGCGCGTAGTCGACCGGCTTCGGCGGCGAAGCTTCGTGGCCGTTAATTCCGCGAGTGGACGATTGTGGTATCATCGGGGATCCGTGTTCGTGCTCGGCTGCGATTGCCTGTCGGCGCCGAGGGCGAGTTGTGAACGAGAGCCCCCCGCCGGGTTGCAGCCCGGCGGGGAGGGCTCGATATCGATGCAGGTGAGTGATCAGCTGCGATTCCGGGCGAGGTAAGCGAGCAGTTCGCTCTTCTCGTAAGCGATCCGCCCGCCGGCGCGGGTGCCGACGATTTCGCCGCGGAGCCGAGCGTCCCTCAACTGATGAGGCTGAAGTCCAAGCAACGCGGCTGCCTCCGGCTCGAGGTAGGCGAGCCGGTCCGACTTCTGGAGGTCGATCTCGGCAGCCGTTGCCTCGGCGAGGATTTCGCGGACCAGGTCGCGTAGGTCGTCCTTATCGAACGTTACCTGCACTGCTCGCCCTCCAACTCGCGGGCGATCCGCTTGGCGTCGATTTCATCGATCAGCCGGCCGACAGCGTCCGAGGCGGCCTGATTGAACAGCCGGTAGTGACCGGCCCGACCGATCGGCTTGATGCCCCGAGAGCGGATTAGGTAGGCCACGCGGTCCTTGTCCGCGTGATGCTGGCGGGCGATATCGCCCAGCGTCAGGACAGCCATAGCGGGTTTGCGACTTCAGGCCGACGGCGACACCCCACTGCGTGGGTTCCGTGTGCCGTGTTGGCCGAAGATTCAAACCGAGACGTCCGCCGGCGCAACGTTGCGCGTGATCTCAGCCGGGCGAAATTCCGTCGGACTCGGGGATTTCGCGAGAAAGAATTTCTGGGTCAGGCGACGTGGCGCAACGTTGCGCGAACTTTGCGCTAGAGTTCGGCATCGAATTGCCTCGACTTCTCATCCACGAGTGGGAGGAGGTCGTCGTAGCGGTAGACTGCGGCACGACCTACCTTGCCTGCCTTCTCAATCTGGGCGCGACTTAGGTCGTAGCCACGAATCCCGAAACGCTTCTCCGCCCATTTGGCCGTGCAAGGCTCTCCGTCGGGCTTCTTGTCAGCTCGGCAGTCCTGCGGGACCGATTCCTCGGTCCATTGCGGCAGCTGCTGGGCGGCATCGCTATCTGAACCAGCTCCTTGTCCGAGCAGCCGCATCGCCTCCGCCGAGGCCGCGAAGAGGTTGCACCGAAGCACGCTGAGGTACTGTCCGGATACGGGCAGGCAGGGCCGATACGAGCGGCTCGGAATCCAGCCGCCAGGCAGGCAGTTCGCGCGTACACGGCGTCGTATCAGCTCAGCGGGCCATCCTCGGTGCGCCGTGAGGAAGGAGTCCGTGGGCTCCCTCCATGCGACTTCGAACAGCGAGTGCAACCAAGTTGCCACACCGGGACTTGCGTGCCCAAGGATAGCCGCTGCATCCTCTGCAAGCCGACGGAACTCTGCCACCGCGTCCATCGCCGCGGCGCGACCTTCGGATGTGTACCAGTCGTCTGCGCTTTGACGACGCGACTCGGGGGCGCCGAAAGGCGCCCACGCAACGATTCGCCACTCAAAGTGCGGCTCCGAGTTGATGCCCATCGAGAGCGACTCACCGTACGTTGACCAGTAATCTTCCGGCTCGAGCAGGCAGAGGCCGCGGCTTAAGATGGCCCGCATCTCTGGGTGCTTTGTCTCGGCATGAAGAAATCGCGCTTGCAGCGTGTCGAACGCCGATTCCACCGCAGACCTCCTTGCTTCGAAGCGAGCCCGGCTCCCCGCCAGCGCCGCAAGGAGAGGACGCGGGCGGGGAGGCCGACGCGGTGATCAAGCCGCTGGCTCGGGGTCCGGTCCGCCGTCGCGGGCCGGTGGCGTGATTGTACGGGAAAGGAGGTCTGGCGAAGCTAGCCTTATATCGAAGTATACCGGAACTTCGGTATACTTTGGTAAAGACTCCGGCCTTCCTGCCCCTGTGCGGTTGCCCCTATGAATCCGCTGGCTAACCCCTACTCGCCGGGTGCCGGTGCGCCACCGAGGGAGCTCGTCGGACGCGATCCAATCCTGCAGCAGGCGGAAGTCCTACTGCACAGGGTTAAGCAAGGCCGGCCCGAGAAGAGTCTGCTGCTCACCGGGTTGCGTGGAGTAGGCAAAACGGTGCTGCTTAATGAGATCGCTCGAAGAGCGGTCCCAATTGGCTACCAGACAGCGGAAATCGAGGCGACCGAGTCGCGGTCGCTCGCCGAGTCGATCGCGCCAGCCTTACGCAAGCTTCTCTTCACTCTGGATCGACTCGAGGGTGCCGGCAACGCCGTTCGTCGCGGCATGGCCGTCCTGAAGAGCTTCCTCGATGGCTTTCGCGTTGAGGTCGGTGAGGTAACAGTCGGGCTCGACATCGATCCCGAAAAAGGGTCTGCCGACAGCGGAGACCTTGAGGCTGATCTTCCGGAGTTGATCGTAGCCGTTGCTCAAGCGGCCGCTTCGCGAGGACAGGCCGTCGCCGTCTTGATTGACGAGGTCCAATACTTCAATAGCACGGAGCTGTCGTCGCTGATCATGGCGATGCACAAAGTCCAACAGCGTCAACTGCCGTTGGTTCTCATCGGCGCCGGGCTGCCAATCTTGCCCGGGTTGGCGGGGGAGTCGAAATCGTACGCCGAGCGACTCTTTGGCTTCCCTGACATCGGAGCGCTCAATCAGGCCGAGGCTGCAGCCGCCTTGCGGGGCCCAGCCGAATCTGAGGGCGTCGGCTTCGAGGACCGCGCTCTTGAAGAGGTCTTCCGGGTGACGAACGGCTACCCCTACTTCGTGCAGGAGTGGGGCTACCAGGCCTGGAACACTGCGGAGTGCGAGCCCATTTCCGTGGCCGTCATTAAGGCTTCGACGCACACCGCGATTGAAAGGCTGGATCAGAACTTTTTTCGCGTCCGCTTCGATCGCTGCACCAACGGCGAAAAGAACGTCCTCAGGATCATGGCAGAGCTTGGCCCCGGGCCTCACCGGATCGGTGACGTTGCTGACAAGAAGGGGGTCAAGGTAACTAGCCTCGGCCCCGTGCGGGCAAAGCTCATCCGGAAGGGCATGATTTACAGCCCAGGGCACGGCGAGTTGGGCTTCACGGTGCCTCTGTTCGACGACTTCATGCGGAGGGCGATTCCAGATTGCCCGTAAGGGCGCATCGATTGAAACCCGCCATAAACCCGCCACGCGGCCCCGATAACGCCCGATCGCGGCCGATTGCCGAAACGAAAAACCCCTACGAATCCTGGGGGAAACGTAGGGGCGTGTAGACCGATGTAGGCCACTCGCAAGATTAAAAGTCCGGTACTTGTTTACCGCCCTCGCGCTATTGCGCCCTTGTTTGAGTGGGTCTAGCTTGGGTGCATGGACGCCCGCGGACCCGAGACGGACTGCCCGAACTGCAAGCGGCTCGAGCGAGAGGTCGCGGAGCTTCGTGAGGAA
>NZ_JAVJSH010000029.1:0-362623 GCF_040219535.1 Botrimarina sp.
CGGCGACGGCACGGTCGACGCGGCCGATTACACGGTGTGGCGCGACGGCCTCGGCACGACGTTCACCCAGGCCGATTACGACGTGTGGGCCGACAACTACGGCGCCTCGGCGTCGGGCGCCGCGTCGGTCCCAGAACCGGCAGCGCTCGGACTCGTGCTCTTGGCGTGCGGGTTGGTCGCCGGCCGACCGGCCCGGCGCCAATAACCGCCCCAGCGCCTAAAGAGCCGCTGGCGAACATGTAACGAGCGAGGAGCTTGTCACACGCTGCGAGTCGGCGGCCTTACCTTGTCTAAGGAGTTGTCACGTAATGCGACACCAGCCCCGCGGTTTCACGCTCGTCGAGCTGCTGGTCGTGATCGCGATCATCGGCATCCTTGTCGCGCTGCTGCTGCCGGCCGTCCAAGCGGCCCGCGAAGCGGCCCGCCGCGCGCAGTGCACGAGCAACCTGAAGAACGTGGCGCTCGCGGCGCTCAACCTCGAGTCGGCCCGCCGGCACCTGCCGCGAGGGAGGAACGGTTGCGATGGCGACCGGGAGTGCCGGCAGCGGCTCGCTCGCAACGGCCAAACGGAACGAAGCCCCGCGAGCGGGATGCTCTTGATCCTCCCCTACCTGGAGGAACAACCCCTCTTCGACCAGTTCACAGAGATGGTCGAGTGGAAGACCGACCCGTACCCCAACGATCAGGGATTCAACTTCGACGCGTGGATCGCGCAGCCCGGCCGCGAGAACTTGATGGAGCAGATCCCCGGGGTCTACCGGTGCTCGTCCGACTCTTCTCCGATCGTCGTTCCCGTTGACACGCCCGCCGCAAGCGCCAGTGCTGGCACCGGCGGTCAAGCCTGGTCACTCGCTAGCTACGCCCTCGTGGGCGGGAGTATCGGGGTGAGCCAGTTCAATCCGATGAAGTACCACAACGATGGCCTGTTCTACTACGGCGACGGCATCGAGATCCGCCGCGTATCCGACGGCATGTCAAAGACGCTCATGGTCGGCGAGAAACGAGGCCAGTACAGCGGCGCCGACGTCGATTTCTTGATTGCTAACGGACTCGAAAACCAGTTGAACCGGAATAACCACTGGCAAGTCGGGCTCGGCGGGCGCTGGGCGCTGGTGAACGCGGAAAGGACCGTCAATCACAACCTGTTAGCCGGGTTCAGCCCTCAGCTCGCCTCGGGGATCATCGATTTCATCAACAGCGAGCACCCCGGCGGAGCGATGGCCGCGTTCGGTGACGGCCGCGTCGAGTTGCTCAGCGAGAACATCGACCTCCAAGTTCATTGGGCGCTCGGCACGCGGCAAGGTCCGCAGGGGTGCCCGGGCGATCCGATTCCAGGTCCTAGCTACATCTACGGCCAATCGCCGGGTTGCGGGCTCGCTACCGACGAGAACCACGATTACCAAAACTAGGACCGGTACACACGACGTCTGGATTGCGGCGGCATTCGTTTGGAGGTCAACCTCGGTGTTGCGCTTGCGAATCTTGCTACTCTTAGTGGTCGTTGCTCCGCTCTTGGCGGGCTGTAGCGATGGCCGCCCGAAGCGCTACAAGGTGTCGGGCAAGGTGGTCATCGATGGCCAGCCGATGAAGGCGGGTCTCGTGCAAGTCCTGCCCGAAGGCAACCGGCCCGCCGCGGGCGCGGTCGCGGAGGATGGCACGTTTACGCTGGGATCCTACGAACTCAACGACGGCGTGGTGCCCGGCACCCACAAGGTGGCTGTCAACGGCGCCGAGCCGATGGGGCCCACGAAGACCAAGTGGTACGCCCCGCCGCAGTACCGATTCGCGAACTCCTCCGGCCTGACGATGACGGTCGAAGAGGACCGCGACGACGTGGTGATCGAGATCGACACCGGCGGCCCGAAGCCCTTCCAGCCGTTTATCGAGATCAAGGGCCGGGGCGGCGACGCCAGCAGCGACACGATCTTTTGAACGCCCTCGGCGAGCGACGCTTTGCCCGGCGGCGCCTTGGTCGGGCGTTCGCGGCGATCGCTGTTGCCGCCACGCTAGCCTGCGATCTGGCGGACGCCGCGTCGGCGAACGGCGATCGGCCGTCCCGGCTGTGGGTCACCGACGACGCGTGGCAAGCCAGGCGCCAAGCGGTCCTCGACTCGCCGCTCGCGGAGATGGTCGCCGACGCGCGGCGCGTGGTCGCCCAGACAGCCGACCTCCGCCCCGAGCCCACGCTCGCCCGCCTGCCCGAGAGCCGCGACGACACACTCTATCGGTTGCAGGCGCTCGTGGTGTGCGCGGCATTCGATCAGGACGAGCGCGCCGCTCGCGAGGCGCTCGCGTGGGTCGAGGGGCTCGCCGACGACCGGCGGGGTTCCGACCTGGGTCGGTCTCGATCGGCGCACCACGCGGCAATCGCTTACGCGTTCTGCGCCGAGCACTGGTCGGGCGAAGAGCGGCGGCGGTGCGGGGCGAAGCTTTATGGGTTGGCCGAGTCGCTGGCGCGGATCGGCCGCGGCAACCCCGACAACCCGTTCAACAACTGGTGGGGCGTCACGCATTCGGCGCGCGGGCTGGCGATGCTCGCGGCGGGGCAAACCCACCCGGACGCGTTGGCCGAGGCCCGGCTCGAAGCCGAGCGCGTGGCCTCCTACCTGACCAACTACGGCGACCAAGGGCACTACTACGAAGGCACCGGCTACGGGCTTTACAGCTTCTCGTTCTGGGGGCCGCTGCTGCTCGCGTGGGAGGAATCGCTCGGGGTCGACCTGGCCCGCCACTCGCCCGGCGCGCGACGCATCGGCGCCTGCCTGCACGTGCTGACAGCCCCTCCCTCGGACGACGGCGCCGCGCCCGCGCGGCGGGTCTTCTGGAACGACGACGGCGACGGCTTCCCCAGCCCGGCCATCGCTTGCCTGCTGCCGGCCGTGGCGCCCGAGCCACAGCGGCCGTGGCTGTTGGCGGCGAACCAGCGGGTCCTCGGCCCCTCCAATGCCTGGGGCGTCGAACGCGGCGGGCACGGCCACGCGATGTGGCCCCTGCTCTACGCCCCCGTTGAACCGCTCGATAACTCGTACGGCGAAGGGGCGCCGCTCACGCTGTACGACGCCCGCACGGGATTGGCCGTGTTCCGCAACCGGTGGCGCGACGCCGACGACACGATCGTCGCCGCCTACGCGAAGTCCTATCACGGCGGCGGACACAACCATTCCGACGCCGGCAGCCTGCGCGTGCTCGGCCTCGGCGAGAGCTGGCTGCACGCGGGCGGCCAAGCGAAGCCCGACGCGTGCTACCAGAACGTGCCGCTGCGCAACGGGGTGCAGACGCCGGCCGAGGGGCCGAGAGACCGGACCGGCAAGGTGAGCTATTACACCGCCGGCCCGCGTGGGGGGAGCGTCTCGATCGACCTGGGCGACGTGTACGGCGTGCCGCGATGCCGGCGCCACGTGTCCGTGCGGTTCGACCCGACGCCCGGCGCCGCCGCGGTCGTGGCCGTGTGGGACGAGATCATCGACCCGGACGACGCGGCCGAGTGGGCGTGGCCGCTCTGCTACGCGGACGACCTCTCGTTCAGCCACAATCCCGAGGAGGGGTTCTCGCTGCGATCTCCCGATGGCGACAAGCTCACGGCCCACATCGGCGCTCCGACGCGGCATGCGATCCACGACCTCGTGGGCCAGACATCGGAGCGAACTTTCTCAGAGGGGTCCAGGCAGACTTACCCGGCCCGCCGCTACGTTCGGGTCGACGCCGAGCGCGCCGGCGAGCGTTTTTTCGTCGTGATGCTGATCGGCGAGGACCGGCCCGCCGTGCGCTTCGAGGGCGAGGCCGACGACACGCGGGCCTTCATCGGCGAGCGGTGGGTCGTCCGCTTAGACCGCTCGAAATGGTATCAGGGACCGCTGCGCGTGCTCGCCGCGCCCGAACAAGCGGCCAGCTACCGCTAGGAGGTGACCGCCGCCGAGCCGGCGCCGACGAGCCGAGCGGAGGTCGTTTCGGAGAGATCGCCCCGCGCAGATTCGACGTCGCGGGCGAAGCCGGCGTTCTTTTTGAGCCAGCGGTGGGGCGTTCGCCCGCCCACGCCTTCGGTACGCGCCGCCTTTCTGACCGAGGCGCCCGACGCCGACGCGAGGGTCGCCGCGTCGCGCCCTATCGCGTTGCCGGAGCCCGCCATTGCAAGCCTAACCGGGAGAGTGGCTTGCAGAGGTGGGCGTTATACCGCTTACTTGGTTCTCCGGTTGCTTGGCCAGCCGCGGTACTTCAGCGGACGGACCGAGACCGGCGACCCGGCGTCCTGGCGAATTTCGGCTTCGGCCCGAGGGCGCGGCTGCCCAACCTGCTTCGAGCGATTCCTCATGTGGCTCCGGGCCTCTTGCACACTCGACTTCAGCATCCCGGTTGCGACGCCGTTTCTACTGATGCTGCGGCCCCGCAGCGGCGCGCAGCAGTGGGTTGCCCGTGAGCAGTACGTGCTCATTCCCAGCGTCCCGGCGGTCGAGTTTACCGACTTATTCGGCAACCTCTGCCAACGGCTAGTGGCGCCCGCCGGCCCGTTCTCGGTGCACACTTCCGCCGACATCGACGCCGCCGAGTCCGCCGACACCGCGCCGGGCGCCTGGTTCGTTGCTGTTGAGAACCTCCCCGAGGTCGTCCTCCCGTTTCTGCTCCCCAGCCGCTACTGCGAGTCGGACCGCTTCGCCCGGCTGGCGGCGTCGATCACGGCCGGGTACGCGCCCGGTTATGACCAGTGCGTCGCGATCGTCGCCTACGTCCGGCGGACCCTCGTTTACTCGCCGGGCAGCGGGCAGCAGATCATTAGCGCTGCTGAGGCGAACCAGCGGAGCGAGGCGGTCTGCCGCGATATGGCCCATTTGGGAATCGCGTTGTGCCGCGCGTTGTCGATCCCCGCTCGGTTAGTTGTTGGCTACCTCGAAGGCCTGCAGCCGATGGACTTTCACGCTTGGTTCGAGGCGTTCGTGGCGGGGCGGTGGTACACGTTCGACCCGACCCAACGCGACCTGCTGGGGGGCCGGGTCGCGATCGCTTACGGCCGCGACGCGGCCGACGTAGCGATCTACACGCAGTTTGGCGACCCCGTCGAGCCGCCAATCATGCGGGTTAGCGTCTCGCGACTCGACGGGGCGCCCTCGTGGTGACTCCGGCGGCGGAGGTCGCGCCGGATTGACCGCTCCCGCTGTGCTTCGAGACGCCAAGCCGCATGTGGTCGCCCGTCAGGTCGTCTCGTAGACGCTCTGTAAGAAGCCGGTCACGCGGTGGGGGCTGACGACGCCGACCACGCTGCCGTCGAGCGTCAGCACCGGCACGTGGCGGTGGCCGCTCACCGCGATCACAGCGAGCGCCGCGCCGGTCGAATCGGTCTCGTAGACGAACACCGGATCGGGCGTCATCACGGTGCTGATCGGCTGGTCCTTCACGCTGTCGTACTCGAGCGCCACCCGGTCGAGCACGTCGCGATCGGTAAACACGCCGAGGAGCTTGTCGCCGTCGGCCACGAGCAGGCAAGCCACGTGCAGCCTCGAAAGCAGCTCCACCGCGGCGGAGATCGGCGTGTCGGGCGAAACGCTCGCGAACGGCTGCGCCTGGATCGCGGTCACGGGCTCCTCGGACAACGCCTGCTCCAACGCGTCGGCGTAGGTCTCGCTGTAATCGCTCAGCGGGTCCTCGAAGTCGGGCTTCTTGTCTTCGGGCTGACCCATGCTCAGGCGCCTTCTCTTTGGCTCGGGGGAGGGCTGCCGACGCGTTGCACCATCACCTGCTGCGGGAAGTGGTCCGCGATGAACTCCATCAGGCCCTTCTGCCCCGTGAGGCCCACGACCTTGCCATCGTCGTCGACCACGCACACGAACCGAGTGTTCGAACGCTGCATCGCCTCGAGCACCCGCGCCACGGGGTCGGTCGGCCGCACGCAGTGGCACTGCTCCGCCATCCGGGCGCGCAGCTTGTCCCGCAGGCCGGAAGGGTCGCTGGCCACCAGGCGGCTGAGCATGTTCTCGGTGAACAGGCCGACCGGGCGCCGTTCATCGTCCACGACGATCACGCAACCGAGCTTCCGATCTCGCATCCGAGAGACGGCTTCGCTGATCGCTTCGTCGGGCAGGCACAGCACCGGGTCGCGCAGCGCAAGCCGCGACACAGGCTCGTTGGACAGGCTGTCTTTGAGTCGCATCGGCGACGCCTTGGGGATTGCCTGGCAGGCGGCGGTATCTCTCCGGATAGCTGCCTTCTATTGGACGCCGGCAGCCCGAAGCTCGCAAGATGCAGGCACTTGTCGGCAGCCGCTCAGGTTACGGCGTCCGTCGAGTTGCGGGCTTTTGTGGCCACCTCGCGCGATGTGCGGTTGTCCCGACCACGGGGGGGACGCCTCCCCGGCGATGGCGTGCTAGCAGGGCCAGGCGATGCGTTACGCACGTCGGTCCAAACCGATCGAGGTCGCAGACTTATGCGCGCTGAGCAGTGTCGGTCCTCGGCATTTGAGCCAGCGCGGCGGCCGCCGGGACCCCCCACGGTAGGGAGGCTCGGCGGTCAACGCGTCGGACACGTCGGCGGGTAACCGCTACGGTTTGTTCGTGGTGTTGGTAGGCCATCATCATCTGTGCCGGCGTGACGCTCGAGCGAGACCGACCAGCGCCGAGGTAGTCCGGGCCGACGGGGTCGGCTTGTGGGCGTCGTGCCGTTTACTCAAGCTGGGGCGTCGTCGGTTCGATGGCGACCGGCGTAAGATTGCCGCGTGCCGCTTCTGGCCACGGCCGAGAAAGCGTGAGGGTCCCGCCATTTTTTTGAAAACGGGGGAAGCCAATGAGCACACCGCTCCACGGCAAGAGAGTCCTGGTGCTCGCCGGCGACATCTACGAGGACCTCGAACTCTGGTATCCGAAGCTCCGCCTCATCGAAGCGGGCGCGGAGGTCGTCGTGGCCGGTCCGGAAGCCGGCGCTACCTATCAGGGCAAGAACGGCTACCCGTGCGTTTCCGATGCGGCGATCGCCGACGTTGCGGCCGCGGCATTCGACGGCCTTGTCGTGCCGGGCGGTTTCATGCCAGACAAGCTGCGGCGGGACACTCGCGTTCTGCAGCTCGTCCGCGACTTCAACGCCGCCGGGAAGTTAATCGCGGCGGTGTGTCACGGCGGTTGGATCCCGATTTCGGCGGGTGTCTATGACGGGGTCCGCGTTACCGGCTCACCCGGCATTAAGGACGACTTGGTGAACGCTGGCGCTCGATGGGAGGACGCGCCGGTGGTTGTCGATCGTCACTTCGTTTCCAGCCGCAAGCCCGACGACTTGCCCGACTTCTGTCGCGGGATCCTCGAAGTGCTCTCGGCCTGACGGCGGAGAGCGGCGGTGCCGGCTGTAGGCTCAGGGGTTCGAAATGGACGAGGCCTTCCGTCCGGGTCAAGCGGTAGAAGCTCGGCCGCGGCTCACCGAAGCGTGTTTCCCGAGTTATTCCTACGTGCCCGGCTTGCGCGCGCACCCGGTGACCGACGCAGCCGCACACACCGTCGGCGCCGTCCCAGGCGTCCCGCCTCCGTTGTGTCCGAAGCGTTGGTCGGAGAACAGAACGTATCTCTACGCGATCGACCTCTTTAACCACGGGTACTACTGGGAGGCGCACGAGGCCTGGGAATCGCTGTGGCACGCCGCCGGACGGCGAGGCCGAACGGCCGATTGGCTGAAAGGGCTGATCAAGCTCACCGCCACGGCGGTCAAGCTTCGGGAGGGGAACGCGGTCGGGGTCCGCCGTCACGCGCGTCGGGCGAGTGAGCTCCTGAGAAGCGTGTGCCCCAACGGCGGCCGATTCGCCGGGCTCGAATCCGCGCCCATCGTGGATTTCCTGGAGCGGCTGTCCGTGACCTCCGCGCCGCTTGTCGCCGATCCAGACAAGTTGCTGCCAGTGGTTCTGATGCCGGCGCTAGAGACGGGCTAACGAGCGACCTAGGGAGCCCCGTAATCACAGCACGACGCGCTAGCCCTGATGGGTAAGCCACCGCAACCGTTGGTTCCGCTGCCCGAACGCTGCCTATCGACTCCTGGTGTCCTGGCGTGGATTGGCCGCCGCAGTGGGCGGCGCTCTCACGTGTGCCGCGGCGGCAAGGGTAGTCCACTCGACGTCACGCACGATTTGCGGTGGTCAGACCGAGGGAGGCCGCTACCGTACAACAGATCGTGTCAGCTCCCGGAGTAGAAGCTCGTGTTCGGATTCTTTGGTAACAAGAAGGCGAAACTGGAACACCGGTACAACCGGCTGATGGAAGAAGCCTACAGGTTGTCCCACACCGACCGAAAAGCCAGCGACCAAAAGCACGCGGAAGCAGCCCAGGTGATGGAGCAAATCGAAGCGCTGGAGCGAGACAAAACGCAGGGAAAGTCGCCCGCCTGAATCGTATTCGTAACGGTCCAAGACCCGCCACGGGCGTGCCGTGTAGCAGGCGGTTCGGGCGATTGTGGACGCCAGCCTCGAAAGCGCGGGGAAGATTGTCGCCCTGGCCCGCTATTGTTGAGCAATGCGATTGCCCAGGCCCGGGTAATGATCGAATCCGGCGATCGTCACGATGGCCTGCCACTAGCCCGGTAATTTTGGGGTGCCCGGTGCTTGCGGCACTTCGGCAGCGACTTGGTAAGCGACGGCACCTTGGCGGCTTCTGCAGGCCGCAAAATGGTACGTACCGTTTTGGCTCCCGAAGAAACGCCGCACTGCCGTCCGCCGGCAGGTAACGCAAGTCGCGATTCGGCAAGGATTTCCGTCGAAAGCGGGCGAAGGGGATCGAACCCTCGACATCCAGCTTGGGAAGCTAGCGCTCTACCACTGAGCTACGCCCGCATCGCTTCAAGATTAGCTCCCGCGTGGCTCGGAAAGCAAGCGGCACGCCGGGGGAATTAGGCGGCTCGGCGGGCGGCTAGCAGGCGATACCCGATCACGGTCGCGACGGCCACGAGGATGGCCAGCAGTGGCCACTCGGGCGCGGCGAGGCGCGTTAGTGTCGCGGCGACCATGGCCGTCACCGCGGCCCGCGCGGCCGGCAGTCTCCAGATCGCTACGCCTGTTAGCGTGACGACGACGATTAGCAGAACGAGCAGTTCCCCCGCGCTGACCATCAGCCGTAGCTCACGCCTTTCAGGCGCGCGATCTCCATGGCGTCTTTGTCGCCGCGGCCGCTGAGGCAGACGACGATCGCCTGGTCCTTCGGACGTTCAGCGGCGAGTTCCATCGCCATCGCGACCGCGTGGGCCGTCTCGAGGGCGGGCATGATGCCCTCGCTCGACGCGCACGCGTCGAAGGCTTCCATGGCGGTGGTGTCGCGGCAGCTGGTGTAGCGGACGCGGCCGGCGTCTTTCCAATAGCTGTGCTCGGGGCCGACGCCGGGGTAGTCGAGGCCGGCGGACATGCTGTGCACGTCGCAGGTTTGGCCGTCGTCGTCCTGCATGACGTAGCTGAAGCTCCCGTGCAGCACGCCCGGCTGGCCGTAGGTGAGCGGGCTCGCGTGGTCGCCCGGCTTGTCGGAGCGTCCGCCCGCTTCGACACCGATCAGCTCGACCTCGGCGTGTTCGACGAACGGGTAGAACATGCCAGCCGCGTTGGAGCCGCCCCCCACGCAGGCGACGACCGCATCGGGCAGTCGGCCCATCCGGTCTCGGCACTGCACAATCGTTTCCGAGCCTATGACCGACTGGTAGTCACGCACGATCCGCGGGAACGGGTGCGGGCCGACGACCGAGCCGAGGATGTAGTGGGTCGTGTCGACCGAGGCCATCCAGTCGCGCATCGCCTCGTTGATCGCGTCGCGGAGGGTGCGCGAGCCGCTGGTGACCGGACGCACCTCGGCGCCGAGCAGCTTCATCGCGAACACGTTGGGCGACTGCCGGCGGATATCCTCCTCGCCCATGTAGACGACGCACGGCAAGCCGAAGTGCGCGCACGCGGTGGCCGTGGCCACGCCGTGCTGGCCGGCGCCCGTTTCGGCGATGACACGCGTCTTGCCCATGCGTTGGGTCAATAGGCACTGGCCGAGCGTGTTGTTGATCTTGTGCGCGCCGGTGTGGTTGGTGTCCTCGCGCTTGAACCAGATCTGCGCGCCGCCGCACCGCTCGCTGAGCCGGCGGGCGTGGTACAGCGGGGAGGGCCGGCCGACGAAGTCGCGCCAGAGCTCGGCCAGCTCGTTCTGGAACGCCTGGTCGGTGCGGGACTTCTCGTACTCGACGGCGAGCTCCTCGAGCGCGCGGACGAGGGTCTCGGGCACGTAGCGGCCGCCGAACTGCCCGAACCGGCCCGCGGCGTCGGGCAGGGCGGGGCTGGCAGCGGGGGTCGGCTCTTGGGCGGTGGTGCTCATCCGGACGATTGTCCTCTGGCGGGGCGGTTAGGATCAAGCGTGCAGGGGGCTAACCGCGGGGGCGCCGGGGGCGCCACGAGGATTCACCGTGGAGGACGCGGAGGGGGGATGGACCCGAGTGAACCAGACCGGCCCGTGTCTTTGCCAGCTCAGGTGTCGCGCATCGCGTCGGCGGTTTGGGCCAAGGCTTACCCTCGACGCGCCGTGTGGGCGCCAGCGGTGGGCTTAGCGGTTTACCTCGCTCTCCCTTACTTGGCGACGCGCGTCGCTGAAGCTTCGGCGCTGGGGTTCGGTCGACTGTCAATCTCGCAGTTCTTGTGGGGCGTTCAAACGACGGCCTTTGTCCTTGCTGGGCTTGGGGTCGCGCTGTGCACCGGCAGGGCCTACAAACGCTGGGCGGTGGGCGCGGCGATCGTAATGGCCTTCATGGCGGCGCAAATCTTCGCCACAAGAGCCAACGCGGCGTACTGGCTCGCTGGTGTTGCCGGGGTGCTCTGGCTCTGGGCGAGTTGGCTGGTCGTGGGCTTTGTGTTGAGGAGCTTTGGCTACGGACTCTTCGCTCGCCAGCCATCGCGACTGGATCGCCTACGGTCCCACGCGGCCGATCTCTTGCTGCTGACGGCCGCGATTGCCGGGGCGCTCGGAGCGAGCAATGCGCTCTACGTATCGCTCGAGTCTGATCCGGCGGCGCAGGTGATCGAAGTTGATCCGACCTCCGAACTCTTCATTTTGGTACTTCTTGCGACGCTAGAAACCGTGCCGCTCTTGCCAGTTCTTCTGGCAGCCTTCCGCCGCGGCGAGCCTAGCCCAAAACTGCTTGTGGTCTCGGCGTTTCTGTCGTTCGTTCTCCTCTGCATCGCTGACGCCGCGCGCCTTTTGCTCGTTGGGGCACTCTATAATAGCGCCCAACTTCGCACCCTCGTGTGGTCGCACGCGCCGATTGCGAACGCCGCCTATCACCTGGGGCAGGTCCTCGGGCTAATAGGCATGGCTTCGTCGCTTAGCTGGGCCGGCTATCGTGTTCGAAGAGCATCTGACGGACCACCCGCTCGGGCTCACTGAACGGCGGTTTCGTTGACTGAACGTTGAGTCGCGGACCGCAGAGGCCGCAGCCCCCTCTGCGTCCTCCGCGCCTCCGCGGTTACCCTCACTCCCATGCCCGAGCTCCCCGAAGTCGAGACGATGCGCCGCGGCGTGGCCGGTGCGGCCGGCGCGCAAGTGATCGACGTCGCCAAGCTGCCTTGCCCTCGGAAGCCGATTGGCCTGGCGCCGCGGATCGACGGACTCCGGCGCCGCGCGGTGGGGCGCGACGTGGCGGCCGTCGAGCGGGTCGGCAAGCGGGTCTCGCTCCGGCTTTGTTCGGGCGACCGGCTCGTCTTCGAGCCGAGGATGACCGGCCTGGTCGGCGCCGGCGACTCGCCCGACCCGCTGTACCTGCGTGTGCAGATCGAGTTGGTGGGCGCGTTGCCGCGGGTTTGGTTCTGGGACCGGCGCGGGTTGGGAAAGGTTCGGCTCTATTCGGCCGACGAATACGCCGACGCGTTCTCCGATGAGAAATTCGGGCCCGACGGGCTGGTCGTGTCGGCCCAAGAGCTCCGCGCGCGGCTCGGCGCGAGCCGCCGAGCGATCAAGGTCGCGCTGCTCGACCAGCGGGCCGTCGCCGGGATCGGCAATATCTACGCTGCGGAGATCCTCCACACGGCCGGTGTGCACCCGGCCGCGCGGTGCGACCGGCTCTCACGCAAGCAGTGGGAGCGGATCGCCGACGGCGCGCGATCGGTTCTGGAAGAGGCGATCCGCTACGAGGGCTCGTCGCTAGGCGACGGCACCTACCGCAACAAGCTCAACCAGGACGGCGGCTACCAGCTCCACCACCGCGTGTACGGCCGCGCCGGCCAGCCGTGCCCGCGTTGCGACGTGGCCGTGGAGCGGATCGTGCAGGCGCAGCGATCGACCTTCTACTGCCCGGGATGCCAGCGGCGGCGCTGAGAAGCCTGCCGCAGAAGAGAACCGCCACGTCGCCACGGGCGCCACGGCCGCCAAGACCTTGGCTCGCGCCGCGGGATGCCTCTGTGGCCCGTGCCTTGAGGGCCCAATGCTAGCGCGGTCCTGATTGAAGCGAAACCTCGCGGCCGGCGGCGGACCGGAGATCTCCCCGACCGCCCCGCGCGGCGCGGTTTTGGTATAAAACCGGCGTCGTCCTCTTCTCGCCGTTCTAGGGAGCCCCGCTATGTCGCTGTCGGCCAATCGTCGTAAGTTTCTTGCCGCTTCGGCGGCCGGCGCGGGGCTCGCGCTGCTGCCCGGCAGCGGGAAGGTTTGGGCGACGCCCGCCGCTGGTTCATCGGCCTCGCGGCCCGAATCGCTCGTGAAGCTGCTCTACGAGTCGCTCACGCCGGGTCAGCGCGAGAAGATCTGCTTCGCGTGGGACCACACCGACGACCGCACGGGGGGCGCGCCGCTGCGGCGGCACGTGTCGGCGAACTGGGACATCACCGACGAGTATGTCGTGGATGACTTTTACTCGGGCGAGCAGAAGGAGTTGATCCGGGCGATCTACGAAGGCACGTACAACCCCGAATGGGTCGAGCGGGTCGACCGCCAGCTCGACGACGACGCGGGGGGCTACGGCGAGCAGAACTCGATCGCGATCTTCGGCGAACCCGGGACGGGCAAGTTCGAGTTTGTCATGACCGGCCGCCACATGACGGTCCGATGCGACGGCAACACCACGCCGCACTTCGCTTTTGGCGGGCCGATCTTCTACGGCCACGCGGCCGAGGCGTTCGACGAGGAGGCCCACCACCCGGGCAACGTTTATTGGCCGCAGGCGGTCGCCGCCAACGAGCTCTATCAGATGCTCGACGGCGAGCAGCAGCAAGCGGCCCTCGTGCGAGACGGCATGCCGGGCGAGCGGCGGATCAACTTCGGCGCGCTCCAACACAAGCAAGGCATACCGGTCGCGCAGCTCTCGGCCGACCAGCAAGAGCACCTCCGCGGCGTGCTCTCGAAGCTCGTCGAACCGTACCGCCAAACCGATCGCGACGAGGCCTTCGAGTGCTTGGTGGGCCAGCAAGCCGACGGCAAGACCGGGCTCGCCGCGTGCCACCTGGCGTACTACCAGGAGGGCGACATCGGCGGCGATGGCGTGTGGGACAACTGGCGTGTCGAGGGGCCTTCGTTCGTGTGGCACTACCGCGGAGCGCCGCACGTGCACGTGTGGGTCAACGTGGCGGACGACCCGGCGGCCCAGATCACGACCGGCTGAGTCACCGACACGCATCGCGCAGCGGGTGCGTCACGCCGAGTCGCGAGGCACGCCGATGTCGACCACGTGGACTTCGCCAACGAACGGCCGGGCCGACTCCGCGGAGAATCCCTTTTTCTCGGCGACCATCGTAACCGTGTGGTCGGCGCGGAAGGTCGGCGCGAAGGGCTTGCCGGTGTCGCAGTCGAGGCCGCTCGGCAGATCGATCGCCAAGCGCCGCGCGGGTTGATCGTTCGCCCAGTCGATCAGGGTGTCGTAAGGTGGCCGGGGATCACCGCTTGCGCCAGTCCCGAGCAGTGCGTCGACGATCCATACCGCGCCGTCGGCCATCGCGTCGAGTTCTTCGAGGAACAGGAGGTCGTGCACGCCGGTGAGGTCGAGCAGTGTCGCGCCGCAGGGGGTCAGCGCGTGGAACATGGCCTCCGGGTCACCGCTGAGGTCGCCGGGCGATGCGGCCAGGGCGACTTTTACCCGGTGGCCCCTCACGCGGAGGTGACGCGCCACCGCGAAGCCATCTCCGCCGTTGTTGCCTTTGCCGGCCAGCACCACGACCGGCCCCCCCACGCCCAGGCGTTCGAGCACGTCGACGCATCCGCGCCCGGCGTTCTCCATCAGGAGCAGGCTGGGCAGTCCGAACCGCTGAACGGCCTTGCCGTCGAACTCGCGTAGCTGGTCACGGGTCATGGGCGATGAGAGCGTCGCGTTCGATGAGGGGAGCGGATCGAGCCCCGACGCGGGGCCGGCGTCGGGCCTGGCTGCGCCCAAAGGCGGCGGGTAAGGATATCTAAACCGAGGCCGGCTACTGGGTCGAGCGCAACCGCTTTGCGTGTTATTCTGCCTACTTAGGCACTCTTCTACAAAAGGGACGCGCTCGTCTGGCTGCTGGAATGTTTGTCCAGAACCGACCGATTCCAACAACGCGGCGGGCTCAACCGGACCGACGCCCGGGGCGACCCGATTTATCTCTTATCTCCGCAACGCACCGCAGGACCCGACATGTCGAGTAATCGCCGAAACCTGTTGCAGCCGCGTCGTGAGTTTTTGAAACAAGCGGCGGCCGCTGGCGTGGTCGCCGGGGCCGGCCTGTCGAGGGCTTGGTCCGCTAGCCCCAACGAGCGGATCGGCGTGGCTTGTGTCGGCTTGGGGGGGATGGGTTCCGGTCACCTGCGTTGGCTCTCTGCGCAGCCATGGGCGAGGGTCGCGGGGCTGGCGGATGTCGATGCGGGTCACTTGGAGGGGGGGCGGCTTATCGCTCCCGATGCTGCGGCCGAGAAGGACTTCCGCGAGATCGTCGGCCGCGACGATGTCGACGTGGTGTTCGTCGCCACGCCCGATCACTGGCACGCTCTCGCAACCGTCGCAGCGGCGGAGCACGGGAAGCACATCTACTGCGAGAAGCCGCTGGCCAACTCGGTCGGCGAAGGGCGCGCCATCGTTGATGCGGTGAACAAGGCGGGCGTCGTCTTGCAGACCGGTTCCCACGAGCGGTCGAACCCGGGGGCGTCGGTTGCGAAGCGTCTGTACGAGGAGGGTCGGCTGGGCGAGGTGCGCGAAGTCGAGATCCACCTGCCTAATTCGGACGACCACTTGCAGCAGGTGGAGAACTTCACCAGCCCGCCCCCCGACACGGACCCGCCGTCGGAACTCGATTGGGACTTCTGGCTCGGACACACGCCCAAGGCCGCGTACAACGAGAAGCGGTGCCACTTTTGGTGGCGCTTCCACAGCAACTACGGCGGCGGCGAGATCACCGACCGCGGCGCCCACGTGATCGATCTGGCGCACATGATCCTCGGGCTGGACGATTCGGGACCGATCCGCGTTTCCGCCAGCGGCAGCCCCCCCAAGGGAGACTTCTTTGACGCGTTCATCACATTCGACTTCGAAATGGAGTACCCGGGCGGTCTGCGGATGGTCGGCGGGAACACCGGCCCGCGTGGGCTGAAGCTGAAGGGGACCGACGGCGAGCTCTTCATCGCGGTGCACGGCTGCGAGCTGACGGCGACCCCCCAGTCGATCCTCGACGGCGTCGAGTTGCCGCAAGTCGACGCCTACGACGTCCACCGCAACGATTTCTTCCAGGCCGTTCGCACCGGAGGCCGGCCGGTGGCTCACGCCGAGGCGGGGCACCGCACCGCCACGGCCTGCCACCTCAACAACGTCGCGATGCGCGTGGGCCGCGCCTTCGACTGGGACCCGTCGACCGAGAGGTCGGGCGACCCCGAGGTGAACGATCGGTTGATGCCCACCATGCGCGAGCCCTGGACGCTGTAGGCCGACGCGCCGGGGTTTCTGGCAGTGCTGCGCCTACGCCCTCCCACAAAATGGGTCCTTCCGGTCTCTCCGTGGGCAACCTCGGACAAGTGGGGATTCGGACCTCAACGCGGACAACAACAACGGGTGGGGCGGCCCCCTGTTGTCGAGTCCGAGCCGAGGGAATTACACCCACGGAAAACCTGGATGGACGACATGATGGCGATCGAGTGCTGCGGCGGACGCGGCCGTGTCGGATGGCGGCCGTTTTCATCGAGTCGTTTGAATCTGCAATAAACAGATCGTTCGAGGAGCCAAGGTCGATGCCCATAGCGGCTGGTTGGTTTGCTGCGAGGGCAGCGGCCCTTTGTTGCGTCGGCGCGGCGTGCTTCGGGCAAGACGATCGCGGCGAGCCGTCGGTCGTCGCGCCGTTCACGCGGCTCGACACGATTTGCGTTAACGACTGGTGGAACCGGCCCAGGTCGGAAATCATCGACGTGCGCCCGCCCCGCGACGAGGTTGTCGCGTTCGGCCTCTACACCGTCTCCGAGGGGACGCTCAAGCTCAGCGCCCAGCTCTTTCCGCTCTACCCGAACGAAACCCGCACCGTGCGGCTCGAGGTCGACCACGGCCGGGGGTGGGAAGAGATCGGCACGGCAGAGGTGAACGATCTGGGTTGGTCGGCCCTTTTCCGCATCGATGGGTGGGACGACTCACAGAGCGTGCCCTACCGGATCCGGCACGGCGAGTCGGCGATGTTCGAGGGCGTTGTCCGAAAGAACCCGAAAGCTTCGGACACGTTCAGCGTCGCTGTGCTGTCGTGCAACTCGCGGAAGGACCGGGGCCGCCGGCCCGAGTACGTGCGCAACCTCCGCGCGCACAACCCCGACCTGCTCTTCTTCGCCGGCGACCAGTCCTACGACCACCGCGAGCACACGGCCGCTTGGCTGTCGTTCGGCCTCCAGTTCCGCGACGTGCTACGGGACCGGCCGTGCGTGACGATCCCCGACGACCACGACATCGGCCAGCCGAACCTGTGGGGCGAGGGGGGCAAGCTGTCGCGCCGCGGCGACGGGGCCGATGGGGGCTACATGTTTCACCCCGAGTACGTGAGGATGGTCGAGCGCTGTCAGACCGCGCACCTGCCGGACCCGGTGGATCCCGAGCCGATAAGCCGCGGCCTCGGCGTCTATTTCACGCGGCTGCTATGGGGCGGAGTTGACTTCGCCATCGTGGAAGACCGGAAGTTCAAGTCGGGGCCAGCGGGCAAGCTCCCGGAATACGGGCCCCGGCCCGACCACGTCGCCACGCCCGACTACGACCCTCGGGCGCTCGACGCGCCGGGGCTCACGCTTCTGGGTGAGCGGCAGCTCGAGTTCCTGCGTGGATGGGCCCAGGACCATCGGAGCGGCGGTCCGAAGGTCTTGCTCTCGCAGACCGTCTTTTGCGGCGGTCCTCACCTGCACGGTTCGAACGACAACCGCCTGTACGCCGACATGGACTCCAATGGCTGGCCCCAGACCGGTCGCGACAAAGCGGTGGGCCTGTTGGTCGACGCGGGCGCGGTGCACCTGGCCGGCGACCAGCACATCGCGATGCTCCTAGAGTACGGCTTGCCCGACCGCGGGGGCGCGGCCTGGGCGATGGCCTCGCCGGCGATCGTCAACACGATCTACGGCCGCTGGTGGGCGCCGCTGGAGGAGTCGCGCCGGGGCCAGCCCATCGAGGGCGCCGAGTTAGCAGAAACTGGGTCGTTCGTCGACGGCTTTGGCAACCCGATCACGATGCACGCGTACGCCAACCCCGAGTCGCAGGACCGCGGGGCGGGGTACGGGCTGGTCCGGTTCAACAAGGCGGATGGCGCCGCGACCTTCGAGTGTTGGCCGCGAACCGCCGACGTCACCTCGCCCGACGCGGAGCAGTTCGCCGGATGGCCCAAGACCGTGCCCCTCGACGAGACGGCCTCGAAGACTCGGCCCGGCTCGACCCCGCACTGAAGCACGCCCCTATCGCAGGAGTCCAGTCCGTGTTCCGCCTCACCATCGCGTATGTCACTGCCGCCGCCACAGCATGCGCTTGTTTGGCGGCCGATCGTCCGAACATCGTGCTGATTTACGCGGACGACGTCGGCTACGGCGACGTGTCGTGCTACGGCCAGCAGACGCTCCCCACGCCGAACATCGACCGCCTGGCGGCCGAAGGCCTGCGCTTCACCGACGCGCATGCGTCGGCGGCAACTTGCACGCCGTCGCGGTATGCGATGCTGACCGGCCAGTACGCGTTCCGCCGACAAGACACCGGCATCCGCTCGGGCGCGTCGAACCTGATCATCGACCCGGCGACGGCCACGCTGCCGGGCCGGCTCCGCTCGGTCGGCTACGACACCGCCGTCGTGGGCAAGTGGCACTTGGGGCTGGGCGACGGGCCGATCGATTGGAACGGCTCGATCCACCCCGGACCCGAGGCGGTCGGCTTCGGCTACCACTTCCTGATCCCCGCCACGGGCGACCGGACCCCTTGCGTGTATGTCGAGCAAGGGCGCGTCGTGGGCCTGGACCCGGACGACCCGATCCAGGTTAGCTACGACCACCCGGTAGGCGACGACCCTACCGGTCGGGAGCGGCCGGATTTGCTGAAGCAGCAAACCACCCACGGGCACGACCAGACGGTCGTCAATGGGATATCCAGGATCGGCTACATGTCGGGGGGCCACAGCGCGCGGTGGGTCGACGAGGACATGGCCGACGTGATCACGTCCAAGGCGATCGAGTTCATCGAGCGCCGCCGCGATGCCCCGTTTTTCCTGTTCTTTTCGACGCACGACGTCCACGTGCCACGCGTGCCGCACGCGCGATTCGTCGGCGCCACGGGCCTCGGCCCGCGCGGCGACGCGATGGCGCAGCTCGACTGGTGTGTCGGCGAGGTGTTGCGCCGGCTCGACGAGCTCGGCTTGGCGGACAGCACGCTGGTCGTGTTCACGTCGGACAACGGTCCGGTCCTCGACGACGGCTACGCCGACCGAGCCAACGAGCAGCTTGGCCGGCACACGCCGGCCGGGCCCTTCCGCGGCGGCAAGTATTCCAAGTTCGAGGGGGGGACGCGCGTGCCGCTGTTGGTCCGGTGGCCGGGCCACGCGCCGGCCGGCGAGGTCTCGCCGGCGCTGTTCGGGCAAGTCGACCTCGCCGCGACGCTGGCGACGCTCGTCGGCGCGGACATCCCGGAGGGCGCGTTCACCGACAGCCGCAACGAGCTCGATGCGTTCCTCGGGGAGGACCGATCGGGCCGACCCTTCCTGGTGCACGAGGCGAACGGCCTCGCCCTACGCAAGGGCGACTGGAAGTACGTCTCGCCCGGTCCAACCCGCGAGCGGCTGGGTCCCTGGACGACGGCGAACATCGGCGACCGGGGCGCGCTCTTCCACTTGGGCGAGGACCCGTCGGAGGCGACCGATCTCTCGCAGCGCTATCCGGAGGTGGCCGCAGAACTCCGCCAGCTGTTGGCGGCGATCGTCGATGCCCCGGGACCCGAAACGAGCAGAGCTTCGCAGCGTTAGGTCGAGTCCGCCAGCTCGGCGTCGGCCGCGGCGTCTTTGCTGACCGCGGCCTCCGGCATCGAACGCTCGAAACGGGCGAAAACCATCCGCCCGGCGTTGGTCTGCAGCACGCTCGTGACCGTCGCGCCGACCTGCTCGCCCAGGTGCCCGCGACCGTTCTCGATGACGACCATGGTGCCGTCGTCCAAGTACCCGACGCCCTGGTGCGACTCCTCGCCGGGCTTGCTCACGCGTACGGTGACTTCCTCGCCCGGCAAGAACACCGGCTTGAGGGCGTTCGCTAGCTCGTTCAGGTTCAGCACGCCGACATCCTGGACCTTCGCGACCTTGTTCAACGCGAAGTCGTTGGTGACCACTTTGCCCTCGAGGTGCTTCGCGAGGAGCACCAGCTTCTGGTCAACCGGTTGGTTTCGGAACTCCGGCAACTCCCGGTCGAACACAACCAGGTCGATGTTCTTGTCGCTGCGGAGGCGGTTCAGGACGTCGAGGCCGCGGCGGCCGCGCATGCGGCGTTCGCGGTCGCTGTGGTCGGCGATGTGCTGCAGCTCGGCGATAACGAACTGCGGCATGACGAGTTGGTTCTCGATGACGCCTGTCTCGAGCACGTCGGCTATCCGGCCGTCGATGATCGCGCTCGTGTCAAGGACCAAGGGCTTCAGCCCCTTCGCCTTGCGCTGGAACTCGACGTACGGGATGATGAAGCGGAAGTCGTCCCGCGTCTGGAGCAGCACGCTCACGCAAGAATAACAAACGATCGACGCGAGTGCCAGCTGGAGGATCTCGACGAACTCCCTGAGCTCCTCGGAGGTCGGCAGGATCGGCGCGAGGGCCAGCTGGAACACATAGGTCAAGAAGAGCCCGATCAGCAGGCCGAAGTAAACGGCCGTGATCACGTCCAGCCGCTTGTTGCGGATCTGCGTGTCGGCGTAGATCACCGCGCCGGCGCACCCCATCACTCCGAAGAAGCTCATCCAACCCAGCAGCGGCGACTCGCTCAGCGGGATGTCCGAGGACGCGAGTTGGTAGCCGATACGCGACGCGATCATCAGGAAGACGAGCCTGAGGATCAGTAGCGGCATGGGGGATCGGGCGGCGCGGCGCCGCGGTGGAAGGAGGGCTCTTCGGCCGGCTGGCGGCCCGGCCGCTTCGGGCGGGCATGCAGGTAGTTTAACGGCCCGCGCTCGCCGGAACAGCGCAAGCAGACGCCGGGCCGACGCGGCGAGGGGCCGCTCGCCGCTCTATTTGTCCCAGCCCGCACGAGCCGCACCGCCCCGGGGTCACCCGGGCGGGCGACGCAGCACGGCGCGATCGGTCAGGCTCGCCAGGCAGTCGGCCACGGCCCGCTCGGGCGACTCCTCGTCGGCGATCTTGCGAAACAAGGGGGGAAGGGAGTCGGGGCGGGCCAGCCAGTAGTCGAACCACTCCGCCAAGGCGGCCGAGGCTTGGCGGCGGTGCGCGAGCACCTGAGGATGGCGGTACACGCGGGCGAAGAGCAGCGCCTCGAGCTCCTCGACCTGCTCGCTGACCTGCGGCGACAGACGCGCGATCGGGCCGGCGGCCCTCACGGCGGCGGTCGAGTCGAGCCCGCGGTCATGGACCTCGCGCGAGACCATCTCGTAAAGGTCGCTCACCTGCCGGTCGATCAGGTCGTGGACGGTCGCGCGGCGGAGGTCCGCCTCGTCCAGAGCCGCGTAGCGCCGCTGCATCCTGGCGACCGACTCGCGCCAAAAGCTCGCCTCCTCGAGATCGGCCAACGACAGCAGGCCGAGCTCGAGCGCGTCGTCCGCGTCGTGCGAGTCGTAGGCGATCGAGTCCGCCGCGTCGACGACCTGAGTCTCGAGGAGCGGCGAGGCAGGCCGCACGCGCGGGGGTTCGCCTTTCGCCGCGCCGGCGCGGGGCTTCAGGGCTCGGGCCGCTTGGCCTTCCAGAACCTCGGCCGAGAGGTTCAACCCCGGCCGGTCGGGGTACCTCCGCTCGAGCCGTGTGAAAATCCGCACCGCTTGATGGTTGTGGTTGAACCCGCCGGCGCCGGCCAGCCGTTGATCCAGCACCTCCTCACCAGCGTGCCCGAATGGAGGGTGGCCGACGTCGTGCGCCAGCGCGAGCGCCTCGACGAGGTCTTCGTTCAAACGCAGTGCTCTCGCTAGCGTGCGGGCGATCGACGCGACCTCGAGCGTGTGAGTTAGCCGGGAGCGGTAGTAGTCCCCCCATGAGCCGAAAGTTCGAGCCGTGTCGAGCGTGTCGAAGTCGCGCGAGAAGACCTGCGTCTTGTGGCTCAGCCGGCGGAAGGCCGAAGAATGCGTGATCCGGTCGCGGTCGCGTTGGTACGGCGAGCGGTAGGCGTGGTCCGGCTCGGGGGTTGCTCGACCGGCCGAATCGACCGCGTGCATCGCGTACGGCGCCAGCAGGACGCCTTCGCGCTCGACGTGATTCATCAATCGATCGACCAAGTTCCTCACCACACGCTCGCGTCCGCCTGCGTCCGCTCACGCGTCCGAACGCGTTATGAAATCCCCGACGACCGCGGACCGATCAGAGCACGGGTCAGTGTTCCGCGATCGCATTGCGGAGCAGTTCCCAAGCGGCTTCGAGCGATTGTGGGATGACTCGCACGCCCGCGAGCGTCGGCATGAAGTTGTGGTCGCCGGGCCAACGGGGCACGCAGTGCCAATGAAGGTGGCCCGGCACGCCGGCGCCGGCGATCGACCCGAGGTTCAAGCCGACGTTAAACCCACGCGCGCCGATCTGCTCGCGTAGCGCTGAGGTCAGGCGGCTCAGTCCACGCATCGCCGCCAGGTGCTCCTCATCGGACAGGTCGGCCAGTTCCGCGACGTGTCGCAGGGGGCTCACAAGCAAATGGCAGTTGCTGTACGGGTAGCGGTTGAGCAGCGTCACGACGTGGCCGTCGCGCTCGAGCACCAGCGACCGCCGATCGGCCTCGGCCTCTGCCGGTTCGCCCGCCGCCCGGCAAAGGAAGCATCCGCGCTCCGCGCCGGGGCGCCACGCTCTTGGCTCGGGCGGGGGCTCGGGCTGCTCGGCCCCCTTGATGTAGCCCAGCCGCCACGGCGCCCACAGGCGCTCGGTCGCGGCGGGGTCGGCTCGATCGGTCACGGTTTCTTCTCGAGCGAGGAGATCATCTGCTTGAAGCCGTGGGCGGCGGGGCCGACCACCTGTTCCGGACCAACCATCTTGAAGAAGTAGTTGCCGGCGCCGCCCGTTTCGACGATTGCGCCAAGCATCCGCCAGCCCTCGCGGGGCGTCTTCGGCCCGAAGGGTCCGCCCGCGCTCTGCAGGTACACTCCGGAGATGTCGACAACGGTCGCTTTCATCCCGTCGACTTCTAGCTGCTCGGTGTCTGCTTGGGAGCGATCGGCGCCCCCTTCGGTCCCTTGGAACTGCCCGATCCAGCGGGCGATGTTTTGCTCGACGCTGCCGCCAGCGGTCATCACGGTCAGGCGGGCTGCTTCGGCGTCGGCGCCCTGCGGGGCGGGGATCGAGAACTCTTTCTCAATCATCTGCATCTTGGGCTCGACCACCTGCCACGCACCTGGCGCCGCGGCGACAAACCTCCCGCCGGCGAGCTCGACCCGTTGCTTGGCGGCGTCGTCAGCGGCGGCGTGCTGCTGGGCGTGCGCGGTGGCTGCTGCCGCCGCGACGAGAAGGAGCATCCCGCAGACGGGGCGGAGATTTGAAAGTCGGCTCATGAGGGAACGGCTCTCGAGTTGATGGCTAGGGAGCGACGACCGGTGCGCCGGCGGGCGGGCCGGACCGCGCCAGCCAGACCAGCATAGCGGCAAGACCGACGCAAGCGACTGCTAGGATGACGACGGTCCACCGCCGACGCCGTGCCTGAAGCTCGCGACGCTTTGCGTATCCGCCGAGCCGCTGGTCCAGCCTGGGGGGCGGCGCCCCGGCAGACTCCGGCTCGGACACCGCACCCGCCGAGGCCGCCTGCCCGCGCTGCGGCGGCGGGTCGCCCGCCTCGAAGCCGACCGGCAGCGGCGCAGGCAGCTCCGCGATGGCCTCCTGCGCGGTTCGCCATTGCTCCCAACCGGTTCTCCAGACGAGCGCGTCGGGCGGCACCCGGCCGGCGACAATCCACTGGGCGAAAATGACCGGCACGGTCGGCCCATGCTGCTCGCCGCCGGGCATGGCCAGCCGCCATTCGACGGCCTCTGGGTCGTCGAGGGGCGGGAAGAGTTCGGGAGGAAGCGGCGGCGTCGGGCCGGAAAGGGACGGCTGCGCCGCCGGGACGGCTGCCTCGATCCCGCACGCGGGGCAAACTACTCTTGAGCCAGCCAAACGGCGGGCGACGCGCAGCGGGTGTCCATTCGGACAGAGGCACTGAATAGGCATGGACACCCTCCGCGATCGACAAGGGTTCGACTCGCCCGAAGGCGGTCTGTGAGCCAGGCGACAGCGTCGCTGGCGCCGGTTACGCAGGATCTGACGCCCTGGGAGGGATTGGTCTCGCCTTTCTTGTTCCGCAAAAACTAGAGTGTTCCGCACTTCTTCCCTAGACTGCAAGCTACCGCAATTCGAGCCGGCTACCCGCAACCCGGGCGGCCCGACCACCCATTCGGGCTGGTCGCCGCATTCCTCCCAGCGTCAGCGACCCCACGCCGATGAGAACCGTTCCCTACGACGAAGGCCCGGACGACGAGGGCCCAGAAGGAGACGCCCCGCTCGAGATCGCTATGGTCGGGGACCTGACCGATAGCGAGGGCGACCTGACCGATCGGCTGCTCGGCGTGGCGCCGGGCGAAGAGTGCACGATCTATTTCGATTCGCCTGGCGGCAGCCCGTACTGCGCGATGTCGCTGATGTCGCTGATCAAACTCCGGCGCCTGCGGGCGACCGGGATCGTGACCGGCGAATGCTCTTCCGCGACGCTGTGGCCGTTTGCCGCTTGCGAGCGGAGGATCGTCACGCCCTACAGCGTCCTTCTGTTCCACCCGATGCGGTGGCAGAGCGAAGAGAACGTGGGCCTCGCGGAGGCGGCCGAGTGGGCGCGACACTTCGGCGATCTCGAGAAGCAGATGGACGAGCTGCTCGCCCAGATGTTCGGTGTCGACCCGAAGCTGATGGACGAGTGGATCAACCCCGGCAAGTACGTGAGCGGCCGCGAGATCGCAGCCGCCGGCATCGCTGAGCTGGTTGAGTTCAATGACCTAGCGAAGCTCTGCCCCACCACCGACCGGACGGGCGGGGGCGAGGGGGCGTCGGGGGCGCGGCAGAAGAGCCGGCGACCCGCCGCGCGCCGCAACAACTGAGCCGATCGGCTCGGGGAGCAGGAGGCTCCGACAAATGGCCCTTCGCCAGCTTGCGACCGCGCACTGCTGTGTCTGGGTCGTCGCTCTAGCAATAGGTTGCGGCGACTCGAAGCTTGAAGTGCAGTTCGCGAAGCTGCAGCACCCGAGCGGGGCTCGCGCGTCGGCGAATCCTCGGCTGGTCGAGCTCCTCGACAGTATCGGCGAGCAGGGGGGGCTTCCGGCGCAGCTCGATTCGCCTCTCGGCTCCGAATGGCAGAATGTCGCCGCGGGTCTCGCCGACGCCTACTCCGCCAAGACCCACGCGGCCTTAGCGCCCGTGCTCCAGCGGGTGCTGGCGCCGGAGTCCAATGCGGCTGAGCGGCGGCAGTTGCTCCACCGCCACGCCGCATTGCTGGACGAGACGCGCCGCGTGGTCGATCGGCCCGACTGCCAGTGGGATGTCGGCCACCGGTGGGGCTTCTTCGCCCGCATGAGATACTTGGACGACGCCCGATTGGCGAGCCGGTTGCTGTTGGCGGCAGCGCTCGCGGCGACGGCGCCGGACGAAGCGCCGGCTGCGCTGGAGCACGTTCAGCGTTCGCTCCGATTGGCGGACAGCCTGTCGACAGTCGGGCGTATCGAAGCTCGCGTGCTCGCCGCCTCGATCCGGGAGGAGACGCTCTCCGCGTTCCGGCGCTTGGCTCTAGAAGGGCTCTGGGATGGGGGAGCGGCGGAGGTGGTCTACGGCCGGCTCCGCGACAGTTTGGCCGACTGGCCATCCGACACGCGGATGCTCATCGGCGAACGAGCCACGGTCGTGCACGCTTACGAGGCGATCCGCATCGGTTGGCTCGACCGGCTCGTGTCGCCCGAGGAACGCGATCGGCTCGAGAAGGAGAACCAACTCGTCGAGCTGAATTCGGCGAGCGACGAAAGGATCGACGCCGACGAAGTCGTTTACCTGGAAGTGCTGAGCGGCCTGATCGATGCGGCCGACACGCCGTATCACGCGCGTACGGACGCGGTTTCCGAAGCTTTCCGGGTGGCGGACCAGGCGGAGCCGCTCTTCGCCCAGCGCTTGTTCTTGACCGACCTCGAAGAAGCGACGCGGATCGCTGCCGCAGACCGCGCACGGTGCGAAGTCTGGACGATCGCTCTGTCTGCCGCGGCGGGCTTGCGGACGCCACCGTTCCGGGTGTGCCCGCTCAACGGCGAGCCTTACCAGATCGAGATCAAACAGGGCTACGTCAGAGTGTCGGCCGGCGCCGGTGGGCCAGGGGATCTCACGTTGCCGAAGTTCACGCTGTAAGCGGCGGCGGTGTCGCGTCGAACGCGGCGAGGGCGGCCGCGAGGCGGTGGTCATTGGCCTTGTCGGTCGCGACGAACGCGGCCACGCGGCAGCGCCGTATCACGCCTTTTTCTAGGAACGGTGGCGACAGCCCCACGATGCAAGCGTCGCCAACCACGCGCACCGTCGCGTCGACCGCGTCGGAAGGGTGCGGGGCAATCGCGACGGTCTTGTCGCTGTCACGCACGATAACCCATAACCCGCCTGCGAGGCACTCCGGCACATCCTCGGCCGGACTCGAGAGCACGAGCTCGGGGCGGGCGTCGAGCAGGTCGGTCTGCAGCGAGAGTGTGAGGGTGATGCGATGCCAACCCGAGTCGAGGTATCCCGACCACTGGAGTGTGGTTCTGAAGGGATAGTCGGTGGAGGCCGGGTAAACGGCTACCAAGTCCTCCTCGCGCGCGAACACCTCAATGGATGGGGAGAAGCTTCCCATCGGCGGCGACGCGCCCAAAACCCCAGCGGCGACCAGGTCACCGCCACGAGTCACCAGTCGTAAGCCGGCTTCGGGACGTGACGGATCGATGCGAGCGGACAGAGAGCCGAGCGCGAGCTCCGCGTAGCCTGGGGCCGTCGTCCACCGCGCTGGAAGGGGGGCTGTCGGGTCCTGCATTCCTTCGTTGTGCTGGCTAGCGGATCGACGCCCCGGCGGCAGGTCCCGCGGGTCGTCGTGGCCCCTCGATCCGGTTCGAGCCGGCGCCGGAGGCGCAATGGTCGGGCGAGCGGGGACCGGCTGGCGGCCGGGGAGTGTCCCCTCCGAACGCCGCTTTGCGGCGTGGAGAGCAAATAAAAAACCCCGCCGCACACCCGAGGGTGCAACGACGGGGCCGGAACAGAGAAGAGGCCTTCGCTTCGGGACCGGGATAAAAGGGATTAGGCAATCGCCTCCCGCAGATGAGCGGGAAACTCCATTGGCTCGGCCTCTCCGAACCACCCGGGATAATAACAGAATGCCCGGCCGTGTCCACACTTTTGCGGCCCTCGGGGAGAAAATCTCGCAGCTTGGCTTTCCGTGCGGGATTACGGCGGTTCAGAGGGTTGACTATCCGGCAATTCCCCTACAGTTTCCGCTCAGCCGCTCCCCCCGCTCCGCCAAGCGGGCCTGCTCCCCTGCTTGAGTTTCGCCCATGGCCTCAGAAGCCCTCGAAGATTGGACGCCAGACAGCCTGAGAGAGATCGCCGTGGAGGCGGCCCGCCTCGGAGGGCAGACGTTGCTAGCTTGGCGAGAGCGCTTCACCGCGAAAGAGAAGGGGCCCGCCGACCTGGTCACCGACGCCGATTTCGCGTCGCAAGAAGCCGTACGCAAGTTGCTAGCCGATCGGAGGCCGGACGATCACTTCGTCGGGGAAGAGAAGATCGGCGTCGACCAGACCCGGCCGGGTCCTGGTGAAATCGGTTGGATCGTCGACCCGCTCGACGGCACGGTGAACTACGTCCACGGCTTCCCGGCGTTCGCCACAAGCGTCGGGGCTGTCATCGACGGGCAGCCAGTGGCCGGCGCCATTTACGACCCTCTCCGGGAGGAAATCTTCTCGGCGAGCCGCGGCGGCGGCGCTTGGGTCAACGACACGCCACTGCAGGTCAGCGGCGCCGCGTCGCTCGGAAAGTCGTTAGTCGCGGTCAGCCTGCCGCCGCAGGTGACCGGCGATTCGCCGGACATCGCCGCGTTCGTCGACGTGCTCGAACGGGCCCGCGCGGTGCGCCGGACCGGGTCCGCCGCTCTCAACCTGGCCTATGTGGCCGCCGGCCGCCTCGACGCCCATTGGGCGCATGTCATCTACCCGTGGGACGCGGCGGCGGGGGTGTTGATCGCTGCCGAAGCGGGGGCCACGGTGAGCAATTGTGCGGGGGGGCCCTTCGATGTCTGGAGAGCGGACTACCTGGTCGCCTCGACGGCCGAACTGCACCGTGAGCTGTTGGAGATGATGAGCAGCCGTTCAACGTAGCCCGTCGCGGGCGAACGTGCGCGGCAGCGTGTTCTCGACAACGCGGCCCATCTCGTCTTGGGTGCGTCGCTGCCCCACCGAATGCCAAGCTCCCACGTCCGCCATCTCGGGCGCGACGTCGACCACCTGTTGCTCGAGCATTTGCGCCATCCGAGTAGCCGCCGGCGAAGCGTTGAGCTCGACTAGGGCCTTGATCGTTTTCATTAGCCGGAGCCACTTGGCTCTCTTCATCACCGGCTCCGAGAGCGGCGCGTTGTCATCGACGAGCAGGTTGCTGAGGGGAACCTCGAGCGCCCGCTCCCACCGCGCCAGGTCGCTCAGCTTGAGATCGCTGTCGGGGCGCTCCTCGGCGCGCACCTGCTGCATCGGCACGCCCATCCTTCGGGCGGCGCTGCGTACGGACACGCCCTGCTGCCGGCGGACCTCGGCGATGCGGTGCCGTCGGTTCGGCAGCGACTCGGTTGGCGTCGCCGTGCCGCGTCGCAATGCGGACGCCTTCTCGTTCGAGTCCGCCGAGCGGCCCACGCTGAAGACGGCGCCAGAAACGTAATTCTCTGCCAAGCTCATGGTTGGCCTCCTCTCTCGTTCCGCGAGATAGAAAAGATTCTGCGAAGCCATGCGGCGTCGCGGCGAGTGGCGTGCTACCCGGGGCTCACCGACCAGCACACCACCCTCTTGCGTCGAATAGTAGGAGCGGCGGCACACGCCTACAAGGAACGTAAACGCCTGTGCGGAAACGGTTTATGGCAAGCAAAGGGTGGGCGATGCAGAATGAGACGATTCCGGCCCAATGGACCCCCACTGCCACGCGAAGTGTGCGTTTTCGCGGCGCCCGACCGTTGCGAAACGCGGCGGCGGAAGATTTTTCGATATTTTTTTGCGCAGACGATCCATCCGTTTCCTTGACGCATCCGCCGGCGAATCGCCGCGGCGGGTCTCGGGCACAAACCCGGAGGGTGGATCAATAAGGTGGCCGTTGCTGACTTGACGGCTCACTCTCCACGGCTCGGGACCGGAGAGTGGCCCACGACGACTCCTTCGCGGGCGTCCGAAAGAAGAGTCGAAAAAGCGACTGCCGAGACGCGTTGTGGCGGTCGGCGACTCATCAATCGCCTCTCGCCGTTGCGAGTGACGCAGCGGCGTCGTAGCGTTCTGCGCAAAGTAGAAATAGAAAAGCCGCGGCCTGAATTGGCCGCGGCTCAGATCCGACTCGGTCGGCTCTCCTTGCTGTTCGCTATGTCTACTCGAGCTTTCCGAGGGCGCGCAACAAGTCTTGGGCTTTGTCCACTCCGCCGACTTTGTCCGCAAAGTCACGCGCTTCGATCAACGAAGAGATGCTAACCGTGTCGGCGCCGCTACGCGGCTTCGGGCCGGGCTTGCCTTTGCTCTTCTTCCGCTTCTTGCCACCCTTCTTGCCGCGCAGAGCGGCTTTCACATTGCTCACAAGAGCCGGGGCCACGTCGATCCCCTTCTTCTTGAGCTCCTTAACTACCTCTGTGGGCCCCGCGTCGGGTTTATCGGCGAGGTACTCCCGGATGGCAGCGCTCTTGTTCGGCCCGCTGGCGCGTTTCTTAGCCACTGTTCATTTCTCCTTGGGTCACGTGTTGCCGACAGGTTTAACTCGGCAGGGTTGCTTGCAGTAGCCCTACTTGACACAAACTCGTCGCGATCTGCCACCCCTGCCTAGGCGAACTGCCTTTACAACGGGCGTTGACTTCGCGCGCACTCCAGGCGAGAGGATTGTTCAGGTCGTACGGCCCTCTCATGGCGGCCGCGGCCGTGAGTTGTGACGGCCACCCGCACCCGGTTGCGTGCGTGGGAGCGCGCCGTCGCGGTCGCTGTAACGCCGAGTAAATCGGCTCCAAGTACAGCATCGGAAGCAAATTGATTGCTGCGGCTTCGAGAGCCCCTACTGCGCGTCGCCGTTCTTGCGTCAGCCGCCCACGTTGCGGAGTAGTAGGCCGTCCCGGAAATCGCACGCGACGGGCCTCTACTTGGTGAAACGGCACGCGGAGCTTACCATCAGCAGCCGAACGCAACCGCCGGTTGTGAAGGGGGCGTCGGTATTCGAAAGGCCGCGCCCGAGGCCCGTCGGGGATGAGCACCTATGGCTTGGCTTTTCGAGCGAACCGTTGAGGCGGCGGCATGGGCGGCGCTTGTGGCGGGATGGGTGTCGCTGGGCTTTGCCGTCTACTGGTTCTACTGCTTTGTGGCTACTCTTGGCGCCGAGCCGAGCTTGGCGATCGGCGGGGGTGAAATTGGCGGCCCGGACTACGGGTTGCTGCGGGACGCGGGCGAAGCGGCCGGGGCGTTCGTCGGCTTTTCGCTCGCCCTCGGTGGCTTGGCTTGCGTCGATCGCATGTTGTTCGACGCGGACGAGCCGCAAAGCTAGTGCGGGTCAGCCTTTGCACTCCAGTTCACGCCTAAGGCCCGCCTGCCGCGTCGACGCTTCGAACAAGCCGCCGAGCCGCGTCGTATTGAATGGATTCGGCGGCCCGGAGTCGGACCCACCCCCGAGGCGTTGATCCAAACGCCTGAGCTTCACCGCGTACCTGCCCCGTAGACATGCTGTTGCTGGAAGACGTCCGCAAGAGTTATCCCCAGCCGGGCGCCACGCCGCTGGCGATCCTGGACGTGCCTCGACTGGAAGTGATGGCCGGAGAGCAGGTCGTGATCCGGGGCCGGAGTGGGTGCGGCAAGACCACCTTGCTGAACGCGATCGGTGGTCTCACCGCGGTCGATTCGGGCTCGGTCCAGGTCCGAGGGCGGGACCTCACAAAGCTGGCCGAGGCAGCCCGTGATCGGTTCCGCGCCAGACACATTGGCTACGTGTTCCAGACCTTCAATCTGTTGGCGGGTTTCACCGCGCTGGAGAACGTGCTCCTAGGGATGACCTTCACCGGCCAATCTGCCGATCCGGAGCGGGCTCGGTCGCTGTTGGACCGGGTGGGGCTGTCCCACCGTGAGCACCACCGCCCGATGGCGATGTCGGTCGGCGAGCAACAGCGCACCGCGGTGGCCCGAGCGCTCGCGAACAAGCCGGTGTTGCTGTTGGCCGACGAGCCGACGGCGAATGTCGATCCGGCTCACCAGCAACAAATAATCGATCTGCTCCGCGGCGCCTGCCGCGACGAGGGGGTCGCGATGTTGCTGGTGACGCACTCCAACGAGGTCGCCGCGCAATTCGATCGCGTCGAGCAACTCGAAGAGATCAACCGCGTCGTGGCGGGCGCGCCGACGGCCGCGGTTTAGCCGCCGGACTGTTGGAAGAAGCGGTGCTAGAAACCCCAGCGCGAACCTCAACCTCTTAACCACTGATGTCTCTCTGGCGGATCGCCTGGAAGAACATGCGGCAGCGGGGCGTCGCGTCGACGCTCACCGCCCTCTCGATGGCGCTCGGCGTGGCGGCGATGATCGGGGTGATCGTCATCCACTCCGTCGCAGTGCGACAGTTCTCCAGCGACGCCCAGGGCTACCACCTGATCGTCGGCGGCAAGGGGGGCGACACACAGCTCGTGCTGAGCACGGTGTTCCACCTCGGCCAGGCCCGATACACGATCCCGTACAGCTTCTACCGCGAGTTCACCGACGGCCGGCACGCGTCGCTGGTCCAGACGGCGGTTCCCTACTGCCTGGGTGACAGCTTCGACACGTCGCGGGGCGAGGAAGACTCCGGCGGCGACCTCTTCCGTGTCGTAGCGACCACACCAGACCTGTTCGACACCCTCAGCTACGGCGCCGACTCCGAGGGCAACCCGCTGTCGTACGGGTTCCGCGAAGGCCGCAACTTTAAGGCGGATCGCCCTTTCGAGGCGGTTCTCGGCTCGGTGGTCGCGGCGAAGTCCGGGGTGCGGGTCGGCGACACGATCAACCCCACCCACGGCATCGGAGGCACGGGCGACCGTCACGACGATTTCAAAGTGGTCGGCGTCCTCGAGCCGACGGGCACCGCCAACGACCGCGCCGTGTTCGTGAACATCGAAGGCTTCTACCTGCTCGACGGCCACGCCCTTTCGCCGGAAAGCGACGGCGCCAAGTCAACCGAACCCGCGAACCGAGGCCCGGTGGGCCAGCCGCAGATAGCCGACCCCCGCGGCGTGCTCCCGCCGCCGGTGTTGTACGACAACGAAGGGAATGAGATACAGCCGCTCCCCGAAGCGCAGCGCGAGGTCTCGTCGATCCTCGTGCTCTGCAACAGCGTGATCGGCCCTCAGGTCCTCGCGACGACGATCAACAAGGACCCCGACCGGTCCTTCCAGGCCGTGGCGCCGGCGCGCATCGTGGAAGGGCTGATGCAAAACACGGTCAAGCCGATCCAGGTGGTCTTGTTGGTCCTCACCGTACTGATCGTCATCGTCGCCTCGATCAGCATCCTCGTGAGCATCTACAACTCGATGAGCGAGCGCTCCCACGACATCGCCGTGATGCGCGCGCTCGGCGCGAGCCGGACGGCCGTGATGCTCGTCGTGTTGGGCGAGTCGGTGCTGCTGTCGCTGGCCGGCGGCGTGGCGGGCATCGCTCTGGGACACGCCTTGGTCGCGGCCGCGGCGCCGTACGTCGAGGACCAGACCGGCATCCGGCTGGCGTTCTGGGAGTTCGATCCCTGGGAGCTGGCGGTGATCCCGTCGCTCGTGGTGTTGGCGGCGCTGGCCGGCCTCCTGCCGGCGATCTCCGCGTACCGCACCGACGTCGCCAAGTCGCTCTCGGGCGCGAGGTGAGACTCGGGCCCCGGCCGGTGGCGAAGCGGCACGGCGCCCGCCGGCTTTGCCAGCAGATCGGCCGTTGCCAGCCTCCGCCGGGCAGCGACAATAGGGCGAGACCCTTCCGCTCCAACATCTCTCGACTCCAAGCCGAGCTATGCCCTACCGGACGATGACGCTGGCCGCCTTGCTGGCCGCCGCCGGCGCGGGACGAGCTAACGCCTGCCCGTTCTGCGCCGCCGAGAGCCGCACGCTCAGCGAAGAGATCGCCGACAGCTCGGTGGTCTTGCTCGGAAAGCTGGCCGCCGCGGCCGAAGCGGGAGACCGCCTGCGTGACTCCGGCGTGCCGGCGGGTCTGGTCGACCCCGAAACCGGGAGCGCCACTTTCGACGTCGTGAAGGTGCTCGTAGGGAAGCCGTTCATGGAGGGAGTCGAGCAGATCCAAGCGATTTACTTCGGCGAGCCGGACCTAGAGCGGAAGTACTTTATCAGCGGGGTGGGCTCTCCTCCGGATTGGGCGGTCCCGCTGCCGCTGTCGGACGTCGCCGCCGAGTACGTCCCGAAGCTGCTCGAGCTGCCCCCCGCCGGGGCCGAGCGACTCGCCTTCTTTCAGCAGTACCTGCAGCACGAGGACGCGCTGCTCGCCCAGGACGCCTACGACGAGTTCGCCCGCGCGCCGTACCAAGACGTCGTCGATCTCGGGCCCCAGATGGATCGCCGTCAGCTGATGGCGTGGGTCGAAGACCCGCTCACCAGCCCGAGCCGTCGCCGCCTCTTTCTGACGATGCTCGGCGTCTGCGGGGAACCAAAGGACCTCGAGCAATTGCGTGAGATGCTCGCGTCTGACAGCCGGCGATTGGCATCGCTGGCGGAAGGGGGCGCGGCCGCGGCGATCTCTGTGAACCCCTGGATGCCAGTCGCCTTTCAGCCGGAGGCGATCCGGATCGCGGAGCGACAGCGGAAGCTCGGGCTCGACGCCCTGATCGCCTGCTACTTGACACTCGCCGGCAAGCACGGCGACCCGGTCGAGGCGCTCGACCTGGTCGACCGGCGGTTCCTCGCCGACCCTAAGGCGGACTACTCGAACGTGTACGCCGCCCTGCAGGCCTTGCGGTTTCTTGCCGAAGAGCAGACCGAACTCGTGCCCCTCCCGCGGATCCTGCAGTCGGCTCGCTTGCTGCTGAGCAATCCCCAATTCGCCGACCAGGTGATCCCCGACTTGGCGCGTTGGGAGGACTGGACGCTCGTCGATCGACTCGAGCAGATGTACCGCGAGTCCTTCGAAGACCGCGAGGACGCCCCGGTCAAGTACGTGAGAGAGCCGATCATCACCTACCTCGACGTGGCGGCGGGGCAGTCGGGCGAGGTCGGTGAGTCCGCCGAGGCCGCGCTTGCGAAGATCGAGGAACTCGACCCCAAGACAGTCGAACGCGCCCGCAGCCTTCAGGCGTTTGGCATGCTTGGGGCAGCGCGAGCGCGGCAGGTCGACGCGGCGGAGGAATTCGTTGCGGCGCAGAAGTCGCGAGCTGAGAGCCCGGGCGGCGGCGAGCGGACAACTGTGGCGTCGGCCGGCCCCGACGAGATGCCGCCAAACCCGATCGAGACGCCGCTCCCCCGCGCTGCCGGAGGGGACCGCCGCGACGTCAATCCCCAGGTGAGCCAAGCCGAAGCATCAGACCCGAGGGCCGTCGCTGCCGAGCCGGAAGCGGGCCCGGCGGCGCCCGCGAGCGGAACGCCCGAGAGCGACCCATCGAGAGCTGCAGCGAAAACACCGGCGGGGCCACCCGCTGTGGCGGGACGCCCGAGCCAAACGGTGCTCGTTGGCGTACCCTTGCTGGGGGCGGCCGCGTTGGTCGGCCTGTTCTGGTTGATACTCCGCGGCGGCGTCGCGTGACGCCCGTTCCGATCCTGCCCTGTAACGCATCGCGAAGCGCAAAGCCATGTCGATCTCCGCCCTGAAACCCGCCGAGGCCACCCCGCCCGCCGAGGTCGACGACTCGCTGGAGTATCGTTCGGTCCACTCGTTCGCGGTCGTCGGGCTGCTGGTCGGTGTGATATCCGCCGTGGCTCTCTTCACAGCGGGCCGGAGCCTGGAAGCGACGCTGTTGATGGCGCCGATCCCGATCGCGGGCCTGATCGTTTCGGTGCTCGCGCTGCGGTCCATCGCCGCCGCCCCGGAGACCTACACGGGCCGCCCTCTGGCGATGGTGGGCGCGGCGTTGTCGGCTTTCTTCCTCGTCTCGAGCGTGGGCTATTCGAGTTATGTCTACGCGACCGAGGTGCCCGACGGGTACGAGCGGCTCAGCTTTGTCGAGATGAAGCCGAGCGAACGCGACCAAGCCGCGGGCCGCTTAGCGCCGGCAGAAGTCGACGAGCTGATCGACGACGGCGACCCGGTCTTCATCAAGGGTTACATCCGGCCCGACTCCTCGTCCGTGAAGAAGAACATGCGGAGCTTCCTGCTCGTTCGCGACAGCAACGAGTGCTGCTTCGGCGACCTCTCGAAGGTCAAGTACTTCGACCAGATCCAGGTTGACCTCGTCGGCAAGACGACCGACTTCCACGGCGGGCTCTTCCGGGTCGGCGGCAAGCTTAGCCGGGGCCCCGGTGAGCCAACGCTCGGCACGCCGATCACCTACCACCTGAAAGCGGACTACGTCGAGCCGTGAACGGCGGCGCTCGCTACTGTCGACCGCTGCTCGCCGGGTTCGCCGCTGCGCTCGTGGCGGCGCTCGGATGCGACGATCGCCCGTCGCCGCCGGTGGCCAGCGTCGAGCCCGGCGCCGGCGGTCGCGTCAAAACGTCGGCCGATGCGGAGCCAGCGCCGGCGAAGCCCCCCGCCAGCGAACCGCGGGACGCTGCGGAACTGCTCGACAAGAACTTTGACGACATCAAGTTCGAGATGGAACTCGGCGCCCCTTTTGATCGGAGCTTGTTGACCGACGCGGTGCGCGATCTCGACGGGCGTCGGATCCGGATCCGAGGCTACATCCTTCCTACCGCGACCAAGAGCGGCATCAAGCAATTCGTCCTCGTGCGAGACAACCAAGAGTGCTGCTTCGGCCCCGGCGCGGCGTTGTTCGACTGCATCCTTGTGACAATGGCCCCGGGCGAGACCGCTCGGTTCTCCGTTCGGCCCGTGGCCGTGGAGGGCCGCTTCACAATCGACGAGTTCCTCGGCCCCGGCGGCTACCCGCTGGCGATCTATCGCATGGACGGTGAACGCGTCGACTACTGACACGCCATGCCTCGGCGTGGCCTGCGGGTCACGGCGGCAGCGGAGAACGCAACCAGGCCCGCCAACGCGGTCGGCTCGGGCACGGCCTGCGACGCAGACGCGGTCGCGCCGTAGTTGGCCGACCAGACGTCGTAGTCCGACTGGTCGAACACCGTGCCGAGCCCGTCGCGCCAGACCGTGTAATCGGCGGCGTTGACGACCCCGTCGCTGTTGTAGTCGCCCGGCAGGCCGCTCGTGTCGATGCTCACTTCGAGCAACAGCGAAGTGCCGGTGTTGACGAGGCCGAGCTCGCGGCCGCCGTCGAGCGTCGGCAGCAGCGGGGGGATGAACGACCCGGTGATCGCGCCGGCCTCCAAGAGGGTGAAGGTCTCGCCGAGATCGGGCGAGAAATCTTCCGGCAGGTCGAGCTGCAGTTCTCCCGCTAGGGCGGCCGTGCCGCTCACACTCAGCGGCGCCCCGCCGAGGTCCTCGTCGGTGAAGGCAAGCGACAAGGTGCTCGCCGCGGCGAAGGTCGCGTCGCCGAGGAAGAGGACGTTGCCGCCGGCCAGTACGTCGATCGAGCCGCCGTTGTCGGTGAAGTCGTCGTGGAAAGTGAGCACCGCGTCCCGCGCGACGATCACCGAGCCGGTCGCTTGGTTGGCGACCTCGCCGTGGATCGAGCTGGCGCCCTCGGTGGCGGCGATCACGCCGGCGTTGGAGGCCCCCTCGACGAAGCGCACCGTGCCAGACCGGACCTCGATCCGCCCGGGCTCCAGCGCGGCGGTCCCCGCCGAGTTTGTGAACGTCTCGAGCGTTTCTAGTTCGCTGCCGAGTACGCGGATGCTCCCTTGGTTCGAGACGGCGTCGTCGAACGTCAGGCGGCGACCCGCTTCGTTGGCGTCGACGCGGCCCGTGCTGGCGATCGCTACGGTCCCTGAGCCCACGCCCCGCACCAGACCGTACCCTTCGATCACGCCGGCGACGCCAATGCCGTTGACGAGCAGCACGCCGTCGGCCAATTCGAGCCGCCCCTCCAGCCCGATCGACGCGGTGGCGCCCGAGCTGTTGTCGGCGTCGACCACGGCGCCATTGCTGATCGAGAGCGTGCCGGCGCCCAGGCCCCCGATCGTCAGGTCGTCGGCCGAGCGGAGCCGGGTCTGAAACCCGTCGACGGTCAGGTAACCGACGCCGCCGCTCGCGGCGCCGATCGTGATGCCGGCGCTGGTTGTGTCGCGGGTGCGGACCACGGCGCCGCCAGAGATGTCCATCCAGGCGAGGCCCTCGTTGCCAATCACCAGGTCCTGGCCGATCGACACGAAAGTAAGCGGGCCGTCGACAATCGCGCGACCGACGGAAGTCGGCTCGTAGCCTACGATCATGTCGCCGGAATCATCGAGGAGATCGAGGGTCGCCCCGTCGTCCACTAGGAGATATCCGTCCCCCTCCCGACCCACCTGGAACGCCGGGTCGAGCGTTGAGCCAGCTCCCTCGACCTCGAGCAAGGAGCCAAAGCCAGACACGACGAGCCGGCCGAGGAATCCTTCGTCGCTGCCTACCCAGACCTCGTCGAATTGCAGCGTCGAGCCGCCTTCGATGAACACGCTGCCCCGGGGGTCGACGTCCTCAGGGTCGGTCCCGACGCCGATCTCGAGGGTGTCCTCCACGTCGCCATCGCCAGGCCCCGTGGGCGAGACCGACCCGACAAACTGGATCTGGCCGAGCAACGGCGATGCTGCCAACGCCGTTGCTGCGGCGATCATGGGGGCAAGCCTGCGGATTCCGGCCATCGGTCGCGTCTCCTCGAGTGGTTACCGCCTAGCGGCCTCGCTGCGAGCCCGCCCTGAGACCCTATTTCAATCGGCAGTGCCCGTGCGGGCAAGCGGAACGCGCATCCGGCCCAGATGGCCAGTCTTTCCACGCGGCGCCACGCCGGCTTCGGAAAGCCGGGTATCCTTCTGTAATGTCGCCTTTGAAGATCGCCGAGCGGATCGCCGCACCGCCGGAGCGTGTCTTCGCCCTAGCGACTGACTCGGAGCACGCGGCAGATCGAATCCGCGGGATCGACTCCATCCAAATCCTCACTCTAGGCGATGTTGGTCTCGGCACGCGCTGGCGTGAAACCCGCATGCTGATGGGGAACCATGCGACCGTGGAATTGACGGTTGGCGACTTCCGGCCGGGCCGGTCGTACACGACCAAGGCCCGCGCCTGCGGATGCGAGTGCAAGGGCTTTCTTACCTGCGAGCCCGTTAACGGCGGGACACGGCGGCCGATGACGTTCGACGCGCAGCCCACCTCGATCGGCGCGCGGGTCGTGACGACGCTGTTTGCGCCCCTCGATTGGCTGATGCAGCGACAGGCACAGCGACGCCTGGCCGAAGACCTCGCCGACTTGTGCCGGGCGGCCGCGGGCGCCGAGCGCCATCGCCGTCCCGAGGAGGCGCTGCCCTGACCGACAGTTCCCCTCTCTACGACGCGCTCGTCCTCGGCGCCGGGGCCGCCGGCTTGCTCTGCGCGGCGCGGGCTGCCGAGCGGGGCAAACGCGTCCTCGTGCTGGAGAAGAACAATAAGGCGGCCGTAAAGGTTCTGATGTCGGGCGGGACCCGCTGCAACCTCACCCACGACGCCTCGCCCGGCGACATTGCCGACGCCTACGCTCGGCTGGCCGGCGGCGCCGAGGGCAAGGCCAAGGCCCGCTGGCTCCGCCCCGCCCTGGCGCGCCTGACGCCCGACGCGCTGATCGCCTTGTTCGCGGCCGAAGGACTCGCCACGAAGATCGAGTCCACAGGGAAAGTGTTTCCGGAGTCCGACCGCGCCCTCGACGTTCAGCGTGCCCTGCTCCGCATGGTCGCTAGCAGCGGCGCCGAGGTGGCGCTCGGCGAGGCGGCGCTGTCCGTAGAGCGATCAGCCGGCGGCTTCGTCGTCGCCACGAGCCGGCGAACGCTCCGGGCGCGCAACGTGGTGGTCGCGGTCGGCGGCCGCTCTTGGCCCGGCTGTGGCACGACCGGCGACGGCTACGCTTGGGCGAAGGCGCTAGGCCATCGCGTTGTCCCGCCGAGGCCGGCGCTCGTGCCGCTCACTTCTACCGAGAGATGGGCGCTCGATCTACAAGGCGTCACGCTATCCGATGTGCGGCTGAGATTGATCGAGGGTGAGCGCGGCGACGTTCGCATCGATCGCCGGGGCTCCCTGCTCTTCACGCACTTCGGGCTGTCGGGCCCGGTGGCGATGGACTGTAGCCGATTCGTGACCCAGCGACCGGACGCCATTCAGTGGCGAGCCGTGCTCGACCTAGCCCCGTCCGTCGGCGAGGAACAACTCCAGGAGAGACTAGCCGAACGCGGCGGCCAGACGGTGTTGTCGCTGCTCGGTGAGGTGGTTCCCCGGCGCGTCGCCGAGGCCACGCTCGGCCAAGCGGGTGTCCCGCTAGAACGCCGCTTGGCCGAACTCTCACGAGCCCAACGGCGTGCGACGGTCGACGCCGTCAAACGGCCGACGCTCCGCCTGGCCGGATCGCTCGGCTTCAAGAAAGCCGAGGTGACCGCCGGCGGCGTCGACCTGGACGAGGTGGACCCCAGAACCTGCCAGAGCCGCCTCGTGCCGGGCCTGTACTTTATCGGCGAGGTGCTCGACCTGGACGGGCCGATCGGGGGCTACAACTTTCAGGCGGCATTCAGCACAGCCGCCCTGGCGGGCGACTCGGTCGCTTGAGTACCGGCGCCGACGGCGTCGTATACTCGCGGGATGCCTGCCCGAACGATCTACCTCGACCACAACGCCACGAGCCCCCTGTCGCCCGCCGCGGCCGAGGCGATGCAAGCGGCTTGGCGCGAGGCCTTCGCCAACCCATCGAGCCAGCACGCGGCCGGTCGGGTCGCACGGCGAACGCTCGAAGAGGCCCGCGCTCAGATCGTTCGGTTGCTCGGCGGGGACCCGTCCGGGCGGTCGCCGGACCGTCTCGTCTTCACGTCTGGCGGCACCGAAGCGAACACGCTCGCCCTGCGCGGCCTGATGACCGCCTCGGGTAAGGAGCGGCTGATCATCTCGGCGATGGAGCACCCTAGCATCCAAGCGACCGCCGACGCCCTCGCCGACGAGGGGTATCGCGTCGACCGCATCGGTCTCACGAACGCAGGGGTTGTGCGGCTGGACCAGCTCGAAGGGCTCCTCGCCGAGGCCAGCCGCGAGGTGGGGCTGGTTTCTGTCATCGCGGCGAGCAACGAGACCGGGGTCCTCCAGCCGATTGGAGCAATCGCCCAGCTCTGCGCATCGGCCGGCGTGTGGCTCCATACCGACGCGACACAGCTCGCCGGCAAGCACCCCCTCGAGTTCCGCTACCGGAATCTCACGGCCGCGACCATCGCTGCCCACAAGTTCAACGGCCCGCTCGGCGTCGGTGCATTATTGCTCGCTCCCGCTGCGACGCCCGCGCCGGTGCTCCGGGGCGGATTCCAACAAGCCGGGCTGCGTGCGGGCACCGAGTCGGCTGCTATGGCGGTCGGCATGGCCGTCGCGTTGCAGGAGTGGGCCGACAAGCGGACCGAGCGTGTCCGGCGGCTCCAAGACTTGCGGGACGAGTTGGAGCAGGGCCTCGCCGCGTCGTGGCTCGGAGGGGCCGTCGTGTTGGGTTCAGACTCCCCGCGGCTGGAGCACACGACCTGCGTCGCCTTGCCCGGCGCGGATCGGCAGGCCCTGGTCATGGCGTACGATCTGGCCGGCGTGGCGTGCAGCACCGGCTCGGCGTGCGCGAGCGGCTCCACCGAGCGTTCGCCGACGCTGCTCGCGATGGGCCTCGACGAAACCCTCGTCGATTCGGCGGTCCGCTTCAGCCTCGGGGCGACGACCACCGCCGCCGAGATCGACGACGCCGTGCGGCGTATTGTCGCCGTGAACCGCCGCCTCCGGGCGGGGACGGCCGTGTGTGGCTGACTTTCGCTCCGGGGGGGGCGCCGGCGCCGGCGGGGCGGGTTGTTTACTATGGTGGTTCTTACCAACACGCTTCTCATTCCCCGATCGCTCCTCTCGATATGTTCCGCACCCTCTGTGTCCTGCTTACCTTCGCTTCGCCTTCGTTCGCCAGCGATGATTTTCGGCCGTTGTTCGATGGCGAGTCGCTCGACGGGTGGACCCAACGCGGCGGCGAGGCTCACTACACGGTCGCTCCCGAAGCCCCCGGCGGAGCTCAGATCGTTGGGACGAGCGTCGCAAACACGCCCAACTCTTTCCTCTGCACGGATCGCGACTACGCCGACTTCGTCCTTGAGTTTGAGGTGAAGGTCGACCCGACTCTGAACTCCGGCGTTCAGTTCCGCAGCGAGTGCTACGACAAGCCGACCACGAAAGAGGTAAAGGGCTCTAACGGAGAGGTCAGCGAGCGTAAGTTCCCCGCGGGCCGCGTCCACGGCTACCAGGCCGAGATCGATCCCTCGGATCGCTCATGGTCCGCCGGCGTGTACGACGAGGGCCGCCGCGGTTGGCTCTTCACCCTCGACGGCGACGAGCACGCCGACGCCCGCGCCGCGTTCGACCGCCGCGGCTGGAACCACTACCGCATCGAAGCGGTCGGTCCTCAAATCACGACCCACATCAACGGCGTCAAGGCCGCCGACTTCACCGATAGCCAGACCGCCGAGGGCTTCATCGCGTTGCAGGTTCACAGCATCGGATCGAAGTCCCAGGAGGGCGCGCAAGTCCGCTGGCGCAACATCCGGATCAAGGAAGTCCAAGCGGAGTGACCCCGAACTTGCGCTGCGTCGTCGAGATCGATACGCCGGTCGGGCCGATGACGGCGATCGCCGACGAATCGGCCTTGCTAGGGCTCGATTTCGGGCGGTCGCAGCCCACCACGTGGGGAAACAGGGTCACCGAGCAGACCGCGGCCGAGTTGGCGGAGTACTTCGCGGGAGAGCGACAGCGGTTCGGCGTGCCGCTCGAACTACTCGGGACGCCGTTTCAGCGGCTAGTTTGGAGCGCGCTGCTGCAGATCCCCTATGGGCAGACGCGTAGCTACCGGCAGCTGGCAGTGGCTATCGGCGCTCCGACGGCGGCCCGAGCGGTTGGGAACGCCAACGGCCGGAACCCGATCGCCATCCTCACGCCCTGCCACCGCGTTGTACGCGCCGGCGGCGAGCTCGGGGGCTACGGCGGCGGTGTCCAGCGCAAGCGACACCTCCTCGAGATCGAGGCGCAGGCTCTGGGCTTGAAGCTGTTCGCCTAGATGGACGAGCCTCAGGGACAGCCAAACCGGGCCGCCGCCGCGATCGCGGCGGTTTCGACTCTCAGGATCGCTCTGCCAAGCGACACCGCGCCCCACCCGGCCGCTTCAGCTGCCGCAACTTCGTCCTCGGTGAATCCCCCCTCGGGCCCGATCGCCACCGCGACCGGACCCTCGACCGAAGTCGCGGGCGCTTGCCGGTCGCGGTGCGGGTGGGCGATTAGCCGACGGTCTGCATCGCACCGTTCAAGGAATGCTTGCAGCGGTGTCGGCTCGTCGATCTGCATTAAGCGGTTGCGTCCGCATTGCTTGCTCGCTTCGATGACGGTCCTGCGCAGCTTCTCGACGCCCGACGCCTTGGGCTGGGCGACGCTCCGCTCGGTCACGAGCGGCGTCAGACACGCCACCCCCAGCTCGGTCAGCTTTTCGACGAGGACCTTCTGGCGGTCCCCTTTGGGCATCGCCACGCCGAGCGTCACCCTGACTGGCGCCTCGCGGTCGATCGATTCGGCCGCGGTGACGACTAGCTCGATTTCGCTCCGCGCGACCGACCGCACCACGGCCGTGTACTCCCAGCCGGTACCATCAAACAGCGTGACGGCGTCCCCCGCGCCGAGACGCATCACGCGCGTCGCGTGGCGGGCCTCGTCCCCCTGCAAGCGGCACACGCAGGGCTCGCCGCTGCGGTACACAACGGGCTCAGGACAGAAAAAGCGTTGGGACACAGCAGGCCACTACGGCTGGGTGCTAGCAGAGGGCGAGGCGCTTGTCGGCTGAGCGTGAAGCCGGGCCGGCGGCGATGCCGATTATGCCGTTGGGTCCGCGCGTCTGCACGGCCCTCACCCAAGACTCACGACGCCCGGGGGGCGACATGTACCTGCAGCATTGGGGCCTGGACCGTTCTCCCTTCGCGACGATCGCTTTCGGCGAAGGCCGGTCGGCCGACGGGCGAGAGGCCTACCCCACGCACGCGCTGGCCGAAGCAACGGCGCGCGCCGACTACCTCGTCAGCCAGCGACGCCGCGTCGGGGTCCTGCTCGGGGGGCACGGCTGGGGAAAGACCAGCACCGCGGCCGCTGTCGCCGCCGAGCAACGCCGCAACGGCAGCCAGGTCGTGCTGCTCGACGCGGTGGGAGTGACCGCGCGGGAACTCCTTTTCCGGGTCGCCGAGGGGTTCGACACGCAGCCCGATCCGGGCGACTGCCAGATGCGGCTGTGGCGGCGGATCGAAGACCGTCTCGCAGAGAATCGCTGGCAAGACCGCGCCACCGTCCTGATCGTCGACGACGCCGAGCAGCTCGGGCCCGACTCGCAGCAGCAACTGGTGCGGCTGGCGCGGCTCGAGAGCGACCCGGCGTCACGCTGGACGCTGCTGCTGACGACCTCGCCGGAGTCGCTCGAGCGGCTCTCGCCGCCGTTGCTGCACCTGATCGACCTGAGGATCGACCTCGCTCCCTGGGACGCATCGGACACCGTCGGCTATATCCAGACCTCTCTGGTCGATGCGGGCCGCTTCGAGCCGATCTTCTCGGAGGCCGCTCTCAGCCTGTTGCACGAGCTCACACGGGGTGTCCCCCGGCACGTCGCGCGGCTGGCGGATTTCGCCCTGCTGGCGGGCGCCGCCAAGCACGCCGACGGCGTCGACGAGGCGACGATCGAGCAGGCGTTCGCCGAGATGAAGTGGACCCCCGGCGGCATGGCCTTGGCAGGGTGAAGTGGCGCGACGGGCAAGCACGCCTGTGAGGGCGAGCGTGTGGCGTGGGGGCAAAGGCGGACAGGGAAGACGGCCAACGGCGGGACGATGTAAACCACGCTTGGACTCAATGAGTTTCCGTCGTCCCCCTTCGAACCCCCGAATGCCCGCCGTCGCCCGTTTGACGCTGACCCCCGCCTCGGCCCATACTTTCTCGTGCGCCGATCGCGAGCGAGGGGTCCCTGCGACGGGGGCCTTGCGAACCTGGTCAGGGTGGAAACGCAGCAGCCATAAGCTTGCGTCTCTGGGTGTGGGGGCCCCTCGCTCGCCGTCGGCCATTATTCTTGGGCCGCCGCCGCGAGCGATGAACGAAGCGCCGCCGCCGCCCCTTGGCTTGCGCCGACGGCTCATTACGATCGGCTTGGTATGTCGGATTCCCCCCAACCCTCCGACGTGACCAAGCCCGACGGGGGCGACTACGTCGTCGTGGCGCGGCGCTACCGGCCGCAGACCTTCGGCGAGCTGATCGGGCAGCAGCACGTCGCGGCGGCCCTCAAGCAGGCCATCGCGGCCGGCCGAGTTGGCCACGCTTACCTGTTCACCGGCGCCCGAGGCGTCGGCAAGACGTCGGCCGCCAGGATCCTCGCCAAGGCCCTGAACTGCGAGCAAGGCCCCACTCCCACGCCCTGCAACGCCTGCGACGCGTGCCAGCGGATCGCCACCGGCGACGACGTCGATGTCTTGGAGATCGACGGCGCGAGCAATCGTGGCATCGACGAGATCCGCCAGCTCCGCCAAAACGCCGGCGTGAGGCCCAGCCGCGCGCGGTTGAAGGTCTACATCATCGACGAAGTCCACATGCTCACAAAGGAGGCCTTCAACGCCCTCCTGAAGACGCTCGAAGAGCCGCCCGAGCACGTGAAGTTCATCTTCGCGACGACCGAGCCGCAGAAGATCCCGATCACGATCCTCTCGCGCTGCCAGCGGTTCGACTTCGCGGGCGTCGACTCGCAGAACATCGCCACGCGGCTCCGGCAGATCGCCGAGGCCGAAGGCGTCGGCATCGACGACGAAGCGCTCCAGATCCTTTCGATCCGGGCGGCCGGCTCGATGCGCGACAGCCAGTCGTTGCTCGAGCAACTCCTGGCCGTGTCCGACGGGCAGATCACGGCCGAAGCGGTCAACGCGTTGCTGGGCGTTGCTCCCGCGGCGCGGGTCGCGGAGCTCGCCGAGCGGCTGGCGGACCACGACGCCGCCTCGGGCCTGGGCGCGCTCGACGCGGCGGTCCGCGGTGGGGCCGACCCGGGCCAGGTGCTGGACCAGCTCATGGGCTACTACCGCGACGCCCTCGCGGCCACGGTCGGCTGCCCCCCCGAACAGATGCGCCACGCGCTGCCGACTCAGTACGAAACGGCCAAGGCGCTGGGCGAGCGCCTCGGCGTTGCGACGCTGCTGGCTGCGATGCAGGTGCTCGACCAGACCGCCGCGCGGATGCGCGTGAGTGTTCACGAGCGGACGCTTGCCGACATGGCGATCGTGCGTCTAGCGTCGTTGGAGGACCTCGATGAGCTTGCTCAAGCTGTAGCCGACCTGAGGTCCGGCGCCGCGGCGGCCCCGCCCGCCTCGAACCGTCCTCCCGCGCCAAAAAAAAACACTGAACCGAGTCAGCTAGAGCCGCTTGCCAAGCCAGCGACCGCCGATGGCCGGCCGGCGCAACCGGCGGCGAGCGTCGCCGCCGCAACGGGCGCAGCGATTGCTTCTAGGCAGAGCGTGGCCGGGCCGGCGCCGCACATCGAGCTGGCTTCCCCCCCGGCGCCCCCGCCGGAGGCGGAGCCCAACAGCCTAGTGGCCCAATTCGCGGCGAGTCTCGAGCGGTCGGCCACACAGCCCAGCGTCGGCGATCAACTCGCCGCGCCCCGCCGCCCCAGTCGCAGACAGCAGCAGGCCGAGATCGCTCAGCAGCCGTTCGTCGCTAAAGCGATGGAGCTGTTCGCCGTTGAGCCCGATAAGCTCCGCTACACTCCGCCGAAAGACCCTCCGGGCGCGGCGTCCGCGCGTTGAAGATTCGCTCCCGCCGACGCGAGCGGCGTATGCTTTACGTCGCCCTCATTCCGCTTCCCCCCGACTCGACTCCCGCTCCGCATGTTCAAAGGCCTCGGAAATCTCGCCAACCTCGGACAGATCGCCCAGCAAGCTCAGCAGATGAGCGCGAGGGTCCAGGAGGTACAAGAGCGGCTGAAGCACGAGAAAGTGACCGGCGCGGCGGGCGGCGGCATGGTCGAGGTCGACATGAGCGGTGCTCAGCAGGTCCTCGCCGTGCGGATTGACCCGGGCCTCGTGGAGCGGGGCGAGCGAGAGATGCTCGAAGACTTTGTTGCCGGCGCCGTCAACGACGCCGCGCAAAAGGCCAAGGAGCTCCACGCGGAAGCGATGCAGGAGCTTACCGGCGGCATGAATTTGCCGGGGATGGACCAGATGCTTTCGAAGTTCACGGGCGAACAGCAGTGACCCACGCGGGCGGGGGGGCGCCTTCCCGCTGGATTCTGCGAGCTAAGCTTTTCCTGCCCGAAATGGTTGGCCAAGCCGCCCGGTAGTCGGGTATGGTACAGCAGTTGCTGGGCCGCGGCGGCGGGACGCCAGCCCCTGTCCGCCCGCCGTGGTCTTGTGCACGGACCCTCTCAGGCGGCTTACCGGCTCGAAGCCAGGATTGACGACTATGCGGATGTCCTTTGGACAATCGATGCAGATGGCGCAGAAGCAAGTGCTTGCGCCCCGCATGATCCAATCGATGGAGATCCTCCAGCTCCCGATCCTCGCCCTGCAGGAGCGGATCGAGCAGGAGCTGCAAGACAATCCGTGTCTGGAGCAGGTCGAGCCGGAGGCCGACGAGTCCCAGTCGCCGGACACGGCGGAGTCGGCCGACGACAGCGAGCAGGAACTGGTCGTCGACGAATCGTCCAACAACGAGGACGACTTCGAGCGGCTGGTCAACATGGCGGAGAACCTGCCGGACGACTACGAGGAGCGGAGCCGCCCGTCGCAGGGCCAGATCGAGGCCGACGCCGATCGCGCCTTCGACCAGATGGCCAACATGACGGCCCGGCCCGAGACGCTCTGCGACTACTTGCAGCACCAGCTGAGCTGGTTCGGACTCGAGCCCGACCTGCGCAGGATGGCCGAGCGGATTATCTACAGCCTCGACACGAACGGTTATCTCAAGTCGCCGCTCGAGGAGCTGCTTCCTCCTGTGCCGCCGGAGCTCAACGGCTCGGCCGAGGCCTTCCGTGAGCAGCAGCTCGAACTGGCCCAGCGCGCGCTGACGGTCGTTCAGCACCTCGACCCGCCGGGCGTCGGGGCGCGGTCGCTGAGGGAGTGTTTGCTGCTTCAACTCCAGGCGGGGCACCCGTTCGAGCCCGAGATGCGGGTCCTGATCGAGAACCACCTCGAAGACCTCCAGAACAACCGCCTGCCGCAGATCTCGAAGAAGACCGGCATGTCCCTGGAAGACATCAACGAGATCTGGGACGAGATCCGCCAGCTGAAGCCGAAGCCAGGCGCCGAGTTCGCCGAGTCGGCCGCGCCGAGCGTAAGGCCCGACGTGTTCCTGGAGAAGGACGATTCGGACAAGTACGTAGTCCGGCTGGAGGACGGCGAGCTCCCCTCGCTGTACGTGTCGCCCTACTACCGGAAGCTGCTCAAGCAAGCCGCCGACGCCGACGAGGACACCCGCGAGTACATCAAGCGGAAGATCAACTCCGCGCAGTGGCTGATCGAGGCAATCGAGCAACGCCGCAACACGCTGAGCCGCGTCGCGCAAGCGATCGTCGATCACCAGACGCGTTTCCTCGACGAGGGCCCCGAGGCGATCGAGCCCCTCAAGATGCAGCAGATCGCCGATCGGGTCGGCGTGCACGTGACGACCGTCAGCCGGGCGGTCGACGACAAGTGGATCCAGACCGCCCGCGGGATTTTCCCGCTGAAGCGGTTCTTCGTCGGCGGCACGACCAACGCCGAGGGCGACGACGTCGCCTGGGACGTTGTGCGGATCAAGCTGCAAGAGATCGTCGACAAGGAGGACAAGTCGAAGCCCCTCTCCGACGACGCGCTCGTGAAGGAACTGGCCAAGCACGGCGTGAAGGTCGCCCGCCGGACCGTCACGAAGTACCGCAAAGCGATGGACATCCCCAGCAGCCGCCAGCGGAGGGACTGGGCCGCCGGCGCGACAGCGAGCTAGCGGCGGGCGCCCTCGCACTCGGCGTGACGACCCCGAGCGGCGCCCGCTTCCCGCCGATCCCCTTTTCGATTAACGTATCCACCTGCTGCGAGGGGACCCCCTCCGCCCGCTCCCCACGGGCATCTTCAGAGGGTCAGCCCCACCAGGACCGCAGCGATCCATTCCGTCGGGCCGTGGCGCAGCCTGGTAGCGCGTTTGACTGGGGGTCAAAAGGTCGCAGGTTCGAATCCTGTCGGCCCGACTTTCGAGACTCGAGCCTCTTCAAGAGCGGGCGGCCGTCCCGGCAAACCTCCACCGCCCGCCGCGTCGGACCCGTGTTCGGCTTCCTCCGTCACAGAGCGAGGGCCGGCAAGACATAGGCCGGCGACGCGGCACGCGAATCCTTGCCTGTATCGAAGGAAGTCGACAAAGCCCGTCGCTTCAGCCGATTAACGCGGCTCCTCGCACGCCATACGAAACGGCCAGCGCGCCCGGGAGGACTCGAACCTCCGACCTGCGGATTAGAAGTCCGCTGCTCTATCCAGCTGAGCTACGAGCGCGACGCATCGAGCCGCCACAGTCTACGCCAGCCGGGGCGACCCGTCAGCGGAGCCTTGACGAGGGGCGCTACCGCTAAGGGCGCCGCGTGCCGCCGGGCGTCGCTCTTCAGGGGAGCAAACCGGGGGGCGCTCCTACTCTTGGGCGGACGCGGATCGCTCTTCGGGGAGCCTCGACCCGCAGGTCGTATGTCCAATCGTCGAAGTAGAGATTGGCCCCGCCGATCTCGACCTCGCCGCGCTGGAAGTCGTTGGGCTCGCTGCGGAAGCTCGTCTTCTCCGGCACCAGCGGGCGGGCGTAGTCGAGGTTGACGATCAGCCGGTAGGGGTCCATCCGCCCGCAGAAGAAGTCGCGCACGCGGGGGTCTTTGCTCTCGAGGACGCCGTACGATGCGTCCGCCGGCAACCAGCCCCAAGGCTCCACGTAGAACTCGGACCAGTCGTGCATGCCCTCCTCGCCCGGCTTCGTCCCGAACCCCGACTGCCACCGTGCCGGCACGCCGGCTGCCCGGCAGAGGGTGATGAATGTCATGCCTTGCACGCCGCAGTCACCGCAGCGGGTCGCGATGCCCTTGGCGGAAAGGCTGGGGATGATCGAGTACTCCATCTCCCCGACCCAAGGCAGGTTGGCCGACACCCAGTGGAAGATGAGTCGCGCCTTCTCAAGCGGGTTCGTTTCGTCGCCAACGATTTCCTTAACCAGCCGACGCACCTCCGGCGTGAAGACGATGTGTGGCTCTCGCTCGGCCGTGAAGCGGCGATACTCGTCGCTGCCGGTGTCGTAGGGGCCGACGCGACCGGCGTTCAGGTTCGGGCAGTAGGCCTTGGTCACGAACTCGAACTCGAGCCGAAACGAGGGCGCCTCGCCGTTGTCGAGCACCAACTCGTAATACACCGTGCGGTGCGGCGACCCATTGGGAGCGATGACCGTGGGCTCCGGGCGGCTGCCAAGCAAGCGGACTTCCCCCTGCTGCCGGTACGCTTGAGGGAACGGCAACCACGCCCTGACCACCGCGCCCGGTCTTAGTGATTGGCAGCTTGGCTTCACGCTCAACGTGTAAGTGACACGGTGCCGCACCGGCATGACGAGCGGCTGGCCCTCGTCGCCCGCCGCCTGCAACACACGCTCCGCCAAGCCGACCAAGTCGAACTTCTTTTCTGGCGGCTTACCCGCGGCGGCTCGATGGGCGTCGCGGCGGCGCTTTGCTTCCGTGTTCAGCCGGAAGAGATTCGACGCGGCTCGCCGGAAGTAGCGTGGCTGTCCGTCGATCGTGCGGTGCTGCAGGTCGCCCGAGGCGGTCCACGCCCGGATATCGTCGGCCATCGCGTCCGGCAACGAATCGCGGATGTCTTCGAGCACCTGCGTCGCTGTGAGCGGAAAGTCGCGGCGTGTGCGGCGGAGTACTTCCAGGCGGCGGGCCGGCCCGCCGACAACCGGCGCGTCGGGGTCCGTGATCCGAGAGCGCAGCAGGGCCTCCGCCTGCGCGTACTGGCCATTCTTGATGAGCGAGTCGACGACGGAGTCGTCGTCGCCCGCCGCCGGCGTTCCGAGCAAGACCACGAGGCTCAGCCCCACTAGGTACCGAACGATTGCTGTCATAGCAGAAGCCCTTGCCGCCGGCGCGGCGCCATAGAGGAGACGCCATCGTAGCCCGATTCTTTCGTGACCGAAAACAGGCGAAGCTATTCGCCGCATTGCTTCGTGATCTCCTGTCGGTTTTCACCCGGCCGGAGTGGCGGGCGTTGGACTGCCCCAATCGCGCGGCGTGAAACAAAAAGAGGCGGAGAGCTGATCTCTCCGCCTCTGTTCGATGACGCTACCTAGTGAAGCCTGATTTCGTGGCGCCCGCTACCTCCGGCGCGCGGCGGTCGCCGTCAGGCCAATCAGGCTCAGCATCGCGGCAGCCGGTTCGGGGATGGCGATCAGATCGACCTCCCACACCAGCGGCGACTGGTTCGCGGCCGGCGCGAGGTCGTCGACGCCCGTGAACGGGTTCACGCCGTCGAAGGGGTCACGCGCGGCGTTGACCGTGTTGTTGCTCGAAGCGTAGAAGTCGATCTGGACCGCGTCGACGCCCAATCCCAACGGCCCCGACGTGTCGAAGATCCGTTGAAGCGTGCTCACGGTCCCCGCAGCGGGGCTGGTGTCGGTAGGATCCGACTGGAAGTAGCCGCCGCTGGGGCCCACCGGCACGAACGAGGCGCCGCCGTCGGTTGAGAGCGAGACAACAAAAGTCGAGAACTGCCGCGCGTCGCCGGATGAGTTGCCGGTGAACACGCGGATCTCGTCCAGGCGGCTGTCGTCGAGGGAGTAGACGGCGGTTTGGATGATGCGGCCATCGACGACCGGCTCGTTGTCCGCCAGCAAACCGGTGAGCCCGCTCCCCAGCAAGCCGAGGCCGTCCGTGTAGGCGGGGAACTGATCCCCGGCGGGGGTCATCGGCGGGTCGGTCCGGAAGCCGTTCATCGTGCCGATGCCGCTCGCGGACGAGGGCAGCTCGCCGGCGATGAGATCGCTGTCGCTCGGGGTAAAGGGCAGGTCGAGTAGGTCGGACGACGCGCCGTGGTAAGTTTCCGAGGTCACGGCCGCGTTGGCCACGCCGGCAGCGCAAGCCAGGGTGATCGCAAGAGAACGCCAGATCATTAGTACGCTCCAATCAAGAGGTGAAGAGGCAAGGGAGTGTTGAGCAAGTGAGCAGTGGCAACGCCCGGCGCGGGCTACTGCCGCCGCCGGGCCGCGGCGCCGACTGCCGCGGCAGCCAGCAGCGAGGCGAGCGTCGTCGGTTCCGGCGTGGCGGCCGCGGGAGCCGCTCCAAGGCCGTAGTTGAGGCGCCAAGCCTCGTAATCCGGCCCGTTGATGGTTCCGTCGCCGTTTCCGTCGGCGCCCTCGCCGGGGATGACCGAGTCCCCGTTCGTGTCACGCCAAACGGTGTAGTCGGCCGCGTTCACCAAGCCATCGGCGTTGTAATCGCCTTGGATGCCGGCCGCGGGCGAAAGCACATCGATCTCCCAGATCAACGGAGACTGGAACGCCGGGCTCAGCCCGTCGTCGACCCCGGTGTACGGGTTCACGCCGTCGAAGGGGTCGTGCAGCCGGCCCGTCGTGTCGCTGACGGCGAAGAACGTGAACTCGATATTGGTCACCCCGCTGAGCAGCGTCGCCTGGGAATCATCGACGATCGTCATCAGGGACGCGCGTTGCGGCGGCGAAAGGGGGCTTTGCTCGTTCACGGTTCCCGACGGGTCGGACTGAAAGTAGCCGAGGTCCGTGAAGTTCAAGCCGTCGTCCGTTGAAGCACGAATCAGCACGGTCGAAAAGATCCGCCCGTCGGCGTCCAATCGGTTGCCCGAAAGAATGTTGATCCGCCCGATGTCCCGCGGCGAATCGAGGATGTACTCGACAACCTTGACCGGCGCCCCCGGCTCGGGCTGGGGCGGGTCGCCCCCGCCGATGAAATTCTCATTGAGCAAGCCGTTCAAGCCCGATTGAAACGCGCCGACACCGTCCGTGAAGGTTGTCAATCCTTCGGGCCGGCTTGGGTCGCTCGAGGCCGGATTGGCGGGGTGCCAGCCCAGGTCGCCGACGCCTTCGAAGACGCCCGGATCAAGAAAAGTCTCCGGCTCTTCGTCGATCCCGGCGATGATGTCGGAGTCGGAGAGCAACGTGTCGAACGCCTCGAAGGATGCGTTGTGAATCGCCGCTGAACGCACCGCGGCCGACGCGACCCCCGGCCAAGCCAACTGCGAGGCGAGGCCCACGGCCGCGCCGAGGGCGAATGGAACAACAGATCGCACTTTGTCGAGCATCATAGGTGGAGTCGCTGGGTCGAAGGCGTGACTCGCTGATTCGGTCGGCGGCGGCTGTTTGGAGCGGCGTGCACGTGGCCGAACCACCAAATCGCCGCACAATCGGGCGAGGAGTCGTTGGGCTGTTCCCTAATCCGGCGACGCGCGAGAGCGCCACGCCGGCCGGCGTCGCGGTCGATCCGACTCGGTCTGAAGAGCAAGCGTCGCCCGCGTAATATGCGGCTGCGCGACGGCTTTCGCCAGTCTATTCGCCCCAAATCGCGCCATTTCTACGCTTTGCGCAGGCCGCTCACGAGGATGCGACGGCCCGACAACGCTACCCGTGTCGGAGCCGGCGCGTGCTGCGTCGATGAGCCCGTTGGCAGGCCTCGAACGGCGGTCGGAACGACGCGCGCTAGCGCCGCCGTCTCCCCAGCGTCGCACACGCCGCCACGCCGCACAGGCCGGCCACGGCGATGCTGGAGGGCTCCGGCGCACGAGCTGCTGCTGCGGTCTTCCCAGAGACCCCCAGCGCCGAGTCGCCTACCGAGTCGCGCCAGCGGGTGTAGTCGGCCGCGTCGACGGCGCCGTCCCCGTTGGCGTCGGCCTGTTGCTCCTGGCCGCCGTATTGCTGGCGCCAGAGCGAGTAGTCGGCTTGGTCGGCGTCGCCATCGCGATCGAAGTCGCCCAGCGGTCGGACGCCGACGATCCCCGCCGGGAGGTCTGCCGTCGAAACGAGCGCCGTCCAAAGGTCGCCGTCGGAGCCCTCCGGTGCGCCCGCGTTGCGCCACCACTCGAGCGATTGCCCCTCCCACCCGCCGTAGTCTTTGTCGTAAACGAACCAGGCGGCGCCGCGGATGTTGTGCGAGCCGAGCCGCTGGTTCCACTCGTGGATCCCGCCCAGCGCGAGGCGGATGAACTCGGCCGTCACCGCTTCGTTCCTGTCCAGCCGCCCCGACGTGCTGGTGTCGCGCGCCCATTCGGTTACGTAGACCGGCGCAGCTTGGTGCTGGTGGCTGTCGATCAACGCGAGCTGGCTCGCGTACGACGCGCGGAAGCCTTCCGCCGCGGCCGCGGCGCCCAGGTAGGGCGATCCGTACGCGTGGATCGCGAAGCCGTCGATCTCGCCGCCGGGGATCGTTTGGACCGCGGAAATCGCCTCGTCGAGCCAGTCCTCGCCCGACTTCCAACGCACGCCGTTGATCACACCGCCAGGGCTCACCGGAGCGAACAGCACTTCATCGTCGGGTCGAACCGCCTTGATCGCGTTGCGGACGCGGACATAGGTGGCCGCGTACGCCTCGGGCGTGACCTGCCCGTTTGGCCAGCCGTTGCCCTCGCCGACGATGTTCGGTTCGTTGCCGATCACCCATCGAGAGCTGTAATCGCCCAACACCCCGACGACGTTCTCCACCACGAAAGCGGGCCAAGCGTCCGCGTCCGGGTTGTCCGGCGCGGGGATCGTTTGCCCCCAGTCGTAGTCGACGCGTGTGATGATCGACGCATTGCGAGCCGACGAGACTTCCGAGTAGAGCGGCCGGAACCAATCCGCCTGCCACCACGGCGCGGAGTGGGTGACGACGCTCTCGACGGACCACCCGCCGTTGGGGCCTTCGCCGACGTTGGGGCGAGAATAGTCCCACCAGTGCACACCATAGAGGCTCTCCCCGCTCCGCGCCGGCGCCGCGATTAGGGCGCCCACCGCCCCCGCGACTGCAAAGCAGAGCCGCACGGCGGCGAGACGCCAGCCAGACCGCGTGTCAGAGAAGGAGGACATAGTGTCAGTGTCGACTACCGCGACGCCTCGATCAACTAACGCCGTCGCCGGCGGGCCTTGGCAAGGAGTTCGGGCCCCTGCGTTCACGCGCTGGAGCGTTCACAGCCCGTCACCTTGTACCCCTCGGCAAGCCTTGAAAAGCTCGCGGACTGATCGCGGGCCCAGGTGTCGTCCCGACCAAGTTCCGCCGCCAGCAGCTCGGCAACCCTCGGCGCAGCTCGGCAAGCGGCGTCCGCGTCGAGGAGCAACGCCCGCAGACGGCGGGAGAGCACATCCTCGACGGTGCGCGCCATCTCGCCGCGGATCGCCCACACGGCCTCCCCGACCGTGTAGGGCAGGCCCACGTCGATCGGCTCGGCGTACTCTGGTGTGCCGGCGATCAGGCCTCGGACGGCGGTGGCGTCACAGCCGTAGTGGGAGAGCGGTCCCTCGGGGTCGCCGTCGCTGCGGATCGACAATTTCTCGGTGCGGCACGCAGAACGGGGTAATCCGGCCACGTCCGCGCACCGGTCGACACAGTCTTCCGCCATCTTCCGGTAGGTCGTCCACTTGCCTCCCAACACGGTGACCAGCCCCTCTGGGCCGACGCGGACCGAATGGTCCCGGCCGAGCTTCGACGTCGACGAAGAACCGTCCTTGCGAACCAGGGGCCGCAGGCCCGCGAAGACCGAGCGCACATCGCTGTCGTTGACGGACTCGCACAGCACGCCGCTGATGGTCTCGAGCAAGAAATCGATCTCGTGGCGCCGCGGGACCGGCTCCAGCGGCGTGGCGTCGAGAGCCGTGTCGGTCGTGCCCACCAGAGTCTTACCGTGCCAAGGGATCGCGAACACGACCCGCCCGTCGCGCGTGCGGGGCACGATGATCGCATCGTCGCCGGGAAGAAACTCCCGATCGAGGACGATGTGCACACCCTGGCTAGGTTGGATCCAGTCTTCGCCGCCGCTCTCGGCCAACCGCCGGACGCCATCGCTGTAGGGCCCCGCGGCATTGACGACCACGCTCGCACGGACCGGGTAATCGACGCCCTTTTCGAGGTCCACGACCTCGGCGCCGACGACCCGGTCGCCTTCCTTCATGAGCCGGTCGACCCGCGCGTGGTTCAGACAAACGGCGCCGTGGTCGGCCGCCGTCTGCACGAGGTTGATCAGCAGCCGCGCATCGTCGAACCCGCCGTCGTAGTAGCGCACGCCGCCCCGCAGCGACGGTTGGCGGATGGTAGGCAGCGCCTCGATCGTCGCGCGGCGCGAGAGCCGCGTCGAACGCCCCAGTCCCAGCCGGCCGGCCAGCAGGTCGTAAACGGCCAAGCCCGCTCGGTAGTAGAACGGCTCCCACCAGCGGTACAGGGGCAGCACGATCGGCAGGCGGTACACCAGGTGCGGTGCGTTGCGGAGCAGCAGGCCACGCTCTCGCAACGCGTCGCGCACGAGGCCGACGTCGCCCTGCTCCAAGTACCGGACGCCGCCGTGGACGAGCTTCGTGCTCCGGCTTGAGGTCCCCTTGCCGAAATCGGCCTGCTCGCAAAGCGCGACGCGATAGCCGCGCGACGCCGCGTCGACCGCCACGCCGGCGCCCGTCGCGCCGCCGCCGACCACCAGCAGGTCGAACCGCTCCCCCGACGCGAGCCGCGCCGCATGAACTTCCCGCCGAAAGGGGACCGGGTCGCGGCGCGTCGTTGCCATCAGTCGCCGTCTCCTCCGGCGGCCCACCCAAGCGACCGCTCGACCGCGCGGCTCCAAGCGGCACGCGTCGCGTGGGCCTCGTCGGCGGAGATCGCCGGTTCGAACCGGCGATCGGCGCGCCACCGGCTGGTGACCGCCGAGCGGTCGGGCCACACGCCGACAGCCAAGCCCGCCAAGTACGCCGCGCCCAGCGCGGTGGTCTCGGTGACAGCGGGCCGGACGACCGGCGTTTGGAGTAGGTCGGCCTGCCGCTGCATCAAGAGATCGTCGACGCACGCGCCGCCGTCGACACGCAGCTCGTCGATCGGGGTGGCCGAGTCGGCGCGGAGCGCTTCGATCAAGTCCGCGCTCTGCAGCGCGATGCTGTCCAGGGCCGCCCGCGCCAGGTGGGCGGCCGTGGTCCCGCCGGTGATCCCCACGATCGTGCCCCGCGCGTACGCGTCCCAATGGGGCGCGCCGAGGCCGGCGAACGCGGGCACGAGGTAGACGCCCCCCGAATCGCTCACGCTCCCCGCCAGGGCTTCAACCTCCGACGACTCCTTGATCACACCGAGCCCGTCGCGGAGCCACCCCACCACCGCCCCGCCGGTGAAGATGCTCCCTTCCAGCGCGTACTCTGTCTTATCGGCGATGCGGCACGCGATGGTCGTCAGCAAGCGGTTGCGAGACGGGCAAGCCTCCTCCCCCGTGTTCATCAACGCGAAGCAACCGGTGCCGTAGGTGTTCTTTACGAGCCCCGGCGCGAAGCAAGCCTGGCCGAACAAGGCCGCTTGCTGGTCGCCCGCCATCCCCGCGATGGGGAGGCCGCGGAGTGGCGAGTCGATAGCGACTTCGCCGCACACGCCGCTCGACGGGACGATCTCGGGCAGCACCTCACGCGGCACGCCGAAGCACTCGAGCAGCTCCTCGTCCCACTGCCCAGAATGGATGTCCATCAGGAGCGTGCGCGACGCGTTCGTGGCGTCGGTCACGTGGCGCCGGCCGCCGGTGAGTCGGTAGACCAGCCAGGCGTCGATCGTGCCGGCGGCGAGCCGCCCCGCCGCGGCCGACTCGCGCGCGTCGGCCGTGTTGTCGAGGAGCCACGCGAGCTTCGTCCCGGCGAAGTACGGATCGAAGATCAGGCCGGTCTTTTCGGTCAGCCAGCCCTCGCGGCCCTCCGCCCGGAGGCGGTCGCACTCGCGGGCCGTCCGCCGGTCTTGCCAAACAATCGCCCGGCCCACCGGCTCGCCAGACGCCCGATCCCAGAGGACAACGGTCTCGCGCTGGTTGGCGATCCCGATTGCGGTGATATCGCGCCCCGCGTCGGCGGCGCTGGCCAGCGCCTCTTCGGCGACGGCGAGCTGGGTCCGCCAGATCTCGTCGGCGTCGTGCTCGACCCAGCCGGAACGTGGGTAGTGTTGCTTAAACTCCCGTTGGGCAACGTCAGCGACCTCGCCTTGCTCGTCGAACACGATCGCGCGCGAGGAGGTCGTGCCTTGGTCGAGCGCCAATAGATGAGGCATCGCCTTTGCCTGTTGATCCAGCAAAACAACGGCAGCAGAAGTGCCTCCCTATTCGAGCAACCGGCCCAGATGGGAGCAACCGGCCGACCCCGAGGCGGCCCTTGCGGCGCCGCCCGGCTGGCGGCAAGTCACTCGACGACCGGCGAGAAATCCAGTTCGCCGTCGAAGGCGGGCGCGGCCTGCCGTGTTTCGCGCGGCGGCGTCGCCGGGACCGGCTCGGCCGGCGCGTCGGCCGAACCGAAGGCAGGACCGCGCGGCTTCGGCAAGCCGGCCCCGCCCGCCCGGCTTGAGAGGATGAGCTCGTCGGCCAGATCGGTTCGCCCGGAGCTGCCCGGCTCGATCATCTCGCTCTCGACGACCGGCATCGGCCGCGCAGTGCTGATCGGTGGGTTCCGGCACGCGACGTTGCAGCCCGCGCACCGCGAGCACGGATGGCTGGCGCGCCAGAACAGGATCTCGTCGAGGCAGCTCCTCGCGCCGACGAAGATCCGGTCGCCGGGTTGCAGCTGGTAATTGGTCGTCGTGTTGCCCATCTGGACGATCGCGCGGTAGCAGACCGGCAGCGTCACGCGGCAATCGCACGGGTCGGTGGGGCGGGCCAGAAGGATCTCGCACGGGTCGGCGTTGTCAGCAAGGCCCCCGGCGCTGACGATCGCGTCGAGCACCGTCTCCGAACCGGTGAGGGGGTAGGAGCCTGGCGCGTTGACCTCGCCGAGCACATAGAATTTGTGCACCGGCTCGAGAAGCCTGACGTTGATTGCGATGCCGTCACAGCCCTGGGGCAATTGGCCGAGTTCGGCGGCGGCGGGTGGCTGGTCGTCGTTGAACCGCTGGCACGCGTCGCGTTGCCGCAGCAGTTGCAGGGCGATCTGCTGCTCGATCAGCGACTCGGCCTGCTCGAGCGTCCGACCGGCCACCACGATGCGCCCGTATGCTCCCAGGTCGAGGGTGCCATCGGCTAGCACCGCTTGGTCGGTTGGCAGCCGGAGGTCGCGCTCAACGTTCAGCGGCTCGAGCAGCACCACGTCGCCCGGTTGCAACGCGTGGGCGGGGAGAACGGTCTTCGCGTTCTCGCGCGGAATCCCCCGGGGGATACGCGACGCCTCGAGCACCTGCTTCGACTCGGTCGTCAGCCGTTCGCCGGATGGGTAGAGCGACAGACCGAGCGAGCTGCACCCGGTGCAAGCAAGCGTAACGAGGGTGACGCAGCTCAACCCCCGATCGATCCGTCCGATCATCTTGCTCACCTTTTAGGAGGAATCCCTTCCTTTGAGCCGATCGGCCAGCAGCGTCGGTAGCGAGCAACCCAAAACGCGGGGCTGTCGCGGGCCGCGCTACCCTCAGGGTCCGGCGAGCTTGCTAGCACTGCCGCCGCTGCCGTCATTCGATTCCATCCCCGGCGCCGACGGCGGCGCCAGCTAGTATCACACGCTGCCCTTCCCGAAGGAGAAATCTCGCGACCTCCTCGCGAAACGTCTCGATCGTTTGGGGCCGCACGACAGGGTTCTCGACCGTGCCGGTCACCGCCACGACCAACGTCCGATCTCGCAGCAACTCGGTAACACTCAGCACGGCTGAAGCCGGCAAGAGCACACGGATCGCGTTCTCTTGCGCCAGCTGGGCGAAGTTGTTGGCGATGTCGCGGTAGTCTCCTGTCGCAACCAACGCCGTCAGGTCCAGCCGGCCGCTCGTGAGATAGACGTTTCCGTCCGCCCTGACCAGAGCGTTGTCGGCGCCGAGCCAGAACTCGTCGACGACAACCACGCCACGGCGGACGGCGCCGCGCGCGCGGCCGACGTCGAACTGCTCGGTCGCGAGCGAAACAGGCCCCAACAGCCGAGACACCCCGACCATCCCTGGGATCGCGGCGCCGCGCGTGTCGCTGAGCTCGAGGTCGTACCGACCGGCCAAGTCGGCGACCCCACGCACCGACTTGCCCCCGAGGGCCAGCCGCCCCGAGACCTCCCCGCTGGCGAGGGGGCTGGGTTGCCCGAGATCGCTCGTCAGGCGGAAAAAGTCCACCCGCCGCACGTCCCACTCGCTAGCCACGTCGAAGCCGCCCCGCCGCCCGGACGCTACCGACAGGTCGCCTTTCACTTGGCCACCGACCACCGACGAGCTGATCGTCGGCAAGCGGACGTCCCACCGCAGCGACGCGGGTTCGAGATTCGCGAAAAACGCGCTGTGGCCGTCGCCGACGCGGACGCCGTACGCCGCCAACCCGGTTCCGGTCATCGCGCCGCGCGCCCGCAAAGCCGTCCAGTCGCCGCTGACGCTGGCTGTCCCCGAGACCTTGCCGGCGAGACTCTCGGCCGGCTCGCCGATGAACCACAAGCCCCGGGCGAGGGCGATGCGCGTCGCGCTCAGGCGCAGGTCGACCCGCGGGTCGAGCCGCCCGCGCGCACCGGTCAGGTTTACCCGGCCATTCAGCCGGAAAGACCCGCCCGAGTAATCGCCTGTCAACGACCGCACGACCAGGTCGCCGTTCCGCGCCGTCGCTTCGATGGCGACGCCCCGCGCCAGCAACTCTCTGCCGTACCGCACGTTCGCCAGGTCGATCAGGATGCTCGCCTCGGCGCCGGACCACCCGCCGGCCGCCTCGGGGTTCGGGTTCAACGACAATCGGCCGCTGGCCTCGCCGGTGAGCCCAGCGTCGCGGCCGATCGTCGACCGGAGCAGCGGCGCGAGGGACACGCCGTCCAGTTCGAGGCGGGCCGGCGTCAGCCTTCGTTGAAGATCGGACCAACGGTCGCCGGCCTGCGGCGTCGCGATGGTTCGTACGTCGACCGAGCCGCCGAAGACCTCGCCGCTCGCTTGCAACGAAAGAGAGTCGTCGGTGGACGCGACCTCCACGCTAAAGTCGCCGACGAGCGCCTCCCCAAGGCGGATGTCCGAGGCGCTCAGCTTGGCGGTCCCGCGGTGGGCGCTGGGGGCGGAGAGCTTGGCGATCGGCACACGCCAGTCGATGTCGCCGGCGAAGGTAGCGGACGCGACCGCTGGGTAGCCCTCGACCACGGCGACGCGCACCTCTGGCCGCACGCCCTCCAGTTCGAGGTCGGCGGTCAGTTCGCCGTTCTCGTCGCGCGGCAGGTTGGCTTGCCCGGAGACCCGCCCGCCGAAGACCGCCGCCGAGAGCGAATTCAGCTCGAAGCGTTCCTCCGTGAGCCGGTAGTCCGAAGTGATTTCTCGCAGCATGAAGCTAGAGGGCAGCTCCTCGGCGTCGCGCTTCGGCGTGAGTGCGAAGCTATCGGGCGTGAAACGCAATCGGTGCTCCAGCATCCCCAGCTCGACGCCCGCCACACGCAACGACGGCGACGCCACCGCCCCGTCGACCTCCCACCGCGAGCCTTCTAGTGTGTCCGCGAATTCGCCCGACGCGCGGACGCGGAAGTCGAGTTTCCCCTGAGCGATGGGCCGGCCGAAGCCGACGTCGCGATCCGTCGCTAGCGCGACAGCCTCGGCCAACGGCAGGTCGTCGCCGACCAGGTCGAGAGAGAACGGCCCCCTGCCGGTAAGGGGAACGTCAACCCGGCCGTTCAGCCGGATGCTCGGTTGCTGACGCCCGGCCGAACCGGCCGCGAGGTCGAGCGCGTCGACGGTCAGCCGCCCGTCGCGGATCGCTAGACCCTTCAACTCCACGTCGGCGGCCGGCAATCCGGCGACCCGCACGCCCCGCCAATCGAGCGCGCCCGACAGGCCGTAGGTCTCGATGTGGCGGATTGCCTCCAGCGGTGCGCGGAAGCTGACGTTGCCCGAGGCCCGCCCCCCCTCGCGCACGAGGCCGACCCGGTCCGACGCGACTTGGGCTGCCAGCTCGACGAACGGCTGGAGCGGCAAATCGCTCACTCTCAGTTGGGCCGTCACATCGCCTCGGGGCGACAGCTCGACCGAGCCCTCCCCCGCGATCGCCCCCGCGGGGACAGCGCCGCTGGTCTGTCCGATCGCGGCGGTGAGCCGGCTGAGCGTCGCTACGCCGTCGCGGTACTCGACTTCGGTCCGAAGATCGCGGATCTCCGTATCGTCGATCGACAGCCGCGGGCTCGTCAGCTCGCCGTCGAACCGATACGCGGCCGCCTCTCTTAGCGCGTTCCAGGGAATCCCGATCTCGAACCGCGCGGTGACCTGTCCCCGGGCGTCGACGCCCGGGTCCAGGCCGATCGAGCGCAGCCTGCTAAGGAGCTTGCCGACATCGACGTCTTCGAAGTCCCAGTCGGTCGTCCAATAGCGGCGCTTGGCATTGTTCTGTTGCTGCGCGTCCTCCGCCTCGTCGGCCGCCACGGCGCCCGGCGCCGCCAACAGGCAACCGACAAAAAGGCCTGCCCGGGCGAGGCTTCTGGTGAGACGATTCGCGGCGGATTCGGCGTGGTGTGGTTGCCCAGACATTGGGGAGGCTACGAAGAAGGGATAGAACGCCAAGCAGGCGCCCCCGGCGAATCGCAAGCGTCATGCCGCCCCGCCGGAATCGACCATGCTCCTGCCACTCGGCGAATAAAAGGCGGTCGCTTCCGCAAGCAGCACGCAAGCCGCTGCCTGGGCTCCCGCGAGTCAGTCCGACGACGCACACGCGCCCCGGGCCGACCGAGGTCCTCGTAATGCCGGAAGAGTCAATCCTAGTCCGCCGCGAGGTTGACTTCAGGAAAACCGCCGGCGCCACATCAGAGTCAGGCCTTCTGCAAGCGACCACGCGAAAGCCTACGGCCACCCAGTTTTGAGGTAGGCGACCGCGTTTGGCGAGTCCGTGGGCGAGAGGCCACGCGGACTCGATCGGTTGCTCGTCGACCGGGTTGTCGGCTTTTTTAAGGCGACTCCGTCTCGCCCAGATGGGATCGCACGCCCGGTTCGCGCGCTGAATGGATGCTAGCGACATCCTGGCACGGGGTGTGCTCTCTTCATCTACCGAATTGACGAACAGCTCGACTCAAACCAAGGAGATAAAGCCATGCGCCGCTTGTTCAGCGCTCTTACCTCGATCTTCCGAGTCTTCTCGCGCGGACGCCGCCGTTCGCACACAACCCACACGCGACGTCGCAGCGTCATCTGATGACCGCCGGACTTGATTGCTCAGACGCGACGGGCCGCTATCCCTCTAGGGACAGCGGCCCGACGTGATTTCTTTTCCCGCATCACGCACGGCGGCTAGCACGGCATGAGGATTCGTCGCCGCTTCGGGCGGTCACGCTTGCTCGAGCGTGAACACCGTCACCTCGGGACGCACGCCGAAGCGGATCCTCCGCTTGTACCCCAGCCCGCGGTTGACGTAGAGATCGCGGCCATCGGCCAAGTGGATGTGGCCCTCACAATACCGCCGGTTTCGCACGGGCAGGACCGGCGCGCCGACGAAAGGAAACTGGCACTGCCCGCCGTGCGTGTGGCCAGCAAGGATCCAACCGCGGAAATCGCCCCAGTCGCTCCGGTCGGCCACGTCCGGGTTGTGCGCCAGATAGACGGCCGGGCGAGACGCCTCGACGCCTAGAAGAGAACTTCCGACTCGGCACTCGTTGCCCCATAGGTCGCCGCAGCCGGCGAACTGCAGCCCGTCGATCTCGACCGAATCGTTGCGCAACAGCCGCACGCCCAGTGAGTCGAGCGTGTCGGCCAGCCGATTTGCGTAACCGATGTTGCCGAACGTCTCGCCGTAGTCGTGGTTGCCCAGAACCGCGACGGTCGGCACGTCGGCGATCGGACCCTCTCGGAGCGTGCGCGCGGTGAGGTCGGCCTGCACGCCCCCCAAGCAGGTCATGAAGTCGCCGGTGATCGCCAAGTAGTCTGGTTGCAGGCTTGCCAATCGGCGGAGAGTCCGGCGGAGATAGTTGTTGTCAACGATCGGTCCCACATGCAGATCGCTGATCTGCACGAGCCGTTTGCCGACCAGGTGCATCGGCAGCCCCTCGAAACGCATCGCGTGGCGCCGGACCGCCACCCAATGCGGCTCGATCCACCACGCGTAGCCGCCTGTCCCGACAGCGGCGGCCGCGCCCGCCCCGACCGCGCAACGCAGCCAGCGCCGCCGGCTCATCTGCGGAACCTGGCGCAGCTGATTGTCGGCTGAGTCGCTAGACATTGCGGGGGACTGGTAGCAAGGAGGCGGGCAGGCATGAGGGGGGGGCGGGAGCTGCTACAAGACGGGGAAGCCGCTAACGGCCTCGCGGGATCGGTCGAGCTTTCCTGCCGGCAGCGTCGATCGGGCCCGCCGCGCGGTCGCGGGGACGGGGCCGAAACCCTAGAATGCGGTCGCGAGTTTGCAAGAAGGTTGTCGCTCAAATAGGCCGAAGTCGGATGCAACACGGTCGTACTTCCCGCACCGTCCCGCCAGGGACGACCGCACGCCGCCGTTCCGCGGCAAGAGCCGCGTGGGTGGCCGTGCTCGCTGGGTTGGTCGTAGGCTGCCCGGCAGAAGTTCCTTACGAGGCGCCAGAAGAAAGCGCGGCAATCGAGGACACCTCTGTTCCCGCCGCTGCCCCGCCGACGCGGGACCCAGCCGCGCAGCGGACCGACGAGTCGCCCGACGGCGCCGATGCCGCGGCGAGCCCCGCCCCCGGGCCCACCGGCGCGGCGCCGTGGCAATCAGCCGACAGCGACGAAGCCCCGCCCGACGAAGCGCGGGACCTGTTCAGCCTGGCCGAAGGGGCGTCGACCGAACCCGAGGGCGAAGAAGCCTCCGCGAGCGCCCCGTCCGACGCTCCCGCCGCCGCCGATGACGACGACGGCTTCGGCGCTTTCCTCGACCGCGAGTACGCCAACCTGCCGACGAGCAACCGCCAGAACGGGCAGCGCAGCAACGCCCCGCCCGCAGACGGCGAACCCGGCTCGCCAGCCCCGTCGCCGACCCCCGACGCTGCCGCTGCGACCGACGCGGCGCCCCGTTCGGCCTACGGGCCGCCGAGCGACTCGCCGGACCCTGAGGAACCAATGGCCCTCGCGGATGGAGGGACCGCCCAAACGCCCGAGGACCAACCGCCAGCGAGCAACGCCGGCTCAAAGCTCCCTTGGGACGAGGGACCGCTCGAGGCCGCCGATCAAGCGACGAGTGAGTCGAAGTTGCCCGACTGGATGACCGCCGACGCACCCCCGGAGCCAACAAACGGCGACCCCACCGACCTCCCTGCCGACGGCGGCCCCGAGGCCGAAGCGACGGCGGGAAGCACGCCTGCGGCCGATGACGCGTCGCTAGCCGAGCTGCCTTCCGGGGCGCCGGAACTTCCGGACGATTTCGGAGAACCCGCGGGAGGGGCGCCTGCCAGCGATTCACCGCCGGCCGAGCCGGACCAAACAGATCTCCCCGGCGCCGCGCCGGCTGAGCCGCGTGTCGCTTCCGCGGGACCGACGCCCGGCGCGCCGCGAGGCTCCTCGACCCAGGCGGCCGAGCCGCTACCGGCCGTCCCGGTGCTGCCGTTCAACACGCGGCACCTGGCGTGGTTGCTCGGGTCGAAACTCGGCCTCATCGAGTTGGCCGCGCTCGATGGGGGAAACCCCGAGGACGTCGCGGCGTGGTCGGCGGATGTCGAGCGTTTGGCGAAAGAACTCGGCGTCGCGCCCCCGGCCGGGGCCCCTTCCGAGGGAGCGGCCGCTGAGCGTGTCGCCGGTCTGATCCAGGCGGCCGGGAAGACGGGCGCCGAATTGGCGCGCGAGCGCGGCGTCGATCACGCGGCGCTGTTCGAGATCGCGGTGAAGAGCAACGCCCTGCTCGCGATAGCGGAGCGGCGCCCGGACCTCGCGGCGCCCGTCGCCGACGCGATCCGCGACGCTGCCGACAGGGCTCGGCTGCCCGGCTATGTGTGGCGCGACGCGGTCCAGGCGCTTGCCGGCCAGCCAACGCCGGAGCAAGCGACCGACGCGGTGATGAAGCTGCACCGCCAGGTGGAGTCGTACCTGCGTTGACGATTCCCAGCACGGATGCGCCCGACCCTCCCCCCGCCGACCCAAAGCGGGTGCTGTTGCGAGCCGCGGCAGCCGCGGTGGTCCTCTGGTTGGCCCAGCCGCCGGTAGGTTGGCAGCCGCTCGCTTGGCTGTCGCTCGCCATCTGGGCCGACTTGGCCGCGTCGCCACGCCGGTGGGGACGCACAGCTTACGCCGCCGTGTGGCTGGCGGGCGTCCTCTACTGGCTGCTCGCCGTGTGGTGGGTCACGCTGCCCCACCCGCTGACGAAGTTCGGCTGGCCCATCTTGGCGATGTATCTCGGGCTCTACACGGCCGCTCCGGTCGTGGTGGCGCGGGCGGCTTATCGCCGCTGGCGAGCGCCCGTCTGGATCGCTCTGCCGATCGCCTGGACCGGATTCGAGCTTGTCCAAGCCAGGTTGTTCACCGGCTTCCTGATGGGCGCTGTCAGCCACTCCCAGTCCGAGCAAGGCTGGCTCAGATCGATAGCGGCCTACACGGGCGCTTACGGTGTGACGTTTTGTGTTGTCATCGTCGGGAGCCTGTTGGCCGCTGCGGTGCGTGCGCGAGGGGCCAAGCAACTCGTCACCCGTTGGGCGGGCGTGCTGGCAGCGGCCGCGTGCGTCGCGGCGGCGGGGTGGGCGGCCCGATCATCCTTGCCGCTGCGCCAAGGCTCCGACGACCCGCCCACCGTCGCGCTCATCCAAGGCGACTCGCGTGCGGTGTGGGACGCCGACCCGGCAGAGAAGAACCGGCGGATTATGGACCGGCAGACTGCATTGACCCTCGAAGCGATCAGCCAAGCCGCCGCGGGCGTCGACTTAGTCGTGTGGCCGGAATCGATGTTCCGCCCCCCGATCGTCACCTACGGAGGAGCGTTCGAGCCCGGCGGGAGCGCCGAGCCAGACGAAATCGCAGCCGTCGCCAACACGCGTGTCTGGCTTCAATCGCTCGCCGAGCGAGCGGGCGGCGCGTGGCTGCTAATGGGGGCCGACCGCTTTGAGCAGGGGGGCGATCGGCCTTCGGTCTACAACAGCGTCGTGCTCGTGGGGCCCGATGGTCGTCTCACGGCCTCGTACGACAAGAACCACCTCGTGCCATTTGGCGAGTACATCCCGCTGGCCAGCGGCTTGCCGGCTCTCTACTACCTGACGCCTATCTCGGGCGGGTTGTCGAGCGGCGATGGCCCGGTTGGGATGACGCTCGAACACGGCGACGGCGAGACTTTCGCTCTGTGCCCAACGATCTGCTACGAAACCGTCGTGCCGCACGTCGTGCGCAGCCACGTAGCGTACCTAACTCGCCAAGAGCAGCGCCCGGACGCGTTGGTCAACGTGACGAACGATGCGTGGTTCTGGGGGTCGAGCGAATTGCCGATGCACCTGGCATGCGGGCAATTCCGTGCGGTAGAGAACGGCCTGCCGATGCTCGTCGCCGCCAACGGCGGACTCTCTGCGGTCGTCGACGCGACCGGCGCTGTCGTGGCCGTAACCGAACCGATGACCGAGGCCGTCATCGTCCACAGCGTGCCGCCGTCGACCCGGCAGCCGACCCTCTACAGCCGGTGGGGCGACTGGTTCGCTGGGGGATGCCTTGGGCTCACGACCTTGGCGGCTGTCGGCGTGCTTGCGAGCCGGCGTGGAGCGACACGGCGCCAGCGCCCCCGGGCCGCGAGCGAAGCCGAACCAACCGCTTAACGCCGGCGCCGCGGATAAAAGTGCGAGTAGTACCCGAAGGTCGTCGTGTGGCCTGTCGCCATCATCTGGTCCGACCCCTGGGGGTTGTAGTCGGGCCGCGCCGAGATCTGCTGCACCCGCTGGTTGAGCTGGTACGTCTGCCGAGACACGTTGTCGTTGAACGCCTGCTGCTCCAGCCGCGGTCGCACCAGCGTGTTGTAGTTGTCGAACGACGCCGCCCCGGTCAGGTTGGTGTCGAACAGCCGCAGGTAGGGGCTCACCGTTGGCGGGCGGGTGATGTTGGTGAACGGCTTGGAATCGCTGATAGCCGTTGGGCCGAAGGTCGAAACGCCACCCGACCGAAACGCGCCCGTCCCGCTAGAAACCGACGTGTTCTGAACCTGGAAGTTTCGGACCCCGTCGCTGGCGGCCTGCGAGCGCGTGGAGTTCAAGTTCTGAGTGATCACGCGGTCGACAGACGGCGGCGCCAGACGCTGCCGCATGTTTTGCAGCATCCGGTCCGACGCGGTCAGCGATGACTGCGGCTGGGCCGAGGCGAACCCGGCGCCCAGGCTCACGAGGAAGGCCATCATCGTCGCGTACGCGATCGTTCGCCGGATAGCCATCACAACTTCCTCCCCGTTCGATCGTCGTATCGACCAAGCCGTACCAACATGCCCCCCCCGCCAGCAGGGGGAGCGCACCGCGGCGGCGGCGCTGGCCGGCAATCCTAGTATACGTCTGCAAACCGCTTGCCGTTCGGACCTATCAGCCTCCTTCGGCCCGGGCACGGCCGCGGCGAGACCCGTAGTCGAGCCGATCACCCGGTCGGCACGACCGGCACGACCGGCGCCCGAGTAAGCGGCCACCGCGGGGATTCATCGCAACGCGGCTTCGCTGGTCGGCCGCACGAGCGTCCGCCCGACATGCCGGCCGCTGAGGATCCGTGCGACCGCGTCAGGCAGCTCGTCGAGCGTGACCGTGTCGACGAGCTCCTGGGGCAGGTCGACCCGCCAGGGACCGGACAGCCGACGCCAGACCTCTAGCCTCGGCTCGCGTGGACACTTCGCCGAATCGACTCCCGCCAGCGTGACTCCACGCAGGATGAAGGGATACACGGTCAACGGCAGTTCGGCGCCGGCCACCAAGCCGCACGCGGCGACCACCCCGCGGTGGCGGATGCTGCGGACCAGGGTCGCCAGCGGCGCGCCGCCGACGGTGTCGACAGCGGCCGCCCACCGTTCGCTCAGCAGCGGCGCGTCGGACTCCCCCTCGAGGACGTCGCGACCGACGACCTCCGCCGCTCCCAGCCCCCGCAGCGTGTCGGCCTGCGCTGGCTTGCCGGTCACCGCGACCACGCGGTACCCCAACTTGGCCAGGATTGCCACCGCGTACACGCCAACCCCGCCCGTCGCCCCGGTTACCAGCACGTCACCCCGGCCGGGTTCGACACACCGCTGCACGGCCATGACGCACTGCGCGGCCGTGAACCCCGCCGTGCCGTACGCCATGGCCTGAGCCGGGGACAAACGGTCCTTGATCGAGACCGGCCAATCGGCCGGGACTCGCACCAACCCGCTGTACCCCCCCCAACGCGCTGCGCCCAGGTCGTAACCGGTAACGAGGACCGGGTCGTCAGGCGCGAAACTTGCAGAATCACTTTCGAGGACCCGACCCGCGCAGTCGATGCCCGGCACGTGCGGGAAACGGTTCACGACGCCGGGATGGCCCTGGCAAGCCAGGGCGTCCTTGTAGTTCAGAGAAGAGCACTCCACCTCGATCAGGACCGATGGTCCATCGACCGGCGGCAGGTCATCGGTGGTGAGTTCCCTGACGCCCCCCCCGTTGGCGGCGTCCGACTTGTCAGTGGCCTTATCGACGACCCACGCGGCGAAGGATTTGCTCACTCTGTCTCGCTCCTGCCGGGACCCGGCCGAGGACGGTTGGTCTTTCGGACCGCTAGCACTGGCCTAGCAGCGTAATTCAAGAAACTGGTCTTCCCTACACGCGTGATGCAACGCAACAACTAAGTCGTGCGGAGCACGCGCTCGCAGCAAGGGCTCCGCCCCTCTTCTCTTGTCTTCCGGAACAAGGCACGTATCGATGGTAAACAAGCATCTCATCCACCAAGCGGAGCATCGGCTCGGCGCCAGCTCGCACCTCTTCTTGCGCCACGTCGAGTGCCGCTTGGAGGACGACGCCCTCTGCCTCACGGGCAAGGTGCCGAGCTTCTACCTGAAGCAGACTGCCCAGAGCCTCGTCCAGTCGGTCGATGGCGTCGAGCGGGTGGTCAACCGGCTCGAGGTCGTCAACCCGTACGGCGTCAGCAGCGAGCCGGCGGCAACCGCAACGGCCTGAGCGCCGAATGCCCGTCGCGCGCGATCTGTCTCTGCGCAGGCCAGGCGCTCGGCCCCGGCGACCGCTTGGGCCGTCGGAGCGCTCACTCCTGCTTCAGCTCGATCGGCAGTTGGTCAATCTTCGCCGCGAGAATGAAGTCGTTTTCTGACAGGCCGCCGATCGCGTGGGTCCAGAGCTCGACCGACACCTTGCGGAAGCTTTCCAGGTGGAGGTCCGGGTGGTGGCCGTCCTCCTCAGCCACTTCGGCGCACCGCCGAAAGAACGCGATGCCCGCCATGAAGTTCTTGACGGTCCACTCCTTCCGGATCCGCTTGCCGTCGTCGGTCAGTCGCCAGCCCTCGAGCCGCGCCAGTTGATCGCGGGCTTGGTCGATCGGGCAGGGATCGACCCCTCCCTCGCAAGGCTTGCACTTCTTCTGGACCAGTTGCTCGGCGCTTTCGGCTGCCATAGGGGCGGCTCCTGATGATCTGAAGGCATGGGTACGCGAGTTTATACGCGAGTTTACAGGACCAACCCCGTCGCCGGTTGTCCCGACCTCCCGACACCGCAGAGATCGTTCTCGTGCGGGAGTCCGAGGACAAGGCGTGATTGAGCAAAGAAAACTGAGCAAATTTGGGTTTTTCGACCCCAACACGGTGACAAATGGGTGGCGCCGAACTCTCCGCTGATTTCAACGCTGTGTCGCAGTAAGTGCTTTTAAGGAATCATCTTGCGGCAACAGGAAACAGTTTCGTCGGCTGCTGGGAGGCCGTTTTGCGAATATTGCGTGGAAGTCAGAAGCGTGCATCTTCGGAGCGACGAGCCACTGAAGCCGCCCTTGCCGACCACGCCCGCCGATGTCGATCGCCAGAACCCACAGAGCGCAGATTTCTGTGCTCGTTGGCCTGAGGCATCAGCTGGATTCCGAGGCGTTCGCCGCCCGGATCAGCCGCGAGGCCGGCTACACGGCCGAAGCGGCGTCTGATACCATGCATTCGGGCGCCCCGGAGATGCACGTCGCGGTGTACGACGTCCGCCTGCTCGACCGGTGTGGCGGCTACCACGCCGAGATGTTCGGCGCCAACACCCTGGTGCTTGTCGACCCAACCGACCCGCGACAGTCCACCGCCGGCTGCGCCTGTTGCCGGAAGTTCTCACGATCCTCCGCTTGGCCGCGGCTGCTGGACACCCTCGCTTCGGTCGCGGGGCGCACACCCGGCTGTGTCGTTTCGCACGACGGGGCCCTGAAGTCCCTCACCCGCCGCGAGATCGATGTGCTCCGCCTGGTGGGGCTCGGCAAGACCGTCAACCAATGCGCCGAGGAACTCGGGGTCGCCAGGAGCACCATCGGCAACCACAAGTACCGCCTGATGCGGAAGCTGGGCGTCTCGACGTCGCTCGAACTGCTCAGGATCGCGGTCCGTAACGGCCTGGTGGACTTCGAGTAGCGAGCGCTTCGGGCGCTGTCGGCCTGGGCTTGCAGCGCGCGTCGGGTTAGCTTGAAGGGAGTCGGTACGGCCGGCTCAGCCGCCCGCCCGCCAGCACCACGGCGCCCGCGAAGTTGACGATGCCCAAATACGTTGTCCGTTACGGATCGATGCGCCACCTGGGCGTGTTCACGTGCCGTGCGCGCGATCGCTACGCTCGCGGGCAGCGGGTCATCGCCCGAACCGGGCGGGGCCAGGAACTGGGGGAAGTGCTCGTCGAAGCCACCGACCACGTGGTCTCCCAGATGGGCGAGGACCACCGCACGGGCCAGATCCTGCGTCTGGAGTCGGCCGAAGACGCCGTCGAAATCCGTCGGCTGCACGCCCAAGAAGAAAGCGAACTGGCCACGTGCGAACGCCGCGTCGGCGAGCTAGGCCTCGACATGCAGCTCGTGCAGGTCGAGCGCCTGTACGGCGGCGAACGGGTGATCATTTACTACCTGGCGGAGCAGCGGGTCGATTTCCGCGAGCTGGTCAAGGTCCTCGCCCGTGACCTGCAGACCCGCGTGGAGATGCGTCAGATCGGCGTGCGCGACGAGGCCAAGCTGCTTGCCGACTACGGCGACTGCGGCAAGCCGGTGTGCTGCAACACCCACCTCAGCGAGATGCCGCCGGTCTCGATGAAGATGGCCAAGCTCCAAAAGGCCACCCTCGACCCCACGAAGATTTCGGGGCGTTGCGGGCGGCTGAAGTGTTGCTTGCGCTACGAGTACGACACCTACAACGAGCTACAGAAGTCGCTGCCCAAGGTCGGCTACGAGGTGCTCACCCGCGACGGCAAGGGGCGGGTCTTGTCGCAAGAGATCCTCACCGGTGAGCTGCTCGTGCAGACGGAGGATAACCGCCGAGTGGTGATCCGGTCGGACGACGTGGTCTCGGTCCTCGGCAAGGCCCCCAAGCCCAAGAAGCCGCCGCGCAGCGCCGACGCCGACGACCAGAAGCCAACCGGCAAGCGACCCAAGGGCCAACCGGGCGACGGCCGGGGCAAGCGTCGGGGACGCGACGAGCCGCCTCGCCGCGACCGCCGCGGCGGCGCCGACGGACGCGCCGCCGACCCCCCGCCCGGGTCGGCGCCCGGCGGCGACGACGCCCCGCCCAGCGGCGAGAGCCCGCCGGCTGCGGGCGAAGAACCCTGAGACAATCTCTGCTGGTCGGTCCCCGAGAAGGCCGCGGGCGGATACACTCTCGTTAGTGTAGCCGCCGGCGGGTGGCTGCTCGCCACGGCCCGCCGTGAACTGGATACCGCCCCGCCCTTCGAGCCCGCCGAGCCGACACGTGAGCGTCATGCTCGATCCGAAGCACCCCCTCGCCGAGTTGCTTCGCCGCGACCGCCGGTACGATTTCGATGCGTACGTCTTCGTTTTCGACGCCCTGCGATACGGCCAAGAAAAGCTGGGCCTGGGGGCGGCGATCGAGACCGACGAGCCGCTCGACCCCGACGTGCCCGAAGACGAGGAAGAGCGTCACGTCACGGGGCCCGAGCTGTGCCGCGCGATCCAGAGCTACGCGATCCGACAGTACGGACTGCTCGCCCGCAGCGTGCTCGCCCACTGGGGCGTGCGGACGACCGGCGACTTCGGCGAGATCGTCTTCAACCTGATCGACATCGGCCAGATGAGGAAGACCGACAACGACCGCCGCGAAGACTTCAACGACGTGTATGATTTCGGGGAAGCGTTCGCCGGACGCGAGGTTTTCTCGGCCACGCACGTCTCGTGTGACGACGCCGACGACGCATGACCGACGCCCCGCCCGTCGCCGCCCCCCCGGCGCCGCCGGCCGCCGGACGTTGGCAGGCGCCGACCGCGCTCGCCGCTTGGGCCCTCTGGAACACCGTACTGGCTTGGATCGCCCTCGCCGGCTGATCGGCCTCCCCGAACACCCGCCGATCGGCGGACACCACCCAAGGAGAAGAGAATGCGCGGCACGCTCGCCCTCCCCCTCGCGGTCGCCCTCGCGGCGACGCCGGTCTCCGGCCAGGCTTCGACCGGCGCCCCGGAGGTCTCGGAACTCGTGTCCGACGCGGTCGGCTACCTGAAAACCTCACAGACCGACGAGGGCGCTTTCAGCCCGCAGCTCGGCCCGGCGATCACCGGGCTAGTGGCGACAGGCCTCCTGCGGCACGGCCGCTCGATGAGCGACCCGCTCGTTTCCGATGCGGTCGACTACGTGCTCGGCTTTGTACAGCCCGACGGCGGCGTCTACTCTCCCGGCTCGACCCACCGCAATTACGAGACCTGCATCGCCGTGCAAATGCTGCGCGAAGCGGCCGAAGCCCCCGGCGCGAAGAGCGACTACAAAGAAGTGCTCGCTGGCGCCGACGCGTTCCTCCGCGGCCTGCAGTGGGACGCCGAAGAGGGGCACGACATCTCGAGCCTCAACTACGGCGGCGCCGGCTACGGCGGCCACAGCCGGCCCGACCTGTCGAACACGTCGTTCCTGATCGACGCGTTGCACTCCCTCGGCGCCGGCCCCGACGACCCGGCGATCCAGAAAGCGCTGGTCTTCGTCAGCCGCACGCAGAACCTCGAGTCGGAACACAACGCGACCCCGTTCGCCGCCAAGGTCAACGACGGCGGCTTCTACTACACGCCCGCCGCGGGCGGCACGAGCCAAGCCGGCGAAACCGCGGGCGGCGGCCTGCGCAGCTACGGCTCGATGACCTACGCGGGGCTCAAGAGCATGATCTACGCCGGCGTGGGGCCGGACGACCCGCGCGTCGAGGCCGCCTACAACTGGATCCGCCGCCACTACACGCTGAACGAGAACCCCGGCATGGGGTCGTCGGGGCTGTACTACTACTACCACACGTTCGCCAAGGCGCTGGACGCCATCGGCGAGCCGGTCATCACCGAGGCCGACGGCAGTCGGCACGACTGGCGCGCCGAGCTCGTGCGCACGCTCGCCGACGCGCAGCAAGAGTCCGGCGCGTGGGTCAACTCGAACGAGCGCTGGCTCGAGTCCGATCCCAACCTTTCGACCGCCTACGCGTTGCTGGCCCTGTCGTATTGCGACGAGGCCGAGCCGGCGCGGGCCCAGTCGCAGCGCTGAGCGGCGAGGGACCCTCTCACGCGGCGTCGAGCGAGGGGCCGATCCCCTCGCCGAAGTAGTACTTCCGCGCCTCGGGGTGTGAGAGGACCTCGCTCGGGCGGCCGTGGCAGAGCACGCGTCCGGCGCGGACGACGTAGCTGCGGTCGGTGATCTCGAGGGTCTCACGGACCTGGTGGTCGGTGATCAGGATCGAGATCCCGGCCTCCCGCAGGTCGCGGACGATCTGCTGGATGCTGTCGATGGTGACCGGGTCGATGCCGGTGAAGGGCTCGTCGAGCAGGATGATCTTCGGATTCGACACCAGGCACCGCGCGATCTCCAGCCGCCGCCGCTCGCCGCCCGACAGGCTCATCGCCTTGCTCCGCTTGAGCTTCGTGATGCCGAATTGCTCGAGCAGCTCGTCGGCGCGGCGGCGCCGCGTGCGGCGGTCCACGCCGAGCATCTCCATCACCGCCAGCAGGTTGTCCTGCACCGACAGCTTGCGGAACACGCTCGACTCCTGCGCCAGATAGCCCATCCCCCCTTCGCTGCTGCGGCGGTGCAGGGGCCACTTTGTGACGTCCTTCTCGGCGAGCGTGACCGCGCCGCCGTCCGGTTCGACCAGGCCGCAGGTCATCCGGAAGCTGGTCGTCTTGCCCGCGCCGTTCGGGCCGAGCAGGCCCACGATCTCGCCCGGGTGGACCTCGAACGACACGCCGTCGACGACGCGTCGGCGGCCGTAACTCTTGACAAGGCCCTCGGCAGCTAGCAATGACATCGCGCGCTTCCTTGCGGCGGGTGGGTTGTGTTTGGCGTGGTGCAGGGTTCGGTGGTTCGCTCCGAGGGCCGACGCCTCCGGCTCCGGTTCTCGGTCGCTCAAACGATCGGATTCCCCCGAAGCCTGAGGCCCGAAGCCCATCCCTCAAGTCTCAAGCCTCATCACCTAACAAGCCGCATGTCCTCGAAGTTGGGCCACACGGGGATCATCCGGTTGGTGAACGGCAAGCTATACCACGCGTGCGGCCAGTAGACCCAGATCGCCTTTCCGACGAGCTGCTTGCTCTCCAGGTAGGGGCCGCCGGGCCGCCCCCCGCCGCCGGGGCCGTTGCCGCCGGCCCAGAGCCGTGCGTCGAGGCTAAAGCCGCTGTTGTCTCCCATGACGAAGAGCTGGCCGTCGCGCACGTCGAAGTCGACGCGCCGCCGCTCGGCAAGCGCGGGCCACAGGTCGGGCTCTTCGGGCAACGCTAGCAGGGCCGGGCCGTAGTCGCGCCGCCCCTGGTCGGCGAACGCGTCGGTCGGGATGTCGGTCGTGAGTGGCGCCGGCTCATCCCACCGCGTGGCGATGTAGTAGCCGTCGCGCGACACCGTCAGCCGATCGACCCGCACCGCCACGCCGCTGGCGCCCACGCCGGCCGGCGCGAGGTCGCCGGGGTCGGACTCGCTGGTGCGGGGCGCGGTGGCCGGGCCGCTCGCGGAACGCTGGTACTCGGCTTCGAGGATCAGGGCGCCGTCGAGCCACAGCCGCAGCTGGTTGTCGACGTTCGCCAGCCGCACCGTGTGCCGGCCGCTGCCGCGGACGCCGCCGACGGCTTCGGCCAAGGTCTGCCGGTCGTCCGACTCGAAAGCCGACCGCCACAGCTCCACCCCGCCCGAGGCGACATCCAGAGTCGCGCCGAAGTGGTCGCCCGCCTCCACGAGGTCGAACGACACGCGTCCATCGCCCGACTCAATCTCGAACTCGGCCTCCAAGATCAGGTCGCCCACCCAGTGCGGGCCGATGCGGCCGATGTCTCGCTCGTCGATCGGCTCGAGGCTCACCCGCTGCAACCGGGCCGCCTGGGCGAGCTTCAGCTGCGTGTTGTACGGCGTGTGGTCGGTGACCAGTTGCGGCTGGGCGAACCGAGCAAGGTCCGGCGCCGCGTCCTCGGTGACCGCTTGCCACACCGGCTCGCCGGGCGGGGTGTGGTAGTAGCGGAGCCACTCGGTCGCTTCGGACGAGGCGTCGATCCGGAACACCGGCCGGTAAACCGTCGCGCCGTGGGAGCCGACCGGATCGCCGAGTTCGGCCCGCCAAGCGTCGCCGCGCCACGGCAAGGGCCAACCCGCGTCGATCAGCTCTTTCGGCTCGTGGTGGGTGTCGTGCACCAGCTGGCTCATCGCCAGCAGCACGTCGGCCGGCTTGCGCGCGATCTGGAACTCCGCGTCCGGCGCGTCGAGGGGGCGCGTCCAGAGGTCGCCGTCGAACACACGCAGCTCTTCGCCCGGCAGCCCCACGACCCGCTTGATGTAGTTGGTCTCCGAGTCGCCGGGGTACTTGAACACGGCCACGTCCCACCGCTGGGGGTCGCCGAACGAGTACGCGTACTTGCTGACCAGCAGCCGGTCGCCGCTGTAGTCGGCTTCCTGTTCGCCCTCGCCCTCTCGGGAGGGAGGCAACTCGCCCATGCCGGTGTCGTCGACCACCATCACGTAGCGGCACTGCGGGCACTGCCCGCCGATGCAACGCAGCCCGTCGAGGTGCAGTTGGGCCTGCCGCGGTGTGATGCGGCCGATCTGGACCTCTTGCTGTAGCTGCGGCAGCGCCGATTCGGTGTCGTCGCTCGAGTTGATCCGGAATCGCGTGCCGCACTGCACGCAGAACACGTCCTTGTGCCGCCCCATCAGCGTGGGCGCCATCGAGCCGGTTGGGATGACGAACATCTCCGCGACGAACGTGCGGATCAAGAACGCCAGCACGAACGCCACGACCAGGGCGTCGACCGTCTCGCGCCCGCCGCGGCGGCTCCGCTGCGCGGGCGATGCTTCCGCGGTCTTTGCCTCGGCGGGCGTCGGCACGCGGTCGGGCTCCGTCGGCGGTACGGGGCGGTTCTTGTTCTTTTTGGCCATCGCGGCGGCGGGCTGGAGGGCGCGGTCGGGAGGGCCGAGCGTAACGGCTACCCGTGGGGCCGGGTAAGGGCGGCTGACTTGCTACGCGGCGGCGAGCTAGTCGTTCGCGGAGTCGTCGCTCCCCGGCTCGATTACCACGCCGACCACGAGCCGCTCCGGCAACCCCGCGGCGTGGCCCCAGTTGCGGCTGTCCACCGAAGCCCTCTGGTTGTCGCCAACCACGAAGTACTCGCCCTCACCGAGGCGCCAAGCCGGGTTGCCCATCGCCCCGTAGTAGACGCGCCGTTCGACGCCCGGGTTCCGCGGCTGGGCCGGATGGCCGTCGACCCAAACGTCGCCCGCCCGCAGCGCGACCCGCTCGCCCGGCAGGCCGACGACTCGCTTCACCAAGAGCCGCCGCGGGTCCTCCGGCGACCGGATGACGACCACGTCCCACCGGCGGGGCGTGGCCCACCGCCGCACGAGCACGCGCTGGCCCTCGACCAGCACCGGCGCCATCGATCCGCCCGACACCACGACCGGCTGCAGCCACCCCAGCGCGACGAACGTCTGCCCGGCCAGCGCCAGCGCGACGGTCAACACGGCGGCGGCAAGAGCGCGGCGGAACATCTCAGAGTAACGGTAACGATCGACGGGCCGTCCAATCCCAATCAAATGACCAATGACCAAGCCCCACCAACGACCAATGGAGCGACGTGGCCGGCCAACATTGGTCATTGGAGGCTTGGGGCCCCCGTGTGCGGTGCTACTCCCCGTACCCCTCCGGGTGGCTTGAGTGCCACCGCCAGGCGCTGGCGACCGTGTCGTTGATGTCGAGCCGCCTGGCGCGCCAACCGAGCAGGCGCTCGGCGCCGGACGGGTCGGCGACCAGCTCCGGCGGGTCCCCCTCGCGTCGCGGGCCCTCGACGACCTTGATCGGTTTGCCGGTCGCCCGCTCGCACGCGGCGATCACCTCGCGCACGCTCGAACCCACGCCGGTTCCGAGGTTGCACTTGATGTTGGTAGGTCCGTCGTCGTCGGCGAGCTTCTCGATCGCCGCGAGGTGCGCGTCGGCCAGGTCGTCGACGTGGACATAGTCCCGGATGCACGACCCGTCGGGCGTCGGGTAGTCGGTCCCGAAGATGGTCACGTGGTCGCGCTTGCCGAGCGCCACGCCGAGCACCAGCGGGATCAGGTGGGTCTCGGGGTCGTGGTCCTCGCCGATCGAGCCGTCCTCCGCCGCGCCGGCCGCGTTGAAGTACCGCAGCGCCGCGTAGCGTAGGCCGTACGCGTGCGCGTAGTCCGCCAGCGCGTGCTCGATCGCCAGCTTCGTGAACCCGTACGGGTTGATCGGCGACTGGGGGTGGTCCTCGGGGATCGGGACCTCGGCCGGCACGCCATAGGTGGCGCACGTGCTGCTGAACACGATGGTGCGCGTCTGGGCCTCGCGCATCGCGTCGAGCAGGCTGAGCGTGCCGACCACGTTGTTGCGGTAGTACTTGGCCGGGTCGGTGACCGACTCGCCCACGTACGCGTACGCGGCGAAGTGCATCACGGCTTCGATGCCGTTCTCCTTGAGCAGCTTGACGACGGCCGGCGTGTCGCCGATCTCGCCCCGCACGAAGCGCTCCTCCGGCGCGGCGGCCCGGTGGCCGTACGCCAGGTTGTCGAGCACCCAAACGTCGTGCCCGCCGGCCACGAGGCGCTTCACCGCGTGCGAACCGACATACCCGGCGCCGCCGGTGACAAGGATCTTCATGGGAGGCTGCGGGCTGTGGGCCTTGGGCTGGAGGGAAGGAGGTTAGCCCGGTCCTCGTGTGGCGGCAACGCTGTGAGTCGTTCAGCTCGACGCGGCGCCTTTTCTGGGTGAGTCCCTTTGTGCTCGTCAGCAGAAGCTGAGCCGCGACCCTCAGGGAGCGACCGGCAGATATCGAAGCAATTCGGTCGCTCCGTAACCGTCGCGGCTCTCCGGTCGACCGTGACGCGCCTTCGCCCTTGGTCCTCGAGCGCCCGTCCTAGATCGCCAAATCGCGCCACACGACTTGTCCGCCGTCGACGCCCCAGTCGGCGTCGAAGTAGCCGGCCGCGCGCACGTCGCGGTCGGACGACGGCCCGAAGGGCTCGAGCGCCCCCGGCCCGAACAGCAGGTAGTCCGGGTACTCCACGCCCGACCAGAAGTAGCGGAGCCGCGTGGTAAGCCGCATGCCCGTCGGTCCAGACCCGCCGATCACTCCGACCGACGCGGTGCGGCTGCCGACGCGCGGCCGGACGGCGAGCACCGCGAGCGCGTCGCCCGACTCGGGGCGCTCGCCGAGCCAAGCCTCGCCCGCCGCGACACGCACGGCTTGCGATCGTCGGACGAAGGCCTCTTGCCGGAGCACGGGCCAAGCGGCGTTTGTTTCGGCGTTGCCGTAGAGGACCACCGAGCGGTCCGCGTCCGCGCCGGGGCCCCGCAGCGACTCCATCAGCAGCGTGTCGGGGGTGACCTCGAGTCGCCCCGCACCCCGGTAGAGGAATTGATGGGCGTCGTAGCGGGCTTTGGCCGCGGCCCAACGCGACGCGTCGTCTTCCCCCAGCGTGCCGTAGGCCAGGATCGGCCGCTCGCGGAACACCGACTTGAAGCCGCCGGTGCGGCTGGGTTCCTTGAACAGCCGGGCGAAGCGGCTCCTGGCCCGCGACACGTCCGGCACCCGCCGCCACGTTCCCTCGCTGTCCTTCGCGAGCGCGTACGCCATCCCTTCGCGGCCGGGCTGGAGCTTCATCGGAGGGCCGCCGTCAAGGCGCAGCGTGACGGGCCCCGACCGGCCAAACGCTTCGAGCGACAGCCGCAGCCGGCCGGCGTTCTCGGTCACCCCGGTCACTTCGCGGCGGGCCAGGTCGCGCTCGATCCGCACGCTGGCGGCCTCGCCTTGCGGACGGGCCGAGAGGACCGTCACCCAGCCGAGCGACGAGCTGGCGCCGACATCCGGCGTGGCGAACTCGATCGTGTCCAGCGCGTCGTAGTCGGGTCGTCGGCGAGCGACGAGCCAGTCGAGCTGGGCGCTGCGCCAGTCCGGCGGTAAGTCACTCGCCGCGGCGGCGTCCGCGGCGCGCTCCCGGTACGCGAAGTCGCGGTGGAACTCGCCCAGCCGCTCGCGTAGCAGCCGGCTCTCGTAGACACCCACGCCCGACTCACCAGTGAACACGAGCGACACGCCGAGCCCCGCGAGGTTCTCGATAACGCGGAGGGGGTCGCTCGATTTCCGCTCTCGGTCGAGCGTCGCAACGACGGCCGGCGCCGCGTCGGCGGCCGTGGCCGAACGGCCCTGGGTCGTGAAGCTGATCCACGGGTCGACCATGCCGACCGACGCGAACAGATCGGGCCGGAGCGTCGCTAAGCGGAGGGCTCCGTGCCCCCCCATGCCGCTGCCCGCCACCGACACACGATTAGCGTCGATCGCCGCGCCGGTCTCTTGCCGACGCCCGACGAAGTCCTCGAGCGCCTCGATCGCGTCCAAACGACTCCAGTCTTCCCAGTCGAAGGCCCAGCGACCCCGGCCGTACGGCGCGACGAGCCAAGCCTCGGGGTGCGCCTGGTAGGCTTCGAGCGCTTCGACGTGGTCGTCCCCTGCGTCGTGCAGCACGAGGACAACCGCGTCGGCCTCGCCGTCACCCGGCGGGAGGACCCGGTATGGCTGGACCGAGCCGTCGATGTCGCTGACGAACGTGTGGGTTTGCGGCGCCGATCGCCCAGTCACCGCTACTTCGAGCGAGGCCGAGGCGATCGTTTCGCCGGCCGAGGAGACCAGCTCGATCGACAAACCCAGCTCCTCGCCGGCGGTGAGCGGCTGGGTCGGAACGGGCGCCGTCACCGTGATCGGCGTCACCAGCAGCGGCTCGATCCGGCGGAGTGGGGTCACGACCGGGTCCGACCCGCCCAGCGACACCCGGACTTGGCAGCCCCCCAGCGCAGCTGTCGATGCGTTCGCCACCGGCACGCTCAGCACGATCGCGGGAGGCTGGCCGGCCGGCTGGGGCGGTCGGGGGCTTTCGTCCGCGTCCGGCGCGACGAGTGTGGGCAACGTGGCTTGCTCGGCGAGCAATGCGACCGGCGTGTCGACCGGAACGAGCCGCGGGCTGGCGGCCGGGTTCGCCAAGTGGGCCAGCAGCCAATTCTTGCCCTCGCGCACCTCCGTCGGCGGGCGGAGCGTGCCGAGGCCGTAGGGGTCGCCCGGCAGCCACTCGCCGTTGAGGCAAACCGCGGCCACGCCCGGCGCCTCGAGCAGCATGACGCCATCGGCGGGCGAATCGAATTCGGCGTAGGCGTACCCGCCTGCCAGGTCGACGCTCCGCCGCCCGTTCTCCTCGCGCCAGACCGCCTCGCCGCCGTCGGCGGCGGCGATCTTGTCGCCCGCCCGGGGCGCCTGCCAGCGGCCGGTAGCGATCGCGACTTCGATCGCGTCGACGTGCAGCGGCCCCCGCCGGTACGCGCCCACACGCGGCGCGACGAGCCACCCGCCCGGCTCGATAGCCTGAGTGATCGTCGGCCGGGGTCGAGCGGTTTGCTCGCCGGTTCGAGCCGCGGGCGTGCCTTCTGAGGTAGCCGGGGCGTTCTCGTTCGCGCCTCGATCGTCGCTGGCTGGTTCGCTGGCCTCGGGCCCGTCGGCAGGTTGCTCGCTTTGCTCGCTAGCGGGCGGCGGAACGGCCTGGTCGCCCGGCGGCTGGTCGGCTTCCACTTGCGCCGGGGCGACGCTAGCCGCCAGCGTCAGGACGCTCAACAGCGCCGGGGCGATCAGCGGCCGTAGGTGTGTCGAGAACAACGGTTTGCTCGGTTCTGACGGTCGGGCGTCGACGGGGAAGCGCGCAATCATACGACCCGCCCAGAGGCATAGCGAATTGCGGCGTGCGCGCACGAAAAAACCGCTGCGGCTTAGCCGGCAGCGGTTTTCGTGAGCGCTTGGGTGTCTGGTGCGACCAGCGTGTCGCCGCGACCGGTCCAGATCAGTCGCGGGGCCGGACCGCGCCGGTCAGGCCGCTGTAGTCGACTCGGTCCTCTTCGTGCCACAGCGGGAAGCCGCGACGCACACGCTCGGCGAGGATCTCAAGCTTCTCGGGAGAGCCGGCGGGCGCAGCGGTCGGGTTGAATTCTTCGTCCTCGTGGCGCGGCACGAAATCTTCGTCGTGGCCGTACTTGAGGATCGCTTCGAAGACGTTTTCGAGGGAAGGGTCGGGCATGGGTTAGGTCCTTGCGGTTGTTCACGCCGCGCGGCGCAATCGTTCGACGCCACTGGCTCTACGCGTTGACCCGACGCAGGCTGGCTTGGTTCGGGTCGGCGTGGATGTCGAAGCGGACGCGTCCTCGGCGGCTTAGGTCGATGCCCGCCGGAGCCCCACACAGGGCGTCGGCGGATAGAACTCAGTAAACAAAGGACACTTCCTTGCGTCGTGGTTGCCCGCTCTACCACAAGCGGGGCCGTTGTCTGTTCCTAGCTTCACGGCGTCGCACAGCGTCCGCAGCATGCGGCCGTGTGGACCAATCCTCTGGATGCTCGCCCTGCCGCGGCACGGGGCCGGGCTGCGTTGGCGAATGGGGGGTGCTATGGGGGAAGGTGCTCTGGCCGCCCCCGCAGCGTCTTGCGTCGAGGTCTTGCGTCGAGGCTCGTCGTTAACGGGCGCACGCCGCTTGGCTCATCTAGTTGCTGACGTCAGCTATCTCAGCGGGGCGGGTCGTAGCTGGGGTGGATCGCGGTGGGTCTGCAGGACGAAGGGGGACGCGTCGCTTTGCTGCCTCCACTCCCCATCGCCGCTGTCTCGTGGCGCTTCTGTCTCGTGGCGCCTCGGCTCCGTGTACGAGCTCTGTGTCACGAATGGTCGTTACGTAGGGTCGAGCCGGTATGCCATCGGCCCCTCGAGCGCGACGACGGCAATCCGTTTACGCCGGTTCGAGGTCGGAGGATTATCGCAGTGAGCGCTTGAAAGTCAACTTTTTTATGGGCGTCAACCCGGGGGGTGGCGCCCTTTTTGGCGGCCGGCTGGCAAGGGGCGCCGGTTGGGCGAGCGGCGCCGCGGCTGCTAGCGAGGTCGCCCCCCGTCGGACGTCCTCGGTCCGCCGCCCGCCGATCAGGGAGCGAGGAGCCGCTCTACGGCGAGCTGCACGCCGCCCGGGGCCGCCGCCAGCCAAGCACACGAAGCCGCTAGCAACCCGACGCCGCCGGCCAGCAGAGCGATCCCCAGCGTGGTTGGCGCAGCGGGATTTCGCTGCATCGCCCGGTTCAGAGAGACCGCCAAGCGGCGCCAACCGGCGAGGTCTTGGCTGGCCGTGTTGGCGACGATCGACACCGTCCTCGTCCAACGCAACGCGTCCAGGTGCAGCTGCACCCCAAGCCCCGGCAAGGAGAGGCTGTCGCCCGCCCAACGCGACGCCGGGTCGAGTTGCGGCGCGGTCGTGGCGAGCGCCGAACGCAGCTGCTCGGCCGTCGTGTTGTAAACCACCAAGCTGGGGCGACCTAGGAGCGCCGTCAGCACGATCGTCAGCCAGTAGAGCGCCAGCAAGAAGACCCACACCCACTCGCCCAGCTCGGCGGTCGCCGCCTCGGGTCGGAACAGCGCCAACGGGCCGACAAACGCCACCCCGGTGAGCCCCAGGCCGAGCACGACCAAGTCGTTGGCGCCGTTCACCACGAGCGGCCGGCCCGAGCGACAGATTCCGCCCAACAGCAACAAGTAGGCCGCGAACGGGACGGCCGCGATCGCAAACGAAAGCGGGTCCATCGTTCACACGCCACGGCTGAGCGGGCGGCTGCTTTCTTCGCCAGTGGCCTGGTCGTCCGATCGACGGCGCTCCGTGGCCAACGCCCGCAGCAACTCGGCTTGTTCCGCCAGCCGCCGGCGCTGTTCGCGCCGCGCCCAAGCCAGCGAGGCCCAAGCGTCGCCGAGTCCGAGCAAGAGGATCAGCCCCGCCAGCAGCACCATCACGCCGGTATAAGTGATCACCCAAGCCGGCTCGCGGGGGGTCAGCGGCCAGAGGGCGAACATCACGCCAACCAGACCTATCGCCGCATTAGCGGTTTGCCGCCGCCACTGGCGGCCGACCGCCAACCGAGAGGGAGCGCCGTCTTGCCGGCTGCGTCCCCAGGCCCGGCGTTGGGCGTCGAGTAGCACGCCCGACAGCGCCATCAAGAAGAACGAGAGCAGTGCGGTAGCGGGCATACGCGTCGGCCGCGGGGCGAAGGGGCTCGCATGAGGTAGACCCTCATCATAGAGCACGCCGCCGGTAGCGTCTCGTGGTCCGCCGCTCGCCGCGGGTCATCGCGGGGAGCGGGACGACCCGGTCGCTGCGGCCGATCTAGCTCACTGAGGCTGGGCCGCCGCGGTGGGCTTCACCTGGATCCGCAAGACCACCAGCCGACGCTGCGGCTCGCCCGGCTGAGCCGCCGCCTGAGCCCGGAGCTTGGCGAGCGCCTCGGGAGTAAGGTTCAGCCGCAGTCGCACCCCGCGGATCGTTCCGGCGGCTTGGGCCGCTCCGGGCGTGGCTGCCGAGGGTGGCGTAGCCGACTGGGCGACGCTCTGCGTGCCGGGCCTGTCTGGGGCGGGCCTGTCTGAAGCGGGCCTGTCTGGAGCGGAGCCCTGATCGGCGCCCACCCGATAGACCTCGCCCGGTTGCTCGTCCGTCAGCTCCTGCAGCATCTCGGCCAGCTCGGCTTCGTTGGCGTCGACATAGAACAGCTGTTCCTCGCCCTCGACGAGCGCCTCGTCGTCCAGGGGCGTCGAGGACGGGTCCACCGGCTCGACGAGACCCTTCTCGCTGACCGCGCGGAGTTCGCCCGGCAGTATCGCCGGACGCGCCGCGAGCCGTTGCTGCAGCCGACGCAGCGTCTGCGGGGTCGCTTCGTAGTTGACCACCTGAACGCCGGTCGCCTGACGCATCGCTTGGAGCGCTTGCTCGTACTGCTGCTGCGCGAGGTACCGCCGGTGTTGCTGCTCGGCAAGGCGCTGTTGCTGGGTGGCTTGCGGGCCACCCTGGGCCACGGCCCCAGCTCCCGACGGGCGATCGGGCCGGCCGTAGAAGCCGATCAACACGGTCGCCGCGATCGCGACGCCGGCCCAAGCCCACTTGCTCATCGATCCGCCGAACGGCAGGCCGAACTCCCCTTCGGGCTCGAGGGGGCGTGGTTCTACTGGCTCGGCCGCCGGGGCAGCTCCGCCGGCGGCCTGCCGCCGCAACGCCTCGGCGAGGACCGCGGAGCGCATGTCGCCGCCGATGGCTGGCTGGGGCGATTGCCGCACCACCTGGCTCACGCCGCGGAGCTCGGCAGCGAGCCGCGCCGCCGATGGCTCTTCAGCGAACAAGCGCTCAACCTCGGCCGCTTCCTCGGCGGTCAGTTCGCCGTCGATATAGGCGCTGATCCACTCGCCCTGCTCGTCGGGCGGGATCTTCGATGCTTTGTGCGAGGCCGGGTTCATAACGGTTTACCTGCTTGGATCGAGCCGCTGGCCGGGCCGGCGGCTCGGAATCGTCCTTGGCTGACAGTTTAGTCGCGGTTGAATCGCCTTGCGTTCCGTCGAATGACGCCAAAATTCCGCCCCAGTCCTTGCGGCTTTGGCGGCAATTGATTAGCAGCCGCCGGAGCCTTCGCCCTCCTCGCCCAGCACGCCCTCCAGCCGTTCCCGCAACTGGGCCCGAGCGCGGAACAGCCGGCTGCGGACGGTGCCGATCGGCGCGTCGATCACTTCGGCGATTTGCTGGTAGTCCATGTCCTCGAATTCGCGGAGCACCAGCACCTGCCGGTGGTCTTCGGCCAACTCTTCGATGGCCGCGTGCAACAACCGCGCCCGCTCGTCGAGGTGCGCGCCGTGGGTCGGCGAATCGCCCTCGGCGACCGGCTCTACTCCGCCGGCCTCTTGGACCACCGAGAGCGAGACCTTCGGCCGTTTCTTGCGGCTCTTGCTCACGGCTTGGTTGAACGCGATCCGGTAGATCCACGTGTAGAAGCGGGCCGACCGCTGGAACGACGACAGCTTCAGGTAGGCCTGGACGAACGCCTCTTGGGCCACGTCCTCGGCCTCCTCGGCCGAGCCGGTCATCCGTGTCAGCGAAGCCCGCAGGCGGTCTTGATACCGCCCTACCAGCTCGCCGTAGGCGGACGTGTCTCCCGACAGGGTGCGGTCGATGAGCCGGTCGTCGGTCGCCTCGCCAGCCGTGTCGCCCGCCGCGGCCGACCGCGGCGAGGCCGGCTCGCGCGCGTCGGAGTCGGCTTCGCCGCGGCCGAGGCCCGAGAACGGCGAGACAGCGGACAGCAGCAAGCTCGACACCGGCGGTTCGTCCTGCGGGGTGGGGTTCTTCGGCTCGCCGTGTTCCGCGTGCTCCGCCTCGCCGGGGCCGGGCGATTCAGGTGGGCCGGGGGGTGCGGGGTCGCGAGCGGCGGGTGGGCGATAGTCAGACAAGCGCGCCCCGGCGACAGGAGGATGGGGCTACCCGAGTACCGACGCGGCCCAACCGCCGCGCGTTCCCACGCCCCAAAGTGTGTTTCCGCGACGGCGGAAGTAACCGTTTATGTGAGAGCAACTTACGGCTTTTTCGGCCAAGCCGTCACCTGGAATCCTTGGACCCCGGCGCCGGTGTGTCAAACTGGCGGGCCTATCGATCGCCACCTCTGCAGGCCGCTCAATCGTTATGGCCCACCCCGAGTCGCTCCGCTGGCTCGCCGAATCGCTCGCCGGGCTCGAAGAGGCCGGCCTCCGCCGCTGGCGGCGGATCGGCTCAGGCTTGCCGCCCGGCGCGGTCGACTTCGGATCGAACGACTACCTCGACTTGGCCGCCGATCCCCGACTGGCCGCCCGCGCCGCGGAGGCGGCACGGCGCTACGGCTGGGGGGCCGGCGCGAGCCCGGTCGTGTCCGGCCGCAGCGAAGCGCATGCCGACCTCGAGGCCTCGATCGCTCGCTTCGAGGGCGCCGAGGCCGCCATCCTGTTCCCGTCGGGCTTCGCGGCCAACGCCGGCGTGGTCCCCGCGCTGGTCGGCGAGGGCGACGCCCTCTACTCCGATGCGAAGAATCACGCCAGCCTGATCGACGGCTGCCGGCTCGCCCGGGCCGAGCGCCGCGTGTACCCACACGCCGACACGCAGCGCCTGGCGGCGATGCTGCGAGCCGACGCGGGCCGTTTCCGCCGGCGGCTGATCGTCACCGACGGGCTGTTCAGCATGGACGGCGACTTCGCCCCCCTCGCTGAGCTTGGCGATCTGGCCCAACGGCACGGGGCGATGTTGCTCGTCGACGAGGCGCACGCCACCGGCGTGTGGGGCGCCCGGGGCCGTGGCTCGGTCGAGCGAGCCGCCGCCGACGCGCCCGAACTGCCCTCCCAGGTCGCTGTGCGGATCGGCACCCTCAGCAAGGCCCTTGGCTGCGCCGGAGGATTCGTCGCCGGCAGCGCCGAGCTGATCGACTGGCTGGCGAATCGGGCGCGGACGTATGTTTTCAGCACCTCGCCGCCGCCGGCCGCCGCGGCGGCGGCGTCCGAAGCGATCCGGATTGCCCAGTCCGAGCCCGAGCAGCGCGGACGTGTGATCGCGTCCGCTGCGTGGCTGCGCGACGAGCTCGCCGCACGAGGCTGGTCGACCGGCCGGTCGGTGAGCCAAATCGTGCCGGTCGTGGTGGGCGAGCCGGACGACACGATGCGGCTAGCCGCTCGCCTCGCCGACGCTGGGCTCTACGTACCGGCGATCCGTCCGCCCACCGTTCCCGTAGGAGAATCGCTGATCCGGGTCAGCGTGTCGGCGCGGCACACCCCGGAGGACCTGCAGCGCCTGGTCGATGCGTTGGGCGATCCGCCCGCCGCGGCGGCCGGCGGCGGGGCCGGTTAGCGCGATTCTAAGTGCTTTGCGAAGCGCTGCTTACGCAGCTCGCTCGGGCGCTGCGATTCGTTGACCGCGCTGATTCGGGTGTTTAGGCTTGGCGGAGGTCCCCTGCTTTGCCCAAGCCTCCCGTGTTTGGCGACTGCCGGGTCGACCGGCCTGGCTGCGTCGCCCCCCGCCGGCGCCAGCCGCCCGCCCACAGCCGGTCCGCCACCAGCGTTCGTGTCACCTTCTAAAGCGACGGTTGTAACGCCTTGATCGTTCCTATCCTGCTTGGCGTGATCACGCTGGCCGCCCTGGTGTTGGCGTTCCTGGCGTCGAAGTACTGGCACTGGGCGCACGTGCTGACGCTCGTTGCGTTTTACTTCGCCACAGTCGGCTTCCTGTTCCTCGCCGCGCAAACGCTCAGCCTGCGGCTCGAGTGGCAACAGAAGTACACGTCGACCAACGAGCAGCTCGAGGAGCAAGTCGAACTCAGCCAAGCGCTCAGCCGGGGCTCCGAGGAGCCGGGCATCGCGAACCGCTTGGCGGCAGCCGGCGTGAATCTGCCCGAGGGCGCCGATGGGGTTCGGGGGATCACCCGGGCACGCCACCTGGTGACGCTCAAGAACCGTGCCCGCGGCCGCGTGTGGCGCGACGCCAGGCCGATCGGCGTCGTCCCCGAGACCCAGATGGTGCAGGTCGACTTCTCGATCCGCCAGCCCGAGCCCTCGCCCGACCAGGCGCCAATCGATGGCGAGCCGGCGGCCCCCGCCGGCCCGCCCCCGGCGCTGGGCATGGAGGTCGGGTCGATCGTCTACGTGTTCGAGCAAGGCCCGCTCCAAGGCGCCGGCGACAACCCGCCGAACCAGTTCCTGGGCGAATTCCGCGTGGACGCCGTCGAAGGCCGCCAAGCCCAGCTCCAGCCGCTCGACCAATTCGAGCTCGACCCGCAGGCGCAGCAGCGCTACCTCAACAGCCAGGGCCCCTGGATCATTTACCAGTCGATGCCAGCCGACGACCGCTCGCTGTTTGCCGGCATGAACGAGGAGCAGCTGCGGGCGTTGCTCCCCGAGTCGACGGTCCAGGAGTACATCCGCGACAACACCCCCTCCACGCCCGACGACCCGCCCGAGCGGCTGGTCGGTGTCGACGCCGATGGCAATCTGCTCCCACCGGATCAGATCGACCAAGCCGCCCGGACCATCTACCGCCGGCAGCTGCGGGACTACGCGTTCTTGCTCGACGACCTGGAAAAAGAACGCGCCCAGCTGGTCGCCCGCGAGCAAGCGATCACCGAGGACCTAGCGAAGCTGGCGATCGCCCAGCAGGGCGCCGAGAAGATCCGGCAGTACCGCACCGCGGAGCGAGACAAGTGGCGGTCCGACTTGGCGGCGGTCGAGCGCGAGCTAGCGGCGATCCAGAAACTGGTCACGCAGCTGCAGCAACAGGCTCAAAACGCCAAGCAGCTTCTCGCTACAACGCTCCAAAGCAACGCCCGCTTGGCCGCGGTCAAGGCGGAGCGGTCCGGCGTGCTCACGCCGGTCGGGCCGGGGGCGCTGGACATCGACGCTCTGTAGCGGCCTTTGGCCGCTGGCTTCAGGCTTCAGGGTTGGCGTAACGCAGCTCCTTCCCGAAGCCCGAGGCCTGAAGCCCCCTGAGAGGTCTGCTCTCGCCCTTCCTTTCGGAGCGCGCCTAGGATAGATGCGTACCAGAGGCCGCCGCTGCCGACACGGCGGGGCCACGATGACGATTCTGCCGGGCGAACGATGGGCCTCTACGATCGCGACTACGGACGGAGCTACGACACCGGCAGCGGGTGGCGCGACGGCGGCTCGCCCGGCGGGCTGACGCTGCCCGCGTCGGCCAACGGCCGGCTGCTGCTGCTGTTGGTGCTCGTGTACGTCGCGCAGTGGGTCTTCGGGCGTTCGTTCACCTCCGCGTTGGTGTTGCCCGCCGATTGGGTCTACGCGCCGTGGCGCGTTTACGGCTTGGTCACCTACGGATTCCTCCACAACCCGAACGACATCACGCACCTGCTGTTCAACGGCTTGGCGCTCTTCTTCTTCGGGCGTTCGATCGAAGCGCGGGTCGGCGGCCGAGAGTACGCCACGTTCTTTGTGGCGGCGGTCGCGTTTGCGGGGCTGGTGTGGAGCCTCGTTGAGCTTGGGGTCGGCTTCGAGCGCGGTCTCGTCCCCGAGTTGCTGGGCGCCTCTGGCGGGATCGCGGCCGTGCTGCTGCTGTTCGCGCTGTGGTACCCGAACGTGCAGGTCTACCTGATGGGGATCTTGCCGGTGCCGGCTTGGCTGATGGCTGTGTTGTTCTTGGGGTTCGACATCCAGAACGCTCTGCAACGCTCGGGGAACGTCGCCTACACGGCCCACCTCGGCGGCGCCCTGTTTGGCTTCCTCTACTTCAAATTCGGCTGGCGGCTCAGCGGCTTCCTGCCCGGGGGCGCCGGCCATAAGGGGACCGACTTCGACTTGAAATCGCTCTTCAAACGCAAGCCGAAGCTCCGTGTGCACCGCGACGACGAGGAGTCGCCCACCACCTCGACCGACGACCGCGTCGACCAGATCCTCCGAAAGATCCAGCAGCAGGGCCAAGCGAGCCTGACCGCCGAAGAACGCCGGTTCCTCGAGCGCGCCAGCCGGCGCTACCAACAGCGGCGCGAGTGACGCCCGCCGCGCCGGTCGTGGCGGATCCGAGGGCGGCATAGGACGGGCCCCCGAGGTCGAGCCGCCGGGGCGGGCCTGTTTCTCGGTTCCGCGGGCGTCCGACGCTCGCCGCCCGTGGGCGAACCGGCGCCGATTCGGTTAGAATCCTTCGCCCTACCTCCCCCAGCTCCCCTTGCCCCCCTGGAGCGCAGCAATGGATTCCCCCCGCGCGGTCGCCGTCACCGGGTCGAGCGGCCTTGTCGGAAGCGCTCTGTGCGACGCGTTCGCTACCGACGGGGTGCGCGTGCTCCGGCTGGTCCGCAGCCGCTCGGCCGCCGACGGGACCGACGCCGTCTTCTGGAAGCCCTCCTCCGGCGAGATCGACGCGGCCGCCTTGGAGGGCGTCGACCTGGTGTTCCACCTGGGCGGGAAGGGCATCGCCGACGACCGCTGGACGCCGGCCGTCAAGGACCTGATCCGCTCGAGCCGCGTCGACAGCACGCGGCTGCTGGCCCAGACGCTCGCCGGCTTGAGCGACAAGCCGCGCACGCTCGTGACCGCCTCGGCGATCGGCTACTACGGCGACCGCGGCGACACGCCGCTCGACGAATCGGCCTCGCCCGGCCGCGGCTTTTTGGCCCGGACCTGCGTCGACTGGGAGGACGCCGGCGCCCCCGCCTGGGAAGCGGGCCTGCGCGTCGTGCAGACGCGGATCGGCATGGTCCTCAGCAAGCGCGGCGGCGCGCTGGCCAAGATGCTCCCCGTTTTCCGCAAGGGGATGGGGGCGGTGCTGGGCAGCGGCGACCAGGTCGTCAGCTGGATCGCGCTGCCCGACCTGATCCGCGTGCTCCGCTTCGTCGGCGACGTCGAGTCGATCAACGGCGCGGTGAACGCGGTCGCGCCCGGAGCGGTCACCAATCGAGAATTCACCAAGAAGCTCGGCGAGAAGCTCGGCAAGCCGACCTTCCTTCCCGCGCCGACCTTCGCGTTAAAAATGGCGATGGGCGAGATGGCCGAGGAGGTGCTGCTGTCGAGCGCCCGAGTCGTGCCGCGGAAGCTCAGCGAGGCGGGGTTCGATTTCGAATGCCCCACGCTCGGCGTGGCCCTCGACAGGGTGCTGGGCCAGGGGGGGTGAGGGCCGAAGGCCCTTTGTGCCGCGCCGGCCGATCGGTATGCTTAAAAGGCTCTCTAACGGCTTATCCGGAATAGCTTTGCGTCGATTGACGCCCGCCCCCCAAGCGACGGCGCCCGCCGCCCCGATCCCTAAATTTTAAGCCCCACCCGCGAACCCTCACGCCCGACGAAGCGATGCACTCACAAGTCGTAGTCCTAGGCGGCGGTCCCGGTGGCTACGCCGCCGCGTTCCTCGCCGCCGACCTCGGCTTGGAGGTCGCCATCGTCGAGGCCGATCCGCGCCTCGGCGGCACCTGCCTGCTGCGGGGCTGCATCCCGAGCAAGGCGCTGCTGCACACCGCGAAGGTCATCTCCGAGGCCCAAGACTTGGCCGAGTGGGGCGTCGAGTTCCAGCCGCCGAAGATCGACGTCGACAAGGTCCGCGGCCGCAAGGACGAGATCATCGCCACCCTGTCCGGCGGCCTCGGCAAGCTGGCCGACGCACGCAAGGTCAAGAAGATCCACGCGCGGGGCGTGTTCGTCGACTCCGGCACGCTGAACCTCGAGCCCGTCGAGGGAGGCGCCTCCACCTTCGGCGACGAGCGGCTCACTTTCGACCACTGCATCCTCGCGACCGGCAGCGTGCCGGCGATGCCGAAGTTCCTGGATATCGGCTCGCCGCGTGTGGTGTCGTCCAACGGCGCGCTGGCGATGCCGGACATCCCGGAGTCGCTGCTGGTCGTGGGCGGGGGCTACATCGGCCTCGAGATGGGCACCGTGTACTCCGAGCTGGGCTCGAAGGTGACCGTCGTCGAGCTGTCCGACGGCCTCCTGCCCGGCGCCGACCGCGACCTCGTCCGCCCCCTCGCCAAGCGGATCAAGGAGCGCTTCGCCGGCGTGCTGCTGAGCCACAAGGTGACCGGCCTGAAGGACGTCGGCGAGAAGGTCGAGGTCTCGATCGAGGGGCCCGAGCTGACCGACACCGTCAAGTTTGACCGCGTGCTCGTGGCGATCGGCCGCTGGCCCGTCTCGAAGGGCTTCGGCCTCGAGAACACGAAGGTCACCGTGAACGAGCGCGGCTTCGTCGAGACCGACGAGCAGCAACGCACCAGCGACCCGAAGATCTTCGCCATCGGCGACGTCGCCGGCGACCCGATGCTCGCCCACAAAGCGGCCGCCGAAGGGCGCGTCGCCGCGGAGGTGATCGCCGGGCAGCCATCCGCTTTCGACGCGCGGGCCATCCCAGCGGTGGTGTTCACCGACCCGGAGATCGCCTGGGCCGGCCTCACCGCCGAGGAGGCCAAGCGCGACGGCATCAAGGTCGACATCGCGACCTACCCGTGGCAGGCGTCCGGCAGGGCCCTGGCGAACGGCCGCACCGACGGGCTCACCAAGTGGCTCGTCGACCCCGAGACCGAGCGGGTGCTGGGCTGCGGCATCGTCGGCTACGGCGCGGGGGAGCTGATCGCCGAGGCGGTCCTCGCCATCGAGATGGGCTGCAACGTGCACGACATCGCCAGCTCGATCCACCCACACCCGACCCTCAGCGAAACGGTCGCTTTCGCCAGCGAGGTGCAACTGGGCACGGCGACCGAGATCTACAAACCCAAACGCAAGTAGAAGAAGTTCACCGCCGAGGCGCGGAGGACGCGAAGCACGCCGAGACAGACGAATCAACCTCCGCGCTCTGCGCGTCTCCGCGGTGAATCGAACCAGGTAGCCGATCTATGGCCAGCGCCGATACGAAGATCCCCGCGTCGCCGATCCCGAACGACGTCGACCCGGCCGAAACGAACGAGTGGCTCGAGTCGCTCGACTACGTGCTGGAGAGCCGCGGCCCCGAGCGTGTGAGCCAGCTGCTCGCCACGCTCGAAGCGACCGCCGTGCGCAACGGCGTCGAGCTGCCGTTCACGGCCACCACGCCGTACGTGAACACGATCCCCCGCACCGAGCAGCCCGCCTACCCGGGCGACCGGGAGCTCGAGCGGCGCATCAAGTCGTACGTGCGCTGGAACGCGATGGCGATGGTCACCCGCGCCAACCGCGACCCGGCCTCCCCCGGCGGGCACATCAGCACGTTCGCCAGCTCGGCCACGCTGTATGAAGTCGCGTTGAACCACTTTATCAAGGGCCGCGGCGAAGACGGCTTCTCCGGCGACCAGGTCTACTACCAAGGCCACGCCGCGCCGGGCATGTACAGCCGCGCGTTCCTCGAGGGGCGGCTCACCGAGCAGAACCTCGTGAACTTCCGCCGCGAGATGGGCGAGGGCGGGGGCCTCTCGAGCTACCCCCACCCGTGGCTGATGCCCAACTTCTGGGAGTTCCCCACGGTGTCGATGGGACTCGCGCCGATCATGTCGATCTATCAGGCGCGGTTTAACGAGTACCTGACCGACCGCGGCATCAAGGACTGCCGCGGCAAGCACGTGTGGGCGTTCATCGGCGACGGCGAGTGCGACGAGCCGGAAACCCTCGGCGCGATCACGCTCGCTTCGCGCGAGCACCTCGAGAACCTGATCTTCGTCATCAACTGCAACCTGCAGCGGCTCGACGGGCCGGTCCGCGGCAACGGCAAGATCATCCAGGAGCTCGAGGGCACGTTCCGCGGTGCGGGCTGGAACGTGATCAAGGTCATCTGGGGCGGCGACTGGGACCCGCTGATCGAGTCGGACCACGACGGCCTGCTCGCGCGGCGGATGATGGAGGTTGTCGACGGCGAGTACCAGAAGTACACCGTGGCCGGCGGCGACTACATCCGCAGCAAGTTCTTCGGCAAGTACCCCGAGCTCGCCGAGCGGGTGAAGAACCTGGCCGACAAGAAGCTCGAGAAGATGAAGCGCGGCGGGCACGACCCCGAGAAGGTCTACGCGGCCTACCACCGCGCGGTCGCCGAGAAGAACGGCAAGCCGACGGTCGTCATCGCCAAGACGATCAAGGGCTACGGCCTCGGCGAGGCCGGCGAGGGTCGGAACATGACCCACAACAACAAGAAGCTCAACGAGGAAGAGCTGCGCGAGTTCCGCACCCGGTTCGGCATCCCGATCTCCGACGAGCGTGTCGCCGAGGCGCCCTTCTACCGGCCGCCGAAGGACAGCCCGGAGATGAAGTACCTCCGCGAACGCCGCGAGCAGCTCGGCGGCTTCGTCCCCTCGCGGCGCGCCTCGCAAGAGAAGCTCGAGGTCCCCACGCTCGCCGAATACAAGAAGACGCTCGACAAGCTCGTCAGCAGCGGGCCCGGCAAAGAGATGTCGACCACGATGGGCTTCGTCCGGTTGCTCGGCGACCTCTTGCGTGACAAGAAGATCGGCAAGCGGATCGTGCCGATCGTGCCCGACGAGTCGCGCACGTTCGGCATGGAGGGCCTCTTCCGGCAGGTCGGCATCTACGCGCACGCGGGCCAGCTGTACGAGCCGGTCGACGCGGACCAGCTCGCCTACTACAAGGAGGCCAAGGACGGCCAACTGCTCGAAGAGGGCATCACCGAAGCGGGCTCGATGAGCAGCTTCAACGCGGCCGGCACCGCGTACAGCTCGCACGGCGTGCCGATGATTCCGATGTACATCTACTACTCGATGTTCGGGTTCCAGCGGATCGGCGACCTCATCTGGGCCGCCGCCGACATGCGCGCGAAGGGCTTCCTGCTCGGCGGCACCGCGGGCCGCACCACCCTCAACGGCGAGGGCCTGCAGCACCAGGACGGCCACTCGCTCGTCAACGCGATCGCGTTCCCGACCGTCCGCGCGTACGACCCGGCTTACAGCTACGAGACCGCGACGATCATCTTCCACGGCCTGCAGAAGATGTACGTGGAGAACGAGACCTGCATCTACTACCTGATGCTGGAAAACGAAAACGTCATGATGCCGGAGATGCCCGAGGGACCGGACGGCGGTCCTTGTGAGAAGACTAAGGAGGGCATCGTCCGCGGCATGTACAAGGTCCGGAGCGTGCAGGCCGAGGATCGGCAACACCACGTGCAGCTGTTCGGCTCCGGCTCGATCTTGCACAGCGTGCTGGAAGCGCAGCAGATCCTCGCCGAGCGGTACGGCGTGTCGTCCGACGCGTGGAGCGTCACCAGCTACAACGAGCTCCGCCGCGACGCTCAGGAGACCGAACGCTGGAACATGCTCAACCCGACCGCCGAGCCGAAAAAGTCCTACTTCCAGCAGCAGATGGAAGGGACCGAGGGGCCGATCATCGCCGCCAGCGACTACATCCGCGCCCTCAGCGAGCAGCTCGTCCCCTGGGCCCCCAACGGCATGTTCTGCCTCGGGACCGACGGCATGGGCCGCAGCGAGAGCCGAGAGAACCTCCGCCGCCACTTCGAGGTCGACGCGGCGAGCGTCACGATCGCCACGCTCTGGCAACTCAGCAAGCAAGGCAAGGTCGACCGCGGCGCCGTCGACCAGGCGATCAACGACCTAGACTACAACCGCGAAAAGGTCTCGCCGCTTTACGCGTAGCAAGACAGGACCAACAGGCCCACGAATCGAGCGAATCGTCTCGAATCTCGTCGGCAATCATTCGCTCTGATCCGATCGATTCGTGGGCTCTTCGTCGGGCGCCACCAGCCAGCCATGCCTACCGAAATTAAGCTCCCCAGCCTCGGCGAGAACATCGAGTCGGGCGACATCCTTGCGATCCTCGTCGCCGAGGGGGACACGGTCTCTGCCGACCAGGACCTCCTCGAGATCGAGACCGACAAGGCCACCGTGCCCGTCCCCAGCCCACAAGCGGGGAAGATCACCAAGGTGCTCGTGTCCGAAGGCGACACCGTGCCGGTCGGCGCGGCGATCTTCGAGATCGAGGCCGAGGAGGGCGCCGCTACGCCGGAGCCGCCCCAACCGGCCGAAGGTGAGCCGAAACAGGATCAGCCCCAGCAAGAGGAGTCCAAGCAAGGGGAGCCCAAGCAGCCCGAGCCGCAGGCGCCCGAGGCCACGCAGCCGGCCGACGAGTACGCCCCCGACGGCGACGCGCCGGCCGAGGACATGGCCGACGGCATCGCGCAGCCCAAGGCCGACGCGGGCCCCACCGCGGCGACCTCCGCCCCGCCGGCGAAGAAGCAGCCCGATCCCCAGCCCGCGGCGAAGTCCGCGCCGGCCAGCCTCCCCGCGACCGACAAGCCGGGCGACGGCTACGCGGCCGCGGCCGCCAGCCCCTCGGTCCGGCGGCTCGCGCGGGAGCTTGGCGTCGACCTCCGCCGGGTTCACGCGTCGGGCTCCGGGGGCCGGGTCACCGAGGAAGACGTGCAGGCTCACGTGCGCCAGTCGCAGGCGCAGCAGCGTGCGGCGGCTGGCCCGTCGAGCGCGCCGGGCCTCGCCAGCAGCGACGAGGGGGGCGCCACGCGCCGCGAGCGGATGTCGCGCATGCGGCAGACCATCGCCAAGAACATGGTCGCCAGCTACACGACGATCCCGCAGCTCACCAACTTCGACGACGTCGACGTCACCGAGCTGGAGGCCATGCGCCAGGCCAGCAAGGAAGACTACGCCGCCCAGGGGCTGAAGCTCACCCAGATGCCGTTCCTCGTCAAGGCGATCGCCGGCGCTCTGAAGATGCACCCGATCGTCAACGCGTCGGTCGACATGGAGGCCGGCGAGGTCATCTACAAGGAGTACGTGAACATCGGCGTCGCCGTGGACACCGACCGCGGCCTCACGGTGCCCGTCATCCGCAACGCCGACCGGCTCAGCATCTCGCAGATCACGCGCGAGATGGACCGCCTCGTCGACCGCGCCCGCGACGGCTCGATCACCATCGAAGAGATGCGGGGCGGCACGTTCACGATCAGCAACATGGGCGCGGTGGGGGGCACGTACTCCACTCCGATCATCAACCCGCCTGAGGTGGCGATCCTGCTGGTCGGCCGCAGCCGCATGCTGCCGACCGTGATTGGGAAGGGCAAGGAAGCGACCATCGAGCCCCGCCTGGTGATGCCGCTGTCGCTCACGTACGACCACCGCGTGGTCGACGGCGCCGACGCGGCCCGCTTCGTCAACGACGTCAAGCGTCTGCTGGCCGCCCCCGGCCGCCTGCTCCTCGCGCCGTGAGGAAAGGAAGGAACACCGACAAACACGGATGAGGGATTGGCGGCCGCTGGCGGGTCGGACAGGCTTTGCTTTGGCGTGGTTACTCGTGATCGGGTACGATCTCGCAATTCCTCTGCGTTAATCGGCGTTCATCCGTGGTTCCCCCGAGGCGGCGATGGGCGAAGCGAGCGCGGTCGATCTGTTCGACGGGTGGCGGGCCACGTTCGAGCCAGCGGGCCAGTGGCTGTCCGTGCGGCTGCACCCGCCGGGCGGCACGGGCCAGTACAAGCTGGCCGAGCTGCTCTGGGACGAGGTCCGCCGCCGCGGAGCGACGCAGGTGCTCGTCGAGATGGACGACGTCGCGTTCCTCGCGTCGGCCGTGATGGGCGAGCTGGTGCGGCTGCACAAGCGGCTCGCGGTCGCCGGCGGCCGGATGCGGCTGTGCGGCCTGCGGGAGCACCCCCGCGAAGCGCTGCACGTCGCGCGGCTCGACGAAGTCATCCCGACCTACGCCACCCGGGGCGAGGCGCTCGCCTGATCGTCGCCCCCCCCACGGTCCTCCCGGCCCAGAGCGTCATGCCCGCGTCGATCCTCGCCAACGAGCACGTGCTGGCCGTGCCCGACTTGGCCCGTTCGGTCGCGTTCTACACCCAAAGACTCGGCTTTGAGGTCGCGTGGTCCGACGCGCCGAAGGACTTCTCCAATGGATGGTGCGCCGTAGCGCGCGACGATTGCGTCGTGCGGCTGGGCCACTGCCCCGACGCGGCGCCGCCGGCCGAGTTGGGCGACCACGGCTACTTCGCGTACTGGCTCGTGGACGACGCGTCCGCCCTCCACGACGCGTGGTCCGCCGCGGGCGTCCCGATGCTCTTCCCGCCCCGCGACGAGCCGTGGGGCCGCCGCGAGTTCGCTATCCGCACTGCCGACGGCCACCGGATCATGATCGGCCAAGCGATCGACCCGCCCGCGGCCTGAGGCGCCGATTACCGCTGATTTCTGGCCCCGGGTTGGTCGATCCGAGGGGGGTGAGCGTATAGAGAGCCAGTCCGCTCCCCCGCCTGCCGCCGCTATGATCCAAGCCGCCGAATTGCAATCGACCGCCCCCAGCGGGCCCGCGCGGCGCCGCGAGCTGGTCGTGATGACCCACGGCATCGCGTCGACCCGGTTCTTCCTCACGCCGCTCGCCACGCGCCTGGTGCGGGCGGGCTACGCCGTGCGGCTGCACGGGTACCCATCGCTGTGGTGGAGCAACCGGGATTTCGGCAGGTCGTTCGCCGCGCTCTTGCGTCGGCTCGGGCCGAAATACGAGAAGGTCCACCTGGTCGTTCACAGCATGGGCGGGATCGTCGCCCGGTGCGCACTGAAGGAGGAGCTGCCGGACAATTTCGGCCGGGTGGTGCAGATCGCCCCGCCGAACCGCGGCTCGCACGTAGCGACCCGCTTGGCGGTGGACAGCCCGTCGGCCGCGTGGAACCACCTGGTCGTCCGGCCGCACCGCTTCGTCGCGCCCACGCTGCAGGAGCTGACCGACCTGCCGGACAGCTTCGTCAATTGCCTCGGTCCACCGCCGCCGGGCGTGGAGATCGGCGTGATCGCGGCGAGCCACGACAACGTGCTCCACCCCGGGCAGACGCACCTCGACGGCCAGGCCGACCACGTGACCGTCAGCGGCTGGCACACCGGGATCCTCTGGAAGCGCGAGACGGCTGACATGGTCGTGCGCTTCCTCCGCGACGGCGGCTTCGGAGACCCTTTGAAGTCCGAACCGGCCTGCGCGCCGACCACTATTCTGCAGCCCGCCGCATCTGGCCGGTCATGAACGTGACCCACTCGCCGCCCTCGCCCTGGGCCTCCGAGCGGGACTCGATGTGGTCGCCGTCGACGAAGCGGTACGAGTCGCGGTAGAGGGTCGTCTCGCCGCCGCCCATCAGGTTCGGCCCGGTGGTGTTGAGCGTCAGCGTCTGGGAGGCCTCGTCGTAGTCGCCCTCGTACACCCACAGGTGGTCGAGCATCGTGTCGACCCACGTGCCGACGTACTTCGACTTGTTCGAGTCGTAGCCGATCGTCTGCAGGCCGGTCACCTTGGTCGGGCCGTCGTGCATCCGCATCCGGTTCACGACCCACCGCTCGCCGAGCGGCTGGGAAGAGACCGTGCCGCGGCTCTCCACCGGCGCGGCGCCGGGCTCCATCACGCACTCGCTCTGGACGACCCACTCGCCGACGAAACGCTGCAGCAGCTCGTGCTCGGGCGCCGGCTCGGCGAAGTCGGGCCCGTGCTGCGCGCGGGCGGCGGCCGCGGCGCACGCAGCGACCAAGAGCAACCCCCATCGATGATAGAACCGACTCATAGCGGCGCTCCGCTTCGGTGCAAGAAAAGCCCCTCGACACGGCCGCTCACTTTAGCACGGAAGCGGCCCGTCGGTGCGGAGCGGGCAACGGGCGCAGCCGCCGAGCGGCCGCGGTGGCCAATTCGCGGATTTCCGCGCCCACGCGACGCGACAATTGGCCGGTTTGCGCGCTGGCCGATCGGCGGCGAAACGCGTCCGACGGCCCTCCCCGGAGCGCGACTTGTAACGGATCGCTAAGTGGTTGCCGCACAAGGTCTTAGTCCCCCTTTGCGACACTTTTAACGTGACACGGCGAAAATGTAAGTGTCGCGTTTGTTTCATAAAAGTGCGGGCAGCCGCTGGCCCGCGCCGGCCCGCGGCCGATCGGCGAAAGGGCGCCGCGCACAACACCCGCCTGCTAGAACAACCAGATCGTCACGAGCGGGTTGTGGCCGCGCTCGATCGCCGCGTCGCGGAGGGCTTTGGCGCGGGGCCCGCCGCAGATGGCCCAGGCCATTTCGATACGCGACGGGTCGAGGAACGGGGCGAGCAGCCCCGGCGTGCGGCCGTCGTAGATGGCGGTCACCCGGCCGAGGTCGGGCCGGTATCGCTTGTCGATGCCCGGCTCTCGCCAGACTTCCAGGCCCATCGCTCCGAGCCGCTGGATGACGGCCTCCATTTCTTCCAGGGCAGCGGGGTCTCGGCCGTAGTACGCCCGACCGCACGACACATCGATCGCGGCGCCGTCGACGTGGCCGATCGGCTCGCGGACCTGGTCGATCATCCACTCGGTACGCTCTGCTCCCTCGAGCTTGTCGGGCGGCCGGGCGGTGAGGGTCGGTCCGAGATAGAGGATCACCCGCACGCCGGGCATCGACCTCCGGATCGCCGCGACGAGGGTCGGGAACTCCCGCGCGATCGGCGCGCCGGCGGCGAGGCAGTTTTGGTAGTCCTCCCAGACATGCGTGTCCCTGCCGGTGGGGACGCTGGTCTGCATGGTCCCGTCTTGGCAGCCGAACCAGCCGTGCAGCACGACCACCCGCGCGCCTTGGGAGGACGCGTTCTCCAGCCGCTCCCATTGGCCCTGGCGCCGGAACACGTCGACGGCGCTACGCTCCGCCAAGCCGTGGTTCAGCCCGAGCGGTTGCTCGATGTCCTTCAACGGCCAGAAGACTCCCAACGGCTGATCGCCGAGGGTGGGCTGGGCGAGCGCGAGCGTCGCGGCGAAGCCAGCGAGAACGGCCCGCCGCACCACGGAGGTAGGCATCACTTTATCGCGGCAGAGTCGAGAGAGCATGCTTCCGATGATCCGCAAAACAGGCTGCCGCGGAGCAGAGGGACGGCGGCGCCGATCGGAGTGGCGGGGGAACTGGTCGAGCAAGCCTCAATCCACCTCGCTCGACTCTTCCCGCTCCGACGGCGTGACCCCGTCGGGTTCGTCGTCGTAGTAAGCGCGGCGCCTCGGCTGCGGGGCCGGGGCAGGCAGCCGGCCGGCCCGCGCCAGCATCGTATAGGCTTCGGCTTGGTAGGCGTTGGTGGTCCACGACGTGTCGGGGTCGATGATCTTGGAGCCGAACAGCACCCGCCCCAACCAAGCGATGAACAACACGACCGCCGAAGCGGCGACGATCTGCATGATGAAGGTCTCGATGCAGCCGCGGGACAGCGCGAGCACCTGCGAGCTGCTCGCGCTCAGCAGGGCGAGCATGAACGGGTTGCCCGGCTTGCGGATCAGCATCTCGTCGAGCAGCCGCAGCACCCAGCCGGTGATCAGGCCGTACAGCAGGTGGATGTGCAGACCGCCGTCGTAGTAACACTGGCCGACGACGTTCACACCCCAGTTGATGTAGCCGGTCTTCTTCCAAACGCCCAGCTGACGCGGCAACACGGCGCCGATGCTCTCGGGCTTCTCGGGCCACACGCTCCGCGGGATCGGGTTGACCAGCACGTAGTAGGGGACAAAGAAGTGCTGCCCGGTCAGGACGCCGCGGTCGGGGTTGTTGACGTAGTGGATCGTCGTGAGGCCGACCTCTACCGAGTCTTGCCCGTCGAGGATGCTCGTGACGTCGGCGTTCTGGATCGCCCGCGGCAGCTTCTCGAGCGCCGCCATCGAGAGCTCGAGCCCGCTCTCGCCGGACCAGTAGAAGCTGTGGCGGATGAGCGAGTAGCCCGCCAGCACGGGCAGAACGACCGCCATGCTGATCGCGACCCAGAGGACCGTCTGCGAGATGCTCTTGTACCGCAGCGTGAGCCAGTACACGCCGATCGGGATGACCATCAGCATGCTCAGCAGGTACCGGCGCGACGTGCCGGCCGCCAGCGACCAGAGCAACGCCAGGACCAACAAGGCGAGCAGGTTCACCAGCCACAACACGTTGCCGCGGCGCTGGTACCACGCCACGAACGCGATGGTCAACGCGATCAGCGGCGACTGCAGCGCGAATTGCCGCACGATCTCCCCGACGAACGGGATCGAGACCTCGGTCATCTGGAAGACCGCGAGCGCCGCCACCAGGGCGGTCAGCAACATCAGCGGCACGCTGGTCATCGGCGGCCACTTTCGCAGCGACTTCCCCGCCAGCTTGCGCGGGCCCTTCAGGTAGCAGTAAGCAAACGCGGCGGCCGTGTAGTACACGACGGCCCCCACATAGAAGAGATAATAGTCTTTCTTCGCCAGCGGCGAGTAGTCGGGAGTGGTCGCCGCGTTCACTCCCGACAGCCCTGTGAACAACAGCGAGCCGAGGAGGAACAGGTTCCAGAAGCTGAGGGCCTCGTGCTTCCGTTTCAGGGTGGGCACGATGATCATCAACGCGAACACAACGACAGCCGCTAGGCTGAACAGCAGCAGCACGCGTTCGTTGGCGTTCACAGCGTCGACTCCCACTTGTGCCCGGCCGCGCCGCCGCGGGCCGCACGCCCCGCGACGCCGCTCGGCGAGGGCGGCGCGGTGGCGGATAGCCGGGCGCGGCAGTTATCCCAAGGCGTGATCAAAGGACGCTTCAGCACGGGGGACGGCGATACACGGGCCCTGTGAGTCCGTTCGGCAACGCCGGCGGGCCGACCACACGAGGCCGCTGGTTTATAGGTTGGTAGTCGGCTGCAACGCGCGCCGGCTTGCCGGAAGATCGCCACGAAGTGCGTCAGGAGAAGCCGGCTGCCGCTTTATACGGGAAGGCCGGGGAGGGAGAATTGCGACATAGAAGAACCGCACTATGCCGCGCTGTGACAAATGGTTGTCACGGCTGCGGGGTCAAGACCCTCGTTCTATCGACCACTCGAGGCGATCACGCCTTGCCGGCTGTTGATTTATCGACGGGCTGCGTCGCCCTCCCCGCAGGGCGTCGGGACGTCGGCCGAGTGCCGACGCGTTGCGAGCTCGGCGAGACCGAAGAAGGCCAAATTGGCGCTTTTCGACAGGCTGCTAGTTCGGCGCGGTCGGCTTACCGACCGGGATCGCCCGCTCCTGGATCGGCTCGAGGATCTGCACCGCCTTGCGGCCCTTGTACGAGCCGCACGACGCGAAGAACTTCGCCCGGTCTTCGACCGACATCACCAGCGGCGCGTGGATGTCTTTCTCGGTGGTGATGATGTCCCCGACCCGCAGGCCGATCAGGTCCGACGTGGAGATCTGCGAACGCGCGAGCTCCACCGACAGCTCCACGATCGACTTGCTCAGCCGCGCGCCGATCTGCTGTATGGACTCGGGCGTCGAGGGCTTCTTGCTATAGCTCACCCAGCTGTTGGCGCTGAGTTTCCCGCCGATCCGCTCGATCGAGTTGAACGGCACGCACAGGTTCATCATGCCCCTGGTCTCGCCGATCGTCAGCTCGAAGCTGATGAGCACGACCACCTCGTTCGGCGGCACGATCTGCACGAGCTGGGGGTTGCTCTCTACCGAGTCGATCACCGGCTCGAGCCGGATCACGTTCTCCCAAGCGCCCTTCAGCTCGGCGAGGAACAGCGAGGTGATCCGCCCCGCTAGGCGCAGTTCGATCTCGGTCAGCGGGCGCCGCGACGGGATCGCGCCGTCGGCCGATCCCCCCAGCAGCCGGTCGATGATCGGGAACAACAGCGACGGGTTGATGTCGAGGATCAACTGGCCCTCGAGCGGCGGCGCGTTGATCAGGTTGAAGCAGGTCGGGTTCTCGAGGCTGAACACGAACTCGCTGTAGGTGAGCTGGTCGACGCTCGTCAGCTTGACCTCGACGATCGTGCGGAGCAGCGCCGAGAGGGCCGCCCCGTAGTTGCGGCTGAACCCCTCGTGCATCGTCTGCAAGGCGCGCATCTGCTCCTTGCCGACTCGCTCGGGCCGCTTGAAGTCGTAGGTGGTGACCTTCTCGGTCGGCCTCGGGAGCGGCGCGATGCTCGGCGCGACGCCCGACCCGCCGAACGACACCGGCCTGGCCGCGGGGGCCGGCGCGGCTTGGGCTCGGGGGCCCGGCGACGCTTTCTCACTCGGCGCAGCGGCGACGGCCCCGCCGGCCGAGCCGAGCAGGCTCTCGATTTCGTCTTGGGAGAGGATGTCGTCGCTCACGGGACGCTGTGCGACAGGGGGCAGGGGCGTGTGGCGAGATGGTAGGCAAACGCGGCCTTGCCGGCACGGTCAATTGCCGCGGCGGTGCTAGCAGAGGGCGCCGGCGGCTGGAGCCCCGCTAGCCTTAACCCTTCCCCACCCCTTCCCCTCTAGCCCCGCACTTGCCCCGTGCCGTGGACCACGTACTTGTAGCTCGTGAGCTCCTCCACGCCGCAGGGGCCGCGGGCGTGGAACTTGTCGGTGCTGATGCCGATCTCGGCGCCGAGGCCGAACTCGCCGCCGTCGTTGAAGCGGGTGCTGGCGTTGACGACGACCGCCGCGCTGTCGACCCCGGCGGCGAAGCGCTCGGCGGCGGACAGGTCGCGGGTGACGATCGCGTCGGTGTGGTGCGACCCGTACGCGTTGATGTGCCGGATCGCCTGGTCGAGCGAGTCGACGACCGCCGCCGAGATGACCGGGCCGAGGAACTCGGCGCGGTGGTCGTCGTCGGTCGCGGGCTTGGCCGCGGGGAGTAGCTCGGCGATGCGGGCGTCGCCGCGGACCTCGACGCCGGCGGCCAGCAACGCCTTGCCGACGCGCGGGACGAGCTCTTCGGCGGCGTCGGCGTGCACCAGCAGCGACTCGGCCGCGTTGCAGACGCCGTACCGTTGGGTCTTGCTGTTGACGGCGATCGCTTCGGCCAGGTCCGGGTCGGCCGACGCGTCGAGGTACACGTGGCAGTTGCCGTCGAAGTGCTTGATGACGGGCATGGTCGCTTCGGCGGCGACCCGGCGGATGAGGCCTTCCCCGCCGCGGGGGATCGCCACGTCGATGCAGTCGTTCATCTTGAGGAACTCGCCGACCGCCGCCCGGTCGGTGGTGGTGACCAGCTGCACGGCGTGCTCCGGCAGCCCGGTGGCGGCGGCCGCCTCGGCGAGCGTGTCGACGATCGCCTGCGAAGAGTGGATCGCCTCCTTGCCGCCGCGGAGGATCACCGCGTTGCCCGCCTTGACGCAGATTCCCGCCGCGTCGGCCGTCACGTTGGGCCTCGACTCGTAGATGAAGAACACCACCCCCAGCGGCACGCGGACCTTGTCGATGCGCAGGCCGTTGGGCCGCACCGTCGAGCCGATCACCGCCCCGATCGGCTCGGGCAACGCGGCCACTTCTTCTAGCCCGGTGGCGATCGCCTCGATCCGCTCGGGCGTCAGGCGCAGGCGGTCGGTTTGGGCGTCGGTCAGCCCGTAGTCCGCGGCGGCCGCCAGGTCGCGCCGGTTGGCTTCGGACAGCCGGTCGCCGCCGGCGCGGAGCGCTGCGGCGGAACGGCGCAGCCAGGCGATCTTGGTCGCCGCGGGCAGCACGGCGAGGGCCGCCGACGCGTGCTTGGCTTGTTCGGCCGTCCGCCGGCAGTAGGTGGTCAGGTCGTGGTCGGTATTGGTCATCGTCGAATCGTCCGAGAAGCGGGGCCGCGAGTGGGCTATTATCGCTGCCGCAACGCATTCCAACGAGCCCCGGCGGCCCGGCCATGGCGACGACCCCCACACTCATTTCGATCCAGATCGGCCAGCCCGAAAGCCGCGAGCCGGTCGCCGGCGACACCAGCGAGCGGCCCTGGCGGACCGCCTTCTACAAGACGCCCGTCGAGGGCCCCGTCCGAGCGGCCCGGCTCGCCCTGGAGGGGGACTCGGTCGCCGACACCCGCGTGCACGGCGGGGCGGACAAGGCGGTCTGCTGCTACTCGGCCGAGCACTTCCCCTACTGGCGAGAGCGGCTGGCCGAGCCGGGCCTCGGCGGAGCGGCATTCGGCGAGAACTTCACGGTGAGCGGCCTCACCGAGGAGCAGGTCCGGCTGGGCGACCGGTGGCGCGTCGGCACGGCCACCTTTGAGGTTTCCCAGCCGCGGCAGCCGTGCTGGAAGCTCGCCCGGCGGTGGCGACGCAAAGAACTCGCCCTGTGGGTGCAGCAGACCGGCTACACGGGCTGGTACCTGAGGGTCGTTGCCGAGGGGCACGTGACCGCCGGCGACGAGATCCAACTAGTCGAGCGGCCCCTGCCAGTTTGGACGATCCACCGTGCGAACGGCGTCATGTACGGCGAGGCCGACGAGCGGGAAGTGGCGGCGCTGGTCGCCGTCGGGCCCCTGGCGGAGAGCTGGAAGCGACAGTTGGGCAAACGCCTGCGCTGAGGCCGCCGCCGTGTTCAGCGATCGGCGGCCGATGCGATCGCGTCCTGCAAGACGCTGGGCACGCCAGGGTCGAACGCCACGAGCAGGACGGTCTGGATCACGCGGCTCGTGCTGAGCAAGCCGTCGACCTCCCGGACGGCGTTCACGATCGCGTCGACCGACAGCTTGGTGATGTCGCCGAGCTGGGCTTCGAGCTTCGGCATTCGGACTGCTTGCTCCGACACCCGTTCCCCGCTTTGCGGCGCCCGCCGGTCGATCAGGCCGTGCCGGGGGCCTCCTGGCCGGGCGAGTCGAGGCTTTCGGCTTGGAGCACGTCGAGCTCCTTCTTGAGCATCCCCAGCAGCGCCTGCATAAACGCGGCGAGCATCGGGCCCACGAGTATGCCGACGGGCCCGAGCAGTTGCAGGCCGCCGAGCACGCTGAGCAGCGCGAGGAGCGGGTGCAGGTTGGACTGCCCGTGCAGCACATACGGCTTGATGAGGTTGTCGATGGACGACACGACGGCCGTGCCGTAGATCGCCATCCCGACAGCGGGCCACAGGTCGCCTTGGGCGAAGTAGACCCACAGCGTGACCGGGATCCAAACGGCCGTGGCGCCGACCAGCGGCACGATCGCTAGCAGCATGGTGAGCACCGTGAGCAGGACGATCGGCGGCTGGAAGCGCAGCTCGGGGGGGATCGCGTCGGGCGTGTCGTAGTGGGCGGCGATCGCCGGTGGGGTCCAGCTGTCGAGCACGAAGTAATAGCCGATCCCCGCCAGCACGCCCTGCACGACCGCCGAGAGGAGCGTGGCGAGGACCACCGCGCGGCTCACGGTGGCGAACTGTTCGAGCAGCTCTCGCTCGTAGTCGTCGTCCAGCGGCGACAGGTTCATTAGCGTGTGGACGATCACCGGCCCGTCGGCGAAGAAGTAGTACAGGGCGAAGATCAGGATCGCCAAGCCGATCACCGAGCCCACGAGCGACTGCACCCCGACCAGCCCGATCCTCACCGCGTAGCGCGCGCTGTAGCGGGCGAGCTCCGAGGGGTCGAACTCGGCGTTGACGTTCTCTTGGTAGAAGTCGCTGAGCGGCTTCAGGCGGAGCCAGATGGCGTCGCTCCACGACTCGGCGACCGAGTCGGCGGCGGGCGCCTCGGCCGGGGGCGGGGTGCGTTCGCCGTCGGTTCGGTCGGCGACCGGGGCGGTGTCGTCGGCCGCCTCGCCCGCTGCGCCGGCCACCACCCCCGGCGGCGCGTCGGGCGGGTCGATCGCGTTGCCGGGCAGGTCCCGCAAGAGCGGCGGGCCGCCGAGCGAAGCGGCTTCTTCCGAATCGTCGTCGGCCAGGGCGATCCGCACCACTCGGGCCGTTTCGACATAGGCCATCCACCCGAGCAACGCGGTCGGCACGACCACCAGCAGCGAGATGATGGTGGTCGTGGCGAGCGCAGAGACCTCCTTCCGCCCCTCGAACTGCTCGAGCGACCAGGCGTGGAGCGGCTTGAAGATCACCGCCAGCACGGCCGCCAGGAACAGCGGCACGAGGAACGACGACATCACCCGGAAGAAGAACACGCCGATCAACGCAACGACCGCCACCAGCACGATCAGCGACACCACACGCGGCAGCCCGGGAAAAGCGGCCGACACGGGCGCGGGCCGCGTTTCGCCGGCCTCGCCGGCCGGCCCGTGCGCCGCTCCGCCTGCTTCGACGGCTTCGGCGTTGAGCGGCGCCCCGTCGGGGACCGATCGCTGCTTTGCGCCGGCTTTGGCGGGGCGTTTGCGGTTGGGCTTGGCGGCCAACGGTGGTCTCCTGCTAAGTTCGGCGGCGGCCAGGGCCGGCCGGTTGTCCCACGATTCGACGAGATTCTGCTTGCGAACGCCAGCCACACCGCCGGGAGCCTCCTCGCCGCGTCGGTGGCTGATCGCCGGGCTCAAGCTGGCGGTGGTCGCGGCGGTCGTGTGGTTCGTGAGCCAAACCGTCCGCGAGGCGTGGCGGGAGCTCGCGCGGCGCGAGCTCGCGCTGTCGCTCGCCCCGGCGCTGGGGGCCGGCGCGATGATCGTGTTGGCTCAGGCGCCGATGGCGTGGTTTTGGCGGCGCACGCTCGTCGCGCTGGGCGAGCCGGCGCCGCTGGGCGGGGCGATCAAGGCGTTCTACCTCAGCCAGATCGGCAAGTACGTTCCGGGCAAGGCGTCGGTCGTGCTGATACGCACCGAGCGGCTCCTCGACGCGGTGCGTCGCGACGACCACGACGCCTTCGAGGCGGCGTGCGGCCGCACGGTCGCGGCGGCCGTCTTCTACGAGACGCTGACGCACATCGCGGTCGGGTCGTTGATCGCCGCGGCGCTGACGGTCGCCACGGTCGAGGGCGACCCGAACACCCGGCTGGGCCTGATGGCGTTGTCGCTCGCCCTGGCGGTGGCTTGTCTCACGCCGACGCTGCCGCCGGTGTTCTCCCGCTTGCTTAAGAAAGTCGCCAAGGCGCCCAGCAGCGAGGTGGCCCGCGAGCGGCGGCGGTTGACCTACGGGTTGTCGGCCCTCGGCGCGGTCTGCGCGGCTGTCTCGTGGGGGCTGATCGGCGTGGTGGTTTGGCTTTCGGCGGTGTCGGTGGGGGCGGCCGGGTGGGGGGATTTTTCTCGATGGCCGCTGTGGGTGCTCGCCGCGGCGCTGCCGACGGTGGCCGGGTTTGTCTCGTTGCTGCCGGCGGGCCTGGTCGTCCGCGAGGCGCTGTCGCTGGTGATCCTTGCGCCGGCGTTGGGCGAGGCCGACGCGTTGGCGGTAACGATCGCGGTGCGTTTGGTCTGGGTAGTCACCGAGCTCTGCGTGTGTGGTAGCCTGTTAGCTAGCGGGGCCATCGGAGCGGCCCGCCGCGTGCGAAGCCCCAGCCGGAAGTGGCCTTGAGCGAAACGATGACCCTGCGCCAGCGACCCGGCGGCCGGCCGATCTCGGTCGTCGTGCCGGTGTACAACGAGCACGCCACGCTCGCGGAGCTGTACCGCCGCCTCGCCGAGACGGCCGACGAACACCGTTATTCGCTGCAGGTAGTCTTCGTCGACGACGGCTCGACCGATGGCTCCTGGCAGGTGATCAAAGGCCTGGTGGAGCGGCACGCGGGCACGGTCGAAGGGGTCCGTTTCCGCCGGAATTTCGGCAAGGCCGACGCGCTCAGCGCGGGCTTCTCGGCGGCCACGGCTCCGGTCATCGTGACGATCGACGCCGACCTCCAAGACGACCCCCACGAGTTGCCGAACCTGATCGCGAAGCTCGACGGCGGGCCCGAGGGCGCCTTCGACGTGGTCAGCGGCTGGAAGGTCGACCGCCAGGACCCATGGCACAAGCGCTGGCCCTCCCTGGTCTTCAACGCGCTGGTCAGCCGCCTGACAGGCGTGCGGCTGCACGACCACAATTGTGGCCTAAAGGCCTACCGCCGCGAGGCGCTCGAGGAGGTCCGGCTGTACGGCGAGCTGCACCGCTTCATCCCCGTGCTCGCGGCGGCCAGGGGCTACCGCGCCACCGAGGCCCCCGTCCGCCACTTCCCGCGCGAGCACGGCGTGTCGAAGTACGGCGTGAGCCGGATCGTCAAGGGATTGCTCGACCTGATCACCGTCAAGTTCCTGACGGGCTACGGCGAACGCCCGCAGCACGTGCTCGGCGGGCTGGGGTTGCTCGGCTTCGCGTTGGGCGCGGGGGGGCTGGTTTATTTGGCCGTGAGGTGGGTCGTGAGCCGGGCCGTTCCCGGCCTGGAGCCGGTCCACCTCCACGAAACGGCGGCCCTGTTCTATTCTCTTGCGTTGTGCACCGTGGGCTCGCAGTTCCTCGTCGTCGGCTTGTTGGGCGCGATGATCGCTTCGCTCCAGCAACGCCACGCGGCCGGCTACTCGATCGCCGAGCGCGCGGTCGCCACGCCCCCCAGCGGCGACCCGTCGCCCGCGAGCGGCGGCGCCGCCGCGTCCCGCAACGCATCGTGACGCCGCCCCACCGCCACCGCCCACCGACGACTCCTCCGCCATGGCGCCCGCTACCGTCCCCGTGACCAGTCCAGCCTTGGCGCGGCGCTGGGCCATCTACACGGCCTTGATCGCCGTGTCGCTGGGTCAAGCGGCCGGGAAGATCTTGGCCGTCGACTCGGTCGACCTCACCCGGCTGGAGCGGTACCGCATCGAAGCGGCGATGCGCCGCGAAGCGGACCGGCTCGAGGAGGCCGGCGTGGAGGACACCGAGCGCGACGCCCGCATGGCCGCGCGTCGCGAGCGACTCGAGGAGGAGATGCGCCTCGGCCGGCCGTTCTTGAGCGCGAACGACCGCAGCCGTTGGCTGGCGATCCGAGCGATCGCCGAGAACGGCGTGTTCTACATCGACCCGCTGCTCGAGGAGCCGACGTGGGACACGATCGACATGGTCAAGCACGCCGGACCCGACGGCGAGCCGCGCCTGTACAGCAGCAAGCCGCCGCTGTTGATGGTGTTGATCGCGGGCCCGTACTGGGTGCTGATGCAGCTCACCGGCTCGACGCTCGGCGAGTCGCCGTACCTGATCGGCCGGACGCTGCTGCTGTTGCTGAACGTGGGGTCGCTCGCGGTGATGCTGACCAGCGTCGCTTGCCTGGTCGAGCGCTTCGGGCGCCGCGACACGGACCGGGTGTTCGCGATGACCGCCATCTGCTTCGCCACGCAGCTGTCGAGCTTCGCCGCGGTGCTCAACAACCACCTCTTTGCCGCGGCGGCGACGGCCCTGGCGACCGAGCTGTGGCTCGGCGTCATCGACATCCCCAAGCCCACTCTCCGCCGCTGCTTCGCGACGGGCGTGGTCACGGCGTTCGCCGTCACGTGCGAGTTGCCGGCGCTCGCATTGGCCGCTTGGATCACGCTCTCGCTGCTGCTGCACCGGCCCAAGAGCACGCTCAAGGGGTTCTTGCCCGGTGCGCTGCTCGTGGCGGTCGCGCTGTTCGGCACGAACTACCTGGCGCACGACAGCCTGCGCCCGCCCTATGCGCACCGCAGCGAAACGGACCCGGCGGACAACTGGTACGACTACGAGTACACGGTCGGCGGCAAGACGCGGGACAGCTACTGGAGGGACCGCCAGGGGATCGACGTCGGCGAGCCCTCCAAGGCCCGCTACGCGCTGCACGCGCTGGTGGGCCACCACGGCGTGTTCTCGCTGACGCCGGTTTGGATCGTCAGCGTTTTTGGGCTCGTGCGGATGGCCTTCGCGCGACGCGGCGCGACGCGGGAATTCGCGTGGGGGGTGCTGCTCGTCTCGGCGGCTTGCCTGGCGTTCTATCTGGGGCTGCGGCCGCAGGACGACCGCAACTACGGCGGGATGACCACCGGCTTCCGCTGGCTCTACTGGCTCGCGCCGTTGTGGGCGGCCGCGTTGCCGGCTGCGATCCGCCGGCTGAAGCGGACCCACATCGGGATGGCCTTCGCCGTGGCGTGCCTCGCCTGGTCGGCGATGTCGGCGAGCTACCCGACATGGAACCCCTGGACGCATCCCTGGATCTACCAGTGGATGGACTACCTGGGATTCGAGCTGCCCTGACGGCCGGCCCCGCAAGCCGCGGGCGGGGCGCACGAAAAAGCCCCCGCTCGGGTGAGCGGGGGCGTTGAGGGCAAACAACCGTGGGAGCGGCGAGCCAGCACCGGGCGTCAGCCGCCGACCGGCTCGGCGTACGCGGCGCTTTCGCGGGGGGCGCCTTCGTCGGCCATGCTCTCGGCTTCGCCGGCGTCGTCGGCTTCGGATTCGGCCCGCTCGGTCGCGCGTCGCATCGCCTCGTGGTAGTAGGCGACGGCCATCTGCATTTCGGTGCGGGAGAAGTAGGGGTTCCGCACGGTGCTGCGGACAGTGCCGTCGAGCTTTGTGGCGAGCTCGGCCCAGCTCACCTCGCTGTTGGCGTGCCACACCGCGGCCTGCGCGGCGCCGCGTTGCAGGTCGCCGCGGCCGAAGGCCGCCAGGAGCTCGATGACCTCGGGCTTGCCGGACAGGTACTCGTCGGCCGGGACGATGTCGTAAGGCTTGCTCGAGGAGGGGATCCGCTTGCCGTGGTCCAGGCACAGCAGGGGCACGTCGATCTTGGCGGCTTCTTCGGGGGCGACGCTGAACGCGCCGCCGCCGCCGCCGAAGCCGCCGCCGCCGAGGCCACCGCCGCCGAGGCCGCCGCCGCCGCCGACCGCTTGGCCGCCGCCGCCACCGCCGAAGCCACCGCCGCCGCCGCCGAATCCGCCGCCGCCGATCTGCGCGAGCACGGGCACGCCGACGAACGCCTCGGGCATGCGCAGGCGGAGCTCTTGGTCGCTGCGGTTCTCGACGATCAGCCGGCCTTGGCGGTCGTTTCGCGCGACGAACTTCACGTCGACCAGGTCGTCGTCGATGGCGTCGAACAGGTCGAGGGCTTCCTCGGCTTGGGCGTCGGCGTCGGGCGCGGGCCCCGCCGCCTGGGCGCCGGTCCACGCCGAAACGAACAGCAAGCTGGCGGCTAGCAGCAGGTAGAACAGGGCCCGATTGCTCATCGAGAGGGTTTCCGTTTGAAGGGGCGCTTAGCGAGGGATCCGGCCGCACGGCGGCGGGGGGTCGGACCGGCGGGACAAATCAGCGGCGAGGGGCGCAGGCCGACCGCCGCCTTCCAGCGTAACCAGGCCCGGCCGCGTTTTCCAAGCAATCCCGGGCCCGAGGGGCCCGGGCCTGCGGCGAGCCACAGCCACGCTCCCTCAGAGCTCCACCGGCAACTCGACCCCGTCGAGGAAGCTGGCCAGGGAGCGCGAGCGGTAGGGCTGCTGCAGCTTGCGGACGGCCTTGCTCTCGATCTGGCGGACCCGCTCGCGGGTGACGCTGAAGATCTTGCCGACCTCCTCCAGGGTGTAGCTGTACCCGTCGGTGAGGCCGTAGCGGAGCTTGAGGATCTCTCGCTCGCGGTAGGTCAGCTCGCTCATGACCTCGTCTAGCCGGTCCTTGAGCATCTCTTGGTTGGTGTCGTAGAGGGGGTCGTCGTCCCGCTGCTCTTCGAGGAACTCGCCGAAGTAGTTGTCCTCGGTGTCGCCGACGGGCTGGTCGAGCGAGAGCGGCTGCCGCGTCATCTTGAGGATGACCTGGGCGTCCTCGAGGGACATGCCGAGCAGGTCGGCCACCTCCTCGGCCGACGGCTCGCGGCCGTGCTGCTGCACGAAGTCGGCCGACATCGCCCGGACCTTGCTCATCGTGTCGATCATGTGGACCGGCAGGCGGATGGTGCGGCTCTGGTCGGCGATCGCGCGGGTGATCGCCTGGCGGATCCACCACGTGGCGTAGGTGCTGAACTTGTAGCCGCGGGCGTGCTCGAACTTGTCGACGGCCCGCATCAGCCCGGTGTTGCCCTCTTGGATCAGGTCGAGGAAGGACAGGCCCCGGTTGCGGTAGCGCTTCGCGATCGATACCACGAGCCGCAGGTTCGCCGCCGACAGCCGGCGCTTGGCCGCGTCGTAGGCCTCGCGCCGTTCCTTGGTGCGGGCGACCAGGTGGGCGAGCGTCTTGGGGCTCTCGTGGGTGACCCGCATCAGGTAGCGTAGCTCGTGCCGCAGCTCGAGCTCGTGGGTCTCGTCGAGCAGCTTCTCCGGCTCGGCGAGCTGCTCCTTGATGGTCGCCATGCGGTGCCCGATCTCGTGCAGCTGGTCCATCAGCGGCAGCAGCCGCTGGAGGCGGAGGTTCATCTCCTCGACCAGGCGGATCACCTTGTTGCGCCGGCTGATCAGCCGCCGCCACGCGGCGCGGCGCTCGGACGTCTTGCGACGCGAGTCGACCGCGGCGAGGAAGTCGGGCGTGTTCTGTTCGAGCAGCGCGTGGATCGTCTCGAGGTTCGGGCCGAGGCGCCTCAGCAGCCGCTTCTTCTCCACGGTGTTGGTTACCGAGATCTCGATCGTGCGGTCGAGCCGCAGCTCCTTGCGGTGCACCTTCTCGAGCAAGTCTACCGCTCCGCGGAGCAGGTAATCGTTGCAAAGCAGCGAGCGGCGGAAGCGGGTCCGGGTGGCCTCGATCGCCTTGGCCGACGAGATCTCCTCGTCCCGGTTGAGCATCGGGATCTCGCCCATCTGCATCAGGTACATACGCACCGGGTCGTCGACGTGCGACTCCGCCGGGTCGTCCCGGTGCTCGACGGGCGCGGCGGCCGCTCTGGGCGGGGTGGCGCCGGCCTTGGGCTTGAACGTGGGGCCCTTCGCGTCGGAAGGAGGGGAGGCCGGGTTACGCTTCTTTCGCGGGGAGCGTGGCACAGGCTGGCTCGCAGTGAAAAGTGGGGCGTCGGAAGAGTTCCCAGCCGAGGGGTCGTCGGCCGCGGGTTCGCCGGTCGCTTTGAGCAGCCGGCAGACCAAACGGCCGCCGGGCCGGCCGCAGCCGACGCCAAACTCCTTGCTACCAATCACTTACGGCTCCCGCTACAGTTTGGATGTCACGGCCGCGTGTCGTGTAAATCCGACCTTTCGCTTGACGCGTGTGGCGTTTCCGAAACGCTGCTTCCCGCGGCATCCCGTCATGCCAGACCCGCCCCCAGACGCCGACGCCACGTGGCTCCGCTTGTTCCTGGGGATGGCCGCCGATGGAGTCGTCGCGCCTCGCAGCTTGATTGCCTCGGAGCTGGGCGACCTGACGCTCGAGCTGTCCGCCGACCGGCCGGCCGTGGCCCTGAGCAAGCTCCGCACGCTCGGTCGCGCCCTAGGGCCGACCCTCTACGTGCAGCCCGACACGCAGCTGCGTCTGGTAACAGGCGAGCTGTCGCCGGCCCAGGCGGCGCGTGAGTTCTGCCGCGCCCAGGTGGCGGGTGGCAACGATGGCGTGCGGATCGGCGTCGTGCGTGGCGAGGGAGTGCTCGATCGGCTGGAGGAGTTTCTCGCGGCCGGCTGCGACCTGGACGGCGAGCGCTCGCTGCGCGACGCGGGGCGCCAGCCGGCCGCCGCGTGGGCGCAGGCCGGCGCGGGCGTCGTCGACGCGGCGTTCGGGGCGGGCGCCTCGGTCGTCGTGAGCCGGCGCCCCGTCCGCACTTCTCACGAACCGGGCACGACTCCTGTTGAGGTGGTGTTCGTCACGGAGCACCGCGTGCAGGCGCCCTGGTCCGCTTTCGAAGCGCTATGGCCGCGCGCGTCGACCGGGCAGGGCGAAGCGGTCGACGCAGAGCTTGCGGCGTCGATCGGGCTCGGGGTGCGCGTCGAGTTGATCGATACCGGCGGCGAGCGGCAGCTGTGCGTGGCCGGCGTGAGCGAGCCAGGCGTCCGCGCAGCGGCCCGGCGGATCGAGTTGCTCGCCACGCCGGGCGCGTTGTCGGCGCCATTGGAGAGCGGTGTGGCGCCCGTGATCCGGCGGGAGCGACTGCGCACGCCGACAAGCCTACTGGAGTTTTTCGTCGACACCCGGGGCGCCGCGGAGTGGGCCGAGGCGTAAAACTAGGTCAGTCCCAGACACCCGCCTACCGCGCCCTGTGCCCATGATTATGCCGAGCGACGCGGTCGAAACTCGCGTGGATGGCGCCGTTGCGACGGTGCTGCTCAACCGCCCCGATTCGGGCAACGCGCTCGCACGCTCGATGATGGCGGAGCTCAGCCAGGCGCTGTCGGACTTGCACCTGGAGAAACGCGTGCGGGCGATCGTGCTGACCGGGGCGGGGGAATCGTTTTGTGTTGGCCGCGACCTGGCGGAGCTCGCCGGGGGCGACGACCCGGTCGCGGACATGGCCCGCTGGGGCGACGAGGCGGCCGAGTACCGCGACCTGCTGGTGTCGATGCTCGAGTTGCCCAAACCGATCATCGCGGCGGTAAACGGCCCCGCGTTGGCCGGCGGTGGGGGACTGGTGCTCGGCTGCGACATCACCGTGGGGTGCCACACGGCGAGCTTCGGCTTTCCCGAGCCGCGCCGCGGCACGATCGCGGGGGTTGCTGCGCCGCTGCTCGCCCACCGGATCGGCGCCGGCGTGGCCGCGCGGCTGCTGATGTCTGCCACGCCGATCGAGGCGGCCGAGGCGCACCGCGTCGGTGTTTACCACGAGCTCGTGCCGGCCGATGTGCTCTGGGCCCGCGCGTTCGACCTGGGGAAGGAATGCGCGGCCGCCGCGCCGCAAGCGGTCAGCCTCACGAAGCGGCTGCTCTACGAGACGGTCGGCGAGCAGCTCGGCGTGCAGCTCTCCAGCGGCGCGATCGCCAGCGCCACGGCGCGGACGACCGAGTCGGCGCGCGAGGGGCTCACCGCCGAGCAAGAAGGCCGCTCGCCGGAGTGGCCGTGACGGCCGGGCCGGCGGCGGTCAGCCGGCCGAGCGCCTCTGCCTGAGATAGCGGGCCCGCCAGGCGTCGACCGCCACGCCCAGCACCGCGCCCGTCGCGTCGGCGAGCCAGTCGGCGAGGTCGCAGACCCTGCCGAAAATCGGCTGCGACAGCTCGTCGATCGCCGCCAGGGTGAGGACCATTAGCAGCACCGCCGCCACGCCGAGTGGGCTCATGCGCCAGCCGGCGAGCCGCAGGTTGACCGTGGTCAGCAGGGCGAGCCCGAAGTACGCGGCGGCGTGGATCGGCTTGTCGTAGAGCATGAACTGCCCGTCGACCGCCTGCCGCGGCAGGTGGGTCCCGATGAACAGAGCGGCCACGTAAACCGCCAAAGCGATGCGCCACAGTGCGACGCGCCTGCCAGAAACAGCCCGGGCAGGGTCCTTCGTTCTTGCGGGATCGCTCACAGCGGGCGCCGGTGTGGGGCTCGGTGGTGGGGGCAGTTTCTCGGCGGACGCTCAACAACTAAGTTGGCTGGGCCGTCTTGGCGGGGCCGCCCCCGGTGGGGCGGATCATCGTACGTGATTCAGTGTGCGTGGGTTCCTTACTTTCTGACGCGGGCCGCGGGCGGATGCTGATACCTCAACCCGAAGACGTCGCGATGATGCGCCTCGCGCTGGGCGAGGCGCGCGCGGCGGCCTCCGACGGTGAGGTGCCCGTCGGCGCGGTGATCACCTGCGGCGACCAGGTCGTCGCCGCCGCGCACAACCAGAGAGAAGCGCTCCGCGACCCGACGGCCCACGCCGAGATGATCGCTATCACGCAAGCCGCCGAGTCGCTGGGCGGTTGGCGCCTGGAGAACTGCACGCTCTACGTGACCCTGGAGCCCTGCCCGATGTGCGCCGGCGCCATCGTGCAAGCGCGGGCGCCCCGGGTGGTGTACGGGGCGAGGGACCCGAAGGCCGGCGCGGTGGAGAGCCTCTATTCCCTGCTCAGCGACACGCGGCTCAACCACCGCTGCCAGGTTCTGGGGGGCGTGCTGGAGGAGGAGTGCGGCGGCGTGCTGCGCGAGTTCTTCCGCAGCCGGCGGGGCTGAGTCCGCGGCGGTCGGCTTCTCAGGAGACCGGGCCGAAGATCGTGCTCGCGAAGAAGCTCCGCTTGCCGATGTTCGGCGGGCCCTCGGTGAAGTTGTTCTGCGGCGCCGTGTCGCCGAGGCCGCCGGCATTGACCTGGATGTTGCTGATCTCGTTCTCCACCGCGCCGACGACGGCGCCGGCCGTGCCCGACGTTTCGTCGAGGTCGGTGAACGGGGCCGGCTGCGTCTGCACGACGCGGTACGCGCCGGGCACGACGTTCGTGAACGCGTAGTCGCCATTGGAGTCGGTCGTCGTGACCGCGATCAGCGTGTCCGCCGAGTTGAAGAGGCTGAGGACCACGCCGGCGATGCCCGGGTCGCTCGGGTCCTGGACGTTGTCGCCGTCGACGTCGAGGAACACGCGGCCGCTGATCGTGCCGAGGGGGACCGCCGCGGAGGTTTGCGCGGCAGCGGTGTTGTTCGCGACAATCGTTTCCGACTCGTTGCCGGCGACCGTGGCGGTGTTTGTGAGAGTGCCGGTGAACGAGGCGTCGATCGTCGCGACGATGGTGATCGACGCGTCCGCGCCGCTGGCGAGCGAGCCGAGGTTGTAGGTGAGCTGCGTGCCGCCGGCCACGCTCGCCGTGGCGGCGGGCGACGTGGACCCGGCCGGCGCGAACGTCGCGCCGCTCGGCAGCAGATCGGTCACCGTGACGCCGGTCGCGGCCGAGGGGCCGTTGTTCGTGACCTGGAGCGTGTAGGTCACCGTGTCGCCGGGGGCGAGCGTGGCGCCGGCGTCGTCGTCGGTCTTGGTGATGGCCAGGTCGATCTGCGGGACGACGGTGGTCGCCGCGGTGGCGGTGTTGTTGGTCGTGTTCGCCTCGTCGGTTGCGGCGATCACGGCGGTGTTGGTCAGCGTGCCGGTCGCGGACGGATCGACCGACACGTTAATGGTGACCGTCGCCGACGCGCCGGCCGCGAGCGTGCCGATCGTGCTGGTGACCGTGGGCGACCCGGCCGAGCCGTTCACGCTCTGCCCGCTGACGGTGGTCGCCCCGGACACGTAGGTCACGCCGGTTGGCAGGGTGTCGGCCAGCGTTACGCCGGTGGCCGTCGAGGGGCCGTCGTTGGTGACGACGATCTCGTACTCGAGCGTCGCCCCGGGAACGGCCGACGCCCCGTCGACGCTCTTCGAGACGACGACATCGAACCCGAAGAATCCGAAGTCGATGGTGCGGTTGGTCAGCGGGTCGGTGTCGCCATCGTCGGTCGGCTCGGCGCCCGAGACCAGCGTCACCGGCAGCGAAACGACCGAGCCGTCGCCCGCGGCGAACCCGCGGTCCTGGTTGTTGTCCTCGTCCGAGTTGGGGTCGGGCGGGAGGCCGCCGACGTCGTTGCCGGTGCTGGTGGCGAGGCCTTCTAGCGGCCCCGACGCACCGAAGTTCGACGCGTCGACGCGCACGATGTAGTCGCCCGGCAGCAGCCCCGCGAAGAGGTACAGGCCGTTGGCGTCGGTCGTTGTGGTATCGACCGCGACCTCGTCGAGGTGGTCGCCGTCATTGTCGGTGTCCTCGAACAGCGTCAGGGCCACGCCCGCCACGCCGGACTCGCCCGCGTCGAACAGGCCGTCGTTGTCGGCGTCGAGGAACACGCGGTCGCCGAGCGACAGCTCGTCGAGCACCGTGAAGTTGGCCGTCTGGGTGGTGAAGCCGACCACGCCGAGAACCTCCACCTCCGCGTCGAGGCCGTTCTCGCCCGGGTCGGTGAAGTCGAGCTCGAGCTGCAACGCCGTGAGCGACGAGAAGTCTGCGCCCGACCCGGCGGTCGTGGAGAAGTCGGCGAAGGCGACGCTGACCGCCTCGGCGGCGTCGCCGTCGATCGTGCCGTCGGTGTCGACGGGCGTGCCGAGTCCGTCGACGTCGGTCAGCTCGATCGTGGCCTCCGACACGTTCCCCGCGCCGGAGAACGCCCTCAAAATTAGCGTCCCGTCGACCTGGTCGGCGGCCAGGTTCAGCGCGAACGCGCTGTTGACCCCCGACTGGAGCAGGTCGAGCGACAGGCCGGTGTGGCTGACGGCGGCGCCGTCGTTGTCGTCGCCGTCCCAGGTGGCGACCAGCCGGCCGTTCACGCCCGAATCGCTGGCGAGGCTGAGCACCATCGCGGCGCCGTTGTTGAAGCCCGATCGGCCGCGCACGTCGCCCAGGCCATCGGTCACCTCGACGAACAGGTCCTGCTCCCCACCGGCGATCGAGCCGGCGTCGACGGTCCCCGAGTTGCTCACCGCGCCGGGGTCGCCCATGCCGCGTGTCGCGGTGACATCCTGCACGGCGGTGAAGTCGTCCACCGTGATGTTGGTCGTGCCCATCGCCTGGGCGGGCGTGAAGGTGATGGCCGACGAGACGCTCCCGCCCGACGCGGCCTGCGTGCCGGCGGTGGGGTTGATGCGTACGAAGTACGTGCCGGCGACCAGGTTGTCGAACGAGTAGGCGCCGGCCGCGTCGGTCGTGGTCACTGCTTGCGACGCGTCGCCCGCGTCGAACAGGCCATCGCCGTCGTCGAGGAATAACTCGAGCTGCTGGCTCACGGCGGCGGTGTCGCCGGCGCCATCGCCGTCGAGGTCGTTCAGCACCGCCCCGGCGATCTGGCCCAGGTCGGTCGCCAGCACGCGGCGGTGTTCCAGCGCCTCGCAGGCCCGCAGACGGCGGCGAGTAGAACTTCCCCTTCGGCGTCGCATCGTCGGCGTCCTTGCTTAGCTAGCAGCCGCCACGCGCCAGCGCAGACGCTCAGCGGCATCGATTGACCCTGCCGGTGGTATCGGCTGTAGCGGCTGGGCCGTTGAGGGCAATCGCCGTTGATCGGAGGCCGATGGGGCGGCCGCGGGTCGCGCTAATACTGGTACTCGGCGCCGAAGTTCAGGCCGTGCGCCCAGAGGCTCGTCTCTTCGACGTCGAGCCGCGGGTGGGAAAACGGGCCGGCCGTGGTCAGCACGCCCGAGGCCAAGCGGCCGTCGACCGAGAAGTCGATCTGGTCCCCCGGCCGCACCACGTTTGCCCAATAGAGGAGGCTGTAGCCCGCGCTGAGGCTCAGCTGCGGCGTGACGCGGTACGAGACCCGCGCCGACAGTTCTGGCAGCACCGAGAAGCGGTCTTGTTCGTAGACCCCGATGTTGCTGGCTTGCGCGAGCAAGCCGCCGGGCGTTGTGACGCCTACGCCGGCGCCGCCAACGGTGTTCGACCCCGCGATGGCGACGCGCTGGCGCGTGCCGCCGACGGCGATCTTGCTCACCAGCTCGACTCCCCAGCGGGTCGCCTGCCACTCGTAGATGAAGCCCAGGTCGACGCCGTGGAAGTCGTTCTCGGTGTCGAACCGCTCGTTCACGCCGACCGTCGCGGTGGTCGCCAGGTCGATCAGCTGCTCGTTGAAGCTGAGCCGCTCCTCCAGTTCGATCCAGCGGTAGCCGGCGATAAAGTCGATGCGCGAGATCGCGGTGGGCCGTCCGGTCCGCGGGTTCAAGAACCCGCCGTCGGCCTGGCAACTCGGGCAGCCGCACGCGTCGCCCACGCCGCCGATCTCTCGGCAGCAGATGCCGGTGCGTAGCCGCAGCCCGGCCGACTGCAGCTCGCTACGCGACGCGATCGCCAGCGAGCCGCCCACCTGCGACGGGAAAGAGACCAGCTGCGCGTCGTCCGACGGGAGCTGCACGACCCCGCCGAACACCGGCGCGACGTTGTAGAACGGGCGGCCGAGGATCGACGCGCCGGTCGGGTTGCTCCGGCGGAAGTCGTCGCCCTGGTTCTCGAAGAGCATCCAGTCCCCCTCGACCGCGACGTCGCGCCGGTCGTCGAGCCACGCGCCGGCCGACAGCCGGAGGCCGTTGCGCGCGTCGTCGAGCAGCTCGCCGCCATAAACGACCGACGTGCCGGGCTGACCGAGGATCGGCGCGGCGCCTTGGTCGTTGGTGGTCGCCAGCGGCGGCGTGTCCATGCCGTCGAACCACCAGAGCAGGTAGTCCGCGCGGCCGTAGAGGCCGCGTTTCGACGCGGGGGAGCAGCTCGGGCCACACCAGCCGCCGGCTCTGCCGCAGTTCATGCAGCCGACCGGCGGCCTGACGCCGCACTCGGCGCAGACCGATGGCTTAGCCAGTGGAGCCGTACGCCGCGCGCGGCAGCGCGGGCAATCGTGGGCAGGTTCGCCGGCGTAGCCGTCGACGTAGTAGTCGTCGTCCGTCGCGTAGCCCGGTTCGACTAGGGCTCCGTCGCCCACGTAAGCCCCGGGAGGCACGTTTTCTGGCACGGTTGGTTCGCCGCGGAGGGGTTCGCCATTGCTGGGGAGGTCGGCCGGAGTCGGTGCGAGCCGGGTGTCATCATCGATCAACGCATCCAGATCGATCGGATTGGCTGGCCCCGGCGCGACCTCTTCGGCCGCCTGCGTGGCCGTGACCGGATAGGTGCGATCGGAGGGCAGAGGGCGCTGGCTGGCGGGCTCTGGCAACCGTTTGAGCGCGCGGGGCGGCACGAACTGGGCCGGAGAGACCGTCTGAAGCTCGCGGGGGCCCGCGTCGGCTAGCGGCAGCTCGATCTGCGACGCGAGCAGCGTCCGCCCAGTGTCGTGGCGGATCCGCACGCGCTGGCCGACGTGGCGGGCCAGGTCGATCCCCGGCGTGGGCTCGACCAGCCGCTGGACGCGGCCGTACTGGTCGGCCAGCGCGAACGGCGGCGCGCCGTCAGACGCCGTGGGATTGCGGATGAGGATCGCCATCGGGCTGCCGTCCTCGCCCTGACGCTGGGCTTCGCCGGTGGCCGCGACGAGTGTCGACAGCGTGAGCGCGAGGGCCACTTGGGAGCGGGTTGGCATGGCGAAAGCTAGAGCCGTTAAGTTAGCGGGGCGATCCCGGGGCGCAGAGGCTTTGCCGCATCGGCGGCTTCCCGGCGGCTTTTAGCAATGCGAACTTGAGCCCAACAAGGCCAGAAAGGGGTAAAAAGGCCGCTGCGACACGCGGCATTCCGCCGCGTCGGCGTTGCCACCCCTGCCAGGGTGGGGAATAGTGTGCTGTAAAATCGGTCTGATTCCGGCGCGGTGGTTCGTCCTCCCGCCGCTGAGCGGGCCGCCCCGGACCGAGAAACAAGTTCCCGTGATGTGGCCCCGTTCCGAAGACACCGAAGAGCTGCTAGCGGGTGTCCGCCGGGGGGAGGACCACGCGCGCGACAAGCTGTTCGACCGTCATCGCAACGCCGTTCGGCGGATGATCGACCTGCGGATGGACCGCGTGCTTGAGCGGCGCGTCGACGCGAGCGACATCGTGCAAGACGTGCTGATCGAAGCCAACCGCCGGCTGACGGACTACTTGGCTAACCCGGTCATGCCTTTCCATCTCTGGCTGCGCCAGATGGCCAAAGACCGGCTGATCGACGCGCACCGCCGCCACCGGGTGGCCGCGCGGCGGAGCATGGACCGCGAACAGCCGCTAGCCGCGGCGCCCCGCGACAATCAATCGACGGTCGACCTGGCCGGCCAGATCTCCGACGACCAGATGACGCCCGCCGCCGCCGCCACGTGGCGCGAGCTGCAACGCCGCTTCCAAGAGGCCTGCGGCCGCCTGGACCCGCAGGACCAAGAGATCATCATGATGCGGCATTTCGAGAAGCTCTCCAACTCGGAAGTGGCCCAGGCGCTGGAGCTGTCGCCGCAGGCGGCCAGCATGAGGCACCTGCGGGCGATGCGGCGGTTGCGGGTTCACCTGGCCGACGAAGAGCAGCACCTCGACGGCGGCGACTGACGCGCGGGCAGTGAAAGCGCCGCCGGGCCTGCGGTACCCGTAGCGCCGAGAGCGCCGCCGCTCTTGGCCCCTGAGAGCCTTTTCACCTTCGGTCGTCCGTTCCGATGGCAGCCACCGCCGAACCCGAGGAGCGCCTGGCCGAGTTGCTCGACGACCTGACGCTCGCCGCCGCGGCAGGCGACACGGGGCGACTCGACGCGGCGATCCAGGATCACCCGACTCTCGAAGCAGACCTGCGCGACCTCTGGGGCGCCCTGATGGTGACCAACGCGGTCGCGTCGCAAGAGACCACCGCGGCCTACTCGCCCGACCAGACGGCGCCGCCGAGGCCCGGCCCGGCCCAGGAGCTGGACCTCCCCTACCAGCTCGGCGACTACCTGCTGACCGAGGAGATCGGCAGGGGCGGGATGGGGATTGTCTACCACGCCCACCAGGAGAGCCTGGGCCGTCCCGCCGCGGTGAAGCTCATCTTGCGTGGCGCGCTCGCGTCGGAGGCCGACCAGCGCCGCTTCCGCAGCGAGGCCGAGGCGGTGGCCCGGCTAGAGCACCCGTGCATCGTGCCGATCTACGAGGTCGGCGAGCACTTGGGTCAGCTGTTCTTCAGCATGCCGTACATCGAGGGGCAGACGCTCGCCCAACGGCTCGAGCAGGGGCCCCTGCCCGACCGCGAAGCGGCGCGAATCGTGCGCGACGTCGCGCGGGCGATCGACTACGCCCACCGCCGCGGCATCGTGCACCGCGACCTGAAGCCCGCGAACATCCTCATCGACAGCGAGGGCCGCGTCCACGTGACCGACTTCGGTCTCGCCAAGCGTTTGGGCGACGAGGCCTCTCCGGCTGCGCGGTCGTTGACGGCCAGCGGCGCCATCCTCGGCACGCCGGCCTACATGGCGCCGGAGCAAGCCGCCGGGTCGCGGGGCGAAGTGGGCACGCTGAGCGACGTGTACAGCCTCGGCGCGATCCTCTACGCGTTGGTGACCGGCCGGCCGCCGTTTCAGGGCCCCTCTGCGGTCGACACCGTGCTGCTGCTGCTGGAGCAAGAGCCGGTCCCGCCCCGGCTGCTGAACCGGCGTGTCGACCGCGACCTCGAGATGATCGTGCTGCGTTGCTTGCAGAAGCCCAGCGAGCTGCGCTACGCGTCGGCCGAGGCCGTGGCCGACGACCTGCGCGCCTTCCTGCAGAGCGAGCCGATCGCCGCCCGCAGCGGCCAGTTCTCGCAGGTGCTCGCGCGGGTTTTCCGAGAGACCCACCACGCGAACGTGCTGGAGAACTGGGGCCTCCTCTGGATGTGGCACGCGCTGGTGTTGCTCGTGATCTGCGGCGTGACGAACTGGTTCCAGGTCATGCAGCCCGTGTGGCCCATCATGACGACGACCACGCCGTACGTGCTCCTCTGGGGAGGGGCGCTCGCCGTGTGGGCGCCGATCTTCTGGCGGCTGCGTCACCGCGGCGGCCCGGTCACGCTCATCGAGCGACAGATCGCCCACCTGTGGGGCGGCAGTGTGGCGGCCGTGATGCTGTTGTTCTGGGTCGAGCACCTCCTCGCCCTGCCGGTGCTGACGCTCTCGCCGGTGCTCGGGTTGATCAACGCGATGGTCTTCGTGGTGAAGGCCGGGCTGCTGGCCGGCGCGTTCTATGTGCACGCGTCGGCGCTATTCGCCACGGCGATCTTGATGGCGGCCTTGCAGTCCGCGGGGTTCCCCTACGGCCTGTCGTTCTACGGGGTGGTCTCGGCGCTGACGTTCTTCCTGCCGGGCCTCAAGTACTGGCGGCAGAGCCGCCGCCCGGCCCAGTAGACCGGGCGGCCGCCGCCGGTTGGCGGTCTCCCGACGATTCTCAGAGCGGCGCCGGGCGTCTAGGATCGGGGGTCGCAACTCCCTGACGCCGCACCCAGAACCCGCCCCGATCCCGATGCGATTGCTCTCCCTCGCTGCGCGTAGCCTCTGCTTCTTGCTGGCTCTGGCGGCTGTCGCCGAGGCTCAAAGCGTCTTTGCCACGAGCTTTTTCTCACCCGCCGACGGCGACCCCGACCCGACACTGTCGGGCGTGCTGAGGATCGACCTGGCGACCGGCGAAGCGGCGACCTTCATCCCCGAGTCGGCCGAGGGCTTGGTGTCGCCGACGGACGTTGTCCTCTCGACGGACCAGAGCACGCTCTACGTGTCGTCGCAGGACGGCCGCATCTGGCGGTTCGACGCGGCGACCGGCGCGCCGCTGCCGTCGCTCGTCGCGGGGCAGCCGGCGGGGGTGTTCGCCGCGTTGCCGACCGCCGGCTTGGGCGACGGGTTCAACTCGCTCCTGCTGCGTGGCACGAACCAGCTCGTCGCAGCGACGGCCTTCGGCTCCGTCGTCCCCTTCAACCTCTCGACCGGCGCCCAGGGGACCGACCTCGCTTCGGGGCTGGCCTTCCCGTCGGGCGTGGCCCATGCGCCGACCGGCGAGCTTATCGTCGCGGTCGGCGACCCCTTCGGCGGCCCCGGCGCGCTCGTCGAGATCGACGGCCCGAACGTCACGACGCTGGTCGATTTCACAGCCACGCCGGGCGTCCGCGGCGGCGGGTCTCCGGCCGTGCTCCGCCCGGCGGGGGACTACAACCGCGGAGGGGTTGTCGACGAATCCGACTACCAGGTTTGGCTCGACACCTACGGGCTCGACGCCGGCCTGGCCGACGGCAACAACGACGGCGTCACCGACGCGGCGGACTACACGATCTGGCGTGACAACCTTGGCGCGGAGTCGCGGATCCTGGTCGCCGACCTCAACGGCAACCAGATCGTCGGGTTCGACCTCGACGGGTCCGACGGCGCCCAGATATCCGTGATCCCGCCGGCGATCCCCGACCCCTTGCCGCCGACGGCCAACCCGGTCGCGCCGAGCAACTCGCCCTCGGAGATCCTCCTCACCGACGACGGCACGCTGCTGGTGAGCACGCTCGGCCTGACGCGGCGTCCGGACAACCGCGCGGCGCTGCTCGAGTTCGACCTCGAGGGAAACCTGCTCCGAACGATCGCCGGCGACCTGCCGCCGCTGAGCGGCATCGCGTTCGCGCCGGACGCGGTGAGCGCGGGTGTCCCCGAGCCTGCCGGCGCGTTGCTGGCCGGGCTCGCCGCGGCCTCCGTATTGCGCCGTAGGAGCCGATGACCGACTCGGGGCAGCGGCGACCTCGCACAGCGGCGGCCGGCTTCACGCTCGTGGAATTGCTGGTCGTTGTGGCGATTGTGGGCGCGCTGGTCGCGCTGTTGCTGCCGGCCGTGCAGTCGGCTCGTGAGACGGCGCGGCGGACCGATTGCGTGAACCGCTTGCGGCAGTTGGGCCTGGCGATGCAGAACCACCTGGCCGCACGCCGCACGCTGCCGGCCGGCGCGGTCGCTAAGGAAAACCCAGCCGCGCCGACGACGCCCCACACGTTCTACCGCTGGAGCGCGCTGGCCGCGGTGACGCCCTACCTGGAGTCCGCCGCGGAGTACGACGCGCTGGACCTCGATCAGCCGCTGTACGGCGTGAACTTCGACGTGACCGAGGCCAACCGGGCCGGCGTGCGGCAGGTGATCCGAGAGTTCCTCTGCCCCAGCGACCAGGAGCGTCGTGTGCACGAGGCCTTCGGCCCGACCAACTACGCGGTCAACACGGGGACCGGGCTGGGAGACCCGGAGTCCCTGTTCGACGACGGGTCCCCGTTCGCGGCCGACGGCCCATTCGGCGTCAACACGGCGACCCGCCCCGCGCAGATCGCCGACGGGCTGTCGAAGACCACGATGGCGAGCGAGAGCACCCTGGGCGTGCCGACCGGCTCGCCGCCGCACGACCCGCGGCTGGAATACAAGCTGGTGTTGCTGCCCCTCTCCGACGCACGCTGCGGCGCGCCGGCGTCGTGGAACGTGGCCGACCCCCGTGGGTTCTCCTGGGCCAACGGCGAGTACCGCTGCGCCCTCTACAACCACTACTACCCGCCCAATCCGCCGGAGCCGGACTGCCTGGCCGCGGTGCTCGGCGGCCCGCGGGAGTCGATCTTCACGGCGTTCGGTTGGCGGGCGGCCCGCAGCCCGCACCCCGGCGGCGTTAACGCGCTCGCGTGCGACTCGTCGATCCGGTTCGTGGCCGACGCGGTGTCGCCGGCCTTGTGGCGAGCGGCGGCGACGATCGCCGGCGGCGAGGCCGACGCGTTGTGAGCTACCCTTCCCCAATCCATCCACCCACCCGCCCCTCAGCCGCCGCCCAAGAAACTGGCCCGATGAGCAGCTCGATGTATTCTCTCCGCCCCTTCGGTTTGGTGGCCGCGCTGGCGTCGGCCCCAGCGCTCGGCCAGCCCCTCGCGCAGGCGATCGCGCCGGCCGCGGCGGCCGAGCGGCTCGGCGCGGTCCGGCAGCAAGAAGAGTCGGTCCGCCAGGCGCCCCTAATGTCGCGCCCGAACCGCGCCGGCCACTTCTACGGGAACAACGTGCGGCGGCTGCGGCACGGCACGATCTGCGTGAATTGCCAGCGGTCGGACCGGCCGCTGGCGCGGTTTTTCTACTTGCCGGATTAGCCGGTTTGCCAGGCAGTTCGCGGCGTGCTCCGAGGGCATATGCTCTCGGTCCCGGGTTCGCTGCGCGAGATCGGTTCGTAGCCACCGGGAGCCGGAGCCGGGGGCTCGGGTCCTCCGCCAACCCCGCTAAAGGTCTTCCATGCCGGTGACGTTGGTCACCAGGGCGCGGAGCTTGCGGCGCAGCACCGCGTAGCTGAAGAAGCGCTTGCCGAGCTGGAAGTTGTGCTCGACCATCGCTTCGCGGTAGTTGGGGTCGTCGATGACCGACCGCACCTTGGCGACGACTTCTTTGGTCATGAACCCGTTCATCGTGGTCACGTCGAAGCCCTTGGGTTCGATGTCGGACACGAAGATCGAGTACCGGTTCACCAGCACCGGCTTGCGGTAGTAGAAGGCCTCGATCAACGCGTTGCCGAACCCTTCGTACAGGCTCGGGTAGGTGATGAAGTCGGCGTGCGCGTAAGCGTCCGCTAGCAGGTAAACCTTCTCCCCGTCGGCGTTAATGCCCCGCTCGTCGCCGATGCGGTCCGGCACGTAGCGGAGGTCGACGCCCTTCTGCTCGGCGGACTCCCTCAGCATGCCGAGGTAGTCGTGGCCCTCGTCGCCGGATTCGTGCGACACGACCAGCTTGCACCGCGGGTTGCCCAGGGACTGGATCAGCGTGATCGCGTGCTCGATCCCCTTGCGCGGCACGACACGGGTCGGCTGCAAGAAGAAGATGTCGTCCGGCTCCAGGCCGATCGCCTCGCGGAAGTCGGCGTTGTAGTCGTCGATCGCGGCCGGGGGACTCTCGAAGTCGAGCACGTTGGGAATCAGCACGCTCGAGGCGCCGCGTCGGTGCGACAGCGCGCGCTGGGCCTCGCTGTTGATGGTCACGTGCTGGATGTTGGGCACCGTGCAGGGGAAGGCCATCCGGAGGATGTCGCCCACGGCGTTGACAGCGAAGCGGTCGCGCTCCCAGTAGAAATCGTGGTGGTGCGCGATCGTCGGGAAGTTGGTCTCCGCGCAGAACATCGCGATCGCCACGCCCAGCGGGATGTTCATCGGGATGCAGCTGGCGTTCTGGACGCAGAGGATCTCGATGTCGAAGCGGCGCACGAAGTCGTAGATCGAGCGCTTCAGGTGCTCGGCGATGGCGAAGATCCGCCGCGTCACCTCGGGGTCGCGCGTGGTGGTGCCGAAGACCCGCTCGTTGATCCACTGGATGTCCGAGTGGCCGAAGTACGCGTGCGGCGCCAGCAGGCTCACGCCGGGGTCGGTGTCGAGCTTGCCGGCGAACCAGTAGCTGACGTGGTTGTTCTGCCACAAGACCCGCGCCCACTTGGCCGCCTCGAGCGACACCCCGTCGGTGCCTGCGAAGCGGGTGCCGACGAACCCAATCCGGTGGCTTGCCTTCTCGGCGGCGGACATCGGCGACAGCTCGGGGGGCGGGGGGCTTCGGGCGGGGAGGGGCCGCGGGCCGCAACCGAGCAGGCCAGCTAGCGGGGTCGGCGCCGGGGGCGGTCCGCCTGGAGCCCCCTGCGCTGTTTGCCTACGATGCGCCGAGAACCCAATCCCGGCAAGCGGCAAGGCCGCGAGAATCCGACACGGGGCCGCGTTGACCCGAGGCATCGGCCCGCGGCGGCGGGCGTCAGGTTTCGGACGACCCCAACAAACCGAGCACCTGACGCAACTCGGTCACCACCGCGTCGGGCCGCACGTCCGACAGATTGGGGTCGTCGCGGCGCCAGCGGAGGCTCCGCGCGTCGCCGGCGAAAAGCGCCGTCCGGAATCCGACGCGTTGAGCCGGCCACACGTCGTTGCGGAGGTCGTTGCCGACGTAGAGGGCCTCGGATGGTTCGATGTCGCGGCCCGACAACACCGCGGCGGCCATCTCGAAGAGCGCTTCGCCCGGCTTGGCTTGGCCGTGCTGGTACGACCAGAAGCACAAGGCCGGGTCGAAGCCCCACCCGCTGAGGAACCGCCCCGTGAGCGGCTTGAACGCGAGCTGGGTGAAGAACTGCGCGTTGCTCACCACGCCCAGCGGCACGCCGGCTACGCGGAGCGAGTCGAGCGTCTCGGCCAAGTGGGGCATCGGCCAGATCGGGTTGACGCGGCATTCGTATTCAACCGCGAGGCGCTCCGCTTGGCCGTCGGTCAGCTGGTAGGAGGTCTGCTCGGCGACGACCCGACGCCAAATGTCGCGGATATCGACCTCTGGGAAAGCCGCGTCGGAGGTCTCGTGCTCCGCGCGTATTGTCGCTATCAGCGATTCGAAGAGCCTCTGGCCCAAACCCCCCTCGCCGGGCAGTTCGCTCAGGCTGACCCCTAGGGCCGATGCGAGCGCGGCTTCGGCGGCGTCGCCGTGGGGGGACTCGCCGGCCAGAGTGATGTCGCCCGACCGGCTCACGAGCAGGGTGCCGTACACGTCGAACAACACCGCCCGGACGCCCTCGAGCGTCGGCAGTCGCGGCGTCTCGCCGGTCGGCTCGGGGTCCATCGGGGCGCTGAGCCTGGCGATCTGATCGGTGGCCACCGCGAGCGTCATCGACGCCTGGTCGAGCGACTCGTTGCGGACGGGCCACTGGCGCCGCGGGTCGGCGAAGTGGGCGTAGATCATCGAGGGCGAGACGCTCTGCCCTGGGCCGGCGTCGGCGGGCGAGCCCGCGACGGCCCGGTAGACGTCGGCCAGCCGGCGACCGAGCGAGAGCGGAGAGTAGCGGTCGCGAACGACCGCCGCGTTGTGGGCGATGTCGTGCTGCAGCGCGCTGAAGTCGCTGTCGAGGATCTGCGACAGCAGCGGGTTGCCTTCGCGGACGCGCTCCGTGATCCGCAGCCGGTCGGACGACGCGGCGGCCTCGACGATCTCTACCTGCTCGCCCACCGGCAGCCGCGCGAAATCCTCGCGCTGCTTGAACGCCAGGGTGATGTCGTCGTACATGCCGTTGAAACGGACGCCGGCCTCCTTGAACTCGCTGGTGATGTCGGGCAGGTCCCGACCCACCAGCGGCCGCCCGGCCAGCCACGCCTCGAGGAAGACCATCCCGAATCCCTCGGCGATGCTGGTGGTCAGCAACGCGTCGGCCGCCGCGAGCATGTCGGTGAACGCGCAGCCGTGACCGCCCGACTCGACCGGACCCCCGGTGTCGAACGAGCAGGGCAATTGCAGCTTCTCGGCCAGCAACCGCCAGCGATCGAACGAGGTTCGCTCCATCGGGTTCAGCGGCGCCAGGGTGACGGCGAAGTGGGCGCCCTCCGGCGCGAGGGTCGACAAGAGCAGCATCTCGCCGAGGTTCTTCCGTCGGATGCCGCGCACCGGGTACACGAGCAGCTTGGTCTCCGCCGGCAGGCCGAGGGCCGGGAGCACCCGCACCCGGGCGGCCTCGCGGCTGGGCAGCTCCCCGAAATCGGCCGCCGGGTTTGGCAGCACGTGCAGCCGCGACTCCTCGAAGCCGGCCGATCGCAGCACGCCGGCGTCGCGTTCGGTGAGCGTGCCGTAGTGGATCGCGGCGCCCTGGGGATACAGCTCCCCGCCCAACCGCGCCGGGTCGTTCAGTCGCAGCGCCTGTTGGAGGTGGCGGTAGTTCTCCGGCCGGTTGTCTTCCGCGAAATCGTGCACCTGCAACAGCATCCGCCAGCCTTGGCCCGCGAGTCCTGCGAGCGCGCCCGGCAGCGACGCGTTCTTGCCGAGCGAATGGTTGTGCGTGTGCAGGAGGGTGTCGCCCGGCGTGCAACCGCACTCGGCTAGCCGTCGCGCTAGGGTTTCGGCGAGCGCGGCGGGCGCCGCGGCTGCGCCGGGGGGGTCGTACGACAACGCCGGCTCGGTTACCAGTTCGACGGGGAAATCCCCCAGGGGCCCATCGGGAAAGCCCTCTCGCTGGCCGTCGTGCAACACGACGACGCGAGTCGGCCGGTCGGCTTCCGCGACGGTCGACAACGCGGCCAGGTGGTTCGCGATTACCGAGGTAACCCCGCCGCGGTTCAGGTGGTGATGGAGGATGGCTAGCTGCATAGGCGGGGATTCTAGCACGCTTCGTGCAGAGCGGCTTTCCCCTGGGTCGCTGGGCGCCGTCGGGCTGGGGACCTTCGCAGCGCACGAAAAAAGGCGCCGGCCTTGCGACCGACGCCTCTGGGCGGGGGGGTTGCTAGGCTGAGCGGGCGGTCAGACGACGTGCGTCGGCAGGCTCGCGCCGTCCAGGTGGATCGGGTCCCAGTCGCGGGACAGCGGGTCGTGGTAGTAGGCGTCGCGCTCGGCGGCGTCGCGCCAGTCGACCGGCCAGCGCCAGTCGAAGCGCTCGATGTAGTCTGACGGGTAACGACCATTGAGCCCCGGCTCACGCGGCTCGTCTGCTTCGGCTTCGCGTTCGAAGCGGTACCGGGGCTCGCCGCGGAAGCGGTAGGGCCGATACGACGAGGCCGGGTGGTAAGGGCGGTAGCCCCACCGACGCGTCCGTTGGCGGTCGCCGTAGAGGGCGGATTCGCAGGCCCAGCGGGCCAGGACCTGACGCACGACAGCGAGCGACTGGCCGCCGGTCGATTGGCCGACCACCCACTTGGCCTCGCGCCAACGAGCCTCGCTGTGAGCGAGCTCGAGCAACTCGTGGCCGGCGTTGGTCAGGCGCACGCACGGCACGCCGCCCGTGGCGCGGTCGACTTCCTTCACGAGTCCCGCGTCGATCAGCAGCCGCACGTGGTAGCGGACGGTCTCTTCGGCTTCGCCGGTCACCCCGGGCCGGAGGGCGGTCACGGCACAGTCGGGGCCGTGCCCCTCGATGTCGGCCAGCAAGCGCCGGCAGAGGTCCAAGTCGCGTTTCATCGGGCGCCTTCCTTTGCGTCGGATAGTACGGACCGCGGAGCGGGGGCTTGAGGCCGCGGTCGGAGTTGGACGGTGGAGGGGCATCATGCTCCGAAACCCGGCGTGCCGACAACGCCGGTTCTTGCCCACGCGTGCTCAACGCTAGCGGCCGCCGAGGAGCGGGTCCCCGGCGGCCGCTAAGCTGACAGCACGCCCCGTCGCCCAGAAGGCGGGGCGCCGTGAGGGCCTTCGCTCGGTGTGGGCGTGGCCTACAGCGCGAAGCCTTCGCCCAACTCGGCGGCGAGCCGCTTGCGCGCCACGTGCAAGCGGCGCTTGATGGTGCCGACCGGCGCGGCGAACGCGTCGGACATCTCCACGAGCGACTGGCCGCGCACGTAGAACGCCACGAGCGTGCTGCGGTCCATCTCGCCGAGGCGGCCCAGGCCCTCGCGGACCTGCTCGGCCCGCTCCGCGGCGAGCGCGGCGTCGACCGGCGAGCGGTCGTCGACGCAGGTCGCTTCGAGCGTGGCCGGTTCGGCGTCGACGCTGCGCCGGCGGCGGACCTGCCGGTTGATCGCCATCCGCACGGTGATCGACTTCAGCCATGCGCCGAAGGCGCGCGGTTCGGACAGCTGGTGCAGCCGGTCCATCGCACGGATGAGGACCTCCTGCGACAGCTCGAGCGCCTCGGCGTGGTTGCCGAGCCGCCGCAGCGCGACGGCCTGGACCATGCCCTCGAAGCGCTCGGCCAATTCGCCGAACGCCTCGCGGTCGCCGTCTTGCGCGGCGGCGACGAGGTCCTCGGTCTCCCATTCGGCGAGGGGGAAGGGGGTGTGAAGCTCGAGCGGCGGCGCGAAGTCGGCCGGGTCGATCCGCCGGGCGGGCAGCGGGGCAGCGAGCGCGGTCATTGCGTTCTCTCTCTATCTCAGCCGCGTCGTCGACGCGGACAGATCCGGTGAGTGCGAGCGGCCCGGGCGGCGGACCGATCACGGACAGCGAGCACGCGACCACGCGGGCGGCGGCTCCGGCGGCGAGGCCAAGCCGGCAGCACAGCGCGCGGGTCGCGGGTTCGCGACACAGCTCACGCGTGAGGACTAGATTCGCGGGGGTCGGTTCCTACGGCTTTGCGGGAACCGACCGCCGGGCGCCTCACACGGCGTCAGAGGGCGGCCAACGGGCGATTAGCGAACCGATTACTCGGCTGCCGATCGCGCGACGCGTCTGCCACCGGGCGACAGCAAATCATCGCCGGTTGGAGCGCGCGGTGCATGCCTAGTCGGTCGACTAGCCACGCAAAGCCTTGGCCTACTACGCCGGGATACTGCACGCGCGATACGCAGCGCCAGCGTAGGCGCGATGAATCGGCGGCCGTAATCACCGTGACGATCCCCTTGGCGCCGGCGGCAATCGCGGCGGTGAAGGTCGTGGCGATCTTGATGGTCGTCGTCTTCATCATGGCCTCCGCTGCGCCGGGGGCGCGGCTGGGAGAGAACGGTGGGTAAGGTCCGGGCTGGATGGGGTTCGGCCGGACCGACAGGGGGTGCATCGGCGATCCGCAGCGGACCGCTGACGCGATTCTGCAAGCTTTTCACGCCGGGGGCGGCGGGTCAAGCGAAAACGCTTGTGCCGCCGCGTGTTAAGGCAACAGCGTCTCCGCTGCCGCAATAACCGTCGGCGACGGCCCAGAGACACGCCCAGCTGGGAGAGGTTCGCGAAGATTGGCGAAGTTTTCTCGAATCGCGTGCCGGCTCCTACTTCCTACTAGCCCCGGAAGTCGGCGTGGCAGTCGACACAGGAACGGCTGACCTCGGTCATGGCACGAGTCGCGGCCCCGCGGTCTTCGGCTTCCGCCGCGGCGGCGAGGGCGGTGGACGCCTGTCGCAGGCGGCGGGCGAACCGCTGGTAGCCGGGGTCGGCGTGGTCGGCGGCCTCGGGGCGGAGGATCGCCTGCGCCAGCAGGGCCAGCAGCTGGGCCTCGTGGCGGACTTCGTCGGCGCCCCGCCGGAAGGCCGCGTCGTCCGCCATGAGGGGCGTGAGCCTGCCGCGCTCGGCGGCCTCCATCCTCCGCATGAGCGTGTTGCGGCTCGCTAGCAGCGACCAGTCGACCGGACCGCGGCCCGGCGCCGGAACAGCCGGGCGGCTGCCTCGGATGAGGTCCGCCATGTTTCGCTGGCGGGCCGACGCAGCCTCGTGTGCCGAGTCGGTGGCGGCGCCGGCTTGAGCTGCGGCCTCGGCGAAGAGCTCTCGGAGCCCAGCCGCCGCGTCGCGCCAGCGAGGGCTTCCGCCGTGCTCATCGACCACCGCGAAGAGGGTGGCGAGCATCGAAAGCGCGTCGACCGCGTCGCGGTACCCGCCCGCTTTGAAGCGGGTTGCGGAGCGGGTGGCGTCGCCGAGGGCGGCCGCTTGGCGCTTGATCTCGGTCTCGAGCACGTCGGTTGCGACGATACCCGCCCAGTCGACGGCCTCGGCCTCGCCGCCAGAGGGGGCGGCGGGCGGCTGCGTCAGGGCGGCTGCCGCTTCGGGCCGCTCGCCAACGAGGGCGTCGAACGCATCGCCGAAGAACGCGGCCCGGTCGTCGTCGGTGAACTCGGGCGCCCGCGCGCGCGGCTGGGCCCCTGCGGAAGGGGAGGACAGAGTCAAGCAAGCGGAGATGGCAAGCAGCAAACGCATAGTCGTTCCAGAGAGGTCTCTACCGGAGGAGGATCGAAAAGCTTATTCGGTCTGCTTTCCGAGGGCGGATTTCCACGGCTCAGGGAGTGGATTCGCGTAAGGATCCGACAGCGCCGGCCGAGGTCGGCTCACTGGCGCGGGCGATGGCTCGTGGTAGGTTATTGGTTCGCCTGAACCTAACCCCGCTCCGCCCGTTCTACGATGTCCGATCTCCAAGAGAAGGTCCAACAGGCCGTCGCCGACGACAAGCTGACTCCGTCGGCCGCTCAGAATCTGAACGCGTGGCTGACCGAGCCACGCTACTCGGATTACGCGCCGCTCGTGGCCGAGGCGGTCGAGTCGGGCGACTGGCAAACGCTGGACGATGTGTTTTGGACGATCATCCCGTTCGGCACCGGCGGTCGCCGGGGGAAGATGCACCCGTTCGGGTCCAACGCGATCAACGACCGCACGATCGGCGAGTCGGCTCAGGGCCTGGCGTCGTACGTCAAGGAGACGCTCGGCGACGACGCCGAGCTGTCCTGCGCGATCTGCCGCGACACGCGGCACAACGGCGAGCGTTTCGCAAAGCTCTGCGCGGAGATCATGGTCGCCGCCGGCTTCAGGGTGTGGTTCTTGCGCGGCTACCGCAGTACCCCCGAGCTGTCGTTCGCGGTGCGTTACAAGAAAGCGAGCTGTGGCATCATGGTCACCGCGAGCCACAACCCGCCGAGCGACAACGCGGTCAAGGTCTACTGGTCGACCGGCGGGCAGGTGCTGCCGCCGCACGACCGGGGGATCATCCAAAACGTGATGACGTGTGGCGAAATCAAGCGGGCCGATTTCGATCAAGCGGTGGCGGAGGGCAAGATCGTCTACTGCGAACAGGAGGTCGACGCGGCCTTCATCGACGCGGTCGTGGCCCAGTCGACGCCCGGGCCGCGCGACTTGAAGGTGATCTACTCGCCGATGCACGGCGTCGGGACGACGGCGGTCGTGCCGGCGCTCGAGCGGGACGGCTTCGCGGGCGTTGAGGTTTTCGGCCCCCACGCCGAGCCAGACGGCGACTTCCCGAACGTGCCCGGCCACGTGAGCAACCCGGAGCGGCCGGTGGTGTTCGACGCGATGATCGAGCGCGCGAAAGAGATCGGCGCCGATCTGGTGGTGGCCAGCGACCCCGACTGCGACCGCATCGGCCTCGCCGCGCCGTTGGAGCCCGGCGGCGACGAGTGGTCGACGCTCACCGGCAATCAAATCGGCGCCCTGCTGACCGACCACCTGCTCGAGGCCCGCCAGGGGTCGCTCTCAGCGGAGCACTTCAACGTGATCACGCTGGTCACAACCCAGCTCGCCCGGAGGATCGGCGACTCCTACGGCGTGCGCACCATCACGGACCTGCTGGTCGGCTTCAAATGGATCGCCGGCGCGATCGACGAGAACGGGCCGGAGCGGTTCGTGTTCGGGACCGAAGAGTCGCACGGTTACCTCGCCGGCACGCACGTCCGCGACAAGGACGGCGCCGTCGCGGCGATGCTCGCTTGCGAGCTAGCGGCGAAGCTCAAGGCCGAAGGCAAGACGCTCCACCAGAAGCTCGACGACCTGTTCTGGCAGCACGGCCTGCACGCCGAGCGCACCGTGAACGTGCAGATGCCTGGATCCGACGGCATGGCGAGAATGGTCGAGGTGATGGAGAAGTTCCGCACGCAGCCGCCGATCGACCTCAACGGTTTCGGCGTCGCCCAGCTGCGGGATTACAAGGCGAACGTCGTCCAGCCTGTCGCAGAGCCGGGCGAGACCAAGCCGCTGGATGGCCCGACCGGCGACTTGGTGATCCTCGACCTGACAGAGTGTGGCAACTACGTCGCGTGCCGCCCCAGCGGGACCGAACCCAAGATCAAGTTCTACATGTTCGGGTACACGCCCGCGGAGCAGCTCCACGACCTCGACGAAGCGAAGGCCGAGCTGGAGAAGCAGCTCGACGCGATGGAGGAGGACCTGCGTAAGTTCGCCGGGGTTTGACGGCCCGCGATCACGCGAATCGACGTGAATTTCGCATTAGGCTCCCGCTCTGATGACGCGGGATCGGTCGCCTCGGGATGAATAGGCAGCGCTCCTGGTGGAACATTGCCCTGGCGCCTACGCCTCCAAGAGATGGATAGCCTCGCTGCTCAAGCGAGTATTGGAATCTTAAGGCCGTGGGCGTCCAGGCCAGACCCTGCCCCCCAGCTAATTCGCTCAGGCGTCGACCACGCGGAGCCTGATGATGCAGCCCGCGCCGATCGCTCCCGAGCCAGCCACGGCCCACCAGGCGGGCGTCGGCAGGCGGGCGAAGGTGAGCGACATCGCGACCATGAGGACCAGCGTGGCAAGCGCCTTCGCCTTGACGCCCGGCCGGACGGCCCTGTGGTTTCGCCAATGGAGTAGCATGGGCCCGAACCACCTGGAAGCAAGCAGCCTTTGGTGGAGCCGCTTGGAGCTGCGGCACAGCGAGTAGCTCGTCAGGAGCAAGAAGCCGGTGCACGGCAGGCCGGGAAGAACGGCGCCCAGCACCGCCAGGCTGAACCACACCGCCGCCAGCGTCAGGTGCATCGCGCGGCGCCAGCCGGTCGCCTCCTCGGGCTCCGGCACGCAGGAGCCAACTGCCCCACCCGCAGAAATCCCGCCGAGCGGCGCCTCGCTCGCACCCGCCGGGTCTCCGGTCGGCTGCCGACGCGTGGAAGGGCCCCGATCGATCCGCCGGGCTCCGCGGCTTGACGCGGTTCGCTCCGCGGCGAAGTCGCCGGCTAACAGCCGCTGTGCATGCTCCAGTTCCGAGAGCATGTCCGGCTCCCCGCGCACGTTCCCGGGGCTGAGCGGGGCTTCTCGGGTGGGTGAGGCCATAGCGGCGCTCTCGGAGCGGGGAAACGCTTTGGGTGTCTTTAACGCTAGGTCAATCGGTCTGACCCCTAGCCAGCGCCGCATCCGTTCGGGCGGATCTACCGTCGTGCCGGCAAGGCTAGTGGCAAGGATGGGGTGGATTGGGCAGGCATTTGAAGCCGATACTTGACCATGTTGACTAGTTTTGTAATATATTGACGTCGTCGTCGTTCTGCTCCCCTCAAAATGCTTCGTCCCATGTCAGCAGCCCGCCCGTTGCCGATCGCCCCCCCTCCAGCCGCCCCCGCCCCCGCACCCGGAGAGGCGCCGTCGGACGCCTTCCTGGCCGACCTGGCCGCCGAGAGTCAGCGCCTGGAGACCGCCACCCCCGACGAGATCGTCGCTTGGGCGCACGATCGGTACGCGCCGGGGCTGGCGATGGGCACGGCGTTCGGTCCCGAGGGGTGCTTGGTGTTGTCGATGCTGCCCCGCCTCGCCCCGACGACCTACGTTTTCAACCTCGATACCGGGTACCAATTTCAGCAGACGCTCGACCTGCGCGACCGCATCGCCGAGAAGTACGGCGTCGAGGTAGACATGCTCCAGCCGGAGCTCTCCGTCCCCGAGTACGAGGCCCTGCACGGAGGGCCGCTCTACCGCGACAACCCCGACCAGTGCTGCCACGACCGCAAGATCAAGGTCCTCGAGCGGGCGGCGATCGGCCGAACCGCGTGGATGAGCGGCATCCGCCGGGACCAGTCGCCCGTCCGTGCGAAGCAGCCCATCGTCGCTTGGGATCGGAAGTTCCACCTGGTGAAGATCAGCCCTCTGGCGAACGCATCGGGCAAGGAGGTTTGGTCGCGGATCATCAAGGAGGGAGTCCCCTACAACCCGCTGCACGACGAGGGTTACCCGAGCGTCGGCTGCTGGCCGTGCACGCAGAAGGCCGACGCCGGCGGCGACGAACGGGCCGGGCGTTGGGCGGGCAAAGCCAAGACCGAGTGCGGCCTGCACACCGACGGCAGCGGAATCTAGGGATTGCGGAACTGGGATCGCGGATTGCGGATTTCTGCGCCGCGCGCCGTATCCCCCGCACGCGTCCCTTGCGTTCCGCGATCCGAAATCCGCATTCCGAGTTCCTCCGATGCTCTGCGCCAAGACCGAATACGCGTGCGTCGCGCTGGCGCGGCTCGCGGCCGAGCACGCCGCGGGGGCGCCGCTGCAGGGCCGGCGACTGGCTGCCGAGGAGGGGATTCCCGAAGGCTTCCTCGTGCAGATCTTGCAGGAGTTGAAGCGGCTCGGCCTCGTCGTGAGCACGCGTGGCGCGTCGGGCGGCTACCGCTTGGCGCGCGACCCGGAGGAGGTCTCCCTCGGCGAGGTGCTCGACCTGCTCGAGGGCCCGCCGGCGAGCCAGGGCGCGGTGGCGCAGCCATCGCCGCTGGGCGAGGCCGTGGCCGAGGCGACCCGCACCGCGGCGCAGGCCGAGCGCCGGCGCCTCCGCGGCGTCTCGCTCGCGAGCCTCGTCGAGCAAGCCGGATCGGCCCACGGCATGTACTACATCTGAGGCGCCGCGGCGCGGTAGGCTAGGCGGCCCCGCCCGCCCGCCCGAATCCCGGAGCGCCCCGCCTTGGCTATCGCCGATCGCGTCCCCTCCCTGCCCGGCCGACTCGGCGCCGTCTACGGCGAGAAGGCGGAAGCCGTGCTCGCGGCGCTCGACGCGGAGTTCGCCGATCTGCTCGACGAGCCCTCGCTCGCTGCCGCAGACGCCCGCTGGAACGAGCGCGACGTCGTGCTGATCACCTACGCCGACCAGGTGCGCGACCCCACGAGCGGCGACACGCCCCTCGCGGCGTTGCGGCGGTGGCTGCTCGATAACGGCTTAGACGAGCCGGTTAGCACGGTCCACCTGCTGCCCTTCTGCCCGTACTCGTCGGACGATGGGTTTAGCGTGATCGACTACTTACAGGTCGATCCCGCTTCGGGAACGTGGGACGACATCGCCGAGCTGGGCGAGTCGTTCGACCTGATGTTCGACCTGGTGCTGAACCACGCTTCGGCCCAGAGCGAGTGGTTCGCCGCGTACCGCCGCGGCGAGGCGCCCTACGACCGCTTCTTCGTCGAAGCCGACCCCACGCTCGATTACTCCGCGGTCGTCCGCCCGCGCAGCCTCCCGCTGCTCACGCCCGTCGACACGTCGCGGGGCGAGCGGCACGTGTGGACGACGTTCTCCGCCGATCAGGTCGACCTCAACTACGAGTCGCCCGAGCTCGTCGCCCGCATGCTGCGGGTCCTGGTGGAGTACGCGCGTCGGGGGGCGCGGATCGTGCGGCTCGACGCGATCGCGTTCCTCTGGAAGCGGATCGGCACGCCGTCGATCCACCTGCCCCAGACCCACGAGCTGGTGAAGGTCATGCGCGACGTGCTGGCGGCCTTCGCGCCGCAGACGCTCGTGCTGACCGAGACCAACGTGCCTCACAAGGAGAACGTCTCTTACTTCGGCCAGGTCGACGCGGCCACCGGCGAGGCGGACGAGGCCCACATGGTCTACCAGTTCAGCCTGCCGCCGCTCTTGCTCGAGGCCTTCCTCTCCGGCGACGCCACGGCCCTGCGCGACTGGCTAGCGAACCTCGACCCGCCCCCGCCGGGGTGCACGTTCTTCAATTTCACCGCGTCGCACGACGGGGTCGGCGTGCGGCCGCTGGAGGGGCTCGTTTCGGACGATCGCTTCGCGGCGATGGTCCAAGCGGTTGATCGCCGCGGGGCGATCGTCAACACCCGCCGCAAGCCGGACGGGACCGACACCCCGTACGAGCTGTGCGTCGCCTACTTCAGCGCGATGGCGCCGGAAGAGCCGGACGAGGAGCTCCACGTCCGCCGCTTTCTGTCCTCGCAAGCGGTGATGCTCGCCCTGCGCGGCATGCCGGCGGTGTACTTCCACAGCCTGGTCGGCACGCCGAACGACTTGGCCGGAGTGACGCAGAGCGGCGGCATAGCGCGGCGGATCAACCGCCACAAGTACGACCGGGCCGAGCTCGACGAGGCCCTCGCCGAAGGGACCCCCCAGCGCCGTGTGCTGGAAGGCTACAAGGGCCTCCTCGCCAAACGCGTCGCCGAGCCCGCGTTCCACCCCGACGCGGCGCAACACGTTGTGGACTCGGAGAACGACGCCGTGCTGGCCTTCGCCCGCACGAGCCTTGATGGAAAGCGGCGTGTGCTAGTCGCTTGCAACGTGTCCAGCGAACCTCAACCCCTCCGTTTGCCGCCAAAGTTACCGATGACCGAAGCCATCACCGGCCAAGCGATCGACTCAGTCGATCGAGTGCGATTGCAGCCGGGTCAAGCCGTTTGGCTCACCCCACGCTAGCCATCCCCGTTCATCTGCGTTTATCTGTGGTTGAGAGACCGCCGGCTCCCGCCGCCGGCTGAGCCCAGCGGCTCGCCAGTCCGCCTTCCGCCTTCCGCGGTTCCGAAAGTGCCCGACTTCGCCCAACGCGGACCGATCACGACCCTGCACGACTTCGGCACGACCGACGCGTCGCGGCTCGAGGTGCTCCTGCGTGAGGCGGTCGTCCAGCGGCCTATCGGGCTGGTGTTGCCGATCACCGCGGCCGACATGCGGGCCGCGCCCTTCGGGCAGATGGTCGCCGAACTGGCGAGGGCCGACTACCTTCACACGATCGTCGTGGTGCTCAACCGCGCCGGCAGCCCGGACGACTACGCCGACGCGCGGCGCAAGATCGAGCCGCTCGGTGGGCGGGCGCGGCTGCTCTGGACCGACGGGCCGCGCGGCGCGGCCGCGACCGACGAGCTGGCCGAGGCCGGCTTCCACGTGACCGCTCCGGGCAAGGGCAGGGCGGTCTGGTTTGGGTTCGGGTTCTTGCTCGCCGACCCGAGCGTCGAGGCGTTCGTCCTCCAGGACGGCGACATCGAAAACTACAACAACGACATGCTGGTGCGCCTCGCGCTGCCGATGGCCCACCCCGGCATGGACTTCCATTTCTGCAAGGCCTACTACGCGCGTTGCACCGACCGGATGCACGGCCGCGTGGTGCGGCTGCTCGTCGTCCCGCTGCTGAGGGCGTTGATCTCGGTGATGGGCAACGACCCTTACCTGGTCTTCTTGCGGAGCTTCCGCTACCCGCTCGCGGGGGAGTTCGCCGTGACCGCGCAGCTCGCGCGGAGCAACCGGATCCCGTGCGACTGGGGCCTCGAGGTGGGCACGCTCGCCGAGGTGTTCCGCAACACTTCGCCGAAGCGGGTCGCGCAGGTCGACATCGCGCGGCTGTACGACCACAAGCACCAGCCGCTCTCGCTCGACGACAAGTCGAAAGGGCTGATGAAGATGGCGCGCGACATCCTCGCCAACATCTTCCGCACGCTCTGCAGCCGCGGGATGGTGTTCGCGCGGGGGCACTTCATCACGCTGCAGACGGCCTACCTCCGCCTGGCGCAGGACGCGATCCGCCAATACCACGCGGATTCTTTGATGAACGGGCTAGAATACGACCGCCACAGCGAAGAACAGGCGGTCGAGGGTTTCGCCAACCTGATAACCGCCACCGGCGACGCGGTGCACGACGACCCGACCGGGCAGCCTGCGCTGCCGACTTGGACCCGCGTCGTCACGGCGATGCCGCACATTCCCGGCCGGCTGCGGAGCATCGCCCGGGACGACGCCGCCGAGTACGGCGGCTGAACGGTGCGGCGCGACGCGCAAACCGGCGGCGATCCGGGCGCCGCCCGCCAGCGGCACGGCACGCCCCCGCGGGGTACCATGACGGGGCCACGCGCCGGCCCACGCGGCGCTCCCCGGTAGTGCCAACACGATCAACCGATCCAACCCGACTCCTACCCGTTGGTCCGAGCTATGCAAACCACCCGATTCTCGCTTTTCTGGCTCTTCGCTCTGTCGCTGTGTCTTGCGGTCGCTCCGAGCGGGGCCGGCCTGGCTGCGGACGAGCCCAAGTCCGACCAAGCCGCCGAATCGTCGTCCGACAAGGCCGACGAGGAGGGCGCCAACGAGCAAGCGTCCGATGAAGAGCAAGCCGCTAAGGAGGGCGCCAACAAGAAGCGATCCGACGAGAAGCGATCCGAAGAGATGAGCCCGGCCGCGCGGCGCGCGGCGGAGCGCTCGCGTAAGCGGGAGGAGGAGGCCAAGAAGGTCCGCTACGCGTGGTTCGAGATCGACGGGGTCTTCCCCGAGTCGCCCGGCGGTTCGGGTCCGTTCGGCGAACTGTCGACCGACCTCCGCAAGACGGTCGCGCGGATCGACGAAGCCGGCGAAGACGACAAGATCCAAGGACTCGTCGTCGAGGTCGGCGCGCCCCAACTCGGATCGGGCCAGCAGCACGAGGTGCGGCAGGCCATCAAGCGCTTCCGGGAGAAAGGCAAGCGCGCGGTCGCGCTCCTCGAGACCGCCGAGTCGGCCGGCTACCTCATCGCCTGCGCCTGCGACGAGATCGTCATGCCCGAGTCGGGCTACCTGGTCGTGCCGGGGGTGCGGGCGCAGCCGCTGTTCTTCAAGGGGATGCTCGCCAAGCTCGGCCTCAGAGCGGACTTCGTCCACGTCGGTGAGGCGAAGGGCGCGGCCGAGCCGTTCACGCGGCGCGACTGGAGCGAGCCGGTCGAGGAGAACATGACGGCGTTGATCGACGACCTCTACGAGCACATGGTGGACACGATCACCATGGAACGGCCGATGACCCGCGCGGCGGTCGTCAAGGCGATCGACCGCGGCCTGCTCACCGCTAGCCAAGCGGAGGAGGTGGGCCTCGTCGACCGCTTGGCGTACGGCAGCTCGCTGCGCGGCGACCTGGAGGAGCAGATCGGCGCCGACTCGTTGGTGTTCGTCGTCAACTACGGCAAGAAGAAGGTCGACACCGATTTCAGCGGCCCGGCCGGGTTCTTCAAGCTCATGGGGATCATGGCCGGGGCGAAGAAGCCGTCCGAGAGTTCGAGCGACGCGCTCGCGCTCGTCTACGCGGTCGGCCCGATCATGACCGGCGAGAGCGAGGTTGACCCGTTCGGTTCGAGCGATTCGGTCGGCTCGACGACGATCGTCAACGCGCTCCGCGAAGCGGCCGACGACGACGACATCAAGGCGATCGTGCTCCGTGTCGACAGCCCCGGCGGGTCGGCGGTCGCCAGCGACCTGATCTGGCGCCAGGTGAGGCAGATCGAGAAGCCGGTCGTCGCCAGCATGGGCAACGTGGCCGCGAGCGGCGGCTACTACATCAGCATGGGCTGCGACTACGTCTACGCCGAACCGACGACGGTCACCGGCTCGATCGGTGTGGTCGGAGGCAAGGTCGCTATCAACGGGTTGCTCGACAAGATCGGGATCACCACCGACCTCGTCGCCCGGGGCGAGAACAGCGGCATGTTCAGCCTGCTGGACAAGTTCAGCGACACGGAGCGCGAGCGGCTCGTGGGCCTGATGGAGGAGACCTACGACCAGTTCACCGCCAAGGCGGCCGAGGGGCGGGGGCTTTCGCAGGAGCGCGTCAAGGAGCTCGGCGGCGGCAAGGTCTACACGGGGCGTCAGGCGAAGCGGCTCGGCCTGGTCGACGACCTGGGCGACCTGCACGACGCGATGACCAAGGCCAAGGAGCTGGCGGGCATCGACCCCGACAAGAAGCTCCGCCTCGAGACCTACCCCGAGGCGGTCGACTTCTTCGAGTCGCTGTTCGGCACAAACGACGAGCAGCGCGAGGTGACGGTGCGGATCGAAACGGCCCTGCTCCCCGAACTGGAGCAGATCACGGCGCGGACCGCGTGGTTCCGCAAGCTGTTCGCCCGCGAGCCGATCGGGTTGGTGATGCCTTTCGATTTGCGGCTGGAATAACGCCGTTGGATAGGCGCTGCGAACGGTCGGCGTCGTCGGCTTCCGCCACGGCGCCCGGCTCCCCCGCGCCGGCAACCTGCCCGAATCGCCGTGAACAGCGGTGTCGAGTTGGCGCGCGGCGAGTCGGGCCTGCTCGTCGCGCTGTTGGTCGCCATCCTCTCTTGGCCGCTCTGCCTGATCGCTTGGCTGGTCGTCCGGCCATCGCGGCCGAATTGAACCGGCCCGCAGTTCCCGCAGCGCGGCCTCGATCGGATCCTCTCCCCCGCCCCTCGTCCCTCCGCCACAGCCCGTTGACCCTCTTCGCCGGAGCCTCCTAAACTACCGGGCTGCCTTCCCCGCCCCCCGCCCGCTAGATATGAGAGTGCTCCCGTGCCCGGCACGTGTGTTATCGGTCTTCACTGGGGCGACGAGGCCAAGGGCAAGATCGTCGATCTGTTGACGCCTCGGCACGACTTCGTGGTCCGCTACCAGGGCGGGGCGAACGCGGGGCACACGGTCGTCGTCGGCAAGGAGGTCTACAAGCTCTCGCTGCTGCCCAGCGGCGTGCTCACCGAGGGGGTGACGAGCGTCATCGCCGGTGGGGTGGTCATCAATCCGGCCAAGGCGATCGAGGAGCTCGACGAGCTCGCCTCGCGCGGCGTCGACGGCCTCGAGAAGAACCTGAAGATCAGCGACAGGGCGCACGTGATCTTCCCCTGGCACGTGGCCGAAGACCGCGCGCTCGACAGCAACACGTCCGACGGCGAGAACATCGGCACCACCCAACGTGGCATCGGCCCCTGCTACCGCGACAAGGTGGCCCGGTCGCACGCGATCCGCGTGGGCGACCTGTACCGCGACGACCTGCGGCAGACGATCCAGCACGTGGTGGCCGCCAAGCGGCCCGTGATCGCCGCGATGGGGGGCGCCGACGCGGCCGAGTCGCTCGACCCCGAGGCCATCTACAACGAGTACACGGCCTACGCGGAGCGCCTCCGCCCGCACGTGGCCGACACGACCGAGATGCTCCTCTCGGCCGCCGAGGCGGGCAAGATGATCCTCCTGGAAGGCGCGCAGGGCGCGCTGCTGGACGTGGACCACGGCACGTTCCCCTTCGTGACCAGCAGCAATTCCAGCGGCGTGGGTGTCTGCAACGGGACCGGCCTGCCCGCGAAGTACGTGAACTTCACGATCGGCGTCGTCAAGGCGTACACGACCCGCGTCGGCGGCGGACCGTTCCCGACCGAACAAGACAACGCCGACGGCCAACGGCTCCGCGACCAAGGCAACGAGTACGGAACGGTCACCCGCCGCCCCCGCCGCTGCGGGTGGCTCGACGCGGTCGCGACGCGCTACACGGCCCGCCTCGGCGGCGTCGACGCCGTGGCGGTCATGCTGCTCGACGTGCTCAGCGGGTTTGAAGAGCTCAAGATCTGCACCGCCTACGAGATCGACGGGGAGCGGACGAACGTGTTCCCGAGTCACGTCGACGACCTGCGCCGGGTCAAGCCGGTCTACGAGTCGCTCCCCGGCTGGCGCGAAGACGTGACCGGCGTCCGCGCGCTCGAAGACCTCCCGGCCAACGCCCGAGGCTACCTGGACCGCATCGCCGAACTCGTCGGCCGCCCCGTGTGCCTGGTGTCGGTGGGGCCGGGCCGCGACCAGACGATCCTGACCGGCGCCGCCGAACAGCTTGCCGTTTGACGCGTCCTCTCGCGGCGAGGACGGTCGGTCTGGGCCTTCTGCGCTGCGGCGGCGACCGGCCTGGGCTAACCTAGGGGCGCCGCCTGGCCCGACAGCCGACTCCTCCAACGACGCCCCCCCCCGCGATGCCCGCCGATGCGACCGCCGACCTGCCCGCCGGCTTGGCGGAGCTGCCGCTCGAGCGCTGGCCGCGGCACATCGCGATCATCATGGACGGCAACGGCCGCTGGGCGGAGCGTCAGGGCCTGCAGCGGGTCGCCGGGCACGACCGCGGCGGGCGCGTCGTCCGGGCGATCACCCGCGAGTGTGCGCGGCTGCGGCCCATCCAGCAGCTCACGCTCTACTGCTTGTCGAGCGAGAACTGGAAGCGTCCGGCCGCCGAGCTGGAGTTCTTGATGGAGCTGCTGCACCAATACTTGGTCAGCGAACGCCCGATCATGATGGAAGACCACGTTCGAGTGCGTATGATCGGCCGCCGCGAGGGGATCCCACCGCACGTTCTCTCCGAGCTCGATCAGACCGAACAACTCAGTTCAACCAACGACGGCTTGCTGCTGAACCTGGCGATCAACTACGGCGGCCGCGGCGAACTGACCGACGCCGCCCGTGCGCTGGCGCGCGACGCGGCCGCGGGGCGTATCGACCCCGCCGAGATCGACGAGCAAGCCATCGCCGAGCGACTCTACACGGCGGGAGAGGCGGACCCCGACTTGCTCATCCGCACCGCGGGCGAGATGCGTGTCAGCAACTTCCTGCTCTGGCAGATAAGCTACGCCGAGATCTGGGTTACCGACCGCGCCTGGCCGGATTTCGACGAATCCACGCTGCACTCGGCGATCCGCGACTACGCGGGCCGCCAGCGGCGGTTCGGCGGCCTCGACAGCTAGCCCCGACCCTCGTTCCCTCGAGCCGACCCCGCCTCGACGTGCTCCACTGGCGACTGATCCTTGGCGTGCTCTTTGTCACGGTGATCGCCGTTCTGGCGTACTTCGATTTCGGCTCGAAGCACCCTGGTTTGGTGATGGCGCCACTGGCGATCGGGGCGACGTGGCTGGCCGCTGGCGAGCTGGTCCGGTTGTTCGAGCAGGACTCCCAGATCCCCGCGCCGTCCCGGTACCTCGTCGTGCCCGGCGCCGTGGCGACCGTCATCGCGAGCTGCGCGCCGATGGCGTGGTCCGTCGCCGAACGGGCGCCGATGGCGATCACCAGCGGCGTGGTCGGCCGTGTCGGTTGGGTGGCGATCGGTCTGGCTGCCTCGAGCCTCGTGGCGCTCTGCGCCGAGATGCTCCGCTACCGCACGCCCGGCTCGGCCACCACGCGGCTCGCCCTGGCGATCTTCGCGATCGCTTATGCGGGCGGCCTGATGGGCTTTGTGGTTCAGTTGCGGTTGCTACGCGGCGGGCCCTGGGGCGAGGACGGCCGGTGGGGGATGTTGGCGCTGGTGTCTCTTATCCTGGTCGTGAAGGCGAGCGACAGCGGCGCCTACGTCGTCGGCCGGTTGATCGGGCGGACCAAGATGGCGCCCGTGCTCAGCCCCGGAAAAACCTGGGAAGGCGCTGCGGGTGGGTTTGTGTTCGCTACGATCGCGACGCTGATCACCTTCGGCCCACTGGCGGCCGCGCTAGGTTGCGAAATCGATCGCAATTTCCCCTCTTGGTTCGTGGGGTGCTTGCTCTACGCGCTGTTGGTCGGCGCCGCTGGTGTGGCGGGCGATCTCGCCGTGTCGCTCCTGAAGCGTGACGCGTACACGAAGCATTCCAGCACGTGGATGCCGGGTTTCGGGGGCGTGCTGGACCTCTTGGATTCGATTCTCTTCGCCGCGCCGGTGGCGTTCCTGCTCTGGATCGGCCGGCTGGTAGGCCCGTGAGCGGCGCCGGCGAGAACCGGACGAGAAAAGCGCTGCAATCGCTACAAGCCGAAGAATGGCAACGGGTTGCGCCGCCCCCGCTTCGCGCCGCTGGGCAGGCCGCTGCGGGGTTGGGTATAGTTAGGGCGGCGCCACTCCACAGGTCGTCGGCAAGGTTCGTCGGGGTGGCTTTCGAGACCGACCGCTCAGGACGACACACACCGCGGATGATCGAAGCCACAATCCCTGTTGGCGGGCCGGAAGAGACCGTCTTGTTGTTCGGCGTCGGCGACGAGCACCTCAAGCGGGTCCGGCGCCACAACCCGGCACGGATCGCCACACGCAACGGCCGCATCCACCTGTCGGGCGAGGAGGCCGCTGTCAAACAGGCGACGGCGATCTTCGAGCGGCTCAAAGCCGCCGTCGGGCGTGAGGGGCCGCTCACGGGCGCCCGCGTCGAGGAGATCCTCGCCGAGGTGACGGGAGAGCGGCCGGCGCCGCCGAACGTCGAGGTCGTTATCCAGCAGCCGGGGATCACGATCCGGCCACGCACCGAGGGCCAAGCCAGTTACCTGCGGGCCATCCAGGAACACGATGTCGTTTTCTGCGTCGGCCCGGCCGGCACGGGGAAAACCTATTTGGCCGTCGCGGCGGCCGTCGAGGCGCTGCGGAACAAGCAGCTCCGTAAGATCGTGCTGGTGCGGCCGGCCGTCGAGGCGGGCGAGAGCCTCGGCTATCTGCCCGGCGACTTGCACGCCAAGATCAACCCCTACCTCCGCCCGCTGCTCGACGCCCTGGGCGAGATGATGGACTACGACCAGCTGAAACGCTACACGAGCGAAGACATCATCGAGGTCGCCCCGCTGGCGTACATGCGGGGCCGCACGCTCAACAACGCGTTCATCATCATGGACGAGGGACAGAACACGACGGTCCCCCAGATGAAGATGTTCCTGACCCGCATGGGGGCGAACTCGAAGGTCGTCGTCACCGGCGACGCCACCCAGGTCGACCTGCCGCCCCACACACGCAGCGGCCTGGCCGACGCCGTGGAGCGGCTCGACGGCATCGAGGGCCTCGCCTGCATCCGACTGACGGGACGCGACATCGTCCGACACCGGCTGGTGAGTCTCATCGTGGACGCTTACGAGAAGGGGGCCAAACGGTGACCCGACCGAGCGCGTGGCGACCCCCCGCGAGGGGCCCCGCCGCCGCCGGCTCCACCCGATCATGGCCGCCCCCCAAACAACCCGAACCCGCAGCCAGCGGGTAGCGACCGTTGAGCTGCCGCCCGGCAGGCTAGAGAGCCTGCTCGGTCAGCTCCGCCGCGGCGCGGTGGTGCTGCGCCTGGCGATGGCGGCCCTGGCGTGCCTGGCGCTGGTGATCATCACGCGCGGTTGGGACCCCCCGCCCGACTTCGCGCCGGGCGACGTCCCCTCGCGCGACCTCACGGCCCAGGTGGAGTTCAGCCGGCTCGACGAGCGGGCGACCCGCGAGGCCCGCGACCGGGCCCGCCGCATTGCCGAGGCCGTCTACGACAACGACCCGGCGCTGCTCACGCAACTGGCCGCGCAGGTGAAGAACGAGGTGGCGCGGCTCGCCGGTGCGGTCGAGCCCGACGAGGAGGACCTCGCTATCTGGGCGAGGTACGCGCCGCCCCGAGCCGAGGGCACGCCCGAACCTTCCGAGGACGAGCGGCTCAAGGACCTCGAAGAGTTCCGCGCCGCGTTGGCCGACGACGACGCGCGCGTCTCGTTCAGCAAGGCGCTCGACGAGACCCTGGCGCCGCTGGAGCAGCGTGGGCTGCTCGCGGCGCAGCCGACCGACGCCAACGCCCAGACGATCATTGTCCGGCGGAGCGGCCGTGAGGGCTTCGAACAGGTCGTGCCCGTGCGCGAGGCGCTCATCGGCAACGCACGCAACGACCTGGACCAATCGCTCAGGCGGCTGATGCCGAGCCTCGACCTGGCGCGGCACGCGTTCGCTAGGATCAACCCCGAGCTGCCGATCACGCTGACCCTCGACGAAGCGGCCACGCGCGAGCAGGCCAACCGCGAAGCGGCGGAGGTCGAGCCAGTCTACGAGAGGTTCCAGCCCGGCGACCGCCTCGCCGTGGCGGGCGAGCCGCTCGGCGAAACGCAGCTCGACCTGCTCCAGCGCGACTACGAGGAGTTCCTCGCGCAGCGGTCCGTCCCGGAAGTGCTGCTGCGCGGCCTTAGCGTGTTCTGGCTCGACGCGGTCATGCTGGCGCTGTGTGGCATCGGTCTGTACCGAGCGAACCCGGAAGCCATCTTCGAGCTGCCGCGCTACACCGTGCTGCTCGCGACGCTCTTGGTCGCCGTGGGCGCCATGGTGGCGGTGTCGGGCTCGGTGTGGCGGCTCGAGTTGATCCCGCTGCTCTTGCTCGGGATGACCCTGGCGATCGCCTACCGCCATCAGTCGGCGGTCTTGCTGACCGCCACGGCAGGCTTGTCGGTGGCGATCGCGTCGGGGTGGTCGCTCGGTGAGACCGCCGTTGCGGTGGCGCCGAGCATCGCCGCCATCTCGCTCCTCGACTCGGTCCGCCACCGCAGCAAGCTGCTGATGGTCGGTTTCGGCGCGGCGGTCGCCGCGATCCTCACGACGCTCGCCGTCGGCGCGTTGCAGGGCCAGCCGGCCTGGCCGATGATCCGCTTGGCGGTCGCGACGGGGCTTTGGTGCGTGGTGGCCGGCGCGTTGTTGACGGTTTCGCTGCAGCTGGTCGAGTGGGCCTTCCGCGTGCAGACCGATTGGTCGCTGATCGAACTGGGCGACCCCGCGCACCCCCTCCTGCAGGAGCTGGTGCGCCGCGCGCCGGGCACTTACAACCACTCGATCACCGTCGCTTCGATCGCCGAGGCGGCCGCCGAGTCGATCGGGGCGCGGGGTTTGCTGGTGCGGGTGGGCGCCTACTTCCACGACATCGGCAAGATGCTCAAGCCGGGCTACTTCATCGAGAACCAGGGGCAGAGCGGCAACCAGCACGACGCGCTCGTGCCCGCGATGAGCACCCTGGTGATCATCGCGCACGTCAAGGACGGCGCCGACCTCGCCCGGCAGAACCACCTGCCGCAGTGCATCATCGACTTCATCGAGCAGCACCACGGCACGACGCTCGTCGAGTACTTCTACCGACAAGCCCAGAAGAAGAGCGCCGAGCAGGACGCCAAGGTCGACGAGAGCCGGTTCCGCTACCCCGGGCCGAAGCCGCAGACCCGCGAGGCCGCGGTGCTGATGCTGGCCGACGCGGTCGAGAGCGCCAGCCGCGCGCTGGTCGAACCGACGCCTTCGCGCATCGAGAACCTCGTCGAAGACCTCACCCGGAAGCGCCTCGACGACGGCCAACTCGACGAGTGTGGGATCACGCTCCAAGAGGTCCACACCGTCGGCGAGAGCCTCATCAAGTCGCTCACGGCCGTCTACCACGGGCGCGTGAAGTACCCCGACCAGGAGACCGCTTGAGGGAGGCTGCAGGCTCTAGGCCGAAGGCGGTAGGGAGCCTTCCTCCCCGGACCACGCCTGTGACGCTGCAGACCCGCGATCCCATGGAAGTTGAGATAGCCAATCAGCAACCCACGCTCGCGGTTGACGAGGACCGCCTGCGGGGGGTGTGTGTCGCGATCGCCGCCGACGCGGGTTACCGAGAGGGGACGATCAGCGTCGCCGTGGTCGACGACCCAACGATGCACGAACTCAACCGGCGCCACCTCGCGCACGACTACCCGACCGACGTGCTGAGCTTCCCCCTGACCGACAGCCCGCCCCGCTTGGAGGGCGAGGTCGTCGTCAGCGCCGACACGGCGGCCGCCAACGCCGCCGAGTACGGCTGGCCCGCGGGGGACGAGCTGTTGCTGTACGTCGTGCACGGCGTGTTGCACCTTGTGGGCCACCGCGACAAGGCCGACGAAGAGACCGCGGCGATGCGCGCCGCGGAAGCCCACTACCTCCGCCGCTGCGGCGTCGAGCCCCCTCCGGTCGGGGAGGCCGCCTCGTCGTGAGCCAGTCCGCCCTCTTCTGGACCGCCGCCGGGTCGCTCGTAGCGACCTGCCTGACCGCGATCGGCGCCCGAGCGCTGCGCTGCTTCTCGCGCACGGACCTTCAAGAGATCTGCGACCGGCGCGACCGGCTCGACCGGTTCGGCGAGATCCTCCGGGGGCACGAGACGACCGCCCTGGGCGTCGACCTGATCGGGTCGTTCGCCGTGGGGCTCTTCTCGGTGTCCGCCTACGCGTGGAGCGTGGAGCGCTACAACGCGCAGGCGGCGCTCGCGCTGGCCGCGATCGGCGTGGGCTTCGTGCTGGCGATCCTCCGGGTCGCCACGAGCTGGGCGTTCACGCGCGTCTACGCGGAGCCGTTCCTCTACCACACGTGGCCGCTCTGGCGGCTGGTCGGCGCGATCGCCGAGCCGCTGCGGGCCGCCACCCGGCTGATCGACGCCGTGCTCCACCGGCTCGCCGGCCGCGAGGCCGCGCCGCTCGACGAGGAGTCCATCGGCGAAGAGATCCGCACGATCGTCACCGAGGGACACCGCGAGGGTCTCCTCGAAGAGGACGCGCGCGAGATGATCGAGGGGGTGATCGAGCTGGGCGACGCCGACGTGTCGCAGATCATGACCCCGCGGACCGACATGCACATGCTGCAGGTCGACCTCGCTTGGGAAGAGCTCCTCGCCGACGTGATCCGCATGGGGCACACCCGGATCCCCGTCTACGACGCGTCGCGCGACGACCTGGTCGGCGTCCTCTACGTGAAAGACCTGATCCCCGAGCTAGCCAAGGCCGACGTGTCCGAGCGCCTGACCGTCCGCGAGCTGGTCCGCAAACCGATCTTCGTGCCCGAGACCAAGGCCGTCGACGACCTCCTGGCGATGTTCCAACAGGAGCGGACCCACATCGCCCTGGTGCTCGACGAGTACGGCGGCCTGGCCGGCCTGGTGACCATCGAGGACGTGCTCGAGGAGATCGTCGGCGAGATCGTCGACGAGTACGACGAGGAACTCGAAGACGAGATCCGCGTCACCGGCGACGGGGTCTGCGAGGCCCTCGGCCGCGCCCACGTCGACGAGATCAACGAGCGGCTGGGCTCCAACCTGCCGGAAGACGGCGACTTCGACACGATCGGCGGCTACGTGTTCACCGCCCTGGGCCGCGTGCCCGAGCACGGAGAGCAGGTGCTGCACAACGGCTCGGTCCGGGTCACCGTGCTGGAGGTCAGCAAGCGACGCATCGAACGGGTCCGCGTCGAGCGCTTCCAGGCGCCCGCCGCCGAGAGCGCCTGAGGGCCGCCCGTTTCTCTTGACGCGCCCCGTGCCGGGCGCCTACGGTCCGCGGCCCGTCCTTCCGCTGCGCGCCCGATCCGGCTGGAAACGCCATGCAACGCCCGATCCTGCTAGCACTAACCGCGACGCTCGCCGTCGCGGCGTGCCGCTCCGACTCCTCCGCGGTCGAGTTCCCTTCGCTCGCCGGGCTGTTCGGCGGCGGCGAGCAGCAGCCCCGAAAGGGGGGAGGCCGCGACTGGTGGCGCCGGCACAAGTCGAAGGCCGAGTTCGTGCCGGGCGAAGGCTACCGCGTGCCCGGCTACGAGGGCTTCTACGACGGGTCCGGCGTGCCGATCGACGCGCCGATCGACCAACAAGCCATCCGGCTCAGCCGGGTCGAGGCCCCCTCCGGCGGCCTGCTGCCCGGGCTCGACCCCAAGAAAGCCGCCGAGCGCGTCCGCGAAGCGGCCGGCTACGGCCCCGACGAGGCGGTCGCCCGCCGGCTGCTGGAAGAGGGCGTGGCGCTCTTCCAGGAGGGCAAGCGCTCCGCGGCCGCCGATCGCTTCGACGACGCCGCCGCCCGCTGGCCCGGAACCGACGTCGCCGCCAAGGCGATGTTCAACCGGGCCGAAGCGCTCTACTTCGACAACAACTTCAAGGACGCGGCCGACGCGTACGTCGAGCTGCTCGACAAGCACCCCAGCACGCCGAAGCTCGACGCCGCGGTGGAGCGCATGTGGACGATCGCCCAATTCTGGGAACGGACGCACTTCACCGACTCCTGGCGCCCGCCGTTCGACTACCAGCCGCTCACCGACAAGCGCCCCACGTTCGACACGATCGGCCACTCGCTGCGGCTCTACGAGGCCATCCGCCTGAACGACCCGACCGGCCCCCGGGCCGACGACGCCATCATGGCGACCGCCGGCGTGCACTTCCGCCGCCACCAGTACGTCGACGCCGATTACCACTACCGCCTGCTCCGCGAGGAGTACCCACGCAGCGAGCACCAGTTCGAGGCCCACCTGCTCGGCCTCCAGTCGCTGCTGCAGAAGTACCACGGGCCGGATTACGACGGCTCGCCGCTGGAGGAAGCCAAGAAACTCGAAGAGCAGACGCGGCTCAACTTCGCCGGCCGGCTTTCGGACGAGGACCGCCAGCGCCTGACCGAGGTCCGCGCGCAGATCGCCGCGGCGGTCGAAGAACGCGGCCTGCGGATGGCCGACTACTACGAGGGGGCGGGCCACGTGGGCGCGGCCCGCTACTACCTGACCCAGCTGCAACGCAAGCACGCGGGCAGCCCGGTCGCGGAGCGCGCCGCCGAGCGGTTGGCCGCGCTGGAGGGCCAGCCGGCCGAACCCGACGTGCCGCTAGAGTGGCTGGTCAACCTGCTGCCAGAGAACAAGAAGTTCGAGTCGATCAACTCGATCCAAGAACTAGAAGCCGGCGCCCCCGAGCCGACGACCGCCCCGCCCGGCGGCGGCACACTGGTCGCCGACGAGTCGGCCGGCGACGACACCCAGACCCGCTGACCCGACGGCCGCCGACCCCGGTGAACCCGCTCCGCCTACTCGCCGCCCTCGCGCTCTCGGCCGCCGCGGGCTGCGCCGGATACCGCGCGGGGGCGTCGTCGCTGTACGCGCCGGACGTGGCCACGGTCTACGTGCCGATGGTCGAGTCGGAGAGCTTCCGCCGCGACCTGGGGGAGCGCCTCACCGAGGCGCTCGTCAAAGAGATCGAGCTGAAGACCCCGTACAAGGTCGTCTCGACGCCCAACGCCGACAGCATCCTCGAGGTGCGCCTGGTGCGTGAACGGCGCACCGTCCAGGCCGAAGACCAGTTCGACAACCCGCGGGTCTTCTCGATGCTGCTCAACGCCGAGGCCACGTGGCTCAACCGCCGCCGCCTGCCGCTCGGCCCCACACGGTCCGTCCCCGTGCCCGCCGACCTGACCGGCGCGGTCGGGTTCAGCCAGACCGTGCCGTTGATTCCCGAATCGGGCCAGACGATCGCGTCGCAACAACAACTGGCGATCGCCCGGTTGGCGGAGCAGATCGTCGGGGCGATGGAAGAGCCGTGGTGAGCGATGGGCGCCGGCCGCACCGCGGTTGCCCGCGAAAGCCGCTGGCGACTCGCTCCCTGCCCGCAGGCGCCCGGTTCTGCTCGAATCGTCGGGCATGAAGCCGAACGGGCTACCGCTGTTGATGGGCGTGGTGAACGTCACGCCCGATTCCTTCTCGGATGGCGGCCGGTTCGTTGATCCGGACCGCGCTGTCGCGCACGCGGTGTCGCTCGCACAGGCCGGCGCGGCGATCCTCGACATCGGCGGCGAGAGCACCCGCCCCGGCGCCGAGCCGGTCGACGAGGCCGAGGAGCTGCGCCGCGTGCTGCCCGTCATCGAGCGGCTGGCCGGGCATACGCAAGCGGCGATCTCGATCGACACGAGCAAAGCGAACGTCGCTCGCCGGGCGCTCGCCGCCGGGGCGTCGATCGTGAACGACGTCACCGCCGCGACGGGCGACCCGGCGATGCTCGGCGTCGTGGCCGAAACGGGCTGCGAGGTCTGCCTGATGCACCTGCGCGGCACGCCCCGCACCATGCAAGACGATCCGCGCTACGGCGATGTGGTCGCCGAGGTGAAGCAGTTCCTGTCCGACCGCCGCGACGCGGCCGAGGCCGCCGGCGTGCCCCGCTCGAAGATCTGGCTCGACCCGGGCGTGGGCTTCGGCAAGACCTTCGAGCACAACCTCGAGTTGCTCCGCCGGATTGCCGATTTCCGCGACCTCGGTTGCCGCGTGCTAGTGGGCCACTCGCGCAAGCGCTTCCTCGGCCAGATCCTCGGCGACCCCGACGCCGACCGCACCGCGGCCACGGCGGGCGCCGCCGTGTGGCTCGCTTCGCAAGGGGTCGACGCGATCCGCGTGCACGACGTGCGCCCCGTCGCCGACGCGATCCGCGCCTACCAAGCGATCGCCCAAGGACCTTGAGCCGCACGCGCTAGCGTCGGGCGAACCGGCCAACGGGTCCGCCCCTGAATGACGCCCCCGCCACCCCGGCGTCACGTCGGGTCAGGCGCCGAGCAAAGCGTCAACCGCCGCGCCGAGGTCCGCCTGCCGCATCAGCGACTCGCCGACGAGCATCGCGTCGATCCCCGCCGCGCGGAGCCGCTCGGCGTCGGCGTGCGTTCTCACGCCCGACTCGCCAACGAAGACCACCTCGGCGGGGACCTCGGCCCGCAGCCGGATGCAGTGCTCCAGGTCGACCGTCATCGTGTGCAGGTCGCGGTTGTTCACGCCGACGAGCCGTGGCTCGCACGCGAGCACCGCGGGCAGGTTCGCCGGGTCGTACAGCTCGACCAGCGCCGTCATGCCGAGTTCGACGATCGAATCGTACAGCCGCCGCAGCTCGCGGGGCGTCAGGCACTCGGCGATCAGCAGCACCGCGTCGGCCCCCGCTGCGCGGGCTTCGACGACTTGGTGCTCGTCGATGACGAAGTCTTTCCGCAGCACCGGCAGGTCGACCGCTTCGCGGATCGCCCGCAGGTAGTCGAGCGAGCCTTGGAAGTGCGGCCCGTCGGTCAAGCAGCTCAGGCAGCTCGCGCCGTGCTGGGCGTAGGTCCGGGCGATCGCGACCGGGTCGAAGTCCGCGCGGATCAGCCCGGCGGAGGGACTCGCCTTCTTCACTTCGGCGATCAGCTTGATCGGTCCGCCATCGACGGCCGGCCGCTTAGCCGCAAGCGGCGCCAGGAAGCTCCGCACCGGCGGCGCGTCGGCCAACGCAGCGCGCAGCTCCTCCACCGGCCGCTCTTCGCGAGCCCGTGCGACCTCTTGCCGCTTCCCAGCGACGATCTTATCGAGGATCGTAGGCATAACCGCCTCAGCCTAGCCGAACCCAACGCGCCCCACGAGCGCCCCCAATCCGCAATCCGAATTCCCCAATCCGCAATCCCATGTCCCCTCCCGCCCGCAACCCGGACCAGCCCGCCACCCGCACCGAGCGCGACACGATGGGCGAGATGCAGGTGCCCGTCGACGCGTTATACGGCGCGTCGACCGCGCGGGCCGTGGAGAACTTCCCGATCGCCGGCCGCCCGCTGCCGCCGGCCGTGATCCACGCGTTCGGCCACCTGAAGGCGGCCTGCGCGCAGGCGAACAAGGACCTCGGGAAGCTCGACGCGCGTCTGGCCGACGCGATCATCGCCGCCGCCGACGAGGTCGCACGTGGCCTGCACGACAACCAGTTCCCGGTCGACGTGTACCAGACCGGCAGCGGCACGAGCACGAACATGAACGCCAACGAGGTGATCGCCTCGCTGGCGAACGAGAAGCTCGGCCTCGGCGCGACCACCAAGGCCGACGGCGGCGTGCACCCCAACGACCACGTGAACATGGGGCAGTCGTCGAACGACACGTTTCCCACGGCGATGTGTATCGCTGCAGGTCTTGCAACCCAGAAGCAACTTCAAGAGGCGCTAGGGCTTCATCTGCTACCAGCGCTTCAGTCTCTAGCCGGCAAGTGGGATCAGATAATTAAGGTCGGCCGAACTCACTTGATGGACGCAACCCCGATCAGGGTGGGTCAGGCCTTTAGCGGCTATGCCTGGCAAATTGAGAAGGCTGCTGAGGCCGCATCGTGGGCCTCGTCAGCGGTTACTTCTAATATGCCAATCGGGGGCACTGCAGTTGGCACTGGGATCAACGCTCACCCGGATTTCGCGGCGAAAGTATGCACCGCGTTGGAGCAAAGCCTGGGTTTGCACTTCGAAGAAGCTGAGAATCACCCCGAAGCTCAGGCAGCGAAAGACTCGTTTGTTGATGCTCACGGGCGACTGAAAACAATTGCCGTTTCCCTCTCGAAAATCGCCAACGACATCCGCCACCTCGGCAGCGGGCCGCGGTGCGGGATCGGCGAGTTGGTCCTGCCGGCGATCCAGCCGGGCAGCTCGATTATGCCGGGGAAGGTGAATCCGGTGATCTGCGAGAGCGTGATGCAGGTCTGTTGCCGAGTGGTCGGGAACGACGCGACCGTCACCATGGCCGGCATGGGCGGGGTCGGGTCGATCTTCGAGCTGAACGTGGCGATGCCGGTCATGATCGACGCGTTCCTCGAGTCAGTCACGCTGCTAGCGAATGTCTGCAACGTGTTCGTCGACAAGCTGCTGGTCGGCTTGGAGGTGAACGAGGAGCGCTGCGCCGAGCTGCTCGACGCGTCGCTGATGACGATTACCGCCCTCGCGCCGGAGATCGGCTACGAGAAGTGCGCGGCCCTCGCCAAGCAGGCGCACAAGGAGGGCAAGACCATCAAGCAGCTCGTCGGCGAACAGAACCTGATGCCCCCCGAGCGGCTCGAGGAGCTGATGAACTACGACAGCATGACGCGGCCAGAAGCCAGCTAGCTGGCCGAAGGACCAATGACCAAGCCCCAGTGGCCAATGGGATCGGTCTTGCCAAAACGGCACTTATTGGTCATTGGGATTCGGTCGTTGGTCATTTCCCACGTCCCAGGGGCCGCATGGACGCGCGCCGGCTACTCGCCCTGTTGCTAGCAACACTCGCCGCGGCGTGTTCCGCGGACGAGGGGGCGATCCGTCTGCCCGCGTGGGTCGAGCCGGCGCCAGCCATCGCGCTGGCGGCAGGCCAGACCGACGCCCCCGCGCCGGCCCCGCCGCGGGCGCAGTCGGGCGGTCCGCTCGACATCGGCGACCTGCTAGGGGGCCCCATGTTGGCGCCCCCACGGGCTGAGTCGGCGGATGAGGCCTCCGACCAGCACGTCCCGGCCGAGCTGCCGACGGCCCAAAGAGAGCCTCGGCCACTCCGTGCGCCGGAGCCGGCGCCGATTTCCTCCGTGCACGCTACGCGGCAATTGGAGCACGCGGCCAGCTCGGCCACGACCAGCCACGCGCTGTCGCGGCTGATCACCCGCTACCACGAAACGCGCGAACGCCTGATCGACGCGGGGCAAGACCCGCTGGTCGAGCGCGCCGACTCGGTCGCCACCTGGGCCTACTACGCCCGCGGCCGCATGAAAGCCGCCGCCGGAAAGCACGAAGCCGCGACGGCCGACTTCCGCGCCGCGCTCACGGTCGACCGCACGAACGAAGCGGCGCGGCAAGACCTGGCGATCACGCTCGCCGAGGAGGGCCGGCTCGACGAGGCGCTCGCCGAACTCGACGCGGCCCTCGAGGCCTCGCCCGAATCAATCACCGCGCGGCGGAACCGCGCGACGGTGCTCCTCCGCATGCGGCGTCCCGACGAGGCGCTCGCCGACTGCGACGCGGTCCTCGCCGCGGTCGGCCCCGAAAGCCCGGGCCGCGCCGACGCGCTCCGCCTGCGCGGCGTCGCGTTGCACGCGGCCGGCCGGCTACGCGAAGCGGCCGCCGACCTGAACGAGTCGATCCGCCGCGACCCGCACGACGCCGAAGCGTACGTGGCGCGCGGCCACGTGTTCGCCGAGGGGGGCTTCTTCCGCCAAGCGATCACCGACTACCGCGCCGCGCTCTCGGTCGACGCGATGTGCGTGTCGGCCTATCGCTCGCTCGCGTGGGTCCTCTCGACCTGCCCGGACGAGAACCTCCGCGGGCCGAAGACCGCCGTCGAAGCGGCTTACCGCGCCCGCCGCTTGGTGGGGAGCGAAGACTACCTGGTCCTCGACGCCAGCGCGGCCGCGCACGCGTCCGCCGGCGACTTCGAAGAAGCCGCCGCCTTCCAGCGCCGCGCCCTCAAGGCGGCCGGCGACCCCCCGCCGGCCGACGCGGTCGCGCGGCTGCATCGGTACGAGCGGCGGACCGCGTTCGTGGCGCCGCCCGTTCGGTAGCACGCGGGTCGGCGCTTCCCGGTCCGGGGGCTTCCGCGCTCGGCGGCTCCCATTGCTCGTGGCTCGGCTCGCTTGTGGCTCGGCTCGTCCGTGGCTCGGCTCGTACGTGGATCGATCGGCGGCGGCGCGGCGTTCTCGGCAAGCTGGGAAGCCCTTGCCGGAAATGCCGGTTTCTTTGATTGATTTGATTCGGCCGGTCGTAGCGATTGTCCGATGCAAGGGGTGGCGCCCGGCGTTTGCCGGGGCTTCGCCCCATCGTCGAGACACTTGGTCGCTAGGAACGCGTCGCCATGCTCAGGGATTACCTCCAGCCCGCTCTGAAAAGCTGCGCGCTCGCCTTGGGCGTGTCGGCATCGACCGCCCTCGGACAAGGCGCCGTGTACGTCGGCGACCTCGGCTCGATCGATCGGGCCGTGCTGCAACAGGCGGCGAGCCCGGTGCAAGCGAAGTACCCGCCGGGCCTCGGCGCGCCGCCCGCCGCGCCGGCCCGCCAAGCCGCGAAGCCGTCCGGCGACGACTCGTCGTTCCTGTCGAAGCTGAAGCCGTCGTGGCTGTTCGGCGACAAAGAAGACTCCGCTCCGCCGGCCGACCCGTTCGCCGCGGCCGCCAGCCAAGCGCGTCGCAACGTCGCGCGGGCCGGGGCCCAGCCGATCGCCGTGTCGGCGCCGGCAGCCGACCGGGGCGTCACGCCGGCGGCCTACAACGCGAACCGCTCGGGCGGCCCCGCGATGCGTGAGCCGACCCAGCGGAGCGGCGGCCTGCTGTCCGGCTTGTGGTCGGGCGGTTCGAAGCAAGCCCAGCCCGCGCCCAGCCGCAGCGGCTCCTACTCTCAATGGAGCCGACACTCGGGCGGGCAACCCGCCGCCGAAGCCACAGCCGACGCGTCGCGTGCGATCCGCAGCAAGCTCCGGCCCGGCAGCCGATCGGCCGAAACCTCGGGCCCGCCGGCGTCGATCGCCGCGAGCCGCCCGACGCCCTCGGCGCCGCAGCGAGCGGTGGCCCAGCACGCCAATCCGCGGGCGACGGGCCCGTCGGCTATCGTACCGATCCGAACCCCCGCGCCGGCCCGTCTGAACGAGCCCGCCGGCGGCGTCGTGATGATCAGCGACGACGACTCCTCCTCGAGCAAGGTCGCGTCGAGCAAAGCCCCACCGAGCAAAGCCCCGTCGAGCAAAGCCCAGTCGAGCGAAGCCCCGTCGAGCGAGTCGGCCTCGGACACACCCTCCCTGATCGCCGCCCATCCCGCCGCCGCCCCGGCGAAGCCGTCCGCCCCCACCCGGCAAGACAACCCCTTCGTGAAGTCGGTGAGCGAGCCGATGCCGCTCGTGCAGGCGACCGATGAGGCCGCTCCGAACAAGTTGGCCGCGAAGCCGAGCATCATCGCCGCCGTCGAGCCGCTGACAAAGGTCGTCACCACCGATCCAGAACTCGAAGAGCTGCCCCCCTACCCGACCGCGCCGCAGGCGGACGCGGGCGAGGTCGTGCGGCTGCCCGAGTTGTCCGACACCAGCGCCGACGCGGTCGCCGAATCCAAGCCCGAAGCGCCCGAATCGCCCGAAGCGCCCGCCGCCGAGGAAGACCTGGCCATCGCCGTGGCGGTCGGACCGGCCGCGCCGCCGGTGGCGGCCGAGCGCGCCATCGCCGGCCGGTCCTCCTTCGGCCCCGCGCCGCGTCCGCAAGAGTCTACCCGCTTCGCCCACGGGCCCTCGGGTGACCTGGCGCCGCTGGTCGAAGAGGCCCGCTCGACGGAGCCCACGGAGCGCTCCCGCACGCTGCTGACCGAGGCCCACCAGATCGCGTCGGCTGCCGCGACGCTCGACGACTACTCGGCGGTCATCAAGCGGTGCCGCTACGTGCTCGCCATCGACGACTCGCCGCTCGCCAAGCAGTACGCCAACTCGCTCGCCGGTTGGGCGCTGACCAAGCGCGGCGACCTGTTCGACGAGGAAGGCCGCTACGACGAGTCGCAGTCCGACTACCACGAAGCCCTCCGCTGCGACCCCGAGTGCTGGCGGGCCGAGCACAGCCTCGGGGTAGCCGCCGCCCGCGAGGGAGACCTCGCCACCGCCCGTGTGCGGTTCGACCGCACGCTCGACCTGAATCCCGAGTACGCCAAGGCCTACTCCAACCGCGCCGCCCTGGCGGTTCAAGAAGGCGACTTCCTCAGCGCCCTGGCGGACTACGGCCGCGCCATCGAGGTGGATCCCGACCTGGCGGTCGCCCACAACGGCCGCGGCCGTGTGTGCCACATGCTGGGCCGCCTCGACGAGGGGCTGCGCCACCTCGACGCGGCCGAGTTGCTCTCTCCGGACGACGCGATGGTCGCCACGGGCCGCGCCGACCTGCTGGTCGACCTGGGCAACTACGGGCAAGCCCTCGCCGCTTACAAGCGGGCGATCGAGATCGATTCCCAGGCGCCGTCTGCTTACCGCAACCTGGCCTGGATGCTCGCCACCTGCCCGGTCGAGTCGTTCCGCGACGGCGAAGCCGCCGTGCGATTCGCCGAGCAGGCGGAGCAGCTCAGCTCGGGCCTGGACGACCTGCTGCTCGACACCAAGGCGGCGGCTCTCGCCGCGGCGGGCCGCTACGACGAAGCCGCCGAAACGCTCCGCAAGGCGATCGACCTCGCCCCCGAGACCGACGCCGGCGCCTACCGCGAACGCCTCGCCCTGTACGAGCAAGGCGAGTCCTTCATCAGCCAGCCCGCCGCGATCCGTCAGGCGAGCTACCAGGGGGGCGCCGTTCGCTGATCGCCGCAGGCAACCAGCCACCATCACCGCTACGAAACGATCGACGAGGCGCCGGCCGCCTGCTCAGCGGCCGGACGACGAAGGGGGGGGAAGCGAAGGCCCGGCCGTTTCACGACGGCCGGGCCTTTCGTTTTTTCAGGCTGGAGGCGTGAGGCGTGAGGCGTGAGGCACAAGAGCGCGCCCGACCGCTTTCCTCACTCTTTTTCGGTCTCCGTCGTCTGTTCCTCGTCGCTCTGCTCCTCCTTCTCCTCCATCGCCTTGTCGATCTCTTCGCGGGGCAGGTAGTCCATGTCCCAGTGAGAGACCTGGCGCTGCTTCGCCTCTTCGGTGAACACGTGCTGCTTGTCGTCGCTGCGGGCGTCGTCGTCCGGTTTGTTTTCTGGGTCTTCAGCCATGGGAAGCGCCCCGTGTTGAGGTTGGAATAAATCGCATTGCCGAGTGGTGCAACCGACAGACCAGTCGGCAATACTCCTCGGCTGGCGGTCGAACGGATACGGTGGCAGGAATCGAGCGAGCGGTCGGATCGACCAGCGCTCCGCCCCGTGCGGTCATTCGCCTGCCAATTGGATCGCCGATGAACCTACACGCCCGCAGATCCCCCGCCCTGTTAACTCTTCTGTGCGCGATCGCCGCAGCGACGGCTTGCGATGCACAGTTGCCCCAACCGAAGGGTTTCCAACCGCAGGGTTTCCAGCCAACCGTTCTCCAACCGCCCGCCGCCTTGAGCGCAGCCGGGCCGGCCGGCGTGGGCCAGCAGGGGGGCGCGGCGGGCGCCGATTTCGACGCGTTGATCGAGCTGGTTACTTCGACCGTCGCGCCCGACACCTGGGCCGAGAACGGCGGCGGGGAGGCCGAGATCCGGCCCTTTCCGACCGGCGTCTGGCTCGACCCGGCCGGCGTGGTGATCTCCGCTAATAACGATTCGGCGGAGCGACCGTCCGGTAGCCGGGCAGGCCGGTTCGCGGACCCGTCACCCGCAGCGAGCGGCGACTCCGACGCGCGGCGGCCCGCGGCGATGCGGTGTGTGTCGTTGCCGAGGCTCGAAGCCGAGATCGCCCGCCGTATCGAGGCCGGCGAGCCCCTGGACGAGGCGATGCTCACTCTCGCTGGGCTGCAACGGGCCGAGTGGTTGTGCCTGCTCCCCGCCGGGGCCGACGGCCGGGCGGGCGATGTGGTCATCGCCGGACCGGCTGGCGACTGGCGGGTCGACCCGGACCGCCGGCTGGTGTCGACCGAAACGGGCCGCGCCGTGGTGCGGCTGGACGACCTGCTCACGCTGCTGCGTCGCGAAGCGAGCCGCCCCGGCCGGCCGCTCGGCTGCGCGATCACGCCCCGGCAGGAGGCCCTCGCGGCCGCGCAAGCCGAACTCGACAAGACCGCCGGCGCGCCGATTCCCGCGCGGGGCCGCGACGCGTGGCTGGAGAACCTCCGCCGCAGCGTCGGCCAGCAGGACGTCGACGTCTGGGGAGTCGACCCGGCGACCAACGCCGCGCGGGTGCTCGTCGAGGCCGACCGGCACATGAAGCAGATCGGCCTCGGCGAGGCGCCGTCCATCGACGCCGTGCCGAGCTACCTCGACCGCGTGGCCGAGCGGGTCCGCGACGGCCAGCCCGCGCCGCCGATGAGCGTGCTGCGGTGGTGGTTCGCCGCCGGCTACGACGCCATCCACCGCGACGCCGACGCGACGTCGTTCCGGCTCGTTGGCTCGGGCGTGCGTGTGCTGAGCGAGAACGAGCTGCTCACCCTCCGCGGCGAGCGCGTCCACACCGGCGAGTCGGACGAACCGACCGAGGGCTTCGCCGACGACTTCACGAAACACTTCGACGAGCTCTGCGCGGTTTACGCCGTCTACAGCGAGCTTCGGAACGTCTTCGACTTGGCGGTCCTCGCCGCGCTCGTTCAGAGCGAATCGCTGGTCGAGCGATCGGGCTGGCGGCCGAAGCTCTTCTTCGAAGCCGACGCGTTGCCGACGCCCAGGCTACGGCACGCGCGGCGCGTCGACACGATGGCCACGCTCCGGGTCGTCGGCCGCCGCAACCTGCTAGCGGCCGTCAGCGGCGGCGCGTGGCTCGAGCCCTCGGCGATCGCTCGGTCGGACAAGGGGCTCACCGCCGACGCTCCGCCCGCGCCGGCGGTCAACCACGGCGGCTGGTGGTGGGACGCGCCGTGAGCCGCCGCTACGGCCGGACCCGCGCGTACAGCCGGCAGTCTTGCGGCGCTTCGCCCAACTGCGGCATCACGTGCATCCGGCGTGTGATCCCTTCCAGCGCGAAGCCCGCCTTCTCGAGCACGCGGGCCGACGCCTCGTGGTCAACGTGGCAGTACGCCTGCACACGCCACACGCCGTCGGTGGCGAGCGCCGCGTCGGCGACGGCCGTCGCCGCTTCAGTCATCAGCCCCCGGCCCCAGAGCTCCCGCGCGATGACGTAGCCCATCTCGACCCGCGTGCCGCGGCGGACCAGGCCGATCGTGCCCCACGCGGTCGGATCGCCGGTCGGGCAGATCGCCCAGACTTGCTGGTGCGGATCGAGAGAATCGCGGGTGACCTCCTCCAAGAAGGCCTCGGTCTCTGCTGCCGAGCCGTTCGTCCGCCAGCTCATGTAGCGGGTCGCGTCGGGGTCGCCGGCTACCCGGCGAAAAAGGTCCCCGGCATCGGACTTAGCGACCGGCCGGAGCGCGAGCCGCCGGGGTGTGAGGTTCTTTGGGAACACGGCGATCCGCCTTGCGAGGGTTGTACCAGTCGTGGGACCTGCCTCGCGCCGCGTTGGTTCGCTTTGTTGCAGCGGCGCCGCGTGCAAGTAGCGTGAGAGCTTGGCGGCCCCGCCTGGGCGGGCCGCGCTCGTCGCGTTCTGGGCAGGTGGTGTATGCGTAGGCTTGGCTTGGTGGTGATTGCGGCGGTCGCGGTCGGCGGGCCGACCGACGCCCATGCCGATTGCTTCGGCTGCGGCGACCACTACGAGACCGCCGTCCGCCCGGCGGAGATCGCCTACCTCGAGAACCGGCTGGTCCGCCTGGACCATATGGGCCGCGTCCGCCGGATCCGCGCCGAGATCGAGTACTCCGAAGCGGTCGTCGAGTCGCTCCGGCGGCGGTTGCGTGACTACAGCCGAGTGAATGTTTTCGTCGTTGGCAATGCGCTGGACCTGTCCGAAGAGCGGGTCGAGCTTGCGCTGCGGCGCGAAGAGATCCTCGTGCGGGAGCTGCGCGAGCAGCTCGTGCTCGAGCAACGCGCGTACTACGCGCACAAGCGGGCCCACGCCGCGGCCGCTCAGCAGTCGATAGCGGCAGGGACCCAAGCGGCCGCGGTCCGCCCCGCGGCGGGCGAGCCGACGATCGTGATCATCAACCACTGATCAGCCGTCGGCGTCGCGCGCTTCGTCGGCGTCGCGTTCCAAGAGCTCGCTCAGGTGCAGCGCGACGCAATCGGCCAGCACCGGCGGGTTGTAGCCCCCCTCGAGGACGCTCACCAAGCGCCCCCCGGCGTGGGCGGCCGCCACGTCGAGCACCGACTGCGTGAGCGCCGCGAAGTCCTCGGTCTCCCAGCCGAGCGAGCCAATCGGGTCGGTGCGGTGCGCGTCGAAGCCCGCGCTCACCAGCACCAGCTGCGGCCGCAGCCGATCGGCGAAGTCCTCCAGCTCCCGCGCGAACCAACTCAAGCAGCGGTCGCGCGACACGCCCATCTCGACCGGCAGGTTGCGCGTCGACCCGAGCCCGTCGCCCGACCCGGTCTCGTCCTCACCGCCGGTGCCCGGGTAGAAGGGCCAGCGGTGGATCGACAGGAAGCCGACCCGCGGATCGGTCCAGAAGGCGGCCTGCGTGCCGTTGCCGTGGTGCACGTCCCAGTCGACGACGAGCACCCGGTCGAGCCCCAGCTCCTCGACCGCGACGCTCGCCGCGATCGCCACGTTGCCCAGCAAGCAGAACCCCATCGCCCCCTCACGCAGGGCGTGGTGGCCGGGCGGTCGCACGGCGCAGAAGGCCCGCCGGGCTTCGCCGCGGACGACCCGCTCGACCGCGTCGCACGCGGCGCCGGCGGCCAGCGCCGCCACGTCGACCGACATCGGGCTCACCACCGTGTCGACCTCCGCACGCCCCCCGCCCCGCGCGGCGAGCGCCCGCACGGCCTCCAGGTAGTCGGCGTCGTGCAGGCGCAGCAGGCGCTCGTCCGACGCCGGCCGCCACTCCGGCCGCGTGCACGCGGCCGCGAGGCCCGACCGCTCGAGCCGGCCGATCACCTGCTCGATCCGCGCGGGGCACTCCGGGTGGCCGCCGGTCTCGTGGCGACGGAAATGCGGGTCGTAATAAAAAAGAGTCATATCGGCGGCTCGAAACGGGGGCGTCCGCCGGGAAAGTTGACACTTTCAGAAGCCCGTTGCTAGTGTGAGGCTGGACCCAGACGGGGGGCGTCGCCCGCCGCGGGACCTCATTCCGAGGGGGCGCCGCGCCGGCGGCAGTCGGCTCTCCTCTATCGACCTACGGAACCAATCGCGATGCCCGCGAAGTCAATCCCAGCGAAGCTCCTTCTCGCCCCGGCCGCGATCGCGCTGGTGGCGGCGCTCGCCGCGACCGCTCCGGCGCAGCGTGCTTATCAGCAGGACGAGATCGACAAGTCGCTGCGGACCGGCGGCCTAGCGGCCAAGCGCTACGCGCAGCAGCCCGGCAGCGACCCGGCCGAAGAGCAGCGGTTCCGTGATTACTTCCAGAAGTACTACTTCCCGGCGATGACCCAATCGTCGCCCGAGGCGCTCGAGGACCTCGGCGAGATGCGGTACCGGCTCTTCCGCGACTTCATCTCGTCGGCCAGCGGCGCCAAGCGGCAGTTCCTCCTCCGCGCGGCGTTGCAGTTCGCCGCCAAGGTTTACCAAGCGAATTACCACCCCGCGGTCCGGTACAACGGGCTGCTGATCCTCGGCATGCTCGACGAGCAGCCCGCGTCCGGCGACAACCCGGCCAAGCCAATGGCGCAGGCCAACCAGGCGCTGTGCCAGATCGCCAAGCGCGCGACGGCCGACGGGCGCCGGCCGCGGTACGAGTTGGCCGGAGCGCTCGTGGGCCTCCAGCGGCACGCCCGCAGCGTGCGGCAGCTGCCGCGGGACCGGATGGTGGACACCGCAAAAACGCTGCACAGCGTGCTCACCGCCGAGGACCTGCCCGGCCAGTACGAGCCGGGAGTGAAGGCCGAGCTGTTCATCCAAGCGGCCACCGCCCTGGCGAACTTACAAGTCGCCGGCGGCGGTGGTGTGTTCCCGAAGGCGATCGCCCAGCGCGCGGCCGACGAGCAGCTGAGCCTCGAGGCGCGGGCCGAGATCGCCTCGCAGCTGAGCCGCATCCCGATGCAAGAGGGGCAGTTCGACGGCGCGTCGATCGGCCAGGCGGTCCGCGACCTGGCGGTCGCCATCGTGCGGCGAGAAGCCGACTACGCGAACCGGTTCGAAGAGATGAACAGCTTCGGCATGGGCCGCGGCATGCCCGCCAGCCGCGACGCGTTCAGCAAGCGGCTCGAGGTCGACGAGCAGGGCGAGGTCACCCTTCGGCTGGGCGGGCTGATCGACCTGCTCGTCGAGATCAAGGCGGCCGCCGAGGCGGCGCAGCCGGTCGCCCCCGAAGCCGAGCGAGCGGGTCTCACCGAGATCGCCGCCGCGGTGACCGACGCGATCCGCGTCGCGGCGGACGAGGGGTCGGTCTCGCTCGACGTGACCGACGCGATCAAGCGGATGGCCTCGAGGGTCGAAGCGGTCGCGGCCGAAGCCGACGCGGCCCGCGCGGCCGCCGAAGCAGCCGCCGCCGAAGCAGCCGAAGCCGCAGCCGCCGCAGCCGCCGAAACGCCCCCTTCCGACGCTCCAGGCGCGGAAGCTCCAGCCGAGGAAGCTCCCTCCCCGGCCGCGCCCCCGGCAGCGGACGACGCCCCGGCTGCCGCCGAGCCGGCCCCGCCGGCAGCCCAACCTCCAGCAGCCCAACCGCCGGCGGAAGCGCAGTGAGCCAGCGGAACGGTCCGCTCAATCAGGGTGGACCCTGGCCAGTTTGCCCGCCGCGGAGGTCTTATGCCGCCGCCGTGCGTTGCTGGCCGGAAGTCGTCGCGCCGGCCCGCAGCGAGTACACGCCCGCGGCGGCCGCCGCGGCGAACGTCACAGCGGTCCACGCCAGGTCCCCCACCAGCATGCGGCGGAGGAACGGAACCGCCGCCGCGTAGCACTCCGCGAGCCCGGCGGGCGTGGCCGGGTAAAGCGAGCTTGAAGCCCACACGGCGAGATTCGTCGTGATGAAGAACAGCGCCGACGGCGCGGCCGCGAGCGTCGCCAACCGCGCGGCGCCAGCCACGTGGCTCCCCGCGGGCCGCCGCAGCAGCCGGCCCATCAGCGCCGGCGCGGCCATCGCCGCGTACACGGCGATCGGAACCGCCCACCCGTCGTACGGGGCGAGGGCCAGATCGGTGATCGCCATCGCGACCAGCGGCACGGCGACCGCCGCGGCCAGCGGCAGCGTGCAGCCGGCCAAGAGCGAGATCGCCGCCAGCGGCGTCACACACCAATCGGGTTGCCCCCAACGGCCCGCCACGCCGATCGTGACAAACAAGGCGAACACGGCCGCCTGGGCGACCCGGTCGTTTTTCAAGCGTGAGAGCTGCATAGCGTGACGAATGAGGCTTCCGGCCTGGCTTGGCGTGGGGTCGCTCCCCGACGCTCGTAGCGTAGAACCCTACTCGTAAGGCGCCAGCCTCCACAAGACGCGGTCCCCCGGCGCCAGCCGCACGGCTCCCGCCCCGAGCTCGCCGTACGCGCCGTTGACCTCGAACTGCCAGTTCAGCCCCTCGGGACCGTCGCTGGGCGTGCCGTCGAGCGAGTCGAGGAACGCCATCGCCCCCTCGCCCCGCCAGCGGCTAGGGAAGGCCGCACGGGTCGCGTCGGCGACCGTCATGCCGGGCCGGAAAACCGCCGACGCGGAACGTTCTGGCTCGCCCGGTCGGCGGACCGCCACCGTCACCCGGCCCCCGGCGGCCGGACCGTCGGGCGGAGCCGGGTCGGCCCGCTGGCTCGACCGGTCGCCGTCGGCCAGGCGGACCAGCACAACCGCTAGCAGCACCACAACGAGCGCCGCGGCCACCCTCCCCCACCGCCGCGGTGGGGGCCGGGTCGCATCCGGTGCTACGGTTGGAGAAGGCGGCATCGGCTCCCTGGCGGTACGATAGCGGCCGGCGGCTGGCTGAACGGCCCGCGGGCGGCGAGCGTACCACAGGCGGGGCGCGTCGCTGCGTCGTTTCTAAAGCACCACCTTCCCGGAGCAAGAGGATGTCGGCGACCCGGCTCGATTGGACCGACACCCCCGGCGGCGGGGGGCGCGTCGCCGTGCTGACGCTCGACCTGCCCGGCAAGTCGGCCAACCTGCTCGGCTCGGCGGTGCTCGACGAACTCGAGTCCCGTCTGGACGAAGTCGACGCCGCCCCGGGCGTAGCCGGCCTCGTGATCACCAGCGCGAAGCCCGGCGTGTTCATCGCCGGGGCGGACCTCACCGAGTTCGCCGCGGGCCTCGACCGCCCGAAGGAAGACATCCTCGCCACGTGCGAGCGAGGCCAGCGGCTGTTCGGCCGCCTCGCCTCGTGCGGCTACGCGACCGTCGCCGCGATCGACGGCGTGTGCGTGGGCGGCGGGCTCGAGCTCGCCGTGTGGTGCGACCGCCGCGTCGCGACCGACTCGCCGAAGACCCAGCTCGCCTTCCCCGAGGTGAAGCTCGGCCTGCTGCCCGGCTGGGGCGGCACTGCCCGCACGCCGCGGATGATCGGCCTGGCGAACGCCGTCGAGCTGGTCACCGGCGGAGAGAGTGTGTCCGCGCGGGAAGCGACCCGGCTCGGCTTGGTAGACGACTTGGTGAGTTCGAAAGGGGAAAGCGGAAAGGGGAAGGCGGAAGACTTGCTCTCTGCGGCGCTACGGATCGTCGCCGCCGATAGCCATTCCGGCGACTTCCGACAGGATCGCGAGCGCTGGTCCGGGCCGATCGAGCAATCAGAGACCGAGTTGGCCTTCCTCGGCGCGACAGCCGCGGCCGTCATCCAGCAGAAGACCGGCGGACATTACCCTGCGCCGATGGCCGCGCTGGAGCTGATGCTCGAGGCCTCGCAGGTCGACCTCGCCGCCGCGCTCGAGGCCGAACGCGAAGCGTTCGCGCCGCTGTTCGGCTCGCCGGTCAACCGCGCGCTGCTCAATGTCTTCTTCCTCACCGATCGCGCAAAGAAGGCCACGCCTGAGCCCCGCGGCGTGAGCCCGGGGAGCGAACCACGAGCGATCGAAACGGCCGCCGTCGTCGGCGCCGGCATCATGGGCCAAGGCATCGCCGCCGCCAGCGTCAAGCGCGGCGTGCGGGTGCTGCTCTCCGACAGCCGCGCCGACGCGCTCGCCCGCGGCGCCCAGGGCGTGGTGCGCGAGGCCTCCTATAACAAGCAGACCAAGGGAGTCGACGCCGACCTGGCGATCGAGCGCGCCGCCCTGGTGACGCCGGTCGCCGAGCCCGCCGGGCTCGCTTCGGCCGACCTGGTCATCGAGGCGATCGTCGAGAACGCCGAAGCGAAACAGTCGCTGTTCAAGGCGGTCGAGCCCACGCTCGGCGCCGACGCGATCCTGGCGACCAACACGTCGACCATCCCGGTCACGGAGCTGGCAAAGGGGCTCGCCCGCCCGGAGAACTTCGCCGGGCTGCACTTCTTCAACCCGGTCCGCAAGATGCCGCTGGTCGAGGTGATCCGCGGAGAGCGCACCTCCGACGCCACGATCGCGCGCCTGGTCGCCTACTCCAAGCGCCTGGGGAAGACACCCGTCGTCGTGAACGACGGGCCCGGCTTCCTCGTGAACCGGCTGCTGCTCCCCTACATGAACGAAGCGGCGTTGCTCGCCGAGGAGGGCGTGCCGATCAAGCAGATCGACCGCGCGGCCAAGGCGTTTGGCATGCCTATGGGCCCGCTCGAGCTGCACGACGTGGTCGGCCTCGACACGTGCCTCCACGCGGGACGGGTGATGCACGCCGCGCTGGGCGACCGGATCGAGCCGGCGGCGGTGATCGAGCGTCTGGTCGACGCCGACCGGCTCGGCCAGAAGAACGGCAAGGGGTTCTACGACTGGCGCCCGACCAAGCCGGGCAGGCCGCCCAAGCGAGAGGACAGCGCCGAGGCAGCGAAGTTGGTCGCGCCGAACCCGCAAGGCGAAACCCCCAACCCGCAATCGCTAACCGACCGCCTGCTGCTGCCGATGCTCCTCGAAGCGACACGCGCCCTGGAAGACAGCATCGTCGGCGACCCGCGCGACGTGGACCTCGCGCTGATCCTCGGCATCGGCTTCCCACCCCACCGCGGCGGCCTGTTCTTCTGGGCCGACACGCTCGGCAAACAGGAGCTGCTGGCGAAACTCGAGCCGCTGCAGCCGCTCGGCAAGCGGTTCGAACCGACGGACATGCTGCGGAAACCAGGCCCGTTACTCGGCTAACGGCCCGCCAACGAGCATTCCGCAATCCGCAATCCGAAACCCGCAATCATGAACACCCCCGTGATCATCGACGCCGTCCGCACGCCGATCGGCCGCGCGCACCCGGAGCGCGGCGTGTACCGCGACGTGCGCGCCGACGACTTGGCGGTCGAGGTCGTCCGAGCGCTCGTCAAGCGGACCGGCGTCGACCCCGCGGCCATCGAGGACGTGCTGCTGGGCTGCACCCAGCAGCAGGGCGAGCAGGGGCTGAACGTGGGCCGCCTCGTCGCGCTGATGAGCGACTTGCCCGCCTCCGCGGCCGGCGCGAGCATCAACCGGCTCTGCGGCAGCAGCCTTCAGGCGCTCAACCAGGCGGCCCACTCGATTCTCGCCGGCGCGGAGGACGTGCACGTCGTCGGCGGCGTGGAGCACATGCACCACTACGCGATGGACGCCGGCCTCGACCTGAACCCCAAGCTCTTCCGCCACACGAGCAAGGGCGCGTTGATGATGGGCGTGACGGCCGAGTTCCTTGCGCAGTCGCAAGGCATCAGCCGCGAAGACCAAGACCGCTTCGCCCTCGCTAGCCACCAGAAGGCCCAAGCGGCCCACGAGTCGGGCGACTTCCACGCGGAGATCCTCCCCGTGTGGGGCCGCGACGAGGCGGGCGAGCGGACGCTCATCAAGGTCGACCAGTGCGTGCGCCCCGACACGAGCCTCGAGGCCCTCGCCGACCTCAAGCCCGCGTTCATGCCGGGCGTGGGCACGGTGACCGCTGGCAACAGCTCGCCGCTGAACGATGGCGCCGCGGCGATGCTGGTGATGTCCGAGGCACGCGCCAAGGAGCTCGGCCTGACGCCGCTGGCCAAGGTCCGCGCGACCGCCGTGGCGGGCGTCGACCCGGCGGTCATGGGAACGGGCCCCGTCCCGGCGACCAAGAAGGCGCTCCGACGCGCCGGCCTCAAGCTCGAGGACATCGACCTGGTCGAGCTCAACGAGGCCTTTGCCGCGCAGGCGCTGGCGTGCGTGCGGATGCTCCGGCTCGACGAAGAGAAGGTCAACGTCCACGGCGGCGCGATCGCGATCGGCCACCCGCTCGGCGCGAGCGGCGCCCGGATCGCCACGACCCTGCTGCACGCGATGGTCGCCCGCAACGCCGAGATCGGCCTCGCCACGATGTGCATCGGCGCCGGACAAGGGATCGCGACGGTGCTGGAGCGGGTGTAGCGGTCAGCCCAGCGGCGTGTCGAGGATTGCCTGCAACCGCTTCCCTAGTTCGGATGGCAATCGCGAAGGCCAAGTCGCGTCGATCAACTCGGCGTCGATCATGTCGCGGAGATGGGTTCGGTCTTTGTCGCGATAACTGGTCAGCTTCATACGTACGAGGGCTCCTAGCGACAGCGTCGACGGCCCGTCGACAAGCTCAGCCTCGTCGAGCGTCGGAACCGGCTCGGGGTAGCTGTCGCGCACTTTCTCGCCGGCAAAAACCACGCCCACCGCGTCGCGTGCCTTGGCGGCGGGGCCGTCGAGGAACATGTCGACGCCCTTCGCGTGCCGGTAGACGAAGCCCGCCGGCTCGAGCGCCGCGATGGCGTCGGCCAATCGCGAGCGCTCGATCACGATGTCCACGTCGCGCGTGTTCCGCACGAGCGACTCGTCGACCTGGGCGACCCACACCTGCACGGCGTTGCCGCCGACGACCGCGTACGGCACGCCAGCAGCTTCTAGCGCCGTCGAGACCCGCCGCAGCCGGTCTTTGACTTTCTGCACGGCGTTTTCGATCCGGTCCCAGAGGGCGTCGCCGGTGGGGTGGAGTTCGGCCATAGCCGGATTCTACCACGCGCCGGGACGCCGCCGACCGTGTCGGCGCCGTTTCGGCGGAGCAGGAACGATCGTCCCAACCAACCCCGGAGCCTCGGGCGTTCGCCCGGGGGACGCGTCAGCGTCCCTCTGGCTAGCCGCTCCCCGGGCCGACGCCCCGGGGCTCAGGTCGCGGGGTCCCTTCCGACCCCGGCTTGGCCGCCGGGCCGCGTCGCGCTTAGAACAGGGCCGTCTCAGTCGACAAGCCCGCCAGCCGAACCGCCCCAAGCCGCCATGCTTCTCGCCGCCGCCGAAGCCCCCGCCGAAGCCGTCGAAGCCGCGGAGCGAGCGGTGTCGATCTCTTGGTCCTTCGCCGAGATGTTCTCGGTCGCCGGCCTGACGACGCTCGGCATGCTGATCCTGCTCCAAGCGGTGCTGGGGTTCGACAACCTGCTGTACATCTCGCTCGAGTCGAAACGCGCTCCGAAGGAGAAGCAGCGTGCGGTGCGGACCTGGGGCATCGGCATCGCCGTAACGCTCCGGATTGTGCTGCTGTTCGTGCTGATGCAAGCGATCAGCATGTTCCAGGTCTCGATCCTAACGGTCACCAAGACGACGCCGTTCGGCGCCGTGCTGACCGGCGACTTCAACTTCCATGCGATCATCGTGCTCGCCGGCGGGGTGTTCATCCTCTACACGGCGCTCAAGGAGATCCTCCACCTGGTGGCCTTGGAGGACCTGGAGCACGGGGTTGAATCTGGCCAGAAGTCGGCCGGCGCCGTGATCACCACGATCGTGTTGATGAACCTCGTGTTCTCGTTCGACTCGATCCTCTCCGCGATGGCCCTGACCAGCAACTTCTGGATCATGGGCACGGCGATCGTTATCTCCGGCGTTCTGATGATCGCCCTAGCGGACGGCGTTTCCGAGTTCCTCAAGAAGAACCGGCTCTACGAAGTCCTCGGCCTGTTCGTGCTGCTGATCGTCGGCGTGATGCTGATGGGCGAGGGGGGGCACCTCGCGCACCTGGAGCTGTTCGGCTACCCGGTCGAGCCCATCAGCAAGACCACCTTCTACTTCACGATCGTGACCCTGGTGCTGATCGAAATCGTCCAGGGCCGGTACCAGAGGAAACTGATGGCCGAGAAGACCCGCCGGTCGACGAAAACCGCCTAGAGCCACCGGCGCCGAGGCGCCGCTGCCGCGGCGGTTGAATCCGCGACCGCCGGGAGTCAAGATATCGCCCGCGCCGCCGCCGGCCCGGTCCGCGGCGCGCAAGGCGATGCTCCTCATCCCCTTCTAACCAGGCGAAGCAATGCTCGGCGCCCTCCCGGCCGTGTGGCGGCTACCTCTGTTCCTTGGCCTCTGGGTCGCGTCGTGCGGTTGGAGCACGAGCCAAGCGCAGGCGCAGGACGAGCTCCGCGCCGGGAGCGAGCCGGCCGCGGAAGCCGCGGTAGCCGCCGGCCCGTCGCTGGCCGAACTCGGGGCCGCCGTCGAGGAGGCCAAGCTCGCGGGGCACAACGCTTGGATGCTCACCAGCTGCGCGCTGGTGCTGTTCATGACCGTGCCGGGCCTGGCGATGTTCTACGGCGGCCTCGTGCGTCGGAAGAACGTGCTCAGCGTGCTGATGCAGTGCATCTTCTTGATGGGCCTGATGACCGTCATCTGGGGCCTGTACGGCTACTCGCTCGCCTTCGGCGGCGACGGCGCGTACATCGGCAACGGCGAGTACCTGCTCATGAAGGACGTGTCCCGGACCTGGGACGCGTCGGCCGGCGCCGCGGTCGAACCGATGGAGGGGGCCATCCCGCGGCTGACCCACATGGCGTTCCAGGGCATGTTCTTCATCATCACGCCGGCGTTGATCTGCGGCGCGTTCGCCGAGCGGATGAAGTTCTCCGCGATGGTCGTGTTCTCGATCCTCTGGGGCACTTTCGTCTACTGCCCGCTGTGCCACTGGGTGTGGGACGGCGGCATCCTCGCCTACGGCGGCGACAACTCGTGGGGCGGCGGCGCGTTGGACTTCGCCGGCGGGACCGTCGTGCACATCAGCTCCGGCGTGTCGGCCCTGGTCTGCGCGATGGTCATCGGCCGCCGACGCGGCTTCGGCGCCGAGGACATGCGGCCCCACAACCTCACCTACACCGCGATCGGCGCCGGCATGCTGTGGGTCGGCTGGTTCGGCTTCAACGCGGGGAGCGAGCTCGCGTCGGACCACCTGACCAGCAGCGCGTTCGTCGTGACCCACTTCGGCGCGGCGGCCGGCGTGCTCGCCTGGTCGCTCTACGAGTGCCTCACCCGCGGCGCCCCCAGCGTGCTGGGCGCCGCGTCCGGCGCGGTGGCGGGGCTCGTGTGCGTCACGCCGGCGGCCGGGTTCGTGTCGCCGATGTCGGGCCTGATCATGGGCGCCGCGGGAGGAATCGTCTGCGCTTGGGCCGTCGGCATGAAGGGCAAGCTCGGCTACGACGACGCGCTCGACGCGTTCGGCGTGCACGGCGTGGGGGGCACGCTCGGCGCGGTGCTGACCGGCGTGTTCGCCACCCGCGCGGCCTGGGACATCGGCGAGGGCAAGCCCCTCGGCCTGATCGAAGCCGGCGGCTGGGGCGACTCGGTGATGGGGGGCCAGCTCTGCGCGACGGCCGTCACCTGGCTGTTCAGCCTGGTAGCGACCTGGGTCCTGCTGATGGCGATCAAGGCCACGATCGGCCTGCGGATCAGCGAGGAAGGCGAACGCCGCGGCCTGGACCTCACCGACCACGAGGAAGAAGGCTACCTGTTTTGATGGGCGGCCTCCTCGGACGCGTGGTCGTGCTCGCTGGATCGAGTGGCGTCGGGTGTTCAGCGTTCGGCTTGCAGGTCAGCATAGCCAACCGCAAAGAGCCGACCGCTTCTTTCACCGAACGTAACCCCCCACCTGCACAGCGACGCGTCCCGCAGCGCGCGGCGGGCCGATCGCCAAGCCGAGCCAGCCGTCTTCGATCACCAGCTGATTGGTAGCCAACCCGGTGAGCGCCGCGGCCAGCGGTTCCGGCGTGCGGTGGGTCACCCGCACCAGCGGCACCCGACGCCCCTCGCCCAGCACCTTGCCGAACACGCCGTGCAGGTGCAGGCGGCTCGACGTGCGGAGGCGGCCCTCGATCTGCGGCGTGCCCTCCTGCACGAGCTCGGCGGTCAGCCCGTCGACCTCGGGGCGGAAGTACGTGTGCACGCGGAAGTCGTGGTGCCGGTGGCCGCGGATGTTGATCTCGTCGAGCGAAAGCACCAGGTGCGCCCTGCCCTCCGCGAGGCTGACCCTGACCGGATCGTCCGCCGCGAAGCGGAGCACCACGCCCGGCTCGTGGCTCCCCTCGCGCGGCGCCGCCCCCAGGCGTTGCTCGATCCGCTCGCGCAGCTCTTCCGGCGTGAGGCTCTCGCCCGCAAGGTCGAGCCCGGCGAGCGTGTTGTTGAGCGTCGACTCGTGGAGCTGAACACTCAGCAAGCTGTCCGACGGCGCACGCAACCGAGGCGTATGGGCGGCGAGCTGCGTGTGGTTGGCCAAGCGCAAGCGGCCGACGAGCCGCTGCGGCGTGGTCCGCATCTCGATCGGCTCGATCCTTATGCCGAGGGCCGACGTCCGCAGCGCAAGCTGCTCGTCGTACCGCGAGCGGAGCTCCGTGAGCTGCGTCCGGACCCGATTGTCGAGCGTCTCCCGGGCTTGTTGCTCGACCTTCATCCGGGTCTGGACCGCGGCCCGAGGCCGACGCTCCGCGTACTCGCGGCGGGCGGCCGAGCGGGCGTAGTCGCCGACCAGCGGGATGCGGTCGTAGTCGGTCGCCACGCTGACCAAACGCGAGCCGGTTGTCCGTGCGTCGGCGACTGCCGGCGCCGAGCGGATCCCCTGCGGCGTGACCACGATCAGCTTCTTCGCGGTGAAAACGACCTCCGTCCGGCTGCCCAGCAACGCCGGGCCGCCGCGCGCTTGGGTGTGCGACTCGACGACGCCCCGCGCCTCGAGCCCGATCCGCCACGCAAACGGGTCCGGCGTCAGGCGCAGGTCGATGTCGGTCTGGGTGACCGACTGGCCCCTCACGTTCGCGCCGGCGATGCGGTCGCGGACCGGCGCCTGCACCGGCGCGGGCTCGGGCAGCAGGCGTTCGAGCAGCTCCGCGGCGACCGCGATCCGCAGGTTCGCGTTGCGGTAGTTCTGCTCGATTGCCGCGGCCACCTCCCGGTCGTGCTCGCTCGTCGAAGCCGCCAGCCGCGCCTTCTCGGCGGCGAGCGAGCTGGCCAGGCCCGACGTGGGCCGTTGCTCGTACTGCTCTAGCCGCTGGGCGACCCGCAGCGGCGCCCAAGGCTCGGCGAGCACCACGCCCGGCGCGAGGCCGAGGCCCTCCTTCGACATGGCCCACCGGGCCGACTCGAGCCGACGCTGCGACTCGGCCAAGCCCGGCGTGGGCCCGAGCCGCATGGCGACCACCGCCTGCATCTGCTCGGCGCGCCAGGCGTCGACGCGCCGCCGCACGGCGTAGGCCGCGCGGCGCCACTCGGCCGCGACGCGCTCGTCCCGACGCCGGTCGGCGCCGGTGAGGGCCTCGTCGATCGCGTCGTCGAGCCGCGAGAGCGCCCGATCCGCCGCCCCCTCCGAAACGCCGGCCGCGGCGAGCGTGCGCAGGTGGTAGGCCACGGCCCAAGCCCACGGAGCGACCGCGCGGTCGTCGGCGACCCGGCCGAGCTGCTCGGCGAGCTTCGTCGCGGCCGGGAACGCGCCGTGCTGCGAGCCGCTGGCCAAGTAAGCGGGGATCGTCGCGATGACGCTCGGCGCCACGACCCGTGCGACGGGCTTCGCGGGCCGCGGCGCCGGGGCCGACCGCTGCGCGGAGACCGCCGCTCTGTCGACGATCCGCCGGGCCTGCTGGAGCGACGCCACGACGCGACCGAAGTCGACCCGCGAATCGACCGGGGCGGCGGTCGCGCGGCCGAGCCATTCGGCCGCCGCCAGCGTGTCGATCGGGCCGACCGACCAGCGCCGGCGCTGCGAGCGGCTCACGACCCGCCGTCCGCCGTCGCCGGCCCGCCATTGCGAGGGACCGACCAGGAGGACCACCGCTTCGCGCTGGGGCGCCCGGTAGGCGAACGGCTGCGTCGCGATCTCCGCGATGACCTCTGGCGGGGTCGGCGCGGGGGGCGAGATCGTGAACCGGCGTAGCTCGGGGTCGTCGGCCCGCTTGGCCACATACGGGCTCGCCGGAGCGGGCGCCGCTTCGAGCGGCCATCGCAGCGGCTCGCTGCTCCGGCGGGGCGGCTCCGCGCGGGCGGCTTCCCTGACCCCACGCCCCGTTGTCGCCAGCGCGATGCTCAACCCCAGCGCAGCAGCCGCCACGGCGAATAGGCAAGCCGGAAGGGGTTCGATACGCCGTGGATCCATTGCCGCTGCCTCCTGCAGCCCGTCGCAGCGGCTCGGCCGCTACGCCGCGATCGTTTCCGTTCACACCCGCCGGCACAGCGCGGGGAGAGCCCCATGACGCCAGCGCCAGCATCCGATTGGTAACTTCGGCAAGATGGCGAAACTGTTTGAATCGCGTTGGGTGATCCGAACACGAAGACGGGAATCCCTGCCGGAACAGCCCTACCCCCCCATACAGGGCGGCGACCTTCGGTTGCGGGGAAGCGCATTTTCGAAACGAAACGCGACACTCGCCTCAGAAACGCTGTGTCACGCTTGCGCGCCCCGAAACCGACGCTAACCTATTGGAGGGCAACGGCTTACCGATCCGTTACACTCTGCCATGCTGTGGCGCAACTGTTGCGCAGGCGTGGCGCCGTCGGCTGGCTTGATTGTCCCCGCCGAGCGGCGCCCACGCAGAAGGATTGGCCGCGCTTGGGCAGGCCGGCGTGGGGTCCAGTAACGCGACAACCAGAGCAGATGAACGATCTGACGATGCGGCTGGTCGCCGTAGCGGTAGGCGGGGCGGTCGGCGCGGTGACGCGGTACGGCGTTGGCGCCGGGTGCGTGGCCCTGTGGGGCCCGCGGTTCGGGCACGGCACGCTGGTCGTGAACGTGGTCGGCTGCTTCCTGCTCGGCCTGCTGATGCACGAATCCCTGATCGCGGCAGAACGGTTCGCGCCGGCCTGGCACGCCGGGCTGACCGTCGGCCTGCTGGGGGGCCTGACCACCTTCTCGACCTTCGGCTACCAGACGGTCCGCCACCTCGAGCACGGCGAGACGCTGCTTGCCGTGGCGAACGTGACGCTCAATGTCGTGCTCGGCCTCGCCGCCGCTGTCGGGGGCGTGTGGCTAGGGCGCGCGGTGTGGCCGGCGACCTGACGCCCATCGGCCCGTTGGCGAAGCCGGACCCACGAGCCGGCCCCGCGATGGTCGCTTGCGAAGACCCTCGGAACACCCGGCGGGGGCTGGCTCAATCGCCCGGGGCGACGAGCCCCTCGCACAGCGGGGGAGAATCGGTCGGCTCGGCGAGCACCTCGGCCAAGGTGGTGCTGGCGAACGCGGTCTCGACCGCAGCGAGCGCGCCGTCGAGCCGCCGGTGCAGCGGGCACAGCCGCTTGCCGTGCGACGCGATCCCCAGGGGGCAGCTCTCGATCCGTCCGATCGGGTCGACCGCGTTGACCACGTCGAGGATCGTCAGCTCCTGGGGCGATACGGCCAACGCGACCCCCCCACCCGCGCCGCGCTGCGACTGCAAGAGGCCCGCCCGCACCAAAGCCTGGATCACCTTCGAGAGGTAGGCCGCCGGCGCCCGTGTCGCGTCCGAAAGCTGGGCCGTGGTGCAGCTATCCGGGGCGTTGGCCGCTAGGTGGACGACCGTCCGAAGGGCGTATTCGACGGTTTGGGAGAGCATGGGGTCGTAATTGGAGTTTGACATCCAATTATTCGAGGGGTACCCTTCGGTTGAATTGGACAGGCGTGTCCAAAATAGTTCTCTCCCGCTTGATGTAAAGCCCTTCCCCCACCGCGTGGCATGAAGACGATCGACGAAAAGCGCCTCGAGACCGACCTCGGCGCCCGGTTCGCCTACTTGGCCGACTTCGTTGGCTTTGGAGAAGACGACATCGCGGCGATCCACGCGTCCGCCGAGCACTTGGGGCCGCTTGTGCCCGGGTTGGTCGACGCGGTTTACGACAAGCTGCACCAGTACGACGCGACCTGGCGCCACTTCGTCCCCAGGCAGCACGGGTACGAGGGAGCGACCGCTGGGTCGGTCCAAGCGTTGTCGGTGGACTCCGAAACGATCCGCTTCCGCAAGCAGCACCTGGGGCGCTACCTGCAGAAGCTGGTTACCTCGCCGTACGACGCCGGGATGGTCGCGTACCTCGACCGGGTCGGCGCGATGCACACGCCCGGCGCCGGCAGCCCGGTGATCAACGTGCCGCTGGTGCAGATGAACGCCCTGATGGGCTTTGTCGCCGACGCGCTGGTCGCAACCATTGCGTCGCTCGGCCTGCCGCGCGAGGCCGAGGTCGCCACGCTGCGGGCGTTCAACAAGTTGTTGTGGCTACAGAACGACTTGATCAACCGGCACTACGCCGATGCGGCCAAGGCCGCGGCCTAGCGTCGCCCCCGCAGCGCACGCCGGCCACGAACGCACAGCCCGCTACGCGAGCGCACGGACCCGGGCCGCCGCGGCCGCCAGCGCTTCGACGGCCGTGGCCACGTCGGCCTCGGTGTTGAAGCGGCCCAGCCCGATGCGGAGGGTAGCGCGGGCTTGGTCTTCGGTCAGGCCCAGCGCGGTGAGCACGTGGCTCGGCGCGGGGTCGGTCGAGCTGCACGCGGCGCCGCTGCTCAGCGCGAGCGTCGGCGCGGCGAGCATCAGGGCCTCGCCATCGAGGCCCGGCAGCGCGAAGCAGAGGTTGTGGGCCAGGCGGATAGGTTGGCCGTCGTCGCTTGTCTGGTCGAGCCCGGGTCCGACGAGGCGGGCGCCTTCGATCCGGCGCTCGAGCCCCTCCCACAGCCGGTCGCGGAGCGCGGCCAGCCGGCGCGACTCCTCGGGGCGGGCCGCCTCGCACAGCTCGATCGCCCGGCCGAAGCCGACGATCCCCGGCGTGTTCAGCGTGCCGCTGCGGCGGCCCCGCTCTTGGCCCCCGCCGGCGATTTGGGCGTCGAGACGCACGATCGGATCGCGGCGGCGCACGTACAACGCGCCCACGCCCGGCGGCCCGTAAAGCTTGTGCGCGGTGAAGCTCATCAAGTCGACGCCTAACTCATCGACCTTCACGTCCCGCTTGCCGACCGCTTGGGTGGCGTCGCAGTGCAGCAGCACGCCCCGCTCGCGGCACGCCTGGGCGATCCGCCGGATCGGGTGGACCACGCCGATCTCGTTACTGGCGAGCATGACCGACACCAGGCAGGTCCGCTCGGTGATCGCGTCGGCCACGCGCTGCGGGTCGAGCCAGCCGGCGCGGGGCGAGCCGTCGGGCTCGACATCGAGCAGCGTGACCTCGTAGCCGCGCTTGGCGAGCCGCGCGAGCGGGTCGAGCACCGCGCGGTGCTCCGTGGCGACGCTCACCAAGTGGTCGCCGCGCCGACGCTCGCGCTCGGCCACGCCGCGGATCCCCAGGTTGTTGCTCTCGGTCGCGCCGCTGGTGAAAACGATCTCCTCGGGCGCGGCGCCGATCGCCGCGGCGATCGACCGCCGGGCGGCGTCGATCGCCTCGCGCGCTCGTTCGCCGTAGGCGTGGAGGCTGCCCGCGTTGCCGAAACGCTCGGTGAGCCACGGCAGCATCGCTTCGACGACGCGTGGGTCGCAGCGCGTCGTGGCGTGGTTGTCGAGGTAGATGACGTCGTCCATATGCGACGTATTGTACGCCGTGCCCGCCAGCGGGGAGTGGCGTCCCCTCGACGCAGCCCCGGAGGGGCGGCAGCGCGTAGCCGGGGGCGCGAGCCCCCGGTCCAGGGTGGCTCAGCCCAGCACTTAGCCTTAGCCCAGCACCGCCCGGGCGGCGATCTGGGACCACGTTTCGTAGTGGTCGAGCTCGGCGAGGACGCGGTCGGCGGGGACGAAGCTCCCTTCGGCCAGGTCGGGCTCGGCCGACGCGACGCGCGGCGCCTCGAGGTCCAGCACGTGCAGCACGCCGAGGTGGACCTGGCCCACGGGGGTCGAGTCGTCGTTGATCAGGCCGATCAAGCGCTCGGTGTGCGGCGCGTCGATGCGGACCTCTTCGGCCAGCTCACGCTCCAGTCCGCGGCGGTAGAGGCCGTCGTCGCGGCCGGCGACCTCGTGAGCGGCGTCGTCGGTCGAGATGTGCCCCCCCACGCCGAGGCTCCGCTTGGCGTGCAGGCGCGACTCGCCACCGCCGCCGCCGCGGGTGTAGCTGAACACGTGCGCGCCGCCGCTGGGGTCGGAGTAGCGGAGCACCACGTAGGGGATCAGCTGCTTGTAGCTGGGGTCCTCTTCCATCGCGCTGCGCGGGCGGTAAGCGAGCCGGTCGCTCCGCAGCAGGGGCTGAAGGTAGCGGTCGATGTCGGCCGAGAAGCCTTGGAATCGGCCCAGTTCGTCCAGCACCGACGCGGGGACGACGAGCACCTGTTCTTCGGCGATACGGCTTCGGGCGACAGCGGCGGGCACGGCGAGCTCCTTCTCGGGTAGGCGGGTCAAGGGCCTACGAGTCTCACGCAAAGCCGCGGAGGCGCAAAGGGCGTGGCCGGCCGCGCTCGAGCCGACGGCACGCGCAGCCCCCCGAAGCCCCGAACGGGCAAGCGCCCCCAAGCCCCGCCAGGGGCGACAGCATCTCCGCTGCCGTGAGCGCTGTCGCCCCTCCGGGGCTCTCGATCGCGCGTTGGCCGGCCATCCGGGGGCTCGCGCCCCCGGCTATGCGCTGTCGCCCCTGACGGGGCTTGCCGTCTGCCGTCTGCCGTCTGCCGGCCGTCGGCGGTTGGCTGGGGCGCGCCCGGTTCGGCTTGGCGCCGCCGTTACGGCCTGGCTCACTCCGGCCGGTCCTCGACGGCGATCTTGATCTCGTTGCTGTTGCCGCGGAGGTCGGGGGCGTACATCGCGCTGATCTGGGCCGGGAGGGCCGAGAAGCGGCCGGGGGTTTCGGCGCGGAGCCGGTAGGTCACGGTCCGCTCGCCGCGCGGGAGCACCCGGTCGTAGAAGCAGACGGTCTCGTCGCGGAACTCCACGTACGCGCCCAGCGCGTTGCCGTTGTAGCCGCTGCGGACCTCGACCGGCTCGAAGCCGGCCGGCTTGTGGTCTTCGATCACGAGGTACTCGTAGTCGTTCTTGCTTGAGATCGTCAGTTCGACCTCCACGAGGTCGCCGCTCTGGACCTCGCCCAGGTTGGGCACGTCGACGCGGCGGTAGTTCTCGACCGCGACCGAATAGGCCTGGCCGCGCTTGTCGACGTCGGCCGCCTGCTCCTCGACGGGCACGAGCTTCTGGACGCGGCGGCTCACGCGCACCTCGAGCCCCGCGGCGCGGAGGTCGTCCTCGAGCGAGAAGTTCGTCAGCGACGCGCCGGCGTACAGGCGGCCCTCGCCGGTCTTGCGGAGCTCCAGCGTGTGGCGGCCCGCGGAGAGCTCCTCGCCGGCGAGCACGAAGCGCCCGTCGAAGCGGAGCGCGCCGGCCGCGTCGAAGCGCTCGGTCTGGCGCTTCTTGCCGTCGAGCCAGACCTCGACGGTCCCCTCGGCGGCGGCCTCGCCGCTGGCGCGCACGTAGTCGGCCATCGCTTCGACGACCAGCGCGGTGTCGCGCGTGCTGTTCCAGCGGGTCGCGTGGCGGCGGTTGGCGAGCAGGTACTTGACCAGCTTCGGCGCCAGCTCGCCCCGCGGCTCGGTAGCCGCGAGGAGCTTGAGGAAGTAGGCGTGGGCCTCGTACTCGGCGCCGTACCAGAGCCACCAGTAGCCGCCCGGCAGGTCGAGGTAAGCGGTCTGGTTTTCGTCGTCCGTGCGGACGAACTGCTTGAGGTTCCGCAGCACGGTCGCTCGGCGGTCGGCCGAGTCGTCGCGCGTGGGCTGGTCGCGGGTCGCGTCGACGTGCAGCGCCATGCCGAGCGTGGCGAGGCTGTACGGCGCGAGCTGCAGCCGGTCTTCGTACAGCCGGCCGAGCATCCCTTCGCTGGGGCGGCCGCCGCGGCCGAGGGTCAGCTCCACCAGCGCGTCGAGGTTGTCGGCGTGGCGCTTGTAGGGCTTGTCTTTGTCGAGCCGGTTCCCTTCGTCGTCCGCGTTGGCGAGCGCGGCGAGTTGGCGATCGCGGTACGCGGCGAGCCAGTCGTAGCCGCGGGAGAGCACCTCGTCCGGCACGGCGACGCCGGCCTCCTTGGCGATCCCAAGCCCGCGGGCGACCACGGCCGTGGTGTGGGGGCTGCTGTGCTCGCCCAGCCCGCTGAACCAGCCCCAGCCGCCGTCGGCGAGCTGCATCTGCACCAGGCGGTTCACGCCTTGCCGGACGATCTTGTCTAGCTCATTGGGGTCGAAGACCGGGTTGGGGCGGTCGGGGGGCTGGGGCCCGTTGGCCTCGCCCTCGGCCGGCTTGAGGTCGGCCAGGTCGACGCCGAGGTCCGAGATCGTCTGCCGCACGATCACGGCCGGCAAGAAGCGGTTGAGCGTCTGCTCGGTGCAGCCGTGCGGGTACTCGATCAGGTAGGGGAGCGTGTCGAGCATCGCGCCGACGAGCGTCGGGGAGTAGCGGACATCGAGGCGCGTGGCCTCGGGGCGGCGATTCTCGGGCACGACGAGCGTGAAGGTCGTGAGGCCCTCGTCCGGCGCGATGACCGCGCTGAACGAGTCGACGATCTCGGCGCCGTGCACGAGCACCGGCAACTCGAGCTGCATCGCGTCGGACAGCGGGGGCTCGCCGTCGGCGACGGCGATCGCGCGGACCGTGACCCGGCCGGCCGCCGACGCGGCCACCCCCCAGTCGACGAGCCGCTCCTCGCCCGCGCCGATCGTCACCGAGCGCTCCGACGACTCGCGCACGCTGAGGGCTTCGCCGTCGACCTCTAGCCGCACGCGCACCGAGAGCTCGCGCGACGATTGGTTCTGCACCAATGCGGAGAAGGTCGCCCGGTCGCCGTCGACCAAGAACCGCGGCGTGCGTAGCCGGACCATCAGGTCCTTGCGCGTGACGACCTCCGCTTCGCCCTGGCCGACCCGCAGGCCCGGCGCGATGGCCCACGCGCGGACCTTCCACGAGGTGAGGCTCTCCGGCAGGGGCATCGCTAGCTCGGCGAAGCCGTCCTTGTCAGTCTCGACCGACGCGACCCACAGCGCGGTGTCGGCGAAGTCCTTGCGGACGGCAACCTCGGGCGCGGCGGCGCCGGTCGCTTTGCTGACCGGAAGATTAACGTATAGATCGGCGAACCCGTCGGCTTCGGCCATCGCCGGCGCCGACGCGGGAGTCGCCCGCGACATCAGCATCTCTTGATAGAAAGGCGCCCGAACGTGGCCCGCCGCGAAGCCGCCCCGCCGGGGTACGACATCGCCGAACACGCCGAGCGACTGCATCATCGGCACGCCCTCGGCCGTGACGGGCCATTCTTGGCGGTCGAGGTTGTGGCTGGTGGTGGGGGAGTGTTGGCGCTTCCAGTCCCAGAAGCGCTCGCGGATGTCGCCGCCGGAGGGGCCGCCGGCGATCGCCTCGACGCTGCGGTCGTACACGGCGAGCGTCGCCGCGCCGACGACCGGCTCGCCGGCCGAGTCGGTCAGGCGGACCTGCAGCTTGCCCTTCTCGCCGGGCAGGTAGGCCTTCGCCGAGGGGGAGGCCTCGACCTTAAGCACGCGCGACTCGGGCGGCACGACGAGCTGCTTGGCCGCCACGTGCAACTCGCCGTCGGCGACGGTCGTCGCTTCGACGTAGAAGTTCGGCAGGTCGCCGGCGGTCACGTCGAGCTCGACCAGCGTGCTCTTGCCCTCCAGCTTGAGCACGCGCGGCTTGCCATACACCCCCCCCACAGGGCGCACGTAGAGGCTGACGGTGGAGCCCGCGCGGTCGGTGTTGATGAGCAACCGGGCCGTGTCGCCGGGCGCGTACTCGGCTTTGTCGGGGATCACTTCCAGCGCGTTGTAGCGGAACTGGCCGCCGTCGAAGCCGGGGCCGCGGATCGTAAACAACACGCCCCCTTCGACGCCGGCGTCCGCCGCGGCGCTCTTGTAAACCAAGCGGTAGCGGCCCGCCTCGGAGGCCTTGAGCCGCATCGAAGCCGCGCCCGAGTCGTCGGTGGGCAGGGTCCACGACTCGACAAGTTCTTCTTTGGGGTCGACGAGCTTGGTTGGCTGGCCGTCGGGCGGGAGGGGGGTCGGGCTTTGCGGCGGCAAGACCTTCAGGAGCCGCAGCTCGCCGCCGGCCGCGACGGGCTGGCCGTCGGGGCGGCGGACCGCGATTTGGGCGCGGATCGTGTCGCCGACGTCGTAGAAGCCGCGCGACAGCCACACGGTCACGTCGACCGGCCGGCGGGCGGCCAGCACGCTGCCCGAGCCGGTGATCGTCCGCCGCCCGGCGTCGGTCACCTCGGCGGTGATCTCGTACTGGTGGTCGACGTCGGGCAGGCGCTGCTTCGCCGGATCGGTGTCGATCGGCAGCCCGAAGCGCCCCTGGGAGTCGAGGGTGGCTTCGCCTTGGGCGACGACCTCGGGCGGGCCGCTGGGCTGGGGTAGCCACGGCGGGAGCGGTCCTGGGCAGCCCCAGCGGCCCCAGTCGGCGCGGTACGGCGCGTCTTGGCCGAGCCACGCGTAGCCGCGGCCGTACAACCAATCCCACGGGCGGGGCGGCAGCCAACGGTTCGACTTGCGGGTGCGGACCACCTTGTACTTGACCCGCGCCCCGGCGACCGGCGCGCCGCTGTAGTAGTTGGCGCGCACGACGGTGTCGAACGTCTCGCCGAGTCGGGTCGGCTCGTCCGGCGCGTCGACGAAGACCTCGAACTCCGGCTTGCGGTACTCCTCGACGCGGAAGCCGCCGCTGCCGAAGCCGACCACGTCGATCCGGTACACGCCGAGGGTGGCGGCCTCGGTCGTCGGCAACGTCCCGGCGAGCGCGCCGTACTGGTCGGCGGTCAGACGCTTCGTGGCGAGCTTGTCGCCGCGGGCGTCGTACAGTTCGACCTTGAACTCTTTGTGGGCGAACTCGGACGGCTGGGCGTCGGGGCCTGAGTCGACCGACGCCAGGTAGTCCGGCCGTCCGATCCAGACGCGGTAGTTCACCGTGTCGCCGGGTCGGTAGACGGGCCGGTCGGTGACGACGAACGTGCGCGGGTTTTGGGGCGGGTCGGCGTCCGCTTGGCTCCGCCAGATCCCTTCGAATCCGAGGTGGGCGAGGCGGCCCTCGTCGGTCGTCGCCACGGCCAGCCACGTGTACGGCGGCTCGCCCTCGGGCGGCGCCAGGTCGAGCACCGCGAGGCCGCCGGCGTCGGTCGCGGCGACGCGGCGCGTCGTTTCGACCCGCGGCGGCCGCTGCCCGCCGGGCAGCCGGTCGCGCTGCTCGCGGTAGCCGAACAGGTCGAGCGTCGCCGCGTTGACCGGCGCACCGCTCTGCGCGTCGAGCGCCTGGTAGATCGCGCCGCTGTCGGTCGGCTTGCGAACCAGCGCGGTGTCGGCGATCCACACGACGACGTTCAGCTTGGCGCCGTCCTCCCCTTCGCCCTTGGGGGTGGCGGTCACCAGGTAGGCGCCGGCGTTCTGCAGCGGCGAGGCGATCGCCGCGGCGCCGTCGTTGTGGCGGGGCGGCGTTTCTACCTCGGCCGACCACTCGGCGACGGTCTCGCCCAGGTAGCGCTCGCCGTCGGCGTGGACCAGGCGCCAGCCGATCTGTTCGACCTGGAGGTCGCGGCGGTTGTAGTCCTCCGGCGGGTTGGTGAGCACCTCGCGCACGTCGGCGAGCAGCTTCGCTACGTCGACCCGCTTCGCCGTGAAGCCGATCTGCGCGGCGTTGCGGTGGGTGATACGCAGCGTGGCGCCGCGGCCGGCCGGTTGGGGCGTGGTCGACTCGAACCGGACCCACGGGTCGACGATCTGCGAGAGGTTGGACCGCCACCGCTCACGCTGCGACTCGTCGTCGGCCTGCTCGAGCGCCTGCCGCGCGGCCTCGGCCGCTTTGGAGCGTTGGTTGCGGTTCAGGTAGATGTCGTGCAGCGTGGACCAGTCTTCCACCTCACGGAACATCTCGACGAACCGGTGGCCCTCCGGCAGCGTGAACCGCCGCACGCCCGTGGCGAGCCGGGCGATCGTTTCGGAGTCGGCGAGGGTCTCGACCGCCAGGGCGGAGGTCTCGTCGGAGGGGCCGTCGTCGGCGGCGGCGGCGGGGCGGAACCAGCCTTGCTGGACGAGCGACTGCACGCCGAACTGCTCGCGCAAGAAGTACGCGTACTGTAGGGTCATCCCGTCGGCGAGCTCGGGCCGTCGGCGGGCGATCTCGGCCATGGTCCAGCGCCAGCGCTCGCCGTCGCTCTTGGCGGCCTCCCAGCCGGCGGGGACCTCGTAGAGGACCGGCATGTCCCCCTGGGCGGTGACCGGCGGGTCGCTCGGCGCGACCGACGCGTTCCAACGCGGGTCGGGCTCCGGCAGCTCGGCCCGGAGGTCGGTGAGCAGCTGCAGCCGCCAAGCAAAGTCGCCGCGGCGGTTGTCGACGAGCGCCTCGCGGAGGGTGTCCAGCGCAAGGTGCGCCCAGCGGCTCTCGGCGTCGTCGACGAGGCCGAGCACCCGCTCGCCGAGGCGGAGCACGCGCACGCGGTCGGCTTCTTCGATCGAGAGGGTCGCGCCCCGCCCCCGCTGTTGGCCGCGCCGGAACTCGCCGGCGACCTCGTGCCCGTAGCTGGGCGTGCTGCGGTAGGCCTGCATGGCGGCGACGAGCATCTCGGGGCTGTCGCCGTAGCGGTCGACAGCCTGCTCGACGAGCGGGTCGAAGCCCTCGAGCCGGCCGAGCTGCCGCAGGCACTCGGCCGCGTCGCGCAGGTCGTCGCCGACGGCTTGCCCGGAGTCGAGCCTCAGGCGGGCGATCTTCAGCGCGTCGGCCCAGTGTCCCTCTTTCATTGCGTCGGACACCGCTTGTCGAGAAGAGTCGGCAGGCCCCGCGCCCATCAACGCCGCGCCGACCACCATCAGCCCAAGTCCGAGAACCGCCGCGCGAGCGTGTTTCACCGCCGCCCCTTCTGGTTAGAGACCGCCCTGTTCCGCCCGGGGGAGTGCCGCGGTGGCCCGGTGGGGGTTCGGGAATCTCGTCAAATCCGTTTTTCCGGGCCTTCCGACTCGGTCGACTCAGCCGACGCAGCCGTCGCAACCCGCCTGTGGCCTAGAGGCTACGGCATACGGACGCCGGCCGGCAACGAAGAGTTTCGCCCGGTTCGCGACCTAGCCTTTCCGGCGCCCCGCTGCGACGCCCCCCGACGCCAGGAGTCCGCCCGCCGATGTCCTCGATCCACCGCGGCATCCGATCCGCGCCGAGCCTCGTTTCGAGCCTGCACCGGGTGATCGACGCGGCGGCGATCGCGGCCGTTTCGTGGGCGGCCGCGAGGCTCACCCCCGCCGGCGGCGACGCCGGGCACACGCTCGTCAACGAGTGGCTGGCCGCCACCACGGCCGCGGTCGTCGTGTTCCACGCGGTCAGCGAGCTGACGGGCGTGTACCGATCCTGGCGTGGCGCGCGCCTGCGGGGCGAATTGGGGTGCCTGGCGCTCACCTGGGCCTACACCGTGGCGGCGCTGCTGGGGATCGGCCTGCTGACCGCGTACAACGCGCGCTTCACCTACGAGACGAAGGTCGTGTGGGTGCTGCTCACCCCGCTGGTCATGGTCTGCCTGCGGGGCGTGCTGCGCTCCGTGCAGCGGCGCCTGCAGGCGGACGGGTGGAACACCCGGCGGGTGGCGATCTGCGGCGCGAACGAGCTGGGCGTGCAGCTAGCAAAGAACCTGGCGGCGGCGCCGGAGCTCGGCCTGAAGCCGGTCGGCTTTTACGACGACCGCTACAAGGAGCGCCGCAAGAAACCCGACCGCCGCAGCGGCAGCGACCGCGTCGGCGCCGAGCGGCGCGAGGCCGCCACGCCCGACCGCCGGCAGGCCGACGTGGCCTCCGCGGCGCGGCGCACCGAGGTCCCCGCCGAGTTGGGCGCCGTCGTCGGCGGCGTGAGCGAGCTGATCGCCGCGTGCCGCGCGGGCGAGATCGACACGGTCTACCTCACGTTCCCCATGCGGGCAGAAAACCGCTTGCGCGACGTGCTCAACCGGTTGGCGGACACCACGGCCGACGTGTACATCGTGCCGGACTTCTTTGTGTTCGAGCTGCTGCACGCGCGGCTGACGAACGTGGGCGGGCTCCCCGCGGTGAGCATCCACGAGAACCCGCTGTTCGGGATCGACGGGTTGCTGAAGCGTTGCTTCGACCTAGTCGCGGCGCTGGTGCTGCTCGCGCTGCTCTCGCCGGTGTTGCTGGCTTGTGCGGCCGCGGTGAAGCTCACGAGCCGCGGCCCCGTCATCTTCCGGCAACGCCGCTACGGCCTCGACGGCCGGGAGATCTGGGTCTGGAAGTTCCGCAGCATGCGGCAAGAGGCCTGCCAGAGTGGCTCGGCGGGCGCCGAGGTGAAGCAAGCGACCAAAGACGACCCGCGCGTGACAAGCGTCGGCGCGCTGCTGCGGAAGACCTCGCTCGACGAGCTGCCGCAGTTGTTCAATGTGGTTGGCGGCTCGATGAGCCTCGTGGGGCCACGGCCGCACGCGACCGCCCACAACGAGCAGTACCGCACGCTGATCGACGGCTACATGCTCCGCCACAAGGTGAAGCCGGGCATCACCGGCCTCGCCCAAGTGATGGGCTACCGCGGCGAGACCGACACGCTCGACAAGATGCAGGGGCGCGTAAAGTACGACCACGAGTACATCCGCACGTGGAGCTTCTCGATGGACCTGGAGATCCTCTGCCGCACGCTGTGGGTCGTGCTGGGGCGGAAGAACGCCTATTGAGGAGTGAGGGAAGAGGGAAGAGGGGTGAGGGGTGAGGGGTGAGGGGTGAGGGGTGAGGGAAGCGAGCCTGCGACGTCAGTCGTAGGTGGAATCACCAAGAGACCCAGCGCCGCTGCTGGCCCGCGAGCCCGCGGCGCAAGCCGGGGGGAGCACCCGTCGGCGCATACAAAGAGCGGGCGTGCTCGGCCGCTCGCTTGAGCTTCCGGCACGCCCGCGGGGCGAGTCTCGGCGGCTGAGCCGCTGGGCGATCAGTTGATCGCGCGTTGGTTGCTCGACTGCGAGTCGCTCAGTTGCTGGGCGAGCTGCTTCGCCTTCTCGAGGTGGTCGGCGACCTTCCGCTCGGCCTCCTGGACGACCTGCGAGAACTGTTGCGGGCCCGTGTCGCGGATCGCGGTCAACTCGGAGTGGTACCAAGTGAGCGTGCCGACCTGGGCCGCCACGAAGCACTTGTCGAATTCCTTGCCCTGCTTTTCGCGGAGCATCTGGACCGTCGCTTGGTGGTTCTCCTCCGCCGCGCGGCGGGTGATGTCCATCAGCTTCTGCGCGGCGCCGTCGAGGAAGTCGCCGCGGGGGGCCGACTGCCCTGCGCGGGCGGCCTGCTGGCCCGCGAGGCCGAGGTTCTGCGCGTCGCGGTTCTGCTGCTGATCGCGCATCTGATTGTTGCGCGCGGGGCTATTCTGACCGAGGGCGTTCTCGGCCAGCGGGTTGGCGTCTTGGCCGGGCGTCTGGATGCCGAGGTCGACCCGGTCGCGGTTCTGGACCTGCGAGCGGTTGTCCTGCCGCATCGAGCGCGACGACTGGTCCGACGCGAACGACGCGTCGACGGTCTTCACGCCGGGCATCGCTTGCTTCAACTGCTGGTTGAGCTGCTGGTAGCTCTGTTGGACCTGCTGGGCGAAGTCCTTCACCTGCTGGTTCTCGGCTTGCTGCGCAGCCATCTCACCCAGCGCGACCTGCGATGCGTTGCACAGGTTCATCTTCGCGGCGAGGTAGTTGACCAGTTCTTGGTCGGTGCCGGCCTGCTGCATGCCGCCCTGCGGCCTCTGCTGTTGGCCCGCTTCGCCTCGGTAGTTGGACCTGCGCTGCTCGACGCCTGGCTGGCGGTCGAGCGCGTTGTCGGCTTGGTCGTCGGCTTGGCGGCTCGGCGGGTTGACGCCGCCGATTTGCGCCAGCGCCGGCATCGGCGCCAGCATCGCGGCGGCCGTCGCGGCGATCGCCAGGTTCATGATCTTCATCGTTGTTTTCCTGTGGTTTGTGCCTTGCGTGGCTCAGCAGCGCGGAACGGGAGATCGTTCGACTGGCGGCGCCGAGCTTTGGGGGCCTCTTGAGGCAAAGGCCATGCCCTTGAGCTCCCATGGCCTCGGATTTGTTCCGAAAGTGAGAGCAGAACCAGCGACACAGCGGAGCGCTCCGCGCGGCCGACGCCGATAAGTGCCGTGTGAACGCACTCCGATGGCCACTGATCGTTCTGATTGCGTCGCTAGCGGTCGCGGCGCCGGCGCAGCAGGCAACAACGGCGCCGGGCCCCCAGCCCGCCGAGGCTGCGCCGCCGACGCTCGCGCCGGTGTTGCTGCCGCCGGTTCCGCAAAGCGAACCGACGGGCGCTTACCGGCCGCTGATCGGTGTGGCTTCCACGGACGCCGACGGCGCGCAGGGCCCGCAGTACGAGGTGGGGGCGGTGTTCGATAAGGGGATCTTCATCCGCGGCGTCGACTCGGACCGCGACCCCTACTCGCTCTACATCGGGGCCCGCCTTCAACTGCGGTACACGGGCTTCGCCCGCGACGAGGAGACCTGGACCGACGCGGCCGGCGTGTCCCGCCCGGTCCGGAACCGCAACAACTTCGACTCCGAGCGGCTGCGGCTCAACCTGCAGGGCACGGCGATCGACAAGGACCTGTCGTACTACCTCATCTTCGACGGCGACTCGGACGGGGGCTCGAACGTCGACCAGCTGGCGTACATCGTCACCTACCGGTTCGACGACGCGTTGCAGGTGCGGCTCGGCCGCTGGAAGGTGGCGAGCGACCGGGAGTGGTTGCTGTCGAGCCGGTTCCTCTCGCTCGTCGACCGCTCGATGGCCACCGAGTTCTTCCGCGTCGGCTTCAGCGACGGCGTGTGGCTGTTGGGAGAACTCGAGGGCGGCTGGTTCTACGAGACCTCGCTCACCAACGGGCTCCGCACGAGCACCCGCCAGCCCTTTAACCTGGACAACAACCTCGGCTGGGCGGCGACGGTCTACGCCGACCCGCTGGGGCCCTACGGAGCGGGCCTAGGGGACTACGAGTGGCACGAGTCGCCGGTGGTGCGCTACGGGGCGAGCCTCGCTTACGACCGATCGACCGACCGGGAGGACGCGGGATTCCCCCTCGGCGACAACAACTTCTTGCGGCTATCGGACGGCACCCGCCTGGCGGACGTGGGGGCGCTGGGGCCGGGGTCTCGGGTGCTGAGCGACAGCGTCCTCGAGGCGGCGGCCGACTTCGCGGTGAAGTGGTGCAGCTGGGGCGTGTCGACCGAGGTGTTTCTCCGCTCGATCCACGACATCCGCGCCGACGGACCGATCGACCGCGACCAAGTGACCGATTACGGCTACCGGCTCGACGTGGGGAAGTTCTTCGTGCCCAAGCGGCTGGATGGCTGGGCGCGGCACTCGCACGTGGCGGGGCCTCTGGGGAACGCCAACGAGTTCGCCCTCGGTTTCAACTACTACTTCGGAGATATCGGCAGCGGCGACAACGACCTGTCGGACCTCGTCAACAAGTTCTCGATGGACGTGACGCTCGTCGATGGCTCGCCGGTGACCACCACCACGGCCGACCTGATCGCCGGCGACGACGGCCTGCTGTTGCGGACCCAGGTGCAGATTGGGTTCTGAGCGGCAGCGGTCATTGGTCAGTGGTCAGTGGCGGTGCTGCGGCTGCAACGACGTCGGACCTCCCGCATCTGGTCCTTCCTCTCGCCTTACAGGATCAGCATCGCGTCGCCGTAGCTGTAGAAGCGGTAGCGCTGGGCGATCGCTTCTTCGTACGCGCGGCGGACGAGCTCGGCGCCGCCGATCGCTTGGACCATGAGCAACAGCGTGGTCCGCGGGAAGTGGAAGTTGGTCATCAGCGCGTCGACCGCGCCGAACGCGTAGGGGGGGCGTATGAAGAGGTCGGTCTCGCCGCGGAAGGGGGCGACCGCTTGGCCGGGGCCGGCGTGGGCCGTGGCCGTTTCTAGCGTGCGCACGCACGTGGTGCCCACGGCGATGATCCGGCCGCCGTCGGCGCGGGTCGCGTTGATGCGGCGGGCGGCGTCGTCGCCGAGCTCGCACCACTCGGCGTGCATCTCGTGCGTGTCGGCCGACTCCTTGATCGGCCGGAACGTGCCGAGCCCCACGTGCAGCGTGACCGCGGCGAAGCCGACGCCGCGCGACTCCAGGCGGCGCATCAAGCCCTCGGTGAAGTGCAGGCCGGCGGTCGGGGCGGCGACCGCCCCGGGCTTGCGCGCGAAGACCGTTTGGTAGCGAGCCGTGTCGTCGTCGACCATCTGCCCGCCGCGGATGTAGTGCGGCAGCGGCGTGCGGCCTACGGCGGCGAGGACCTCGTCGATGGGCGGGTCCCCTTCGGGGCGGGCCAGCCACTGGCCCTCGTCGAGCTTCTCCAAGAGCCACAGGCGGCGGGAGTCGCGGTTGTCGCGGTCGAGCAGCGTCACCGCCTCGGGCGGGTGGAGCTTGCCGCGGGTCTTGCACACCAGCCGCCAGTCGCCGCCGGGCTCGGCCGACAAGAAGAGGCCCCGCCACGCGCCGCCGGTCGTTTCGCGGCGGCCGACGAGCGTCGCCGGGATGACCCGCGTGTCGTTGAGGACCAAGCGGTCCCCCGCGCTCAGCAGCTCGGGGAGGTCGCGCACGTGGTAGTGGTCGATCGACTGCCGCTGGCGGTCGACCACCATCAGCCGCGCGTCGGTGCGGTTGGCGAGCGGCTCCTGCGCGATCAGCTCGCGCGGCAGGTCGTAGTCCATCAGCAGCGGGTCGATGTCGTGCTCGGGCATCGGTGGCTCGTTCGATTGGGATCGGATGACCATCGTACGAGGCATCCGGCCGGGCGACGATGGGCCGCCGACCGGCTACGATCGGCGCACCCCCGGCCCGTCATCCCTAGTCGTCCAAAACGAGACCCGCTTGAGCACGGTCCACGTGAGCGTGATGCCCCACGAGTCGGTCGAGGCCCTCGCGCCGCGGCCCGGGGGGGTGCTGCTCGATGGCACGCTCGGCGGCGGGGGGCACACCCGTTTGCTAGCAGAGCGTGTCGCGCCCGACGGGCGAGTCATCGCGCTGGATCGCGACCCCGACGCGGTGCGGCGTGCCGAAACCGCGCTGGCGGGGCTTCCGGTTCTGGTCGCGTGCGCGAGCTACGCCGAAGCGCCGGAGGTCGTCGCCGAGGCGGGGCTCGGGCGGCTCGACGGGGTGCTGCTCGACCTGGGGTTGTCGAGCGACCAGCTCGAAGACCGCCAGCGTGGCTTCAGCTTCCACGCCGACGGCCCGCTCGACCTGCGGTTCGACCCGACCGAAGGCAAGCCCGCCTCGGCGTTGGTGGCCCGGCTGTCGGCAGAGCACCTGGCCGACGTGATCTACCGCTACGGCGAGGAGCGGATGAGCCGGCGGATCGCGCGGGCGATCGTCGAGCGCCGGCGCCAGCGGCCGGTCACAACGGCCGGCGACCTGGCCGACATCGTCCGCCGCGCCGTGCCGAAGAATTACGACCCGCGGCTCGACCCGGCGACGCGCACATTTCAGGCGCTGCGGATCGCTGTGAACGAAGAGCTGTCTCACCTGGAACGCGCGCTGGAGCGGCTGCCGGCGTTGCTGGCGCCGGGTGGCCGGATCGCGATCATCAGCTTCCATTCGCTGGAGGATCGCTTGGTAAAGACCGCGTTTCGCCAGGACGAGCGGCTGCGTGTCGTGACGCCCAAGCCCCTCCGCCCGTCGGCCGAGGAGGTCGCGCAGAACCCGCGGTCGCGCAGCGCGAAGCTCCGTGTGGCTGAAAGGCCCGAGTGACGTGATGGCTCGGCGGCAGCGAGATAGGCGGGGTGGGCAATTTCGGCGAGCGGCGGGGGCGAAGGGATCGGCCATCGGGTCGATTCGTCTTCCGCCGACCGGCCCGCGGCGCCGATGCAACGAAGGGCGCCGGGGCCGTCCGGATTTGTTTGTCGTTGACAACCCGCAGTGGGCCTGCCAAAAGGCCCGATCTATGCACGCCGCCGCCGAAATGCGATCGACCCGCGACGAGGCCCGCGCACGCAAGCGCGACGCGGTCGCGGCGGCCTGGGTCCTCTCGTCGGTGACCGTGCTGGTGCTGGTGATCGGCGTCCTCGTGATCCGCAGCACGGGCCCTGTGCCGAGGCAGCGCTTGCGTGTCGAAGCGGCCAGCGTGACCACGCCCGCGGCGAAGCCGTCGAGGCGTTCGGCGGAGCAGGCGATCCTGGCGGAGCCGGCGCCGTACGCGCCGCAGCCCGCGGCGGCGCCCGAGCCGGCGACCGCCCACCGGCCGCCGCCGTTCGAGCTGCGCCGCAACTGACGCGCGGTCGGGCCGTGGGGCTAGTTTCCGCGCGCGACGCGGCCGCGGATCAGGAGGTCGGCGCCGAGCCGATCGACGCGCGTGTCGGCCAGGCGCAGGGCGTCGGCTAGCGATCCGACGCCGGCCCCGCCGACCGGTCCTGCCGCGCCGGCCCCGCCGATGATCTTCGGCGCGACGAAGGCCCAGACCTCGTCGATGAGCCCGGCGTCGAACCACCGGCCTAGGAGCTTGCCGCCCCCCTCGACGAGCACGTTCGTCAGCCGCCGAGCGCCCAGTGCTTCGAGCAGCCGTCGCGCGTCGGCCGGCAAGACTTCGACGCCGCGCTGGCGGAGCCGCTCGGCCGCGTCTGCCGGATACCGCTCGCCGAGGGCGACCAGCACCGGCCCTAGCTCGGGGGTGTCCCACAGGCGGCGTTTCTCGGGCAGGGGCCGGTCGTCGGCGAGCACCACCCGCAGCGGCGTTCGCGACCCGGCCGGCCGGGGGGACAGCAGCGGGTCGTCGGCCGCCAGCGTGCCGGCGCCGACAACAACCGCGTCGACCCGCCCGCGGAGCCCGTGCACGCAACGCCGCGACGCGGCGCCGCTGATCCATTGGCTCTGGCCGGAAGCGGTGGCGATGCGGCCGTCGAGCGTCATCGCCCATTTGGCGATCACCCACGGCAGGCCGGTGGTGGTCAGCTTCAGGTACGGGGCGAGCAACTGCTGGGTGGCCGCTTGCTCCTCGCCCACCACGCACTGCACACCGGCCTCCTCTAGGCGGCGCAGGCCGCCGCCGTCGACCAGCGGGAACGGGTCACGCGCGGCGATCACGCACCGGCGCACGCCGGCTGCGATCAGCGTGTCGGCGCAGGGGGGCGTCTTGCCGGTGTGGCAGCAGGGCTCGAGCGTGACGACGGCCGTGGCGCCCCGCGCGGCCTCGCCCGCTTCGCGTAGCGCGTTCGCTTCGGCGTGGGGGCCGCCGTAGCGCTCGTGCCACCCTTGCCCGACGACCTCATCGTCGCGCAGCAGCACACAGCCGACCATCGGGTTGGGCTCCACGAGTCCCTCGCCGCGACGGGCGAGTTGGAGCGCGCGGCGCATCGCCACGGATTCGGCAGTCGACGGCGGCGGGGCGTCGGGCACGGCGGCGCGCGGGGCTCGCTACGACGGGGTCCAGATCTTCTGGCCGCCGCCCGCGGGGCCGGCGTCGGGAGCGCCGGCGTCGGGCGTCCACAGGCGCGATCCGCCCGCCGCGGCGGTCTCGGCTGGGGCCGCAGGGGCGGGGCCGGCCGGCGCCTCGCCGGGGGCCGGCACCACGCCCATCGAGTAGAGCATCGAGTACAACCGCTCGGCGACGCCGGGCTCGTCCAGGTGCTCGTCGCGTAGGTGGTGCACGAGGCGGTTGGCTTCCTCGTACTGGCCCTCCATCACGCGGAGCTCGAGCTCCGCCAGGTCCCACGTCGAGCAATTCTCGTGCTCGGCGCCCTCGTCGGCCCGCGCGCCACCGAGCCAATCGAGCGCGTCGGCCGGGTCGGGTTCGAGCGCGACGAGCCGCGCGTACAGCTCGGGCTTCGTGAGTTCGTGCTCGGCCGGGTCGCGGCGGATCGCCTCGCGCGCGGTCGCCACGGCCGCGTCGGCCGCGCCGCACAGCTCCGCGCGGCGGTAGAGCGTGAACACCGTGTCGTCCGACGCGCCCCGCAGGTCGATGCGGTTGATCCGCGACAGCGGGAGCGTTTCGGGGTCGATCGAACGGGGGTCGATCCGCTCGGGCTTGGGCATCCCGACCTTGGCGCGGACCTCGTCGAGGGTGGCCTCGTCGACGCTCCCGGAGGCGGTCTGCTCGAGCACGAGCAACGCCGCGGCCAGGGGCAACCGCAACGCGGGCGACTTCGCCGCGTCGGCCGGCGGGGTGTTGTTGAGCGCGGCCTTCGGCTTGGCGGTCCACTCGTCGAGCAACGCGGTGCGTTGCGCTTCGGCGACCACACGGCGGCGGTCGGCGACCGGCGTGTCGTCGGGGAAACGCCACCGCTGCCGCATCGCGCCCTCTTCGGCGGCGGACCGACCGACCGATTGCTCGTCGGCCTGGGCGGCGAGCGCGTCGCCGGCGATCTCGGCCACCAGGGCGAGCGTCTGGTCGTAGTGGTCGTCGCGGTCGGCGATCAGTTGCAGCCGTTCGGCCCGGTCCGTCTGCCGGCCGTAGTAGGAGAGGATGCCCGCGATACGCGGCGTGGCTTCCGCGTCGATGCCCGCTCCGGTTTCGGGCAAGGGTCGGTCGAGCAGGAGCGTCACCAGCCGCGGCGGCGGCCCGTCGTGGCCGACCAGTTCCGACTCGCTGAGCTGGTGCGGCACGACCCGCTTGTCGCGGGTCAGCCGGTCGAGCAGACGCTCTTCGTCGGCGACCGACCAAGCGAGTTGCATGACCTCGACCGGCGCCTCGCGGTGCTCCTCGTCGAGCAGCTGCGCGATGGCCTCCGCCTCGATGGCGTCGTCCGGCAGCGAATCGCCCGGCGCGGCCTCGGCGAGGAGCTTCGCGTAGGTCCGCAGCCCTTCGACGAGTTGCTGTTGCTCCCCGAGCCAGCCGTGCACCAGCGCGGCGTTGTAGTGGAGGATCGGCAGGTCCGGGTGTTCTAACCGCAGCCGGTCCAGCTCGGCCGCGGCGCGCCGCCACTGGCCGCGGCTGGCGAGCAGCTGGGCCTCGTCGTGGGCGGCCTCGGCCGCGTGGCCGGCGGGCGCCTCGCGCAGGTAGAGGTTGTCTCGCAGCACCAGCGGCAGCCCAGAGACCCGGCCCAGCCGCATCAGCAGCTCCATCGCGCGGGTGTCTTCGTCGCCGGCGATGCCCTGGTAGAGCCACAGGTGAGAGCGGGCGGCCACCAGATTGCCGGCCGCCAACAGCGCCTGCCCGACCGCGCCGACCGCTTGGAGGACCCGCGCGGGGATCGTCTCGTCGACCAGCTCGAGCGCCGTCTGCAGGCTGTCGGCCGCGCGGCGGCTGGCCTCACGGCTCTGCTCGTCGGTGGCCTCGTCGTCGGCAGCGGAATTGGCCGCTAGCAACGCGGCTTGCGCATGGGCGCTGGGGTTCGTTGGGTCGACGCGGACATACTCTTCGACCGTCGCGCGGGCCGCCTCGTGATCGCCGAGCGACTGCTCGATCGTGGCCTTGATGTCGAGCAACGAAGCGCGGCCCGGCGTCTTGGCGAGCGTTTTCTCGAGGTGCCGCAGCGCAGCCCGGGGCTGGTCGCCCTCGAGCATGCGGTGGACCTTCTCGATCTCGCCGAACAGGTCGGAGCAGCAGAATTTGAGTTTCTTCCCGCTGCCGCACGGGCAGGGGGCGTAGGGGTCGACCGCCATCGGGGGTCTCGCGTCGCGGGGTTTTCGTTGCCGTGGAGCTCTGCCCCACCAGCTTAACGGTTTCCGCCGCAAGCCCGACAGGGTTCGCGCCGACGGAACTATCGACCAACGCTCCAGCGCGGCTTCGAGGCGGCCCTCATGGCGTTCTACTCGGAAAGGGCGACCTCGGTGCGCGAGGCACGACGCCGCACGGCTTCGACCGCGACCGCTTGCTGTGCGAAGCAGGCGTCGCGGCGGCTTGTGCGTTTGTAGATGGGTCCCCGGCCGAGGCGGGCGTTTCTCAGGCGACGCGGGAAACCGCGGCGGTCGGCTGATTCAGCTTGATTTGCGGCTCGGCGGGTCGGCTGCCGGCGCCCGGCTTAACTAGACTAGCCGTGATGCGACCCCGCCGCCGGCAACGCCCCGCTTCCCGCTTTCCCCGACCGATGGCCGACTCTCGCCGCGCCGAATCCGCCAGCCCGATGTCGAGCCGCAAGGCCCACATGACGTGGGCCACGCGCACGATGAGCCGCTCGCTGACGAGCGCGGGCGTGTTCCTGAAGCGGCAGGTCTGGGTGTGGCCGATCATCGCGGTGGTCGTGCTGGCGACTATCGGCCTTTTCGTGCGCGGCGCGATCGAGCGCACGATGAAGGCGTCGCTCGCGAGCGAGCTGCAGACGCTGCTGGACGTCGAGGTGGCGATGCTCCGCACGTGGCTCGGCGGCCAAGAGCGGAACGCCGAGTCGCTCGCCAACGACACCACGACGCGCGACCTCGTCGGGCAGCTCCTGGCGGGCGACGCCGCGGCCGCCGAGGCGGCGCGGGCCGGGCTCGTCGAGGCGATGGGGCCCGCCTTGAGCTCGTACGACTACGACGGCTTCTTCGTGATCGACAAATCGAAGACGATCATCGCCGGGTTCGACGCGGCCGCGATCGGCCGCGACGACTTCATCGAGGACCACGCGTTCGACGAGTTCTTCAGCCGCGCGCTGAACGGCGAGGTGTGCGTGTCCCGCCCGTTGCCGAGCGTGCTGCCGCTCAAAGACCGCCGCGGCCACGTGCGCACCGGCACGCCCGTGATGTTCGCCGCCGCGCCGATCCGCGACGACAACTTCCAGGTCGTCGCGGCCCTGGCGCTTCGATTGCGTCCGCAAAAAGAGTTCACCAGCATCCTTCAGTTGGGGCAGACCGGCGAAACGGGCGAGACCTACGCTTTCGACGCCGAGGGCCTGATGCTCTCGAGCAGCCGCTTCGAGGAGGAGCTGATCCTGCTCGGCATCCTGGCCGACGAGCCCAACGCACGGTCGATCCTCAGGGTCCTCGTGCGCGACCCGGGCGGCGACATGACGTCCGGGTTCCGGCCGGACCGCCGGCGGATCGAGCTGCCCATGACGCGGATGGTCGCCGCCGCGGCCGAGGGAGAACCGGGGGTCGACGTGGAGGGCTACCGCGACTACCGCGGCGTGCGTGTCGTCGGGGCCTGGACGTGGTTGCCGGATTACCGGTTCGGTGTCGCCACCGAGATCGACGCGGCCGAGGCCTACCGGCCGCTGGTGATCCTCCAGCGCACCCACTGGGCGCTCTTTGCGCTGCTTGTGCTGATGTCGATCGCCATCTTCGTGTTCACGCTCAAGGTCGCGCGGCTGCGGCGCGAGGCCCAGGAGGCCGCGATCGAGGCCCAGCAGCTCGGCCAGTACCGCCTGGAGAACAAGCTCGGCGCGGGGGCGATGGGCGTCGTGTACAAGGCGACCCACGCGATGCTCCGCCGGCCCACCGCGGTCAAGATGCTCGAACCGAGCAAGGTCAGCGCCGACGCGGTCGCCGCGTTCGAGCGCGAAGTGCAGATCACCAGCCAGCTCTGCCACCCGAACACGGTCGCGATCTTCGACTACGGCCACACGCCCGAGGGGCTCTTCTACTACGCGATGGAGTACCTCGACGGCATCAGCCTGCAGGAGCTCGTCGAGCGGTACGGGCCGCAGCCGGTTGGGCGGGTGGTCGACCTGCTCCGGCAGATCTGCGGCTCGCTGTACGAGGCCCACTCCACCGGCCTGGTGCACCGCGACATCAAGCCGGCCAACATCATGCTCAACCGCCGCGGCGCCGAGCCCGACGTGGTGAAGGTGCTCGACTTCGGCCTCGTCAAAGTGACCGACGACGGCAGCCCCTCCGGCATGGCCGGCACGCCGCTGTACATGTCGCCCGAGGCGATCCAAACGCCCGCCGGCGTCGACGCGCGGAGCGACCTCTACGCGGTCGGCGCGGTCGGTTACTTCCTGCTGACCGGCCGCACGGTGTTCGAGGCCGACAGCATCGACGAGCTGATCCGCAAGCAGGTCGACGACACGCCCCGCGCGCCCTCGCTAACCAGCGGACGCAAGCTCCCGCCGGAGCTCGACGACGCGATCCTCGCGTGCCTGGACAAGAACCGGGCCAAGCGCCCGCAGACCGCCCGCGAGCTGTCGCTCCGGCTGGACCGCGTTCCCCGCGACCCGGAGTGGGGCGTGGAGCAGGCGGACCTGTGGTGGAACCAGCACGAGCGGGGCCTCACCCCGACCAGCCGCGTGGGCAGCCCGCCGACGGTCAAGACCGATCAGCAAGCGACGATCGCGCACGGGTGATCGTCGCGTAGAATGGCCACGCCGGGTCAGTCGCCCGTCCACCGCGAAACATCTGGGAATTTGCGGAAGTCTTTGTCGAACGACGCGACCGTATCGCCGCTAGCGGCGCAGCGGGCAGCAAGGTAGCAATCAAGGAAGTCGATCTTCGTCTGGCCGTAACGACGTAGCGAGTCCTCCATCAAGGCCCGATTATCGATGAGCAGACCCGGCTTGCCCAGCAGTTCCATCAGCGTGCTCGATGTCACTTGCCGCTCTACCTCGTAGAACGATTCAAGCACCCAAACCGCCTCGGCGATTGCAAGGTCGGTTACGACCAGCAAGCATTCGCTCTGCTCTGCTTGAGCGAACAGTCGCCGGGCTTTGGTGGTGAGCCGGTCGCTGTCCGCTAGCAGGAAGCGAAGCAGGACGTTTGTGTCGACGACGTAACGGATCAATCCGCACCTGAGGATCGCGAACGCTTTGCCGAAGCCCGCTCGTCGAGCTTCGACCCCAGGCGCTTCGATGTGTGGATGGCCCCCGCCAAATCGCTGAGGGTCCCTCGATCGGGTCGAACGACCACGCCGCCGTCGACGATCTCGTAGACGAGCTTTTCGCGGGGCTTCAGGTCGAGAGCCTTCCGAACCGCGGAGGGAATCGTCGTCTGCCAGCGGTCGGTAACCGTCGATCGGATCATGGGGGCCCTGGTAATGAGAACCTGCCTCAAACGCATTGTAGCCTACCGATCGGCGGCCGCCAAAAAACAAGGCGCCCCGGGACCGGGGTCCCGCGGCGCCTCGTGGTTTGGTTTTTTCCGCTGTGCTCTTGTTCCGTAGCTGGTTGAAGAGCGACCGCGTCGTTTACGCCTGAGGCCCCGCTAGGGGCCAACGATCACTTGCCCTTCTTGGCCGGCGTCTTGGCGGCGGGCTTGCCCTTTTGGGCGGCGGCGGCGGGCTTCGCGGTGTTCTTCGGCTTGTCAGCCATTGTCGCAACTCCAGTACGACAGTCCCGGCGCGGGGAGGCGCGTCGACAAACGAGCCAGTAGTCATGCCCCCGCACGGTTAACTCGAACATTACGATCGGCAGAACCGGCGGGCAAGATTAATACGCGCGGAATCTTACTCTTCGTCGCCGCCCGGCGCCGGCGCCGCCTCCTCGGAAGACGTGGCCTCGAACATCAGGATCGGCGCCAACGGCGACTGGTCGTTCTCGCCCGCCGCGACCTGTTGCGACGGGTAGAGCACACGCACCCGCTTGCCACGGACCGTGATGTGCTGCGGCTCGTCGCGGCGGATCGTGACCGGCTCCTCGGGCCGATCGGTCTTCGCGTCGACAACCCGGATGGTGACCGCGTCGTCGCCGCCGCCGACCAGCAGGAGCTGCGGCCGGCTCTGGGTGTCGCCGTCGACCGGGATCGGCGCGGTGGCGCCGGGCGCCAGCTCCGCCTTGACGGCCCAGCCGTCGGGGTTGAGGTCGGAGGGCCGGTCGAACACGGTCCACGAGCCGCCGGTCGCGCTTTTGCGGGGGACGAAGCGGCGGGGCTTGGTCGAAGAGGCGCCGTCGGTCACTCCGGGCTGCTCGTCGGCCGAGCCGCTCTCGAGGCCGAATAACGCGTTCCAGGTCGCCTCGTTCAATTCGCCGGTGGGATCGAGGTGTTTACTCTGTTGGAACCATCGAAGGTCGGTCGTCGGATCGCCCGACGTGGTCCCCCCTAACTCCCCGAGGACGCGATTATGCACGGCATTGACGAGTGCGCTGCTCCATCGATCAGCAAAGAACTCATGGGCGGGCTGAAGATCTTTCTTCGACTCAATTATGGGCATGTCCTCAAGTGCCGAGGTTACGTTCGCGATGCCCTGGAGCTCCTGCAATGACATCGATTGGGACTTTTTTTCAAAAGTGGCCGTAAGGCGTTTCTCGATCTCCTCGACTTGTCTCAGCACAGCTTGCCGGTGTTTGAGCCCCTCATTGAAGAACGCCATCGCAAGCGGCCCTGGATGAGATGATGCCTGGAGTTGATCCCACGACGGCACGTTGCCGCCCGCCGCGATCAACGCCTTGACTGACTCAAGCCGAGCAGAAGCAAGCTTATGAGCGCGTATGACGAGTTCTTGCGCTGCGTGGAACTTTTGGACCGCGTGCTGGGCTTCTGACTGCAGCGATTCGATTGGAGTGGGATCGACTCCCTCCTCGCGCGTGTACGCCGCGGACTCTGGAGCCGCCTGCTGCTCGCGACCCGATGGTTTGACGAGCCCCAGCTTCTCACGCGTCGCCGCATCGGCCTGGCCGGTCCGCTCGAGCCCTTGCATCCGCTGGAACTCACGCACGGCTAGCTCGGTCTTCGGGCCGTAGTCGCCATCGACCGCGAGCGGTGGCTCGAGGCCCATCTTTTCGTTGAGCGTGCGTTGCAGTTGCCGCACCGAGTAGCCGTACCGCTGGTTCGCCTGGGAGTAGGCGTCGTTCGGGCTCGGCGGGGCGAGCGGCTGCAGCGGCTGGGGGGGAGAGCCGTCCGGCCGATCATAGGGCCTCGTACGAGGGGGTGTTTGAGAGGGGGCGAATAACGGTGGAGGATTGAAATAATCTGACGCCGGCTGGTTCAAAGGGGGCGCGGCCGGCGCTTTGGTCGGCTCGGGCGGCGGCGGCGACGGCGGCTGCGGCGCTTCGGGAGCGGGCGGCGCTGTTCGTAATGGCGGTGGTTCGCGGAACGACGCCGCCGCGTCAGGTTCGTCGCTCGACTCGGCCGACGGTGACTGCAAGCCTTCGAGAACCGAGTCCACGTAGTCTTCCGGCGCAAGGACTTCCGCGATGCGTCGGTCGATCGCTTTGATCGCTTGGCGGATACGCTCGATCTCCGGATACACGGGCGGATTGGAGTCCGTGCCGCCACGCTTCTTTAAGGCGGCGATCAACCGCTCACGGTGTTGCTCGAGCCGCTCGAGGGAGTCGGCGTCGCCCTCGCGCCAGGTCGCGCCCTCGGAGTCGCTGTCCTTGGGCTGCTCAAACCATGCCCGTTCCCATTCGCTGAGCAAGTCGCGGAGGTTGGACTTCTGCGATGGCTTGGTCGTTGCCGGTTGCAGCTCTGTCGCGGTCGTTTGAGCCGCCGCTTTGCTCCGCGTGTCCGCCAGCCGAGCGATCGCCTCGGCTAGGGCGACCTCCCCCGCGATGACACTCGGACGAGAGGTCAGACCGTCGTCGTAGAGCCCTTCCAGTCGCTTCAACTCTTCGCGGCGTAGCCGCACGATCTTCTCCAGAGGGCTCTCTCGCGGTTGCGGCGGCGCGCTTGCTTCGCGGGCTGCCGCGGGATCGGAGTAGCCGGCCGTGAGATCCGCCAGCTCGATCGCGACTTCGGCGGCCCGCTTCTCGGCGTCGAACAATTCGGCCTGCCTGTCCTGCCCCTGCTCCTTGAGGCGGCTGAACGCCTCAACGAATCGGCCCGCCAGTGAATGGGCCTCGCGTAGCTGTTCGGCGGCGGCGTCCTGCTCTCCGCGCGTGGCCGCCAGCCGGCTCTTGGCGCGAGCCAGTTCGAGCTTCGCGTCGAGGATCGCCGTGTCAGGCGCTTGGCCGAGGTCGGCATGCTTCTCGGTGAATTGGAGCTGCCAATTCGTTCGCGGCTCGATTGCTCGATTGTCGCGTGCGGCTGCAAGCCATTTGGATAGCTCTTCATGCTGGACTTTTTCAGCCGAAACTACGAGAAGATCCTTGCCGAACGGACGAACCTCGCTCGGTTCGAGTTCAATCGCCTCCGCGACGCGCTGGGCTAGCGTCTGCAGTTCGGCCGACGGGTCGCCGGTTTTGGCGGCGGCGCCGATCAAGTCCGCCACTTTGTAAACGGCGGTGTAAGGCAACGGATCTTCGACCGGCGCCGGGGCCGTTTTGGTTTTCGGTGGGGCGACTCGATTGAGTTGCACCGTCATAGCGTGCGACTCGACCACTTCCGGCGCGGCGGGCTCAACTTGAGCGGCGACGCTGGCGTCGATAACCGGCGCGCCGTCGGCCGGGCCGGCGCCGATGGCCGCCGGCTCGGGCGCGAGGGTCGCGAGCGCGACCAGCGCCGCCCCGACGACCGCCGCGGCGGGCTTTCCTAGCGAAGCGAACAACATCGCACGGGCTCCTTCTCGGACAAGGTGGACGACCGCCACGCCCGCGGCGAGCGAGCCGCCGGCGGCGAGGGCCGTTGAGTTCGACGTGGTGGCGGCGACCGCCGAGGCTGGCGCGGCCTCGGCCGCTTGCGGCTTGGCCGCCAGCGCGCCGAACGCCAGCGAAAGCGAAACGCCGCGCCGCAGCAGGCGCCGCCGGAGCAGTTGTTTGCCGCGGGCCAAGCGGCCCTGCACGGCGGCGACCGTCGAGTCGGTCTGTTCGGCGATCGCGCGACGCGATTGGCCTTCGAGGTAGCGCAGCACGAGCGGCGTTTGGTAACGCTCGGGCAGCCGCCGGAGCTCTTCTAGCAGCACGCCGGTGTTCTGGCGCTGCGACAGGTCGGGGAATGCGGCCTCGCTGGGGGCGTGCGGGTCGAGCGCGAGGGCCTCTTCGCGTCGCGCGGCGAGGCGCCGCCGCGCGGCGAGCGACGTGCGGTGCGCCACTCGGTAGAGCCAGCCCGCGGCCGACTCGCTCGCTTGGATGCTGCGGGCGTTCTTCACCAGTAGCAAGAAGGTGGCTTGGAAGGCGTCTTCGGCGTCTTGCTGGCGCCGGAGCGTGCCGCGGCAGACCCGCCAGACCATGTCGGCGTGGCGGTCGAAGAGCCGGGCGAGGCAATCCTCATCGCGTTGGCGGACGAAGACCGCCAGCAGCTCGCCGTCGGTCGCCGCGGGGCGCGGCGCCGGCGGCGCGATCCGGCCGAGGCTCGTGCTCCGGCCCGTTGGGCGGGCGGGCGCTTGCGGTAGCGGCGGCTCGGGCGAGACAGACACAGAGCGGCCCTATCGGGGGTGAGCGCTGCCGCCGGCGCCGTTGGCCGCGGCCTTACCCAGATAGTGTGCCGGAGGGGGCGAGCGAACCGCAAAAAGTTTGGGAAAAGAAGTGAGTGGCAGGTGGCGGGGGGAGGGCTATCGAGGCGACTCACTGCCACGGACCACGGACCACGGACCGTGGACCACGGGCAACTGCCCCTCACCGAGCAGGCACGCCGTGCGCGGCGAGTTCCCTCTCGATAAGCCGGCAGACCCTCACTTCGACGGCGGATTCTTCGTGCTCGACGAACACCAGCGACGGCATCTCGGCGCCGTGCAGCACGTCGACCCGCAGCACGCCGCCGGCCGGCACGAGTTGCTGGCGGACCAAGCGGCTGGCTCGCTCTTCGACGGCGCCGGTCCAGTCGGGCGTGCTGAACCACGCGTCGGCGCTCTCGCGGTATTCGGCTTCGACTAGCTGCTGCTCGCTGGGCTGGTCCGACAGGGTGATAGCGCGTCGCATCGCGTCGGACACTGCGACGTTCACCTTGTGTTGGTCGGCGGTGGTGCGGATCAAGCTGCCGCTGAGGACCTCGCACCAGGGCGGCTCGCCGGTCTGGATCGCCGCCCAGACCGACAGCGACGTGGCGACCGGCGCGCCGACGAATGCCAACAAAACAAGCAGGGGGCGCATCGCTGTTGCTCCGCAAAGCGAATCGGTCGAGGAACGAAAACGACTCCGTTCACAGGGTTTTTCGCACGCTCAGCAGCAAGGGGGGAGGCTGCGGGCGGGGGGCGTGCGATGGTAGCAACCCGGATGGAGGCAATCGTCGTGCCACAACGAGTCGCTAGCCCGGCGGTGGGCCAACCCGGCTCGCGAAGCGCGCGGCGGGCTAAGCCTCTTTCTTCCTCAGGCATCGCTCCCAGGCGCGCGACCAGCCGTCGGCCGGCCGCACGATCTTCTCGATCTCCTCTGCCGAGCGGCCTTGGTGGAGCAGGTCGCGGACGAGCTCGGTCTCTCGCTCCCCTTTGCGGAGGTGGTACCACACCGCGCCGCACAGGGAGATCGTCGTGATTGCGATCGCCGTGACACAGCCGATCAGAACGATGCACAGGGCGAACTTCTCTTGATGGCTGAAGTCGCTCGTGAGCGTGTGCCAGAATCCGGCGGTGGACTGAGCAAAGACAAGCGTCATGTCGAGCCTCAACTCGATTGTGTGTGGCGTGGCCGAGTGGTGCGGTTCTAGGCCGACATCTTCGGCTTCTTGTACTCGGCCGTCACTTCGAGATTGGCGATTTGCTCGACGTCGTCGGTCTGGTAACCGGCTTCCAGCAGGTCGCGCTTCAGCCGGCGGTCGGCTTCGTGGTCGGCGAAGACCCGCACCTGTTTAGAGATCGTGTTCACCACTCCAGCCGCACACGCAATCGCGACGATAGCCACGACCATTCCGAACGGAGGCCCGAGGTCCCTCAGGAAATCAAAGAAGGCATGGAACACGACATCTCCTCCTCCGGCGCCATGCCGGGGTGACTGCCGAGATCCGCTCTCGGCTCTGCGCCCTACCGCCGCTGAGTTTAGCAGTTGGTCCCTGACGGTGGATTCGCCAAATCGTCGGCTATCTTGGCGAGAAATTCCCGCTGCGTAGCCGCTGGCGTGCGGGAGCAGCAGTTGAACTGATGGGCGCCACCTGCCTAGTTCTTGAGCGAAGCTAGCGGACGGCTCGTTGACACCGCCATCGCCCCAACCTACCTTGGCGCACTTGGCGGGCAGGCGGCTGCCCACTTCGTTTGCGGTGCACCCCACAGGCGGGGCTGGCCTTGGCTGGGAAAGACCAATCGGTGGGCGCCGGGTCGAGCGCTCCGCCCGCGGCGGCCAACAAGAAGCCGTGGGGCGGGGTTTTCGACACCGCGACCGACGCCCGCGTCGAGGCGTTCGGCCAGAGCGTCTCCTACGATTGCCGCCTTTTCCGGCAGGACATCCGCGGCTCGATCGCCCACGCGGAGATGCTCGCCGCGGTTGGCGTGCTCACCGACGCCGAGCGGCGGCAGATCGTCGAGGGGCTCGAGCAGATCGGGCAAGAGATCGAGACGGGCCGCTTCGAGTTCAAGCAAGAGCTCGAAGACGTGCACATGAACATCGAACGCGCCCTCGTCGAGCGGATCGGCGACGTGGGCCGCAAGCTGCATACGGGTCGCAGCCGCAACGACCAGGTCTCGACCGACTTCCGCCTGTGGGTCCGCGACGCGATCGACCAGATCGATCGGCTGCTCCGCGACCTGCAGCGGGCGTTCGTCGGCCGCTGCGAGGCAGACGCCGGCGTGATCCTGCCGGGCTACACGCACCTGCAACGGGCCCAGCCGGTGCTCGCCGCGCACTACTGGCTCGCCTACGCGGAGAAGCTGCAGCGGGACCGCGACCGCCTCGGCGACTGCCGCCGCCGGGTGAACCTGTCGCCGCTCGGCACGGCGGCCCTGGCAGGCACGACGATCCCCATCGACCGTGAGCGCGTCGCCAAGGACCTGGGCTTCGACGGGGTGGTGGCCAACAGCCTCGACTCCTCCAGCGACCGGGACTTCGCGATCGAGTTCGTGGCCGCGTTGTCGCTCGTGGCGGTGCACCTCTCTGGGTGGGCCGAGGAGTGGATCCTCTGGAGCACCACCGAGTTCGGCTTCCTGACGCCGCCGCAGCAGTTCTGCACGGGCAGCTCGATCATGCCCCAAAAGATCAACCCGGACGTGCTCGAGCTCACCCGCGGCAAGGCCGCCCGGGTGATCGGCTCGCTGCAGAGCCTGCTGGTGCTCACCAAGGGCCTGCCGATGGCCTACAACCGCGACCTGCAAGAAGACAAAGAGCGGGTGTTCGACGCGACCGACACGGTGCGGGCGTGCCTCGAGTTGGCTGCGCCGCTGGTCGCGGGGGCCGAGCTGCGGCGCGAAGCGATCCGCGAGCGGCTCGACCACGGCTACCTCGACGCGACCACGTTCATGGAACACCTGATCAAGCTGGGCATCCCCCAGCGGACCGCCCACGGCCTGGTTGGCAAGCTGGTGGCAGCGGCGATGAAAGAGCGCGTCCGGCTGGCGGACCTGCCGATCGAGGCCTACCGCTCGGTCCACCCGGACCTGGACGAGTCGGTCTACGACGTGCTCGGCGTGGATCGGGCGATCGAGGCGTTCAGGAGCTACGGCTCGACGAACCCGGAACTGGTAGAGCAACAAGCCGCCGCGTGGCGCGAGCGGCTCGCGAACGAGGAGCCGAACCCTTGAGCGAACGGGCGGGGAAGCGTTGGTGGATCGCCTTGGTGGCGTGTTGGTCGCTGGCCTCTGCGGCGGCGGCGCAGCCCGCCCCGCCGGCGGCAGACTCGCCGGCCGTGCGCGCGGCGCTCGCGCTGCCAAGGACCGAGCCGCGGCACTACGTGCAGACGGCGATCGTGCTGCTGGACCTCGGCGCGACCGAAGAGGCCACGCAACTCGTGCAAGAGTTGGTCGCCAAGGACCCCAGCGCCGCGCAACTCGCCGAGCTGGTCAGCCAGGTCGGGACGGGGCAGCTCAGCCGGCTAGCCGTCGCGCTGCCGGAGGCCGCTCCCCTGGCGCGCCGGGCGATCGCGGCGGCCGCCGCAGCGGCGACTTCTCCCGAGCGTTTGGGCCGGCTAGTCGAGCGGCTCGCCGGCGAGCGCGAACAAGCGGTGGACGCGATCCGCGAGCTCCGCGCGACCGGACGCAAGGGGGCGGAATTCGCCGCCCAGCAGCTCCGCGAGGCCGCGGACCCGACGGTGCGCGCGCGGCTCCGCGAAGCGCTCGTGGCCCTCGATCCGATCAGCCGCCCGCTGATCTACGAGGCAACGCTCAGCGAAGACCCGAACGTCAGCAACGAGGGCGCCTACGCGCTGGGGCGGCTCGCCGAACTCAACCGCATCCGATCCCGGCTGCCCGCGGCGCTGGTCGTCGGCGCCGCCCTGCGGGGCTCGGAGCCCGCGAGGTGGGCGTACAGCCGTCTCGCCGACGAGCCGCTGACGATCCCGTCCGCGGAGCGGCTGCTCGACACCGCCATCGAAGAACTGCTCGCGGGCGGGCGCTTGTTCTCCGACGAGCGGGACGATTCGCCGGGGGTTTCCCGGCGGCTCGCGGCGCAGCTAGCGCGGGAGCGATGGCGGCTCGACGAGCGCGTCGAGTCGACCGGCCGCTTGGCCGCCGCGCTGATGCTTGAGGCCGGCGACCGAACGGCGAACGAGATCGCGGCTCGCGTCGGTGTGTCGGGCGTGCTGCAAGCGGCGCTCGACAACGGCCTTCACCTGGCCGCCGTCCGCGCCGCCACGGCGCTGGGCAACGAGGGCGGCGAGTCGGTCGTGGCGACCCGCGGGCTCCGGCCCGCGCCGCTCGTCGCGGCGCTCGAGTCGCCGCACCCGGCGGTCCGCTACACCGCGGCTAAGGCGCTCGTGGCGATCAACCCACAACAGCCCTACTCGGGCTCCAGCTTGCTGATCGACACGCTGCTGTACTTCGCCCGCTCCCAAGGAGAGCAGCGCGCGGTGGTCGCGTCGCCTCAGCTGGCGCGGGCCGCCGCGACCGCTGGCTGGCTGGCCGCGGGCGGCTACGCGGCGACCCCCGCCAACCGCGGCGCGGCCGCGGTGGATGCCGCTGCCGAATCGCCCGACACGCAGCTCGTGCTGATCGATCAATCGCTGAGCCTTCCCGGCGCGCGAGAGACGCTGTTCCGCCTGCGGCGCCGGCCGCAGACGGCGCTCGTGCCGGTCGGTTTGCTGGCGGCCGAGGGCCGGCTGGCCGACGCCCAGCGGCTTGCCGAAGAACACGACGCGGTGGTGGCCGTTGCGCGTCCGCACTCGGTCGACGCGACGGTCTCGCTCGCCGAGCGGCTGGCCGAGCTCCGGCCCGACGGGTGGCCCGACGCTTCGGTCCGGCTGCGGTGGGCCTCCGAGGCCCGCGAAGCGATCGCGCGGCTCGTCGACCAGGGGCCCGACTTCTACGCGTGGAGCCGCCGCTCGGAAGACCTGGTCGGCGTGCTCGGCTTCGGCTCGGACGGCCAGTCGCTGTCGACGCTCGCGCAGCTGGGCACGCCGGAGAGCCAGGCCCGGTTGGTCGACGCGGCCACCCTGGCCGCGCGTGGCGTCGACGACCGCCGCGCGGCCGCCGACGCGTTCGCCAAGAGCGTCGATCGGTTCGGCGTGCTGCTGACGACCGACCAGATCCGGGAGCAGTACGTGCGCTACAACGCGAGCGAGACCGCCCCGGAAGCGACCCAGCAGGTGTTGGGGCGCGTGCTCGACACGATCGAAGGAGCGCGGCGATGACCCGCTTGGCGCCCGCCGTGGCGAACGGTGCGTCGGCAGGCTTGCCGGGGCTGATCGGTTCCAGCGAGGCGATGCGGGAGGTCTACCGCACGACCCGCCAGGCCGCGTCGAGCCGCGCCTCGGTCCTGCTGCTCGGCGAGACCGGCACCGGCAAGGAGCTGATCGCCCACGCGCTGCACCGGCTGGGCGACCGCCGCAACCGGCCGTTCGTGCGAGTCAACTGCGGCGCGCTCAGCGAGAGCTTGCTCGAGAGCGAGCTGTTCGGCCACGTGCGCGGCGCGTTCACCGGCGCGATCGACAACCGCACCGGCCGCTTCGAGGCGGCCCACACCGGCACGATCTTCCTCGACGAGATCAACAGCACCACGCCGCTGCTGCAGGTGAAGCTGCTGCGTGTGCTGCAGGAGCGCGAGTTCGAGCGTGTCGGCGACACGCAGACGATCCGCGTCGACACGCGCGTGGTCGCCGCCAGCAACCGTGACCTGGCCGAGGAATGCGCCGAGGGCCGCTTCCGCGAGGACCTGTACTACCGGCTGAACGTGGTGCCGATCTGGCTCCCCCCGCTCCGCCGGCGGCGCGAGGACATCCCGGCGCTCGTCACCCACTTCCTCAACGCCTACAACGAAGAGAACGACCGGTACGTGGTCCACATCGAGCCGGCCGCGATGGAGGCCCTGCAAGACTACGCGTGGCCGGGCAACGTGCGGGAGCTGCAGAACTACGTCGAGCGCGCCGTGGTGATGGCCGCCGGCGACGAGCTGACGGTCGACCTGTTGCCCGGCGTGGTGCGGGGGGAGCCGAGCTCGCCGAGCGGGTCGTTCCGGCGGATGGACTTCGAGTCGCTCGCCACGCAGCTCGTCGAGGAGGGCCTGGCCAAGGCCGACGAAGAAGCCACCGACCTGCACGGCCGGATCGTGGACCGTGTGGAACGCGAGGTCATCGCGCAGGTGCTCACCCGCTGCGACGGCGTGCAGATCAAGGCCGCCCAGCGGCTGGGGATCAACCGCAACACGCTGCACAAGAAGATCAAAGACTACGGGCTCGACGCGGGCGATAATGGGACGGGCAAGCCGTGACCCCTCCGAGCGGTGATCGATCCGCACCGCTAGATTCGCGGGTCCTGTTCCGCCTTCCGCCTCCCGCCTTTTGCCTTCGCACCATTGGACCTCTCCCGCATCACCGTGTTCTGCTTCGCGGCCAGCTACGCCGTGGCGCTGGTCCTCGAGGCGGCTGCGCTGGCCGGGCGCCGCGGCGGGCGGCTCGCGGGGACGCTCTCGGGCGGGCGGCGGGCGGTGCTGTTGGGGATCACGGCGGCCGGGCTGTTCGCCCACGTCGCGTACCTCGTGACGCAGGCCGGCTCGGCCGCCACCCCCTTGGCGAGCCCCGCCGAGTGGTGCCTGCTCGCGGCGGCCGTGCTCGCGGCCATCTACCTGACCTTCACCCTCCGGCACGCGCGGTGGGCCGTCGGCGTGTTCTTGCTGCCCGTCGTTCTGCTGCTGGTCGGCATGGCCTACGCGGCCAGCGACCGGCCCTTCTCTCAGGACCGCGCTTCGTTGTTCTGGGGGCAGGCCCACGGTTGGCTTCTGGTGGCCGCAACCGCGTCGGTGAGCGTCGGGTTCGTCGCCGGGCTGATGTACCTGGTTCAGAGCTGGCGGCTGAAACACAAGACGCCCCCCGCCCGGGGCTGGAGTTTGCCGTCGCTCGAGTGGCTCCAGACCGCGAACACCCGCTCGCTGTCGCTGTCGGTCTGGCTGATGGTCGGAGGATTCTTGTCGGGCTTGGTGCTGACTAGGCTAAACCAGGGGCCCGGCGGGGGATCGCGGCTGTGGTCGGACCCTGTCGTGCTGACCTCGTCGGCGCTGCTGGCTTGGCTGGTCGTGGCGGCCGCGTTCCGGTGGGCTTACCCGCCGGCGCGGCACGGCCGGAAGGTCGCGTACTTGACGGTGACCGCCTTCGGCTTCCTGGCCATCGTGCTGGGGTCGCTCACCTGGGGCGGCGCGAGCCACGGCGCGCGCGACCAGCCGCCCGCGGCCGCCATCGATGGCTCCTCCCCGTCCCAGTCCAGCCGACGCCCGGCGCCCGGCGCCACCGACCCACGCCCTCTATGAAGCTCCGGATGGTAGGTTGCTCGCACCATCACGCGGGGGCCGCCGTGCGCGAGCAGCTAGCCTTCACCCCCGACGAGGCCCACGACGCGATGGCCGCGTGGCGCGAGGTGCTGCCCGGCGCGGAGGGGGTGCTGCTGTCGACCTGCAACCGGGTCGAGTTCTACGCGGCCACGCCCGCGGGCGAGCTGCCGCCCTGCCCGGGCCTCATCGCGAGGCACCTGGCCGAGTCACGCCGGTTGAGCGTCGAGCAGGTCCGCCCGTACCTGCTCACGCTCCGCGACGAGGACGCCGTCGACCACCTATTCCGCGTCGCGGCGAGCCTCGACAGCATGGTCCTCGGCGAGCCGCAGATCGTGGCCCAGGTGAAGCAGGCGTACGAGCTGGCCCGCGGCGCGGAGTCGGCCGGGCCGCTCACGCACGACTGCTTCCAAGGGGCGCTGCGCGTGGCCAAGCGGGTGGTCACCGAGACCGACCTGCACCGCCACCGGGTGAGCATCCCCAGCGTGGCGATCAGCGATTTCGCCGCGCGGATCTTCGAGCGGTTCGACGACAAGCGCGTGATGGTCGTCGGCGCGGGGGAGATGGCCGACGAGACGCTCCGCTACTTGGCCGACCAGGGGGCGCGGGCGCCGGTGGTCGCCAACCGCAGCCTCGAGCGCGCCACGGCGCTGGCCGTCGAGTGGGGCGGCCGGGCCGTGTCGCTGGAGAAACTGACCGAAGAGCTGACCCGCGCCGACCTGGTCATCACCGCGACCGCCGCGGGCGAGGCGATCCTGTCGCTCGACCGCTACCGCCGCGAGGTGGCCCAGCGGCGCGAGCAGCGACCGCTGTTCGTGCTCGACCTGTCGATGCCCCGCGACTTCGACCCCGCCATCGGCGACGAGCCGGGCGTGTACCTCTACTCGATCGACGACCTGGCGGCCGCCTGCGAGCGGAACCACCAGGCGCGGCGACGCGAGCTGCCGCACGCCGAGCGAATCATCCGCGAGGAGCGCGAGCGGTTTTTCGTCGACGCGCGCCACCGGGTGTCGGCGCCGATCATCGCCCGGCTGCGACAGGGGCTCGACGTGCCGAAACGCGCCGAGCTCGAGCGGCTGTTCAACAAGCTGCCCGGCCTCGACGACGCGGCCCGGCAAGAGATCGAGCGGTTCGCCGATCGCCTGGTGAACAAGATGCTCCACCCGCCGATGGAGTCGCTCCGCGACGAGTCTCGCGAGGGGTCGCCGCACACGCTGCTGCAAGCGCTGAGCCGGCTGTTCCAGCTGAAGGACTGAGGCGCTCCGGGGCTTCTAGCCTCGATGGCCGGCCGGGCGTTGCGGCGCGCCGAGGGCGGAGTGGGGGAGGCCGACGGCGGAACGCGGAGAAGAGAGCGAGCCGCGCCTGAGGCCGGCTAGTTCGGGGCTCTCATTCCTCGTCGTCTTCGAACTCGTAGTCGTCCTCTTCGTCGTCGTCGTCGTCTTCGTACTCGTAGTCGTAGTCGTCGTCGAGTTCCTCGTCGTCCTCGACTTCTTCCCACTCGTCATCGTCGTCTTCTTCGAAGTCCTCTTCGTCGTCTTCGACGTCATCCTCGTCCTCGAATTCCTCGTCGTCTTCGTACTCCTCGTCGTCGTCGTCGTCCTCTTCGTCGTCGTCCTCTTCGTCGTCCTCGAATTCCTCGTCCTCGTCCTCCTCGTCGTCGTAGACGTCGACGTACTCGTACTCGTCGTCGTCGTCCTCCGCGGGCGTGAGGGCGCGCAGCGGGTCCTCGCCCAGCGGGCCGCCGGCGAGCGGTTGGCGGCGGCCGGCGTGCGCGGTGGCGGTTGGCACAGCGAAGAGGGAAAGGCTCGTCGTCATGGGACGTGGTCGGTCGGAGCGGTCGTGTCCAAGAGTTCGATTCGGGCGACGCAGCGACTCAGGCGGGTTGTGTCGCCGGCGCGTTGTCTTTACTCGGCTGGGGGGCGCCAGCGTCTTCATCAAGGTCCGGCAAGTCGTCGAGGCTGCCTAGCCCATAAACTTCCAAAAAATGCTGAGTCGTGCCGTACAGCAGCGGCCGACCCAGCTCCTGGCAGCGGCCGACAATACGCAGTAAGTCGGCGCCTAGCAACTGCCTCAGCACGTCGCCGGACCCCACGCCCCGGATCGCCTCGACCTCGGACCGCGTCGCCGGTTGCCGGTAGGCCACCACGGCGAGCGTCTCGGTGGCCGAGCCGCTCAGCCGGCAGTCGCCCCCGACCCCGCCGGCCGGCTCGTGCCGCTCGATCCACGGCGCCAGAGCGGCCCGCGTGACCAGCCGGAACCCGCCCGCCACCTCAACCACCTCCAATGCGCCGCGTCCGCCCGCGTAGACTTCCCGTAGCCGATTGACCAACTCGCGGGCCTCGCTCGGCCCCGACAGCCCCGCCGCCCGAGCCAGCCGACGCGGGCTGAGGGCCGCTTCGCCGAACCACAGCGCGGCCTCGACCCGCGCGAGCCGCGTAGCGGCGCCGTCGGCGGGCCCCGACCGGCCGGTCTCCGGCGCCTGTGCACCGACGCTGAAGCGGCGGCCCGCCGGGCGCCAACAGGCGGGCAGCCGCGGCGGCGCCAACCCGCGGGGCTGGGCCAGGGGATGCGTCACGGGGCCTCCTGCTAGGTCGATGTGCCGATCATTGGGCCCGGCGAGCCGACAGCTTCTCCACCAAGCGGCCGACCGCTTCCTCGGGCGTGTCGCCGAGCGCGTCGAGCCGCACGGTTAAGCCCTGCTCGCCGAAGCCCTGCTCGCCGAATCCCTGTTCGCCGAAGCCCTGTCCAACCAAGCCCTGGTCGACCGAATCCTGGCTGTCCAACTCGGCCGGCGCGACGGCAATAGCTTGAAACACCTGGTCGGCGCCGGCGCCGATCGGGCGGACTTCGGCCCGCTGCGCCCCGGCTGCTAGCAGCGGCTGGATGACCGCGTCGGCTTGGGTGTTGGCGTCCGCCGAGCCCCCCGCCATCGGCTCTTGCAACGACGCCAACTGGATCGCGTCGTCGGGGGGGCCTGCGAACAACGCCGCGGCTTGCGCGACGGAGTCGGCCGGCGTGGCGGACTCGGCTTCCTCGCCGATCGGGTCGGCGTAGGCGAGCCCCGCGTGCTGGGCGGCCGAGTTGATCAGGGTCGCCAGCCGTTCCGGCGGCGGGCCGTAGTGGTAGGCCGCCATCGCCCCGCACGCGAGCGTGCCGAGCATCACCGCCGAGCGGTAAAGCGTTCGCAACGGGCTCGCTTCTTGTTCCGCCATCGCTCAGACCCTTCGGAGGAAACAGGACCGCGCCGACGCTAGTGAGCCGCGGCGGGGCGGGCAAGAGCGATGTCGCGAAGGAGGGATGAGGGATGAGGGATGAGGGATGAGGGATGAGGGATGAGGGATGAGGGATGAGGGATGAGGGGAGCGCGAGCGGGCGTCCCCGCTTCCCTCTTCCCTCCTCCCCCTTCCCCCTTCCCTCACTCCACCACAAACCCAACCCGGTACAGCCGCCGGCCGCTGTTGAGCTGGTCGCCGTAGATCGTGCCAAGCTCCTCACGCAGCGCCTCGGCGGTGGGGAAGCCGTCGAGCCGGGCGTCGGCGTCGGTGAGGTCGCCGAGCCCGACCTGCTCGACGCCCGTGATCCGCACCCGCCCCACGCCGGGGACGTAGCTCCCCTGCCCGGCCCGCATGCGGCGGTGTTTCCACAAGCGGATCGTTTGCGTCTTCTCGCCGGAGCGGATAGCGGGGAGGAACTTGCGTTTGAAGAGGAGCATCGCGGGTCCGTTGGCCAGCTCCGATTCGGCCCGGCTTGGTGGCACGTGGTAGTTGATGCTGCTAGTCTCGCACCCCGGAGGCCGCGCTACCGCACGCTGCTGAACGAGCGCGGAGAGTACCTCGTCAGTGTCGGCTTCACCGACGGCACGCGCGGCCTGCTCGTCGTGAGCATCCCCGAGCCATCGGGGGTTATGCTCGCCGCCCTCGCCGCGGCCGCGGTCACGCGCCGACGCAGCCCGCGTACGGCAGCCCAAACGTGTCGGCCACCGGGCGGTTGGTGACCTGGCCGGACATCAGGTTCACCGCCAGCGCGATCGGCTTCCACTCGGCGGCGGCCTTCTTCACCCCTTCCACACCTGCGCCCGCGTCGGCCAGGCGGAGCACCCAGGGGAGCGTCACGTTGCAGAGGGCGAACGTGCTGGTGCGGCCGACCGCGCCGGGCATGTTGGTCACGCAGTAGTGCACGACGCCGTCGACGATGTAGGTCGGCTCCGCGTGGGAGGTCGGGCGGCTGGTTTCGATGCAGCCGCCTTGGTCGATCGCCACGTCGATGATGACGCTGCCGGTGGCCATCCGCGCGAGGTCCTCCCGCTCCACGAGGTGGGGCGCCTTCGCGCCGGGGATTAGCACCGCGCCGACCACCAGGTCGGCCCGCTCCAATTGCCGGCGGATCGTGTGGCGGTCGCTGAAGAGCACGTCGACGTTGGGCGGCATGATGTCGTCGAGGTACCGCAGGCGGTCCATGTTCACGTCGAGGATCGCCACGTTCGCTTGGAAGCCGGCTGCGATCTTTGCCGCGTTGGCGCCGACCACGCCGCCGCCGATCACCGTGATATGGGCCGGCGCGACGCCCGGCACGCCGCCGAGCAAGATGCCGCGGCCCATCTGCGGCCGCTCGAGGTACTTGGCGCCCTCCTGGATGCTCATTCGGCCGGCGACCTCGCTCATGGGGGTCAAGAGCGGCAGTCGGCCGGCGGAGTCTTCGAGCGTCTCGTAGGCGACGCTTGTCGCGTCGCTGTGGAGCATGGCCTCGGTCAGCTCGCGGCTGGCGGCGAAGTGGAAGTAGGTGAACACGGTCTGGCCGGGCCGCACCTTGGGCCACTCGGCGGGCTGTGGCTCCTTGACCTTCACGATGAGGTCGGCCTCGCCCCAGACCTCGTCGGCCGTGTCGACGAGCGTCGCGCCGACCTCCGAGTACATTTCATCGGTCAGCCCCGAGCCCTCGCCGGCGGACCGCTCGACGAGCACGCGGTGCCCCCGGCGGACCAGTTCCTCGGCGCCGACCGGCAGCAGCGCGACACGGTACTCGTCTGGCTTGACCTCTTTCGGGACGCCGACAGTCATCGGGAGGGTCCTGGGGAACCTTGGTGGCGGAGTGTTACTGAGTGTTTACCAGGACCGCAGCCCCGCCCACCCGGCGATTTGCGTAGGCGATTCTCTGCCGGCCGCCCCCACTTCGGCTCGATGAGCCCCCCAATGCGGAGCCTCGGGCGTCAGCCCGGGGAGCTGATCGCGGAGCCGAGCCGGATTCTCCTCCCCGGGCTCACGCGCGAGGCTCCGGTGGCGGGGATTTGGGCTGTTGGCGGCGCTGCGACTCGCCGAGCGTTTGCCGCTTGTGGAGCCTGGCGGCCGCCGATAGGATACGGGGCTCCCCGCCCGGGGTCTGGGCCGATGGGCCCTAAACGAACCGATTCAGAGCGTCTGCTAGCGAGTCCCCCCCATGGGAACGATCACCCGCCCCCTGCAGCGAACCACTCAGCTCAAGCAGAGCGAAGTCGAGCCGAAGTGGCACCTGGTCGATGGCACCGACCAAGTCGTCGGCCGCCTGGCGAGCCAGATCGCCGTGGTGCTGATGGGCAAGCACAAACCGACCTACACGCCGCACGTGGACACGGGCGACTTCGTCGTGGTGACGAACGTCGAGAAGGTCCGCTTCACCGGCCGCAAGTGGGAGCAGAAGAGCTACGCCTGGTACACCGGCTACCCGCAGCAGCGGACGATCTCGGCCGAAGACCGCCTGGCGCGCCGGCCCGAGCTGATCCTGAAGGAGGCCGTCCGCCGGATGCTCCCGAAGAACAAGCTCGCGACCAAGATGCTGGCCAAGCTCAAGCTCTACGTCGGCCCGGACCACCCGCATCAGGCGCAGCAGCCCGAGGTGCTGGACCCTTCGACGGTCCGCTGAGCCGACGACGGTTAGCTGAGCGGTCCTAGCCCGGCCACCCCCGACTGAACGCCGGGGGCTCGCCAACGAGACATTCCGCAATCCGCAATCCCACTTCCGCATTCGACAAATGCCTTCCGCAACGCTCGACGCCCTGGGAACCGGCCGCCGCAAGACGAGCGTCGCCCGGGTCCGCATCCGCCCAGGCAACGGGAAGATCACGATCAACCAGCGTGAGCTGGACGACTTCTTCCCGATCCCGCAGTACAAGAACCAAGTGCTCGCGCCGCTGGAGCACTGCGAGGTGAAGGACTCGGTCGACGTGGTCATCCTCGTGCACGGCGGGGGCCTCACGGGGCAGGCCGGCGCGTGCATGCAGGGGATCGCTCGGGCGCTGCTGAAGCACGACAGCGACCTGGACGAGAAGCTCCGCGAGAAGCACTTCCTCACCCGCGACTCGCGGATGAAGGAACGCAAGAAGCCGGGCCTCCGCGGCGCGCGGCGTGGCACCCAATTCTCAAAGCGCTGATCTGGGAGCGCTGATCTGGGAGCGCCGAGCCGGCGACACCCGCTCAATCCAACGACAAGCCCGTGGCGGCCTCGGCCTCCGCGGGCTTGCTCTTTGCGCGGCCCGGCTCATCCGCCTGGCTTACCGGCCGATTTCCAGAGGCCCCACAGCGTGGTCTCGCCGGTCGCCGCAGGCGGCCGGGCGGCGGCGGGCGGAGGGTTGCTCGGCGCGGCGTACGAGGCCGGGGTCACCCCCTCGGTGGGCTCGATGAGGGGGATCGGCGCCTCGGGTGACTCGCCGCCGACGGGGGTGGGCTGGCAGGCTTGGCAGGCCGCGCATTTCTCGAGCGCGTAGAGCGCCGCCCGTCGGACCCGACCGGAGCGCTCGGCCGGGTTGCCGTCCTCTTCGGAGCCCGTCACACAGATCGAGAGCGCCTTGACGACGGCCGGCGTGCAGCAGCAGCCCGAAGAGAGCGCCCTGGCGGCCTCGAGCCGCACGCACTCGTCGCGGTCCGCGCGGAGCGAGGCGATCAGCGCGGCCTCGGCCTCGGGGTAGTAGCGGCAGTCGAGCCCCGCCAGGTACGCGACCGCGTCGCGGCGGATCTGCGCCTGGGCTTGTTCGGTCTTGATCTTGGCAGCGGCCGCCACGCCCGGTGGCGGCGGCGGGGGCGGGGCCGGCGCGGCGCCGGGGTGCATGCCGGGGGGCTTGGTCGCGTGCAGCTCCACGGCGGCCGCGAAGTGGTTATCGTTGGGGGTCGGGATCAGCCCGCCGGAAAGAGCGGAGATCGGACGGACCGCGTTGATCAAGAACTTGCCGGCCGGCGAGGTCTTGCACTTCAGGTGCGCGCGGCGGCTTAGCCAGCACAAGTCGCCCCACACGCCACGTGGCTCGAGCGCCGTGTCGACCACCGCCGGTGGCCCGCCCGGCGCGGGGGCTGGCGCCGCCGCCGGCAGCGCAAGCGCCGCCGCCACAGCGACCCAGAGCAGGCGGCCGGGTGTGGTCTTGCGGCGAATACACACGCGGCTCATGCCAAGACCACAAGTCGGGGGGGCGGTTGTGACGAAGATTCCGATTAAGCGGGGCTGCCGACCTTGTGATTGTCGGCCGGACCCGGCCCGGATCCCGACCAAAACACCGCGGCCGAGCGAAGCGAGATGGATCGACGCCGCCGACGCCACCCGACCCGCCGCAGCGCCCTGGTGGCGGCGCTGCTAGCGGCTTGCGCCGTCGGCATCGACGCCCGCGGCCAAGCGGAGCCCCGGCGGTTGCCGCCGCCCGGCCCGAACGACGTCGGCGCGCTCATCACCGCCGACGCCGAGCCCACCGCTCACGCGCCCGAGGAGGTCCCGGCGCCGGCCGTGATCCGCCTGCCGCCGGTCCAGCCGATCGGTCCGATCGAGCCCGCCCCGCCAGCGCCGCCGCCCTGGCCGCTGGCGATCGAGACCGAGCCGCCCGAGCCGATCGGCGCGGCGCCGGCGGCCGGTCCGCTAGCCGGACTTGGCGAGATCGCTTTCTGCGACTATTGCGGCGACGCGTGCTCGAGCGGCGGCTGCTGCGGCGACTGCGCGGGGGCGACACGCGGCGGCCGTTTCGCCCGCGCGGTGTACCGCGGCTTGTGCTGCCCCGACCCTTGCTACCGGCCGCAGTGGCGGCCGCGCGCCGACGCGGCCTTCTTCACCGCCGCCGCGCGCCCCGTGAACCAACAACGCTTCCGGTGGGACTGGGCCGAAGACCTCTTCCAAGCCGACCGGGCAGAGTACTTCTGGGCGCGGACGGGCGCCGGTGGACGGGGCCCCAACGTGCAGCCGCCGCGCGTCGACTACGACGAGCTCCGTCACTACGCCGAAGTGGCCCACGGCTCGTTCGGCGCGTGGGTCGACTACAGCTACCGGTCGCTCGACTACGCGGGCGGGCACGAGGCCGGCTTCGGCGACCTGACGATCGGCACGAAGACCTTGCTCTTCGACACCGAGCTGGTGCAGATGGCCTTCCAGATGCAGACCCACGTGCCGGCCGGTTCGGTCGGCAAGGGGCTGGGCGTGGGGCACACGTCGCTCGAGCCGGGGCTGATCTTCGGCTTGAACTTGTCGCCGGGCTCGTACCTGCAAGTCGAGCTCAACGAGTGGATCCCGATCGCCGGCGACCCGACCTACGCCGGCGCGATCTTCCGCTACAACGCGGCCTACAACCGCGTGCTCGCCCGCCCGCACCCCGGCGTGCCGGTGATCGGCAGCCTGGAACTGGCCGGCTGGCGATTCCAAGACGGCGCGTACACGGCGTCCGACGGCGCCGGCGGAGTCGTCACGCGCCGCGCGAGCGGGGACAACTACGTGCACGCGGCCGCTGGCTTCCGTGTCTTCTTCTGCGACCGAGCCGACATCGGCGTGTCCTACCTCGCGCCGATGACGTCCGACTCCTGGGCCGACACGCTCGTCCGCACCGAGCTGCGATTCCGCTACTGATCGCGCGGGCGCGGCGACCAGTCCCAGTGGTCGAGGACCGAGCCGACGGGCTCGTTGGTCTCCCGGCGTGGCGGCTTGGGCTGCCGCGCGAGGAGGGCGGCAGCGGTGCGTCGGCCGAGGGTCGGATCGATCGGCGCAACCGGCGGCGGCACGGATTTCTCAGGCGCGGCGGGCGGGCTTTGCTTGGCCTGGATCGCCGCCTTGTTCGCGGCCGCGAGTTGCGCCACGCGGCGCCGCTTCGCCGCGATCGCGTCCTCGGCGGCGGCGTGGCTCTGGGCGACCCGCGCGAGGGCCACCCGCGTGGCGGCCGACAGACGCGCCAGCTCGCTACGCAGCTGCGGGTCGATCGGGCCGTGCTGCGCGTCGGCCAATTCGTCGCCGAGCTCGGCGAGCGTAGCGGTCACCGCGTCGATCAGAGGAGGTTTCATGCTCGGAGCAGATCGGTTGGGAGGGGCGTGGCCAGGGCGTCGCACCACGGGCAGTGAGCCGCGGCCCACGCCGGCGCCCAGGCCCGCCGCCAGCCGAGGCCGAGGACCGCCGGCAGGAGGAACTCGCCACCGCACTCGGGGCAATCGGCGCAGTCACGCGGGTCGATCGCCCGGCGGCGCCCGATCGCCACCAGGACGCCACCGGTGACTTCCTGGCACGCGCCGGCAGGCGACCAGAGCTCCGCGAGCCGCTCGCCGGCGATCCGATAGGTTTGCTGACGCAGCGGGTCGTCGATCAACACGGCGCCGTAGGCCACGCGTCGGGCGAGCACGAAGTGGCCGGCCGCCGGGTCAACGGGGTCGCGGAGGTTGAGAACGGCCCGCCACCCGGTCCGCAGGACCGCGTCGACCACGTGCGGAGTGAGTTGCGCCGAACGCAGGCAGGCAGCCGCCATGCCGCAGCGGATCGCGTCGGCCGCCAGGCGGTGCGTCGGCGTGGCCCCGTCGTCGGTGAGCCAACGGCGCAGCCGCCGCCACACGGCCGCCGGCGGCTCGAGCCTGCCGAGCGACTGGTAGGCATCGGCCAGTGCGAACGCGCCGCACGAGCGGGTGGTGGTGGCTGCGGCGGGGCTCGGAGCGGCGAGCGTCACGGCTTGATCTCCTCCGGGGCGGGGGGCAGGTTTTCGCCGGCCAACAACTCGGCCGCGAACCGGAGGAACTGCCGCAGGCGCGCGTCGGCCGCGGGCCGCGTCGGGGCCGAAAGGGAGGCCATCGACACGGCGCTGGCTACCAGCCGCGGCGTCACGCCCGGCGGAGGGGCGACCTCGGGCTGGCCGGGCAGCGAGATGCTGCCGCCGGACCAGAAGGCCGCGATGGCGATCGCGCCGGCCGGGGACTTCACGCCGGCTGCCGCGCCGGCCGCTTCGGCCGCACGGCGGGTGGCTTCGCTGCCGTGGAGCACCCAGGCCACCGCCGCGTCGAGGGCAGCGGCGGCTGGCTCGTCGTCGGGCGCCGCGGCGTTGGCGACCGACAGCGCTCCCCACCACACGGCCAAACGGGGGCCGAGCGCGTGCGCGGCGTGCTCGGCTGCTTCGGCGAGCCGACCGGCGTCGACCAGCGACGTGAAGCGTTCGTCGCACGGCGGTGGGGCGAGGGTGGCGGGCATCGATCTGCTCACGGGATGGGATTGCCTAACCGATTAGCACCGTGGGCGCGCCGAGCACGATCGTGCCGCCGTGCGCTGTGGAGTCGCCCATCCGCGCGGCCGGCTTGCCGCCGACCAGCACCGTGGTGCTCCCCATCGCGACCGTGTCCGGCGGGCCGACACAGACCGCCATGTCGCCCACCACCGAGGCGGGCATCGAAGCGATCAGCACGGTCGGCGCGCCGGGGCCGGTCACCGGCCCGCCCACGTGCGGGATCGGCGGCACGCCCGGCGTGACCATCGGGCAGACGTGCATGTCGGTGAGTCGCGCGGCGGGGGCGCCCATGGGTGCGGCCTCGTCGGTTAGTTGATCATGGTGATGGTGCCCTTGACGGTCGCTTGGGCCGAGGCCTCGAGCGAGGCCATCACGCCCTTGCCCTCGAACGCGACCTGCGCCTCGTGCGAGATATTCGTGGCGGACGTCGTTTGTCCCGACTGGTCGACCGCCACGCTGTTCGCCCCGGTGCTCATCGTCACGCCGGAGGTTGTCAGTTCCAGGCACGGTCCGCCGTCGGGGCCGACGGCGAGCTTGATGCCATCGCTGGTCATCGTGATCACCGCGCCGGAGCCCTCGGCGCCGACCGACAGGGTGATCCCGTCGGGGGTCATGACCGCTTTGCTGCCCGACTCGCCGCCGGTCGTGAAAGTGATCGAGCCGTCGTCGCCGGTGGTGGCGTCGATCTGGCCCGTTTCGCCGTCGCGGCGGATCTGGAAGGCGGCCGGGCCGCACACGATCGTCGCCTGGCCCGTCGAGTTGATCGCGACGACCCCGTTGTCCTCGCCGTCGCCGCCTTGGGCGTCGATGTGCACGAGCGACGCGTCGGTGTCGTCGTCGTCGAGGGACCTCGCGCGGAGCGAGATGTGCCGCGCGCCGGTTGCGAGCAAGCCGTCGTAGCTCTCGAACACGTCGGCGTCGCTGTCGCCGTAGGTCAGGTTCGAGGTGTCGGGCGCGTTGTCATCGGGCGCGGCGTCGGAGTCGTTGGCGGCCGCGTCGGCCTCGCCGCCGGAGTCGTCGCTCTGGGAATCGTCGTCGGCCGCGCGTTGCTCCGTGTCGTCGACCGAGGTGTCGGCCGAGTCGGCCTCGGCCTGTTGATCGGCCAGGTCCGACGCCCCCTCCGACGCGAGCGCCGAACCGGTCTCGGTCGCCTTGCCCGCCAGGTCCAGCAGCAGCGACTTGTAGCTCGCGCCGAGCGCGTCGACCTGGTCGTTGAGGCTGCTCGCTTCGCGTTGCTTCTCCTCGCCCGCGTCGGTCTCGCCGTTGGCCTTCTCGAATTCCAGGAGCAGGTTGAGGAGCATGCCGCACAAGCCGCGCGGGCCGAGCTTCCGGACGTAGGTCTCCCACGCCTTCGGGTCGGACTTCTCTTTGCGCCACGCGAGCAGCGACATGGCTGCGCTGGCCGTGATGATGCCGCCGACCCACGCGGTCCGCGGGTTCGACGCGTCGTAGGTCTGCGAGCTGCGGCGTTCGATCTCGCGGCCGTGGTGGACCGTGGTCAACGGGCCGTAGTGCAGCGACCGCCCCGCGCCGAACAGCGCCGACCAGTCGCCCAGCGGCACGACCAGGTCTTGCACCTTGGCGATGACGCCCTCGTCGAGCCAGCCGGAGGGGTCGATCACCATCGACATCGAGCCGCCGGTGACGATCTCGCCGGTCGTGCCCCACGGCATGCCGGTGACGACCGACGCGGCGTTGCCCAGGGTGACCTCGATGTCCGCCTCGTAGCCTAGCGCCGCGAGCAGCTTGTCCCAGTTCTTGGTTTCCGACGCCTTGCTCGCGAACAAGTTCGATCGCTTGGGCGGCTCCTCGCGCTCCGCGCCGGAGGCCGGCCCGGCGGCCTGCGTGGGCTTGGGCTCGGCGGCTTGGGGGTCCCGGTCGGCCGAGGGGGCGACTTTCTTCTCGACCGGCGCGGCGGACTTCGGCGCGGCCTTGTCGACCGTCTTTTTGCCGGCTTGCTGGGACCCGGGCGGGACTTTCGAGACGGCTTTCTTGGTCGCCGGCGGGTGTTGCTCGTCGGCCCGCTTCTTTACGGCATCGGACTTCTTGACCGGCGGTTTCTTCGATTGCTCGCTGGTCCCCTTTTTGGCCTTCGTGACCACCGCTTTCTTTTCGACACGCGTGGCCGCTTGCTTCGGTCCGCCGCCGGAGCCCGAGTCGAGCCCGCCGAAGAGCCGGCCGCGCACACGCACGGAGCTGCCACGGGTGAACACGTGCTCGCTGTGCTCGTTGTGGTTGACGGTGTGCGCCTCGGAGTGGATCTCGACGTGCTCGTTGCCGATCTCGTCGTAGAAGGTGAGCCCGTTGAAGTCGACCGACGGGTCGCCCGCCACGCTGCACGACTTGATGCCGGTGAGGTCCTGTTGGGAGGGCATCTCCATCGGCGGCATGTTCTCGGCGTTGTACACGCTGCCGACGATCACCGGCCGGTCCGGGTCGCCGTGCTCGAACGCCACGAGCACCTCGTTGCCGTGCCGGGGCCAGAAGAACGCGCCCCACCTTTTTCCCGCCCACACCTGCGCGACCCGCACCCAGCACGACCGGTCGGTCGGCCCCGCCGCGGCGTCGGGGGGCTCGCCCTCGGCGGGCTTCTCTTCGCGGCGGTCCCAAGGGAACCACACCTTCACGCGGCCGTACTTGTCGTAGAGCTGCGATCGCAGCTTCTTGGGGTCCGACTCGTTGTCGGTCGCATCGGCGACCACCATCGCCGTTTGCACCCCGGCGATGGTGGGCTTCGGCGTGACGCGTTGGGGCCGGTAGGGGACCGCGACAGGCTGGCACTCGATCGTGTTGCGGTACGAGAGCGACCCGCCGAGGGGCTCCGATTGGGCGTCGCCGATGGTCAAGTGGTGCTCGACCCGCCGCACGAGGTAGCGGTCGTCGTCGGTTGGGTGCCCGTCGAGCCGCAGCACCGCGCCGGCCGCGAGCGAGAGGGCGTCGGACTCCGCGTCGATCTGGATCGCGCGGCACACGAACCGCTCGCACTCCAGGCGAGCGGCGGCGTCCGCGTCGGTAGGGACGAACTGGATTGGGCTCTTCTCGAACCCCGCCGGGTCGGGGTCCTGCTGGTGGTTGCCCACGCTGTCGTAGCGGGCCGCGTAGCCCCCCGGGAACGCGTACCAAGGGTAGCTCACCCCGGCGGGGCTCGGCTTGTGCGTGGCCTTGCCCACGGCGAAGTCGTCGGGCGTCGACTGCAGCGACTCGAACGCCTCACGCGGCTTTTGGAAGTGCGTGTCGCGGACCGTCGCGGAGGTGGGCGTCAGCCGCTGGGTCTTTCTCCACTGCTTGATCGACGGGCCCGATTGGACGCCGCCCTCGGTGTAGCGGTACGCCAGCGGCGACGCGCCGCCCGTGTCGTCCAGCTGAGTCGAGTCGTCCGCCAGCACCATCGTGCAGCCGGACTCGTCGTGCTCGAAGAAGTAGAAGAGGCCCGCCTCTTCGATCAGTCGGTGGAGGAAGTCGAGGTCGGTCTCCCGGTACTGAACGCAATAGTTCCGGGGCTGCCGGGCGTCGGACTTCGTGCAGTCGCTGCGGGTGGCGAGGCCCGTCAGCAGCGTGTCGAGCACGTCGTCGACCTTCTGGTCTTGGAAGATGCGGCAATCGGAGCGAAGGCCGAGCTGCACGAGCGGCGGCTCGACGGTCGCCTCGTAGAACGCGTGGCGCTCGTCTTGCCCGGTCTGTGCGAACCGCGTCACGAGGCCGTGCCAGTGCCGCTCGCTCTGCCCGGGCAGCTCGACCGTGAGCCGCGCCGACTTGCCGAGCACGTCGGCGAAATCGATCGCCCCGTCGTCCGCCAGCAGCGACAGCTCTAACCGGAAGGGCCGGCACAACTCCTCCACGCCGAGCACACGCGTCACGAACAGCGTCGCCTCGCATCCCGGCGAGTCGAAGCGCACCGGCCGCGCGGCGTCGTCGAGGGTCTCGCTGCAGTCGGGGTCGCTCATGCCAAGCCGGTGGGGAGGGCGCGCACGCTCCAAGGGGATCGGACACGCGCGGCCCGAGCGCTCGGGCGTTTCGCTCTAGCGGTCGGCGAAAACCGGAGAGTTGCGGCGCCCACGCCGGATCGATCGCTCGCAATGATCGCAGCGGAATTGCGGGCGCTAGGTATTCGCCCAGTTGGTTGTCGCTTTTTCGCCACACGCGCCGGGAGGGAGCTATTTTTTCTCGGCGCGTCGCCGGGCGGCGCGGCCCGTCCGCGATCCCCGCCCGAGGTCCCAGCACGATGCCGTCTCGCGCGCCCTTGCTCCGACGCACCACCCAACCGGGCGCCGCCGACCCGGTCCGCGTTTCGCGCCGGTCGCGTCGCCGCTTGGCGGCGGCCGGTGTTGGGGGGCTGGGCGCCGCGGCGGGCGCTCTGGCGGTGGCCGCGGCCCTGCTGCAACCGCCAGCGCCGATCCGATTGGCGCCCATCGGCTCGGACTACGCAGAAAACCTGTCCGTCCCGCACAACGCTCACGCGTGGAACAGCCTCAGCGACGCGTGCCGCGTCCGCCCCACCGCGCCGGGCGGGTGGGGCCGGGAGAGCCTGGTGCGTGGCCCCGCGGCGCCGTTGCGAGTCGACGACCGATTCGCGTTCGAGTCGGTGCTCGAGCACGCGGACGAGCCGACCGTCGTGGTGCTCGTCGCATTGCACGGCGGGAGCGACGAGCGTGGGCCCTACCTGCTGCGTGAGAACTGCCGACCGGACGACCCGCCGGAGGCCCGGCTGCGTGTCGCCGATCTGTTCGCGGCGCTAGGCAAGTTGCCCGAGTCGACGAACAAGCTCGTCGTGTTCGACGCGGCGACCTCAGCCGGCGAGCCGTTCTGGGGCGACGCCGAGAACCGCTTCGCCGAGGGCCTGAAGGCCCTCGAGCCACAAGTCGCCGCCACGCCGGGCTTGGTGGTCGTCGCAACGAGCGACGCCGGCCAACTCAGTTGGCCGTGCCCCGACGGGCGCCGTTCGGCCGCGTTGAATGCGTTTGCCGAAGCCCTCGCCGGCTACGCCCCCGACGCCAACGACGACGGCCGCGTCTCGGCCGCAGAGATGTTCGACCACGTCCGAGCGGCGGCGGCCGCCAACGCGGGCAGCGTGTGGCGGCGGGCCCAAACCCCGCTGCTCTTGCCCCAATCGGCCGAGGGCCGGCGGCTGGCCGAGCGCATGGAGCTCGCGCTCTGTGCGGATGAGCCGGCCCCCTCGCCGACCGATCCTCCGCCCAACAGCGACGGGCTCGACTCCCTCTGGCGTCACGCTGAGAGGCTCGCCGAAGCAGCCGTCGCCCCCGAATCGACTGCCAGCGTCGTATGGCGCCGGTACCGGCGCACGCTCTTGCGCTACGAGGAGCTGACGCTCGCGGGCGCCACGGCGGCCGCCGAGCGGCTCGCTACGCGGCTCGACGAGCTCGAGTCCATGGTGCGCCGCCAGTCGCGCTGGGCCGGCAGCTTGCCCGACCCGGTCGAGCTGTCGGCCGGCCCGCTCGACGACCCGAGCGTCGCCGCGGAACTAGAGAAGCTCTGGGACGCGCCGGCCGAAGCGACGCCGCCGCTGATCGAAGGCTTGTCGGCTGACGCGGACGGGACGCGGCTCGGCGCGGTGCACGGGTGGCTCGTCGATCGCGTGCAAGCGGGCCCCAGCGCCAACCTCCGGCACGGCGCCGAGCTCCTCGGCCGGTTGCCCGCCGCCGACGGCCTCCGGCCGAGCGCGTCGCACTTGGTGCTCATGCTCGACAAAGGGCTCCCCCCCAACCGGTCTCACCCCGACTGGAACCACGCACTGCAAATGGCGATCGGCGCGCGTCGGGCGGCCGACCACCCGGCCCGCCCCACTTCCAGGGCCGACGCGGCGCGGCAGGCGACGGCGATGTCGTGGCTGTTCGATCGATTCGACGAGGCCGACCGCAGCCGCCGCGAAGGCGAGGACTTGCTGTTCGGCGGCGACCAGTACCTGCCGGGGGCGACCGCCGCCCTGGAGTCGGCCTCCGACGCCTACGCCGCACTCCACGCCGACGCCGCCACGGTCCGCGGCGCGCTCGCCGCGCGGGACGATGCCTTCGACCTCTTGCCGTTCTACGGCGACGCGATCGCCGCTATCCCGGTCGGTGTTGGCGACCGGCCGGAGGAGGTCGCACGGCTGCTCGGCGCGCTAGAAGACGCTTGGCAAACCGCCCACGGCTTGGCCGACGTGCTCGACCCCCCCTCTCGCGGCCAGCCGGTCGCCACGCCGCAAGAAATCCTGGCCAAGCGAACCGCTCTGGAGGGTCGCCTCGAGCAGCTCCGCGCCGACGTCGCCGAGTGGCGCGCCGCGATACTCACGCGGACCGGCGCGGCCGCCAGGGCGGGGCGATTGGCCGCGCTGCGGACGCCCGACATCGGCGCCGGCGAAAGGCAACGCTTGGTCGGAGCGGCGCCTCGACTCGACGAAACCGCGCGACGCGCGGTGGACCTCGACGACAAGCGGCAGGCCGACTGGCGCCGCGAGGCGGCCGTCCGGCGCGTCCGCGTGGCGCTCGCGGCGATCGGCCGGCGGCTCTACGACCGGGGTGTCGGCCGGGCGGGCGCCCACCTCGCCGACACGGCTTCGCTCAAAGCAAGCGACGCCAATGCGGCGGCCGCGGCCCGAGTCGCCCGCCGTGTCGGCCAAGCCTGGCGCAGCGCCGCGCTCGACGCGACCCTGGTCGCGCAGCGCATCGAGCAAGGCTCGCCGGCCACCGTAGCGCTTGGCGACTGGCCATCCGACGCGGCGCCGGTGCGGCGGCTGGACTGGGGCCAGACCGGCCTGAGCGGGCAAACGGTGCTGGACGCGATGGTCTGTCGGAGCCGGTTCGACTACTACCGGTGGCGGGCCGAACGGGCCGCGGCGGACGGCTGGGCCGGCGCCGCGGTAGACGACCCTCCCTACGCGACCGCCGCGGCGAAGGCCTACGCGTCGCTAGCCGACCGCGCCCTCCCCGGCGACGCCGAGATCGACCGCTTCCTGCAACGCGTGGCCGAGCCGTTCCAGTTGGGCGTCGACGGGCCGTCGCGTATCGACGTCGTCGACCGCGTGGCGACACGGCCGGCGATCACCGTGTCGACCTCCGCGCCGGCGCCAAGCGGCGTCGCCGCCGTGTGGGCCGAACTCCCCGGCGACACGGCGCCTGCACGCCGCAGAATCGTTCCTTTGGGCCAAGCCGCCACGATCCCGTTGGGTCCCTCGCTCACCGATAGCGCCGCCGCCACGACACGGTTCGTCGCTTGGCGGCGCGGCTACACCGCCAGCATCGACGTTCCCCTCACGCCGCACGCGGGTCCCGCCGTGTCGATCGACAACCCGCCGGCCCCTGCGGGAGCGGCGGTCGCGCTGTTGGCGGACGGGCCGATCGGCGGCGACGGCGCCGTGGCGTTCGTCCTCGACGCGTCGGGCAGCATGGGCCGCGCGCCCGGCGCCGCGTCGTCGAAGTACGAACAAGCCGTCGCGGAGCTCCGAAGACTCCTCGCCGACACGCCCCGCGGCGTGCGTGTGAGCGTGTGGGTGTTCGGCCAAGCCCAAGGCGACGCGAAGACCGTCGATCCACCCGAGGCGGCGATCCGCCGTGTCGTCGATCCCGTGTCGTGGGACCCGGCCGACCCGGGGCTTCTCGACCGCGTGGCCCGGCGGCTCGCCTACCCGCGGATCGAACCCTGGAACGAGTCGGCCCTCGGCCGCGCGGTCCTCACCGCTAGCCGCGACCTGCAAGCCGCCGCCGGCTACAAGGCGGTGATCGCGGTCACCGACGGCGTCGATAACCGCTTCGCGAACGATCCGCTGGCGAACCCAGAGGGCGAATCGATCGGCGACGTGCTCTCGCGCGAGCTCTCGGCGTCGGGCGTCGCCCTGCACGTGATCGGCTTCGCCTTGCCGCCGGACGCACAGCGGCGCGTCCAAGAGCAATTCGCTTTCGTCCAAGACATGCGCCCCCAGGGCGGGTACTGGCCGGCCGCCAACCCCGAGTCCCTCGCGCGGGTTCTGCAAACCGTGTGGGGAGCCCGATCCCGCGCGCCGGTTGTCGCGCCGATTGCTTCGGGCGGGCGGGCGCTGGGCGAAGCGCTCGTGTCGCCGGCCCAGGGAATGCCTGTCTGGCCGTCGCGGCCGCTGCCGACGGGCTGGTACTCGCTGCCGGTGGGCGCCCAGCAGGCGTCGCCGCCACGGGCGTTCCTCGGCGGGGGCGACCTGTTGCTTGTGCGGTTGTCGGGCGCGGCCGGCGCCCCGTCGGTGTCCCGCGCTGGCGCCACGCGGCTGCTCTGGCCAGACAAGCCCGCGGCCGAATCGGCCGGGTGGCGCGGGGCGGTCCTCAATCGCCGGCGGACGCCCGACGGCGGCGCGTCGACGAGCTTCGCCCTCGAGCGCCTGCCAAGCGGGGCGCCGGACGCCGTGATGCGGGTCGCGCGGCCGGCTTGGGTTTGGTTCGAGCGCGAGTGCATCGGCGAGCAGCCGACGACCATCGCCTGGCGCCGCGTCGATGGGTACCCCTGCCCGGTTTGGGAGGTGCGTGCCGAGGGCGGGGCCGATTCGAAAGCCTGCCCCGACGGGCTCCGCGTCTGGTGGAGCGCCGACCCGCCGCAAGCGGCGATCGCGGCGCGGCGCGGGGAAGACTTCGACAAGGTGGAGCAACTGCTCGACGCGTCGTGGGACATCGACGGTCAGCCGACGAGGCTGCTCCGGCTCGCCGCCGAGACCCGGCGCCTGCCCGACGCCAGCGGCCGCCGGACCGACCAGCCGTGCGTAGTCGTCCACCTGAGCGGCGCCGCGCGTTGCCACGTGCAGCTCGATGGCGTCGGCGCCAAGGGCGAACGCCACGATTACTACGACGCCGCCGGCCAGTCGGTCGCCGTGTTCTGGCCGGTCGAGCCCGCGGAGCTGAAGACCGACCTGCGTGCGCTGCGCCTGTCGTCGGTGGAAGACATGAAACGGCGGGCCGAAGCCGCGGGCGCGCTGCTGGAGTTCCGTGAGCTGCGACCGGCGACGCCCGAAGACCTCCGCCCGGCGCCGTCGGTCGGCTGGTTCGCGGCCGGCCGGCTGTAAGGCCCGAGCGGCCGACCACCACGAGCGAGACCCTATGCGACCTCCCCACCGCCCCGCCCCGTCGCGCGCGATGCGTGCGTTCCTGCTCGCGTTCGCCGGCGCCGGGCTCGCTGGCGCGCTGGTGGGCTTCGCGACGCGGATCGACGGGCCGGCGCCGACGCCGCTGGTCGCCGCTTGGGTCGACCACCTGCGTACTCCGCTCGTGCCGGACAATGTGGCCGCGGTCGCGGATCGCACGGCCATCGCCGGACTCGCTTGCCTCGACGCCGACCCGCTGCACCTGGCGGGCGGCATGACCGCCGAGCTGCTGCAGAGCCGGCTCCGTCGGCGGCCAGACGACCCGGACAAGCCGCGTGTGGTGTACGTGAGCGCGTACGCGACCTGCGACGAGCACGGCGACGTGCAGCTCGCCGCCGAAGACTATCAACCGCTCACGACCGACGGCGTCGTGCCGCTGGCGAGCGTCCTCGAGTCGCTCGACCGCCACCGGGCGCCCGTCCTGCTGGTGCTCGACCTCGACTGGGGCCTCGCCCACGCGTCGGCCGGCCTCGCCCCGTGCGGCGTAGGCCAGCGTGTGCTGGACTGCCTCGGCGAACACCCTTCCCCGTCGAGGTGGACCCTGCTCAGCTGCTCCCCCGGCCAGCGGCCATCCCTCTTGGACGGCGGCGCGCGCACCGCGATCGGGTATTTCTTCGAGACCGGCCTGAAGGGGGCAGCCGACGGCTGGGGGCCCAGCGGCGTGACCGACGCGCGGGTTTCCGCCGGCGAGCTGTGCCGTTACGTGTCGCAGAGCGTCGCCCAGTGGACACGGCGCGTCGGGTCCGCGAGTCAGACGCCCATCGTGCTGAGGGCCGACGGCGCCGACTTCCTCGTCGCCAGCGTGCTGCCGAGCAGCCAATGGGCGCCCGCGCTGACGGCGCCGACCGACTACCCGGCGTGGCTCGCCGACGCCTGGGCCGATCACGACGCCTGGCGCGACGGCCTCGTCGGCCAGGCCGCGCCGCGGCTCGTCCGGCGGTGGGCCGCGGCCCTGGCCGACGCCGAGCGCCGCTGGCGGGCAGGCGCCGAACCCGAGTCGCTCGGCCGCTGGTTCGCGACCCAGACCGATCCTCTCCGACGCGAAGCGACCCTCCTCGAGTCGCGATACGCGAGCCGGCCGATCGTGTCGCTCGCGCAGCAGGCGGAGCGGACCGGGGCCCCTCCCGCACAGCTAGTCGACGCGTGGGCCACATGGCTCGACGCGGCCGGCGCCCCGGCTGGGAACAAAGCGGCCGCGGCGCTCGACGAAGCGATCGCCGGCGCCGACGCCGATCGGGCCGCCGCCGCCGCGATCGCGGCTCTGGCCCAGACCACGCACGGTTTCCGAGAACGGCTCCAGGCGGCAAAAGAGCGTTTGGCGACGCTCGAGCCGTCGAACAACTGGGTCGAAGTCACCCTGCTCGACCAGCTCCTGGAGATCTCAGCCGGGCGCCCCGCTGCGACCGACGCGATCGTGGCGGAGTTCTTCCAAACCGCCCTGCTCGGCCACCACCTGCGGGCCGACCCGGCCGCGATCGAGCGGGTCGGCGGGTCGATCGCTGAGGGTGACAGGCACTGGCGGACCGCCTGGGCGATGGCCGCGTCGCCGGGCTACGCGTCGCTCGACGAGGCGGTCGCCTTCGCCCGCCGGGCTCGGCAGAGCTACGCGCGGGCCCGGTCGGATTGGCGGATCATCGGGGCGGCGATCGCGACACGCAACCAGGCCTTCTCGGTCCTCAGCGAAGCCGGCCGCCTGTCCCGCGACCCGGCCGCGCTCTCCAGCGACTGGTCGCACGCGGTCGACGCGTCGCGGCGGCTCGCCGATTCGCTGTCGGCGTCGACGCCCTCCGCGGCGCGACCCCCGCTGCGGTGGCTGGACCGCTTGCAAGCAGAGACCGAGACGCTCGCCGCGTCGCTCGATACGTTGCTACGCCCCACCCGCGGCGCCGCCATCGACTCCTTGGTCGCGCGCATCCGGTCGGAAGGGTCAATCTCGGCAGTCTCGGAAGGCGAGAGGCTGCTGGAAACCTCGTTGATTGCAGCGCCCCAGCGCGTTGAACTCGTCATGGCGCTCAACTCAGTGGCCAACGATCGCTTCGACCGCCTCGCGCGGTTCGTCGCCGAGGGGACGGGCCGTCGGGCGCGCGAGTCGACGTACGCCGCAACGCGGCCGGACGACGCGGCCCAATGCCGCGCCGAAGCGCAGCGGTTCGCAGCGCTGGTCGGCCTCACCGGCCTGGGCCCGTCGGTTTGCTCCGAGGTCGATGATGCGCTCAACGACGACGCGCCGCCCGTCGCGTTGCTCTCTGCTATCCGGGGCTCGACCGCGGCGGCGTTCGAACGGGTGCACGCCGTCGCGTCGCTGAAGGAGCTCGACCGCCTCGCCCGGGTGCTGCCGGCGGGCGGCCACGATCCGGTCTTCGACCAGCCCGAAGCAGGCCCGTCGTGGGAGCTGCTTACCCGGCGTGCCGACACGGCGGACCGGCTGTATGCCCAGCGGTTGCTCGCCGAGTCGACCGACCTGGGGGGCACGCCGCGGCTAGCGGAAGCCGCCCGGCGGCTCGGTCTGACCGACGCGCCGGCGCCGCTGGCTCTGGCCGCCGAGCCGCTGCGGATGCCGACCCTCGCGCCGGAGACTCCCGCAGCGCAAGTCACCGCCCCAATGCCAGCTCGCGCAGCGGGCGCCGATGTCCCGGTCGTCCGGGTCACGGCGTTCCAGCCCGCCGACAGCCTGGCGATTCACTCGATCTACGACGCGGCGGCGAGCCAACTGAGCGTCGACGCCAGCGTGAAGCCCGCGGCAAGCATCGCCCAAGTCGCCGCCACGAAGGGCTTCTTGCTGCGGCTCACCTCCGGGGCCGGCGTGGCCCACCTGCGTGTCGAGACCCCCGCCCTCGCGGACGTCCCGCCGGTAGCCTTCTACGCGGACATCGCGGGACAGCGGCTCCGGATCGGCGACCTTTTGAAGCTGCCGCCGACCGCGATCGCGACGCCGCTTCGCCTGATCGCCGTCAATCAAACCGACAGCCCGCGCGCGGCGGACCTCTCGCTGCTAGCCGGCGAGCAGTTCACCGGCAGCATCCAGCTCGCGCCGCTCGGCGAGGCGGCCGTCGTCCTCACGCCGACAACTAAGCCAGACCCAGCGGCGCCCCCCACCGCAATCGAGCGGATCGAAATCGAGTGCCGCGATCCGGAGGGGCAACGTGTCGTCGCACGCGCGGCGGCCCAGGTGCAAGTCGCCGATCCTGTTGCGTACATCGAGATCCCCGACGCACGCGTGGAGACCGACTCCCAAGGGGTCGTGTCGGTGTCGATCGACACCACGCGGCTTGCCGGCTCGCCGGCCGGCTTGATGGTCTCGGCGTCGGTCACCGACGCGAGCGGCGAATCGCTGGCCGCCGACGCGGCGCTGCAACGCGCCCTAACGCCCTCCGCCCCCGGCGCCGCCCTCCGAGCGACGCTCTCTCCCGCTGCGGTTGCCGGCGAAGCGATCGTCGTCGAGCTCGCCATTTCGGGCGTGCCGACGACGCTCCGCTGGGTCGGCAGCGCGCCGCCGCCGGGCGTGTCGGCGGCCTTGCAACGGCCCGCCGCGCCGGTCGTGCAACTCCGGGCGCCGAGGATGATCGCCGCGGGCGAGCCGCTCACGGCGGCCGTCTCCGCGGCGCCGGCGGTTGCCGGAGCAAAGATTCTCCTGCAACTACGCGGCGACGGCGCGGTCCTCGCCTCTCGCAGCCTCACGGCCACTCGAAAGGGGCTCGTGACCCTCGGCCCGCCGACCCCCGACGGCGCCCTGCTGGTCTCTGCGACGCACGGCGATTGGCGCGAGGAGATCGACACCGCCTCGCAGTCCGGCAAGCGGGTGCTGGTCGCGACGGTGGTCGACGCCGACGGCCGATCGATCGCCGAGGCCGCCCGCGAGGTTGTCATCGATAGCGACCCGGCTGACCGGCTCGCCGTGCACGCGGTCGGCGCGGCGGTGGCCGGCAAGCCGCTCGCCCTGCGGATCGACGCCAGGGACCCGCTCACCGGCGTACAGCAAGTGCGAGCGTACGCCGGCGCGCCGGACGCGTCGCTCGCTCCGCCGAAAGGGGCGCCGCTCGTCACCGCAGCCCAGGCGCCCGATTCGCCCGGCCAGTGGATCGCGGCGCTGCCGACCGCCGCCGGCGCGCCGGCGGTGCTCGTCACGGTTGAGGCCACCAACGGCGTCGGGCTCGTCCGCCGCATAACAAAACGTATCGATCTCACCAGCCCCGAGCAGGCCGCCCTCGGCGGCGTAGCCGGCGCCGTGAGCGAGGGACCGCGCCCGCAGCCGGGAGTCGAAGTCGAGCTGCTCAGCGAGGCTCGCGAGCCGGTTGCGACCGCAACGACCGACGCCCGGGGCGCGTTCCGTTTCGACGCGGTGAAGCCCGGCAAGTACTACGTGACCGCCGTCAAGGCGGCGACCCAGCGGGTCGGTGTGCAAGCGGTCGAGGTCCAAGCCGGCGCCCAAGCGACGGCCGAGCTGAAGCTGTCGCTTTGACCCGCCGCCTTGCCGAGTAGCGGGCTGGTTCAGACGGCGACCAACACCGCCACCGCCGCGGCGGTGGCCGCCAGGGCCACGTAGCCGCGGTTCGCCCAGCGGTGGGCCGACCGGTCGGCTGCCAGGGCTTCGGCGGTCCAGCGGGCGTGGGACGGAGCCTCCGCGAGGCGGTCCAGCACGCCGAACCCAAACGCTTGACTGCCGCCCAGCGGGTCGCCCGTGGCGACCAGGTGACACCCGGCGAGGGGCCACGCCGCCGGGCCGCCGGCGGCCAGCCCCGTCGACAGCAGCTCCGCGATCCGCCCGCTGCGGTCCGACAGGGCGCTCTTCAAAGCGAACAGCGCGGCGTTGTCGGCCAGGTCGGCGTCGACTTGGTAGAGCCGGCCGCAGAGCGCGGGGGTCAGCTCGCCGGTCAGCCAGTCGACCGCCTCGGCGATCGCGTACGAAGTGCACGTTGTGTCGCTCGGCAGGTCGACCCCCAAGCGGCGCACGCGGCGTTCGGCCGGAAGGGTGTGCAGCAGCGCGCCGCAACCCTCCACGTGCTGCAGCTCGCTCATCACCACGCCGACCGGGCAACGCAGCCCGGCCACCGCCGCGACCGCCGCCAGGTCCTCGCGGATCGCGGCGCCGGCCTGGTGCGCGGAAGCGTCCGAGTCGGCCGCGTCGCACGGGACAACCAACGCGACCGAATCGATCGGCAGGCCCGGCCCGCTGTCGCGCGACACGAGTCGGAGCAAGTGCTCCAGCCGCCGCCGCGCGGTGAGCGCTTCCTCCCGGGTCAGCAACGGGTCGCTCCGGGGTTCGTCGCCATGGTGCATGGTGTCCACCCCGCGCTGCGCCAAGGGCTCGGCGGCGAGAGGGACCGGTGGCCCCTCGGCGCCCACACGCAGGGCAACCGGCACACGCGCTTCGACCGGTAGGGCGGCCGGCCGCTGGCGGGCCATCGCGCGGCGTTGCGCGAGCCGCTCGGTGCACACCGACAAGACCGACGCGTCGTGGCACAGCAAGTAAGTCGCGCGGCTGTCGGCCGCCACGCGGAGCGGCGCGTGCGGCTCGCTCGGCGCGGGGCCACAGGTGGCGTTCACCCCAAGAGCGCCGAGCAGCGCGCCGTCGCGATCGCCCGGCTGCCCCAGAACAAGCACCAGCGGCTTGTCGCCGAGCACGCGGCCGCTGCGAGCCAACGCGCCCGCCGCTTGGCGCCAGGCGTTGTCCAGGTCGGGGAAGGGCGAGGCCGCGTCGGGCTCGGTGAACGCCCGCCAAGCCAGATAACCGGCCCAGACGGCCGAGTACGCGATCAGCAAGAGCAAGGGCAACCAAGCGGAACGCAGCACCCAAGACGGCGCGTGCACCATCCGGTCGAGCCCGAGGTAGCCGTTGAGCCACCAGAGCGCGCCCAGAGCCGCGAGCAGCAGCACCCCGTGCAGCGCCCAAGCGAGCGGCCCCCCGGCGGCCGCGCCGCGGCCGATTGCCGCGAAGGGCGCGACCGCTGCTTTGCCGAAGAGAGCGCCGAGTTTGCGGACCATCGAGATCATGTCGGTCGTCGTTTAGTGGGGAGCCAGCGCGATGGGGCCCGCCGGTCAGCCGGTGAAGCGTTGCACAACCACGTAGGCCGCAACCGGCGCCAGGCAGAGCAGTACAACCGCCGCGACCGCCAGCATGCGGCGCAGCCGTGCTATCCCGGACAGGCGGTGCGCCTCGGCGGCCGGCGCGAGGTCGATCGGCGCGGTGCGTTGGGGCAGCTTGGTCAGCCGCGCCTTGGCCTCGTCGAACCACGCGCCGAGGCGCTCCGGCTCGTCGCGCCAGTCGCCGCGGAAGCCCAGCGCGACGCACAGGTAATAGGCCGACAGCGACCGGTTGTCCGGCGCCGCCGCGGCGAGCTTCGCCTGCCGCCAGAACTCCCAAGCGCGGTCGTTGCTCCCGTAGAGCCGCGATTCGAGCTTGTTCTCGTTCCAAGCCTCGGCCCAGCGAGAGCGGCAGGTGAACAGCTCGTCGACCCAGCAGACCACCGCGTAGCGGGCGCCGCGCCCCGGGCCGTCGTGGTCGGGCAACGCGTCGACGAGAGCCTCGACCGCCGCCTGTTCCTGCTGCAGGTCGCGCGAGCGACAGAGCTGCACGTCGGCGTGCAGGTCGAGCACGTAGCGGGCCACGCGGTCGAGCGCGGCGGTGGTCGCGTCGGGCATCGGAACGCTGTGGGGCGGGGCGGCGCGTGTCGGGTCGGGCTCGGGAGGGGCCTCTGCAATCCTAGGCCCGGGGCGCGGGTCGGCGGCCCGGGGGCGAAAAACAACCGTCCGTTCTCGATCGGCCGCGTCGCGCGCCGTGATGGTGACCTACGTTCCGAGAGACCTTTCCCCTGCGGAATACCGATGGCGACGGCAGAACTCGAACCACTGATCCAGCCGCTCCCCGGCGACGACCCCATGGGCGACGCGTCGCACTTCGCGATGGTCCTCGCCCCCGAGCTGCGGGAGCTGCGTCGCGAGGAAGCGGCCGACGAGTTCAACGACGCGACCCGCCCCACGAAACTCAAGAAGGCCGACTGGGCCGCCGTCGCCGAGCGCTGCGACCACGCGCTCCGCGAGCACGCAAAGGACCTCCGCACCGCGTGCCACCTGGTCGAGGCGCGCACCCGCCTGGAGGGCCTCCGCGGGCTGGCGGGCGGCCTAGAGCTGGTCGCGCGGCTCGTCGACGAGGCTTGGGAGCGGCTCTCACCGCCCCTGGGCGACGACCCCCTCGAGAGCCGCGCCACGCCGCTGGCGAACCTGCTCGACGACCCGGACCGCGGGGTGTGCTTCCCGAGCCTGCTCCGCACGCTGCCGCTGCTCGGCCGCGAGCCGGCCCGCCTGAGCTACACGGCCTGGACCCGCGCCCGCGGCGGGAAGTCGCCCGACGAGGCCGACCTGCTGAGCCGGGCGAGAGCGGCGAGCGGCGTCGGGCAGCTGCAAGAAGACCACGCGGCGGCGACCGCCGCGCTCTATTGGGTCGACACGCTGCGATCGGCGCTCGAGGGCCACTTCGGCGAGGCCGCGCCGGCCTTGTTGAACCTCCGATCGGCGGTCACCGACCTGCGCGGGCTGCTGGCCGACGAGCTCGGCCGCCTGGGCTACAGCGACGACCGCCCCCTCGACGACGCGCCCGCCGCCGAAGCGGCGCCCGACGCGCCGGCGGCCGCCGCCGAGCTCGGCGCCTGCCCGCGCAGCCGCGAGGAGCTCTACGCGCTGCTGGACGACACCGCCGAGCGGCTCCGCGCGATGGAGCCGCACAGCCCGATCCCGTACCTCGTCAAGCGCGCCGTGCGGCTGGGCCGGCTGCCGTTCCCGAGTCTGATCGAACAGCTGATCCGCGAGCCTTCGGCGCTCTCGGAGCTGAGCCGCGAGTTTGGGATTGCCGATCCGGACGGAACCGCTGGCTAGTCCGATTCGGACCAGTCTCCCCCCTTTCATGACCCATTGGACCGAGGAAGCCGACCGATGAGCGAGAGCTTGCAACACACGCTGGACCGCGTCCGCCGTCCGCGCGTGCAGATCACGTACGACGTCGAGACCAACGGCGCGCTCGAGCAGAAGGAGCTCCCCTTCGTGGTGGGCGTGCTGTCCGACCTGGCCGGCGACCAAGAGGAGCCGCCCAAGCCGCTGAAGGAGCGGAAGTTCGTCCCGATCGACCGCGACAACTTCAACGAGGTGCTCGAGAAGGTGGGCCCGCGTCTGGCCCTGTCGGTCCCCAACACGCTGACCGAAGAGGACGAGCCGACCAACCTGTCGGTCGAGCTGAAGTTCAAGGACATCAGCGACTTCGAGCCGCAGAACGTGGCCAAGCAGGTCCCCGCGCTCAACTCGCTGCTCGAGGCCCGGCACAAGCTCCGCCAGGTCCTCAGCACGATGGAAGGCAACGACTCGTACACCGAGTTGCTGGAAGAGGTGCTCGGCGACGCCGACACCGCGAAGAAGGTCGCCGACGAGCTCGGCGCGGACGACAAGGCCGAGTGACCGGGCGAGAGCCTTCCAACCAACACACCACCCGCAACGGGAGACCGTTTTCATGGCGACCGCCGAAGCGACCAAAGAAGCCGACCAAGAGATCAGCGTGCTGGAGCGCCTGCTAGAGAGCTCGCGCGCCCTGGACGACACGGAGCTGGAGCAGCAACGCGACTACCTGCAAGAGTTCATCAACCAGGTGGTGGACCAGGGGCAGGTCACCAGCCGCGACGCGGCGGCCGAGATCAACGACTGGATCGCGAAGATCGACGAGAAGATCTCCGACCAGCTCAACCAGATCATGCACGCCGAGAAGTTCCAGCAGCTCGAGGGCAGCTGGCGCGGCCTGCACTACCTGGTGCACGAGTCGGAGACCGGCACGACGCTGAAGATCCGCGTGTTGTGCGTCACGAAGCGCGAGCTGCTGAAGGACCTGGAGAGCGCGGTCGAGTTCGACCAGAGCGCGCTGTTCAAGAAGGTCTACGAGGAAGAGTACGGCCAGCTCGGCGGCGCGCCGTACGGGCTGCTGGTGGGCGACTACGAGTTCAGCCGGCACCCGGAGGACATCAACCTCCTGAAGCTGATCTCGAACGTGGCCGCCGCGTCGCACGCGCCGTTCATCTCGGCCGCGTCGCCCGCGCTGCTGAACCTGACCAGCTTCACCGAGCTGCCCAACCCGCGCGACCTGGCGAAGATCTTCGAGTCGGCCGCGCACGCGTCGTGGCGGTCGTTCCGCGAATCGGAGGACTCGCGCTACGTGGGCCTCTGCCTGCCGCGCGTGCTGGGCCGGCTGCCGTACGGCAAGGACTTCAAGAGCGTCGAGGAGTTCGGCTTCGAAGAGTTCGTCGACGGCCGCGACCACTCGAAGTACCTGTGGATGAACGCCGCGTGGGCGTACGCGGTCCGCGTGACCGACGCGTTCGCCAAGTACGGGTGGTACGCGCGGACGCGCGGCGTCGAGGGGGGCGGCAAGGTCGAGGGCCTGCCGGTCCACACGTTCAACACCGACGACGGCGACGTCGCGATGAAGTGCCCGACCGAGATCGCGATCTCGGACCGCCGCGAGTTCGAGCTGTCGACCCTCGGCTTCCTGCCCGTGCTGCACGCGAAGAACACCGACTTCGCCGTGTTCATGGGCGCCCAGTCGGCCCAGAAGCAGAAGACCTACTTCGACGACGCGGCCACCGCCAACGCCGACCTGTCGACGAAGATCAACTTCCTGATGTGCGTGTCGCGCTTCGCCCACTACCTGAAGGTGATGGCCCGGGACAAGGTCGGCTCGATGCTCGAGGCCGACCAGTGCGAGAAGTGGCTCAACGACTGGATCGCCAACTACGTGTGCGACCCGTCGATGGCCGGCGACGAGACCAAGGCCAAGTGCCCGCTGTCGGACGCGACCGTCGAGGTCCGCGAGGTGGCGGGCAAGCCCGGCTGGTACGAGGCCGTCGCGTGGCTGCGGCCGCACTTCCAGCTCGAGACGCTCAGCGCCTCGATGCGGCTCGTGGCCGAGGTCCCCAAGAAGGGCTGAGCCGGAGATCCGCCGCCCGCCGCGGGCCCAGCGCCCCCGGCGGGCGGCCCCCTCCGGGGCCCGACCCACCAGAGCGTTACCAGGAGCCACCATGCCCCATCCGCAGCCCCCCCCGGGCAGCCGGCAGCCGTCCAAGACCGGCCTGCCGAACGACCTGCGGGCCGGCATCGAGTCGATGACCGGCCTCGACATGAACGACGTCCGGGTCCACTACAACAGCGACAAACCCGCCCAGCTCAACGCCCACGCCTACGCGCAGGGCTCCGACATCCACATCGCGCCGGGGCAAGAGAAGCACCTCCCGCACGAGGCCTGGCACGTCGTCCAGCAGAAGCAAGGGCGGGTGTCGCCGACCAAGATGTTCAAGTCGTGCTCCACCCCGGTCAACGACGACTCGGGCCTGGAACGCGAGGCGGACGTCATGGGCCAGCGACTCACCGCGCAACTCGCCGCGCTGGACGAAGAGGAATGCCTGCAAGGGATGGCGATCGACGAAGAAGAGCTGATGCAGGGCTGACACGCCCCGACCCCCACACACGCAGAAAACACAATCCATAACCGGAGAACCCATCCATGGGCGCGAAAGGACAAGGCGGATCGATCGACTACTTCTTGAAGATCGACGGCATCGACGGCGAGTCGAAGGACTCCAAGCACGGCAAGGAGATCCAGATCCTCGGCTTCAGCTGGGGCGAGACCCAGCCGGTGAGCATCCCGTTCACCTCCGGCGGCGGCAGCGGCAAGGTCAACATGCAGGACCTCACCTTCACGATGTACGCGTGCAAGGCCTCGCCGAAGCTGTTCCTCAGCTGCGCCAAGGGCGAGCACATCAAGGAGGCCACGCTGGTCGCCCGCAAGGCCGGCGGCGAGCAGGAGGACTTCTACTCGATCAAGCTCGAGGAGGTCCTCGTTTCGTCGTACCACACCAGCGGCGGCTCCGGCACGACGCTGCCGATGGACACCGTCACGCTGGCCTTCGCCAAGATCAGCTACGAGTACCGCCCGCAGAAGGACAAGGGCGCGCTCGACACGCCGGTCAAGGCCGGCTGGAACCTGGAAGAGAACAAGACGATCTGAGGCCGTCGCCCCCTCAGTTCGTTCGCCCTCGGGCCGCGACCGCCACGGCGCGGTCGCGGCCCGTTGTTTTACGCCGCTCGCCCGGACCCCCCATGCCCGCCACGCTCGGCCCCTCGCTGCTGGACCGCCTGCTCGACGCGTCGGCCGGCGTCGCGGAGCCGGGGCCCGCGCGCCTGGAGCGGATCATCGACGACCTGGAAGACCTGCTGAACACCTGCTGCGTGCCGTCGGCCGACGCGGCCGGGCTCCCGCCCGGAGCGGCCGACTCGATCGTCGCCTACGGCGCGCCGGCGCCGCAGTCGCTGGCGATCGCCACCCACGCCGAGCGACTGGCCACGGCCGACACCCTCCGCCGCGTCATCCAGCGGTTCGAGCCCCGGCTCGAGCGCGTGCGGGTCCGCGTCGAAGAACCCCACAGCCGGTCGGCCGCCGGGCGGTTCACGGTCCAGGCGCGCCTGGCCACGGGCGGCGAGCTGTCGCTCCCGATCCGGGTGCGGAACACGTCGGGGCGCACGCAAGTCACCGCGGAGAGGCCATGAGCGCGACGCTCTACCCCTATTACGAAGAGCAGCTCCACTTCCTGCGGCGCGACGCGGGGGAGTTCGCCAAGCAGTACCCGGCGGCCGCCGGCCAGTTGCTGCTCGACGACCAGGGCAGCCGCGACCCGCACGTGGAGCGCCTGATCGAGGCCTTCGCGCTGCTCAGCGCGCGGGTCGAAAAGAAGCTCGACGACGAGTTCCCCGAGATCACCGACGGGCTGCTCGGCACGCTCTACCCGCACTACCTCGCGCCGATCCCGTCGCTGGGGACCGCCTGCTTCCAAGCCGACCCGGCCAGCCCCCAGCCGGCCGGCGTGCGCTTGCCGCGTGGCTCGGTGGTCCGCACCGAACCGGTCGACGGCGTCGCCTGCCGCTACCGCACCTGCTACGAGACCACGCTCTGGCCGCTCGAAGTCACGCACGCCAGCGTCGGGTTCCCGCCGCTCGCCGACCACCTCGCGCCGCCGCCCGGCGCGGGCGCGGTGGTGCGGATCGGGTTGCGGACGCACGGCGAGCTGCCGCTCGGCGAGCTCTCGCTCGACACGCTCCGCCTGTGCCTGGACGGCGACAGCGCCCTGATGGCCGAGCTGTACGAGTGCCTGTTCAACCGCGCGTTGCGGGTCGAAGCCTGGACCGCGGGCGGCGGCCGGCCCCACAAGCTGAGCGAGTCGCCGGCCTCTGCGTTGAGGCAGGTCGGCTTCGCGGCGGACGAGGGGCTGCTGCCGTACCCGTCGCAATCGAGCGCCGCCTACCGCCTGCTGACCGAGCTGTTCGCGTTCCCACAGAAGTTCGCTTTCGTCGACATCACCGGCCTGCGGGCCGCGCTCCGCGACGCGGCGCACGAAGCGGAGCTCGTGGTGTACCTGTCGCACGCCGACGAGCGCCTGACGCACGAGGTCTCGCGCGACACGTTCCGCCTCGGCTGCACGCCGGTTGTCAACCTGCAAGAGAAGGTCTGCGAGCCGATCCGCGTCGACCACACCCGCACCGAGTACCCGGTCATCCCCGAAGCGCAGCGCCGCGGCGCCTTCGAGGTTTACTCGGTCGACCGGGTGACAGGCGTCGACCCGCGGTCGCAAACCGAGTACCGGCCGCTCTACGGGCTGGACCACGAGAACAGCTGGGAAGGCCCCGAGCAAGCGACCGCGTACTGGCACACCCGCCGGCGCCCCGCCGCCCGCCACGACGACGCCGCGACCGACGTGTCGCTGCGGCTGACCGACCTCGGCTTCGACCCGGCCGCCCCCGGCGACCGCTCCGTGACGGTGCGGGCGACCTGCACCAACCGCGACTTGCCCACACGGCTGCCGGCCGGCCCCGCCGGGCTGCGGCTGCGGAGCGAGTCGTCGCAGCCGGTCCGCTCGGTCGCCTTCCTGCGTCCGCCGAGCGCGCCGATCCGGCCGCCGCTCGGCAAGCGCGCGTACTGGCGCCTGGTGTCGCACCTGTCGCTGAACCACTTGTCGCTCGTCGACCAGCAATCGGGCGCCGACGCGTTGCGGGCGATGCTCCGGCTGTACGACTTCAGCGACCGCACCGCCGACCGCGCGCGGGCGATCGCCGCGAGCGAGATGATCGACGGCGTGCTGGGCGTGTCCAGCCGGGCGACCGCGTGCCGCATCGGCACGGCGCGCGACGGGGGCTTCTGCCGCGGCGTGGCGGTCGACGTCGACGTCGACGAGGACAATTACCGTGGCGTCGGCGCGCTGCTGTTCGGCTCGGTCATGGAGCGCTTCTTCGCCGAGTACGCCACGGTCAACTCGTTCACGAAGCTCACCCTCCGCTCGAAGCAGCGCGGTGAGATCAAGTCGTGGCCTCCGCGATCGGGAGACACGCCGCTCGTATGACCGCCGTCGCCGACAAGCCGACCGAGCCGAACCCCGCCCAAGACTCCCCCCAGCGGAGACTCTACGACGCGCCGGGCCGGTTCGACTTCTACCAAGCCGTGTCGCTGCTCGAGCGGTCGCGGCCCGCCGACCCCGCCGGGCGGCGGCCCACAGGGGAAGCACGCGTCCGCTTCCAGACGCCCGCGTCGACGGCGTTCCCCGCGTCGGCGATCGACGCGGTCCAGCCGAGCGACAGCGGCGACGGCCCCCCGCGGCTGACGGTGTCGTTCTTCGGCCTGACCGGCCCGAGCGGCGTCCTGCCGCGCCACTACACGGAGCAGGTCATCCGGCTGGAGCGCACGCTGCGCGGCGCTGCCAAGCGCACGCTGCGCGCGTGGTACGACCTGTTCAACAACCGGCTGCTCGCGCAGCTTTACCGCGCGTGGGCGAGCCGGCGTATCGATCGCGGCGCCGATAGGCCGTGCGGGTCGGCGGCGCCGGCCGACGCGTTCGACAACGCGGTCGCCAGCCTCGCCGGCTTGGGCGACCCCACCCTGCGGGAGCGGCTGCGTGTCCACGCCGAGCCGGCCCTTGGCGAGCGCTGCGAGCTCGTCGACCGCTTGCCCGACCGCGCCGTGCTCCGCCACGCCGGCGCGTTGGCCCGGCCGCAGCGCAGCGCGGCGCAGATCGGCGCGTTCCTGTCCGACATGTTCCGGGCGCCGGTTGAGGTTCTGCCGTTCCGCGGCCAATGGCTCGCAGTCGATCCGACCGAGCAGACGCGCCTGGGCGACCGAGCCAGCCGGCTCGGGATCGACGCCTTGATCGGCGCGCGGGTCTGGGATGTGCAGAGCCGCGTGCGGCTGCGCGTGGGTCCGCTGGACCGCGACCTGTTCGAGGCCTTGTTGCCCGACACGGCGCCGGGGGGGCGGCGTCGTCGCTTCGCGATGCTCTGCCAAGCCGCGCGGCTGGCGTTGGGGCCGGGCGTCGATTTCGACGTACAACTCGTCCTCCGCCGTGACGGCGTGCGTCCCAGCGCCGTCGACGCGACCCAGACCCGCCTCGGCTGGAACAGCTGGCTCGCGACCCGGCCGCGGACCACCGACGGCGACGAGCCGGTCTTCCAACCGATCGAGTCAACGACCCTCGACAGCGTTCGCTAGCCCCGGCAAGGGCGAGAGCGCGTAGGCCGAGGGCGCAAGGCGCCGGAGCGGCAGATCGGGCTGGCTCGACAGCCCCCTATGCCGACTCACACCGTGGCCAGCTCGTCCGCCGCCAGCGACGAAGCGGCCGGCGCCGAGTCGCCTTGCAGGGCGAAGAGTGTCAGGCGGAGCGTGGAGGGCCGGCCGTCGATGTCGATCACCACCGCGTTTTGGTCGGCGAGCTCGTCGACCAGCACGCTCTCGCTCAAGCGGACGGCCAGCGTCATCGACCGCTCGACGGCGCGCCACTCCTGGGGCGCCGAATCGGCCGCCAAGCGGTAGTACTGAAGCCCCTTGCGAACCGGCAGGCCGCTCGGGGGCTGGAGCACACGCAGAGGTTCGAGCCCCGCCTCGCCGAGCAGGAACAGCTCCTCGGCGCGGCCGGCGCAGCCGAACTTCGCGTTGCGACCGCTGACCAGCAGCCGCTGCACGTCCTGGGCGGTCGCCGAAGACTCCGCGCCCAACAGCAGCGTGCATCCCGGCTCGAGCCAACGGGGCTCCAGGTCGACCCGCAGCAGGGACTCGTGGCGCGTGAAGGAGCGTTGCTCGTACGTGGGCTGAACGACGGCCGAGAGCAGCTCCTCGATCGTGTCGCGCGCGGCGAGGAAGCAGCCGGCCAGGTCGTCGTGGTCGTAGGCCGGCAGCACCCGCGCTCGCCGGTCCGGGGCGAACACGCTCAGCGTGCCGATCAGCCGGCCGAGCTCGCGGTACGCGGCCAGCGGCGGCTGGCCTTGCGCGCCGAGGTCGACCGACAACACGGCGACCGCCGTTTGCAGGACCCGCAGTTGTTCCAGCAGCCGCCGCTCGCCCTGGCCGGTGCTGTCGAACCCGAGGCCGCGGCCCAAGGCCTGGCCGGCGAGGACCTCGGCCTTCTTCTCGATCCGCTCCAAGAGCCGCGTCAACACGCCCACCTGCAGCGGCGCCCACGCGTCGCACGCGAGCACCGGCGGGATGAACCCCGGGTCGATCGCCGGCGCGCCGGCCGCGGTTTCGCTGCGGCGCACCTGCGCGATCGGCAGCGCGGTGTAGCCGTGCAGGTCTTCCTCGGAGGTCAGCAGCCGGACGTTGGGCCGCAGCACCTGGATCGTCTGAGCGCCGAGGCCCGTGTTGCGGTCGTTCGCCTCGCGGACCTCGACCGTCCAGCGGACCGACGGGTCCGACGCCTCGCCGACCGCGGGCCGGTTGGGGTTCTCTAGCGGCAAACCCAGGTAGACCCGCACGGCCTCACGCTCGCGGAGCGGCCCTTGCAGGTCGAGCACCGGCAGGCTGCCGTCGTCGGGGAACGCGACGGTCTCGCCGTCGGGCATCCGCGCGGCGAGGCGGCGGACCACCAGGCGGTGGTTCGCCAGCGCGTCGGGGTCGATGTCGATCGACCGGATCCCCCAGTTGTACGCGCGGTCCCATTGCGAGCCGAGCCGACGCTGCCGGGCCTCGGAGCGGTCGGCCGCCTGGAAGTGCTGCGGCGTGAGGAACATGCCCTCGCGCCAGTAGACCGGGCTGTCGCTCATAGCGATCGGGTTGAGCTCGTTAAGGGCCACACGGCGCCGCGACGCGCCTACGGCACTTATCGATGAGGGCCGCTCGGCGGCGGCAAGAAAAGTCGAGATTGCCGGCCGTAGCGGCTCTAGCGGCCGGAGCGGTCGCGCCGGCTCCGACCGGCGCTGCCGGTCAAGCGACCAGCTTCAGAGCGACGGCGTCCTTGGCGCCCGCCTTGACCTCGTACATCAGCGTGTCGGCGCCGTGGATCAGCGCGTCGACCGACTCGGGCGGGGTCGCGTAGACGGCCACGCCGATGCTGAACGTGACCGGCCAAGACTGCTCTTGCATGCGCCGGGTCAGGTCGTCGCGCAGCCGCTCGACGACGAGCTGCGCGTCGTGCTGCGCGGTCTCTGGCAGCAGGATAGCGAACTCGTCGCCACCCATCCGCGCCGGCATGTCGATCTGGCGGACCGTGAGCCGCATCTGATCGGCGATCGCCGAGAGCAGCCGGTCTCCTTCTAGGTGGCCGAGCGTGTCGTTGACGGTCTTGAAGTTGTCGCAGTCGATAAAGGCGACCGACACCGGCCGGCCGGTCCGCCGAGAGCGGGCCATCTCTTCGTCCGCCCGCTCGCGGAAGGCCTTGGCGTTGAGCAAGCCGGTGAGCCCGTCGGTCCGCGCGAGGCGGCGCTCGTTCGCGTGCGCTTCGCGCAGCCGCGCGAGCATGCCGACGACGATCGCGAAGAACAGCGCGTGCGACACGGCCACCCAAGCCTCGGCCGCGGTGACGCCTTGCATCTCGAGCGTGAGCGCGTCATCCAACAGCCAGCCCACGCAGCACCCGGCGGCCAGCACCGCGCCGATCGCCGGCGAGGTGACCCAGCACACCATCGCGATCGTCGGCAGGTAGCAGACGATCAGCGGGAAGGTGTCGCCGGTCAGGAAGTCCGCGACCGCGATCAGAGTGGCCAGCCCCAGCGCCGCGAAGATCGTAGCCGCCGGGCGGCGTTCGCAGGCCGCCAGCAACGCGTCGGGGAAACGCGATCGATCGGTCCGGTCGGCCATCGCGGGAGCTCGGTTCGGAGCGGTTGTAGGGGCCGCACGGTGTGGCCCACTAGGCTCCGAAAAGGCTAGCTCACGCGCCGACGCGCGCACGGAGATTCTCCACGGTCCCGCCAACGCGCAGGCCACGCCCCCAGGCGCATCCGGACCGGCGAGCGGTCAGGCGCCGTCGTTCAGGCCGGCCAAGTCGGCCGGCACGAAGCGCCCGTCCTTGCGGATCAGCTCGTCGTCCAGCCACACCTCGCCGCCGCCGTAGTCCTCGCGCTGGATCAACACCAGGTCCCAATGGATCCGGCTGCGGTTCCCGTTGTCGGCCTCGTCGTACGCGTTGCCCGGCGTGAGGTGCAGCGAGCCGCCGATCTTCTCGTCGAACAGCGTGTCGAGCATCGGGTGGCGCACGCGGTTGTTCGTGCCGAGGGACCACTCGCCGCAGTAGCGGGCGCCGTCGTCGGAGTCGAGCAGCTTGTTCAGCCGCTCCGTGTCGCTCGAGCTGGCCTCGACGATCTGGCCGTCCTTGAAGCGGAACTCGATGTCGCTGTGCACCACCCCCTGGTAGCGGCTCGGCGTGTTGAAACGGATCACGCCGTTGATGCTCTCTCGGACCGGCGCGGTGAAGACCTCCCCGTCGGGGATGTTCCGCTGCCCGCTGCACGGGATCACCGGGATCCCCTTGATCGAGAACTCCAGCTCCGTGCCGGGCGCGAGGATCTTGACGCGGTCGGCCGCGTCCAGCCGCGCGACCAGCGGCTTCTGGGCCTCGGCCATCGCCGCGTAGTCCGCCGTGCACACGTCGAAGTAGAAGTCGGTGAACTCCTCGGTCGGCATGTCGGCCGCCTGCGCGAACGAGTCGGTCGGGTACCGCAGCACGACCCACTTGGTGTGCGGCACGCGGTAGTCGTTCACGTGCCGCAGCCAGTGCTCCTGGTACAGGTCCATCCGGTCCGACGGCACGCCCTTGAGCTGGCTGCCGTTCGCCGCGCCACGCACGCCCACGTAGGCCTGCACCTTCTCCATGCGGGCGCGTTCGAGGCCGCCGGCGAGCTTCATGCCCTGCTCGGTCGCGTTGGAGTAGAGGGCCGCTTGGACACGCTGGTTCTTCAGCTCCACCAGCGGCGTGGCGCCCCGGCGTGCGGCGCCCCCGACGAGCGCGCACACGAGGTCCGGCTCGGGCAGGTCGATCGCCTCGATGAGGATCGTCTCGCCGCGTTTCAGCTCGCAGCTGTGGTCGAGCAGGACGTCGGCGAGTTGGTCGATGCGAGGGTCGTGCATAGCGGGGCCACTCTCGGCGAGGGGAACGCCCACCGCGCGGCGGGCCCGGAGCGCCCGTTTATGCGAGTTGCGGCCCGCTTTGTGAAGGGCGGCCCGCCGAAGGTCCCGAACGTCAGACAGCCGACGCCGCTGGGCGCGCCGGCTGTGAGGCCGAAAGCGGCGCCGAGGGCATCAGCCCGAGGGGGTACCGGAGTCGATGCGGCTCGGCGCTCCCCGGGCGAACGCCCGAGGCTCCGGAGCTATGTGGCTAGCGTCGGCGTCGCGCCGTGACCGGGCCGATCGTGGCGATCGCCAGCAGCAACACCGCGGCCGGCTCGGGCACGCCGGCGGCCGGGTCGCGCTGGGCGCCGTAGTTGCCGATCCAGTAGCGGTAGTCTTCCGGATCGACGACGCCGTTGGCGTTGCCGTCGGCGCCGGCGCCGATGGCGGTCTCGCTGGCGAGCGAGTCGCGGAAGAGCGTGTAGTCGGCCGCGTTGACGACGCCGTCGCCGTTGAAGTCGCCCTCGGACTCAGCGCGGACGCCCGAGTCGACGCCGAACGTGAACAGGAACAGCTCGTACGCGCCGACCTCGGGCGTGCCGTCGGTGTTGTTGCGGATCGGGTTGCCCTCTTCGTCGGTGGTCTCGAAGAAGTCCCCTTGGCCGTTCACCTCGACGAAGTAGGTGCCGGTCTCAGAGATCAGCAGGTCGAGCACCAAGGCGTCGATCAGCTCGGGGCCCGACGTGTTGGCGGCTTCGACGCCGTAGAAGTCCAAGACCTGCCCATCGGAGTCGAGCACGCGTAGGCCGGGGCTGATGGTGTCGCTGTATCGGTTTCCAATACCGCCGGCGGCCTCGTTCAAGAGCGAGGAGATCACCTCGATGTTGACGACGTCGCCGGCTTGGGCCTCGAAAGAGAAGTAGTCGGCTCGCGCGTCGTCGGTCAGGGCGCCGAGCACGGTGATCGCTTCCACCTCGAACCCCTCGGAGAACTGACCGACGCGCAGCGTGTTCGGCACCGCGAGGCTGGTCAGTTGGAGCGGCTCGGCTTCGGTGAACGAGAGCTTGACCGTGTCGCTCTCGTTCACGACCACGCCCGACTCGTTGAACGCCAGCTTCACCGCCTCGCGTTCGCCGAAGAACGTCTCGAACGCCACGCCGTTGAACCGGTCGGTCTGCATGATGTGGTACTCGGACTCGCCGGCGACGTCGGGCCCCGGGTAGTCGAAGCCGCTCACGGCGAACGACCGCACGTTGATGCCCGCGCCGATCGGGCCGAACGCGTCGGCGTGCCGCAGCCCGAGGACGTGGCCCAGCTCGTGCGAGATGACGGTCGAGGTCACCAGCACGCGGTTGTACTCGGTCGGCCGCACCGGCACGTTGACGGTCGCCGTGTCGTTCCGGTCGAGGTTGCGGAAGTCGATCTGCTGGGCGATGCCGAAGGAGGGGCCGTCGTTCAACCAGACCGTCGAGAAGTCGCCGCTGGCCGGCTGGCTGGTGACAAAATCGAAACCGAACAGCTCGTAGTCTTGACGCACCCGCCGCATGATCTCTTCGCGCTCGAACGCGGTGTACCCCAGCCCGTTCTGCAAATCGGAGAAGCTCGTGCGGCTGTCGAAGTCGACAAACACCGTCTGCCTCGTCGCCTGCTCCTCGGCCGTCAGCATCAGCGAGGCCGGCGGGGTGGGCGCGGCCGGCCCGCCGGAGTCGGCGGACGTGTAACCCGCGGCCTCCGCCATCAGGCACAGCTCGCACAGCTGGCACCGGCATTGGGCCCAAGAGAGGGCCGGCGTCGTCAACACGGCGGCGGCCAGCAAGAGGCTTCGCAAGTTGGTCACAGCGCCGCTCTCCCTGGTCCGGAAGCAGGTAATCACGAGGCGAGCCCGCGACCGGCAGCTCTACAGCGGCCGCCCCACGGGAGACCGTACAGACTCATCCAATCCGGCAGGCGGGTCAACCTAATTGACGAGATTATGCGGGTCGCTCTGCCGCCGGCCGCCGGGGCCGCCGCCCCCCGCAGACAGAACCCCCCGTGTCGGGCGTCCGTACTTCTATACTAAGCAAGGGTCCCTCTTCTCGTTCAGCGAACACCCTCACCCCCCCCCGAGGCGGCCATGCGCGGCGCACCCACTACGACCACCCCCGAGGGGACCGGATCGTCGGAGGCAAACCACCGCGGCCAGTCGCCCGCCGCGCCCGCGGCGCCGCAGCCCGCGCCGGCCGCCCCTCCCGCCGAAGAGGCCTCGTTTGCCGAAACGGCCCTCAAGCTCGGCGGCAAGTCCGACGACGAGGCCCGCCGCACCGGCGCGATCGACCGGGCCGACGACCAGGTCGAGGACCTCTTCGCCCCGCAGTACCAGACGGTCAACAGCCCGGCGCACCGCGCCGTGTGGGAGCGGACCGTTCCGGTCGAGGAGTTTACGAGCAAGCCCGCCGTTCCGAACGAAGCCATGCAGCGGACGATGGCCGCGTCGCTCGGCGTGGTCCGCCGGCACAAGCGGGCCGGCACGCTGCACAACGAAGAGGGCCGCGTCCGCGAAGAGGTGCTCGCCGAGCTCGGCGAGGCCGGCTACTGGGGCATGCTCGTCGGCGTGGACCACGGCGGCGTCGGCGCCGAGTTCTCGACCGTCGCCGCGTTCCTCACCCAGATGGCCACCCTCGACGGCACGATCGCGGGCCTCGCGTCGATCCACGGCTGCATAGGCGCGGTCGACCCGGTGAAGACCTTTGGCACGCCCGAGCAGAAGGCCACGTGGCTGCCCAAGCTGGCCAGCGGCGAGCGGCTCAGCGCGTTCGCCCTGACCGAGCCCGGCGCGGGGAGCGACCTCACCGCGCTGAAGACCACCGCCGTGCTCGAGGGGGACCAGTACGTGGTGAACGGCGAGAAGCTGTTCATCTCGAACGTGCGGCCCGGACGCACCATCGGCCTGGTCTGTTTGGTCGAGGGCAAGCCCTCGGTGATGATCGTCGACCTGCCGGCCGCCGAGGACGACCACTTCCAGCTCAAGAAGTACGAAATCTATGCGCTGCGGCATTTGTACAACCGCGGCATCGTGTTCCGCGACTTCCGCGTGCCCAGGGGCAACCTGCTCATCCCGCCCAAGGGCGACGGCCTCACGATCGCCTACCACGGGCTGAACCTGGGCCGGGTGTCGCTGTGCGCGAACGCGGCCGGCACGATGCGGCTGATGCTCGCGTCGATGCTGCCGTGGGCCGAGTACCGCGTCACCTACAGCGAGGCGATCGCCCGCCGCGAGCTGGTCCAGCGCCGCGTGGGCGAGCTGGCGTCGCTGATCGTCGGGGCCGACGCGCTGGTGGCCTGGTGCGGCGACCTCTTGGACCGCGGCTACCGCGGCGAGATGGAGTGCATCATCGCCAAGATCTTCGGCTCCGAAGCGCAGAAACACGCCGCGATCGAGCTGATGATGAAGACCCACGGCGGCCGCTCCTTCCTCGCCGGCCACCCGCTGGGCGACAACATCGCCGACTACCTGGCCCCCTGCATCTACGAGGGCGAGGGGGAGATGCTCGGCATGGCGTTCTTCAAGTCGCTCGTTAAAGATCACGGCAAGCGTTACTTCGAGCCCGTCGGCAAGGCGATGGCCGCCGCCGGCATCAAGAAGCCCAACCCGATGAACCCGCGGCACGCCATGGTTCTGTCCCGTGTCGCCGGGCCCTACGTGAAGTGGCGGCTCGGGCGGATGCTCGGCGGAGTCGGCAAAGCCTCGCTGCCGCCGATGCCGGACGAGCTGAAGCGCCACGCCGCGTACGCGTGCGACGCGTTGCCGCGGATGGCGCTGGAGATCGACTCGGCCATGCAGAAGTTCCAGCTCAAGCTGGCCGACCGCCAGTGCCGCATGGCCGAGCTGAGCCAGCGCACCCAAGACCTGATCACGATCCTGGTCACCTCCCTCTACGCGGGCAAGCACGCCGACCCGGTCGTCCGCGACGCGGGCGACCTGCTCTGCCAACAGCTCCGCCGCAAGCTCACCGGCGAGCGCCCCAGCAACCGCTACTTCAAGCAGGTGACCGCGCTGGGCCGGCGCATCGCCGAGGGCGAGGCCAACGGCGCCGAGTCGCTCGGCCTGGGCCAGATCGAGCCTTACGCGATTCTTGAGCCCTATGGGTAGGCGATTAGAATTCCGGCATGCCGGAGATCTCTCGCTTTCTCGGTGTCGTGGTGCGGATGTACTACCGCGACCATCCGCCGCCGCATTATCACGCCACCTACGGCGAGTACGATATAACGGTCGAGATCGACTCGGGCGTTTGCGAGGGACGTTTTCCCAGGCGAGCGCTCCGCGCTGTTCTCGAATGGCACGAGCTGCATCGGGATGAACTCCGCGAAAACTGGGAACGGGTCCGGCGAGAAGAGCCGCTTGTTCCCATCGACCCCCTGGAATAGTCATGTTGCGAGTCTTAGAGGCGCGACACCACGGAGCCCACCGCCTTTGGCTGCGCTTCAGCGATGGTTGGTCAGGGGTGATTGATCTCTCGGGCCGACTGAGTGGACCCGTATTCGCTCCCTTAACGGACCCCGCCACTTTCGGCTGTTTCAGCCTGACAGACCACACGATCGAATGGGCGTGCGGCGCCGACTTAGCGCCCGAATACCTTCGTGATGTTGCGTCCGAGACGGGCGTCAGGGACGACGTGTCGTCGGCTTCGCTTTCCTCGCCCGCGAGTCTCTGATCCAGCGACCCTTCTCTTCGCCCAACAACCCGACCGCAAAACCATGCGCCTGCTCGCCGTGCTCGCCCTACTCATCGCCCCGCTCGCCATGGCCGAAGAGCCGGTCGACCCGCGGATCACGCCCGAGGTGCTCGAGGCCTTCGGCGCCGCGACATTCGACGACGGCGGCTTCACGCTCCCCTACCGCCTGCTCAAGCCCGACGGCGCCAGCGACGACAACCCGCGGCCCCTGCTGGTGTTCCTGCACGGCTTCGGCGAACGCGGCGACGACAACCAGCGGCAGCTCATCCACGGCGGCGCGACGTTCGCATCCCAGCGGTTCGCCAAGCACGGCGCGTACGTGCTCGCGCCGCAGTGCCCCGCGGGGAACCTCGAGGGTTCCGATCAGCCGGTCGTGTGGTCGCTGCGGCTCCGGCCGACCGACGAGTCGGTGCCGCTCGGCGTGGACCAGCGGATGACCGAGCCGATGCACGCGGTGCGGGCGCTGGTGGAGCACCTGATCGAAACCGAGTCGGTCGACGAAAACCGGCTCTACGTGAGCGGCCTCTCGATGGGGGGCTACGGCACGTGGGAGATGGCCGCGCGCGAGCCCGAGTTCTGGGCGGCCGCGGCGCCGATCTGCGGCGGCGGCAACCCGGCCTGGGGCGAGCCCCTGGCGAAGCTCCCCCTGTGGGCCTTCCACGGCGACGCCGACACGGCCGTGCCGGTCGAGCGCTCGCGCGAGATGATCCAGGCGATCCGAGAGGCCGGCGGCACGCCGGTCTACACCGAGTACCCCGGCGTTGGCCACGGCAGTTGGACGCCCACCTTCGAGTGCCCCCAGGTGTGGGACTGGGTGTTCGCTCAGCGGCGCCGCTGACGCGGTGGGCTTCGGGCCTCGGGCCTCAGGCTTCGGGAGTAAGCTCGCCTGCCGTGCCCTGAAGCCCGAGGCCCGAAGCCCGAAGCCTCCTATCCCGAAGCGAGCGGTACGCGGCGCCCGCCCACCGCTCCAACGCGCCCGCCGCGTCGCGCGGCCGCACGTGCAGCGTGCTGGCCGGTCGGTGCACGGCGCCCCAGCTGAGCTTGTACGGCTCGTCGCCGCGGAGCAGGTCGAGCCGCGTGCGCCCCGCGGCGAGCGCCGTCTCGGCGAGCACCATCTGCGACAGGTGGCCCGCGTCGCGCTCCAGCGCCCAGGGGGCGATGCCGCCCTGGTAGGCGTACACGGCGCGCTCGTCTTGCAGCGCGTAGTCGACAGCGGCCGGCTTACCGTCGAGCTCGAGCACGGCCAAGTACAACCGCCCCTTAGCGAGCAGCCGCTCGCTCGCCAGGCGGTGGAAGCGGTCGAACCGCGGCTCGTCGAACACGCCGGGGTGGCCCATCGCCTCGCGGCGCTCGCGGTGCAGCTTCACCAGCAGCGGCCACAGCTCTTGCCGGTCGGCCTCGGTCTGCGCGACGAGCACCGTCGCTTGGCCGGTGTCGAGCAACTCTCGGCGCCACTTGCGGAGCCGCTTGCGGCGGTTCTTGCTGAGCGTCGCCAGGTAGTTCTCCCACGTGGGCTCGCCGCCGTGGGCTGCCATCTCGGCGGGGAAGCTGCCCAGGTCGTCGATCCGCTGGGTGTCGAGGCCCCCCTCCGCCAGCAGACGCTCGAGGTGGTTCATCGCCCGGTCGTCGGCGTCGATCGCTTCGAAGCGCACTCGGCGCCAGGTGTCGCCGGCCGAGTCAACGACCCACTTGGCGACCGCGCTGACCACGCCCGGCTCGTCCTCGGCCGTGCGGCAGAGGATCGTGTGGTGGTCGGTCGACGCGCGGCCATCGCCCAGCAATCGCAGCGTCGGCCCGGCCAGTGTGCGCAGCCGGACGTAGCAGGGAGCCAGGCCCACCAGCACGCCGGCGCTGTTGCGCACGGCGAGCGTCCAGAGCGAGCAAGCCGCGTCGTCCTCGCCGTAGGCCTCCCACCAACTCAACAGCCACTCGGGCGACTGCATCGGCGAGGGGATCGCAAGCTCCCGCCACTCGGGCTCGAGCGAGCGGAGCGCGGCGAGCGTTTCGATGACTTCCAGCCGCATAGTCCGCTCGTGGTGGGTACCCGGTGACCGGGGCAGCCCGAGGCTATCGCCTGTGGCTCAGGGAGAATCCGATTGTTGCTTGAGCCGCAGGCGCTAGCCTCGGGCGGTCGAAGCGCGCCGGTCGGTCCTTCGCTCACCCGACGCTCAGCGCGCTCGGCCCAGGGGGAATCCGGTTGTTGCTCGAGCCGACGGCGCTAGCCTCGGGCGAAGCGCCAGCCGACTCGGCCACAAGAGACCGGCCTCAAACCGCGACCGGCTCTTGCTGCTCGTGCGCGGCGAGCACCGTGCGCTCGTCGACCTCCAGCAAGCGGAAGCCGTCCGGCTCGCTAGGGTCGAGCACGAACGTGATCGGGTAGGTCCACTGCTCCTTCTCTTTGCCGAACAGCTTGCCCGCGTAGCGGTCGACCCGCGCGATGAATTGCTTCACGTGCGCGGCCCAGCCGTCCGCCTCGATGCTCTGGCACGCGTAGCCCAGCCGCTTCCGCAGCACGTGGTTGCCCGTGTGCACGTTCAGCCGCCGGCGGGCGCGGGGGTTCTTGTGCTCGGTCGAGAGCGACACGTTGAGCCCCTCGAGGTTCTCAACCCGGTGCGGCGCGAGCTGCGGCCACGTGACGAGCTGGCCCGGCTCGGCGTCGAACACGAGGGCGTACTTGTCCCACGCGGGGTCGTAGGGCACGTCCTCCGACCACTCGCCGGAGCAGACCTTCTCGAGGCAAACGCTCGACGCGAAGCGCTTGTCGAAATGCGGGTACACCCACGCCCGCTTCCGGCCGCGGATGTGCCACAGCATGTTCACGGGCATGTCGACGTGGTACGGGACCCACGCGCCGGGCGAGCTGACGAGCAGGTTGGCGGTGCGGTCCTCGGCCTTGAAGTGCGAAGCGCCCGATTCGAGCTCGCCGAACAGCCGGTTGATGACCTCGGCGTGGGCCGGCTGGTGCTGCAGCATCCGCCGGCAGTTGATCCACAGGTGCCCCTCGCGGACCATCTGCACGAGCTCGTCGCCGGGCACGCCGTTCCGGTCGCCCTCGCGCCAGTCGAACTTCTCCTTCGACTTGCCCATCGTGTTGACCGACAGGTGCTCGGCCGGGTGGGAGTCGAAGACCTCGGCCAGCGCGTCGTCGGTGAACAGGCCGGTCTCGGCCAGCCGGTGGCCGGCGACCAACACGCCGCGTTCGAGCGCTTGGAAATCGTCGGGCTGCCAATCGGCGAGGAGCGAGTCGGCCATAGTTCGTTAGCGGGTGCTGGTCGGTCGGGAGTCGAGACCCACGCATCGGCGCGGAGCGTTCGATCGAAACCTAGTTCGCCGGCAGCACGCGTCGTGGCCATCCGGATGGCGGCAAGGCCGACCGCCGCCGCTACAAACGGAAAGAACCTTGCAATCCGGCTCAGCGGCCGAAGGTCACGTGAGCGTGCGGGCCACCTGATAAGTCACCAGCGCGGCGCCGTAGGCCAGCGCCGTCATGTAGCCAAGCTGCAGCGCGGCCCACTTCCAGTGGCCGGTCTCCCGCCACGTGACCGCCTGGGTCGGCAGGCACTGCATCGCCAGCACGTAGAAGACCAGCAGGCTCAGGCAGGTCGCGGTGGTGAACACCAGCGTGCCGTCCGGGCGCTGGGCGGTTTTGAGCGAGCCCAGGAGCGAGTCGGTGTCCCCCTCCTCGCCCAGGCCGTAAAGGATCGAGAGCGTCGACACGACCACCTCCCGCGCAGCGAACGAAGAGACCACGCCCACCGTTGTCCGCCAGTCGAACCCCAGCGGCGCGAAGACCGGCTGGATCGCCTTGCCGATCTGGCCGGCGAAGGAGTTCTCGAGCTGCACCTGGGCGGCGGCCATCTCGTCGGCCGGCAGGGCCGCCGGGTCGGTCTTCGGGTAGGTCGCCAACGCCCACAGCACGAGCGAGATCACGAGGATCGTCGTGCCCGCGTTCTTGACGAAGTCCCACGCCTGATCGACGGTCCGCAGCAGGCTGTCGCGCACGCTCGGCAAGCGGTAGTTGGGCAGCTCGATCACTAGCGGGCGCGGCTCGCCGGGCAGCAGGGTCCGCTTGAGCACCAGGCTCGCCCCCAGCGCCGCGACGATGCCCAGCGCGTACGCGCCGGCGAACACCAGCGCGGCGGCCAGCGGCCGGTCGGGGAACAGCAGCGCGACGACCATCACGTACACCGGCACCCGGGCCGAGCACGACAAGAGCGGCGCGACGAGGATCGTCGTCAGTCGGTCGCGGCGGTCGTCGACGACCCGCGCGGAGATGATCGCCGGGATCGCGCACGCGTGGGCCGAGAGCATCGGCACGAACGCCTTGCCGGGCAGGCCGACGCGTTGCATCAGCCGGTCCATCACCAGCGCCGCGCGGGCCAGGTAGCCCGAGTCGTCCAGCAGCGCGAGCAAAAAGAACAAGAGGCAGATCTGCGGCAAGAAGACCAGCACGCCCCCCACGCCGCCGATGACGCCGTCGACCACCAGGCTGCGAAGGTCGCCCTCGGGCAGCCAGCGGCCGATCGAGTCGCCCGCCCACGCGAACAGCGCGTCGATGAGGTCCATCGGCACGGTCGCGACCGAGAAGATCGTGACGAACAGGCCGAGCATCACCACCGCAAACGCGGCGAGGCCCCCCACGCGGTGCGTGAGCACGGTGTCGAGCGCGTCGGTCAGGCGGCTCGGCGCTTCGGGGTCGCCCGACAGGGAGTCCGCGCGGACCGACTCGGCCCAGTCGAACCGCGACGCGTAGCCGCAGCCCGAGCAGCTCGTGCACGCGCACGCGGCCGCGTCGAGTTGGGGCAACGGTTTCTGGTCCGCCAGCGCGTGGATCGCAGCGACCAGCGAGTCGAGCCCCTCGCCCGTCCGCGCCGACACGCTCACCACCGGGCAGCCCAAGCGGCCGCTGAGGCGGTCCAGGTCGAGCTTCAGGCCGAGCCGCTCGGCCAAGTCACGCATGTTGAGCGCCACCAGCGTCGGACCCCCGAGGGCGAGCGCCTCAACCGCGAGCGGCAGGTTGCGCTCGAGGTTCGTCGCGTCGACGACGATCACCACCGCGTCCGGCGCGGCGGCGCCGGGCAGCTCGCCTCGCAGGGCCGCCACGGCCGCTTTCTCTTCGGGCGAGGTCGCCTCGAGGCTGTACAGGCCGGGCAGGTCGACCAGCTCGATCGGCGCGGAGCGGAGCGGTTCCCCCGGCGCGGGCTTCAGCACGCCGCGGCGGTGGCTCACCGTCGTGCCGGCAAAGTTCGCCGTGTGTGCGCGTTGACCGGTCAGGCGGTTGAAGAGCGACGTCTTCCCCGCGTTCGGGTTGCCGATCAGGGCGACCCTCGCCGCGGCCACCCCAGCAGCGGGGGCCGAAGGCGCCTCGGCGGAAGGGGGGGCAGCGTCCACTCTGGTCGCCGTAGGGAAGAGGCTTGCAATGGCGCCAAGCCACGGTTGCGTGGGCGCCGGCTTCGTGGGCGCCGGTTGAGTGGCCACGCTGGGCTGCTCAGGCGGCCGTCAGCAGCACGCTCGAGGCCAGCTCACGAGACAAGCCGATCCGCGATCCAAGCACGCGCACGACCCAGGTGGGACCGGTCCGCAGCACCTCGACCCGGCGCCCCTGGCAGAAGCCCAGCGCCCGAAGCCTCACCGATTCGGCCGAATCGCCGACGACCCGCGTAACGCGGCCGTGGCCGCCACGGGCGAGCTGCGACAGCGGCGCTTCGTTGCCGCAAGCGAGGGGAGCCGGCGATTGGCTAGACAGAGCGACCATAGGGCGCCGCGGGAGCGTTTATGGGGGGAGCGGGGATCCGGGACGGCGGGCTTTTGAGAATGAATCTCAGGCCCGACAGATTAAACCTATCGCTCACTCCATCGGCAAGCAAGACGCAACAACTGGCGAAACGGGCGTAATTTCGAAATTTTCGCACCGCCGCTTGTGCAAATTGATCGTCAGCCTTCCGCCTCCGGCGCGAAGGGCGCCGGCTTCCCCGGCCGCCGACGCGGCGCGGCCACCAGCACGCCGGCGGCCGCGACCAAGGCCGCCGCCGGGTAGAACGCCACGGTCGGCCGCTCGCCCAGCGCGGCCCAGGCCATCAGCCCGGCGAACACGAACTGCGACATGTTGATGACCGACACCAGTTGTCCACGCATGCTCCGCATCGCTTGGTTGATCAGCGAGTGCCCCAGCACGGTCGGCAAGAGCACCAGCAACGCAACCCAAAGCCACTCCTGCCGCCAGTCCACCGGCGTGGTCGACCGGGCGAGCGGCGACAGAGCCAGCCCGATCGCGCCGGCGATCGCGTACAGCGGCGTCACGTACAGCAGCGTGGTCGGGTGGTGGCGGAACCGCTTGGCCAGCACCAGGTAGGTCGCCAGCAGCAGCATCGACGCCAGGCACACGACATCGCCCCACAGGGTGTCGGGCGTCAGGTGGAAGTCCGACGCGAAGAGGATCGCCAGCCCGCCCATCGCCAGCGCCGTGGCGGCCCACTCCCGGGGCGTGACGCGCTCGTGCGACAGGGCCGCCAGCAGGAAGGGCGTCGCGAGCGGCGTCAGGTTGACGATCAGCGTGCCGTTGGTCGCGAGCGTCAGGCGGATGCCGTAGATCCACGTGATGAAGTGCAGCAAGAGCGCGACCGCGGGGATCGCCACGTCGCGCAGGTGCGACAGGTTCAGCTCGTCGCGCCGCCGCCGCCAGTCGCGCACCGCCCACGGCGCCAGCAGCGCGGCCGCCAGCGACAGCCGCAGCGCGGTGAGCAGCACCGGCTCGATCGCCGAGAGCTTGATCCACAGCACCGACGTGGCGCAAGCGAGGCAACCGGCGAGCAACAGAGCGAGAGGCACGGGGCGGGCACGCGGAGTGGGAACGCGGAAAGGCGGAAGGCGAACGGCCATGGGGGCGGCCGAGCGGGGGCGGCCCCGCTGGAAAACCCAACAAGCGAAATCCCCCACTTCCCTAATCCTCTTTCCCCCTTCGACTTCCGGGCCAGCGAGATTGACAGCCCACGCGCCGATCCGCTACTCCCCTCGCGCAGTGTCGCCGCTCGGAAAATGATCTACTTCCTCACCACCCGCCGCGCCAGCTACACGATCCGGGTCTACCTGGACCGGGTCGCGATCGGCCTGCGTCCGCTGATCGTGCCACTCACGTACGAGGCGTGGCTCTCCCGGCGCGACCACCCGCCGGGCGTGTACGTGCTGGCGGACATCGAGCGCCTGTCCGCGCGGCAGAGGGAACGCGCCGCGGTGGTCGCCGACGATGTGTCGGCTCGGCCCGGGTTTCGGGTGGTGAACCACCCGCTCCGCTCGCTGCGGCGCCGCGACCTGCTCGACACGCTCCAGTCGCGGGGCGAGAACCGCTTCGCCGTGTGGCGGCCCGGCGAGCCCGACCGGCCACTCCGCTACCCGGTCTTCGTCCGCAGAGAGAACGACCACACCGGCCCGCGGACGCCGCTGCTGCGCGACCGCGCCCAACTCAGCCGTGCGCTCTGGCGGCTACGCACTCGCTGGAAAGGGTGGCGGCCGCTGCTCGTTACCGAGTTCCTCGACACGGCCGACTCCGACGGCTTGTACCGCAAGTACGCGGCGTTTCGAGTCGGCGAGCGCATCGTGCCGCGGAGCCTGTTTTTCAGCCGGCGATGGATGGTCAAGGCATGCGACTTGACGCACCCGAAGCTGCTCCAAGAGGAGCAGGCCTACTTCTTCAACAACCCCCACGCGCCGCGCCTGAAGGCGATTTTCCAACTGGCCGGGATCGACTACGGGCGTATCGACTACGGCCTGTACGGCGGCGCGATCCAGACTTGGGAGATCAACACCAACCCGACGCTCCCGACCGGCCTGACGGCCAGCTCGGGGCCGCGCCACGAGGTGCTGCTGCGCTGCCGCCGCCAGCTCGAGGCCGCGTTTCAGACGCTCGCCGGCTCCGCCGACACCGTGGCCCGGCCCGCGGGTGGGGCCGACGCGGCGCCGTTGGCCGCTTGAAGCGCCGGTTCGGCGTAGCGGCGGTGCTCGTCGATCGCTTCTGTGACGGTGATCGGTGCGCCGGTGTCGAGGCCCAGCTCCGGCACCAGTCGGCCGTTCTCCAAGCAGACCATCGCCGGCGCGTCGTCCGGCAAGCCGGCGGACTGCGCTTCGGCGATCAGCCTCTCGACCTCGGCCGACACCGCGTCGAACAGCCGCTGGCCGAAAGGGGTGAAGTCGGCGCTGTCGCGTAGCACGCCCACACCGGTGGAGAGCTGCTCGCGGAACCGCACCAGTCGGTCGGTCGCGTAGGCGAGCCGGTCGCCGTTGAGATCGCCGCTGCGGTACGCGCCGAGCCAGAACGCCTTGACGCGTGTGAACACGTAGACCGCGTGGAAGATCCCGTAGAGCGGCCGTGGGTCGGCGCGCCAGGGCGAGTAGAACCGCGCGTCGGTCGTGGCGTTCACGCGGCGGTTGTCGAAGAACGGCCGGCCCTCTTCCAGCGCGTACAGGCGGTTGTGGTGCACCTCGTGCAGCAGGTCGTCGGCCAGGACCAGCGGCTCGCGCCGCGCACTAAAGAGCACCGCGCCGGGCAGCCGCGAGAAGCTCGCGTTGGTCGGGCCGGTCTCGCTGCGCTGCTTGACGACGGCCAGCCGCCCGCCGTAGCGGAGCTGGTCGGCCGCGTCGGGTAGGTACCGCTGGATCGCCGCGACCGCGTCGGCCAGGTGGGGCTGCATCTCTTCTTGCAGTCCGGGAGTGGGCAGCGGGTCCTGGCGCATCGACACGAGGTCCGGCAGTTTCATCGCGTGCGGCTGCATCCGCATCGCGCTCGCGCCGAGCGACACCTCCGGGCAAACGTGCCGGCGGACCCCCGGGTGCGTCCAAGCCGCGTCGGGGTCGACCGGCACGGCGAGCCGCTGGCCGTCGTGCTCGACGAGCAGCGTTTCGGGCCCGGCGCCGCAGAGCGCGAGCTCGCCGCCGCCGGAGAAGGACAGCCGCGTCCCTACCAGCGCGAAGGGCATGGCGATTGGCAGCGGGCGATGGAACTCGACGGCCTCGCCGCTGCGGACCGCCAGGCCCGCCGCGAAGAGCTTGAAAAGGTCCAGGTGCCGAGCGAACGCGTCGCCGAGGTCGGCCGCTCCGGTCGACTCCACGTACCGATCGACGAACGCCGGCCGCTCCCCCTCCCCCCGCAGGGCCGCAGACAACTCCCAAGCCGTCCGCGCCCAGTAGTAGGCAAAGGGCTCCGACCAGAGCTCCGAGAACACGTCGGCCGGGGCGGCGGCGGCCCGGTTGAACAACGCGATGAACTCGCTCGCCGCGGCGTCGGCCGGTTCGCCGCCCGTCAGCGACGCCACGATGCGGGCCAACGCGCGGGCCGACTTGTGCACACGCTCGGCGTGCACGGCGTTGTCGGTCCACAGCAGTTCGCGATCGGTCAGCAGGGCGGCGTCCATCGGTGGCTCTCCTTGTGACGGTTTGAGTCGATCGCCGGGGCGAGACGGCATGGCCCCGCCCAATGCGCGGGGCCACGCCGGTTGTCTCGCCGTTCTAGGCTTGCCGCTCAAAAATTCGGGACCGTGGCGATCGTGGCCGTGGAGCCACCGCCCCCCTTGCCGCCGCACACGCCGGAGGTCTCGAAGTCGGGAGTCCAGTCGTCTGCCGGTTCGCTGACGGGCTGCTCGGTCTGTCGCTTCTGGGCCTCGGCGGCCAGCTCGCTGAGGTCGATCTTCTCGTCCATGTCGTGGGCTCCTTTCGGTCGAGGCGGCCCCCGGCGTCTGTGTCGTGACGGCGGGGTGCGGGTTCGGACCATCGTGCGCGCCTGGCCGCGAACGGCACAACACCAATCCGGACACGCGCGCCTTCGCCGCCGACTCGACGGGCCCGGCCCCGCCGACCGGCCCTTCGTGCCCTCCGTGCCTTGGTGGTTCCCCCCGCTCGACCGCCCGTCGGTCAAAGCGCGGCCAATTCGCGGTCCGGCCGGGCGCCGGCAGGCGACAATCGGCCGGTTTTGGATCGGTGCGCCGCCCGCGAATAACGTTACAGCGAGCGGCTCTGGCCGCGCGGTGTAACGGTTCGCCAACCCCAGACGCCGCAACGGCTTAGCCGCCGAATCGGGCCGTTTTGGCGTTACGCGCGATTTTTTTTGCGTGTCGCGTAACGTAACGCTTGGGCGGCGGCTTGCCGCTTTTGGTGGCCAAAGCGCGGGCCGTCGTGAAGGGAGTGTGCCTTACACGTTGAAGAGGAAGTGGCACACGTCGCCGTCGCGCATGGCGTACGACTTGCCTTCGACACGCATCTTGCCGGCTTCGCGGATCGCCTTCTCGCTGCCGTGCTCGACCAGGTCGTCGACGGCGTACACCTCGACGCGGATGAAGCCGCGCTCGAAGTCGGTGTGGATCACGCCGGCCGCTTGCGGCGCGGTCGCGCCGATCGGCACGGTCCACGCGCGGATCTCTTTCTCGCCGGCGGTGAAGTAGCTCTGCAGGCCGAGCAGGCGGTACGCGGCCCGTGCCAGGGCCGCCAGCGCCGGTTCGGCGAGGCCTACCGACTCGAGCATCTCGGCCCGGTCGGCCTCGTCGAGCTCGGCGAGCTCGGCCTCGAGCCGCGCACAGACCGGCACGACCTCGCCTTGCTCTTCGGCGGCCCGCTGGCGGACCGGCCGGACGAGCTCCCCCTCGCCGGCCAGGTCGTCTTCCTCGACGTTGGCCACGTACAGCACCCGCTTGGCGGTGAGCAGCTGCAGCTCGCGGAGCGTGCGGGCGGAGGCCGGGTCGTCGTACTCCAGGCCGCGGATCGGCACGCCGTCGGCGAGCCGCGCGTGGCACGCGTCGAGCACGTCGACCTTGCGCTTCGCGTCTTTGTCGCCGGTGCGGGCGTTCTTCTTGGCTTTGACCAACTGGGCTTCGACCGATTGCAGGTCGGCGAGCATCAGCTCGGTGTCGATGGTCTCGATATCGCGGATCGGGTCGACCGAGCCGTCCACGTGGGTGATGTCCGGGTCGTCGAAGCAGCGGACCACGTGGAGGATCGCGTCGACGTTGCGGATGTGGCTGAGGAACTGGTTGCCGAGCCCCTCGCCCTCGCTCGCGCCGCGGACGATGCCCGCGATGTCGACCAGCTGCAGGATCGCCGGGATGACCTTCTGCGTGGTGATGTACGAGTTGATCGTCGCCAGGCGGGCGTCGGGCACCGGCACGGCGCCCACGTTGGGCTCAATCGTACAAAACGGGTAGTTCTCGCTAGCAATGCCCGCCGCGGTCAACGCGTTGAAGAGCGTGCTCTTGCCGACATTCGGCAGGCCTACGATGCCGGCTTCCATAGCGAACGGGTGGGCGCGCGAGGGCGGGGCGGGGTGGGGCGAGCGTCGGGTGGCCCGCGCGGGGGCCTGTCTGGCGGGGGGGCGCCGAGCGGTCGCGGGCCCGGCGGGCCGAAAGGCTAAGATTCTACGGCGGCCCCGCCCCCGCCGACAGCCGGGGCGGCCGATTTGCGAGATCCTGCGTAGTCCGCCCGGACCGCCATCGCAATAATGGAGCCATGAAGTACCCAGCTAACCGAGGACCCGCTGCGATGCCCAAGATCTCCCCGACGGCGCTGCTGCTCTTGGCGACCGCCCTCGTGCTGGCCGGCCCCACGCCGACCGGCGCCGCGCAGTCGCCGGCCGGCGCCGAGCAAGCGGAGGCCGACCCCGCCGCGGCCGATCCCGAAGCCAGCGGACCCGAAGCCGCCGTCGCCGAACAAGAGCCGGACGACAAAGCCGACGGGGCCGCCCCGTCCGAGGGCGCCGAGCAGCCCGCCGATGAGCCCGAAGGCGAACCAGCCGCGGAAACCGAATCGGCCGACAAGACCGCCGACCCGGCGACCGACTCCGAACCGGCCAAACCCTCGGATGCCCAGCCGTCGGACGCCCAGCCTTCGGACGCGGACCCGCTGGCCCTGGGCGGACTCGACGCGGACAACCCCGGCCAGAAATCGCTCGACCGCGCGCTGGAGCGCAAGCTCGAAGCGAAGGACCTGAAGGACCTTAGCGAGGTCGTCGAGCTGCTCGACGAAGCGCTCGAGCAGGGCCTCGACGCGGGCAACACCGACTTCGCCGAGGAGCTGCTCGTCGCCACGCTCGTGCAGCGGGCCACGAGCCTGGCCGGCGCGGTGCTCGGCAAGCCGGTCGCCGATCCGATGCGCGACCCGCGGTGGCTGCAGATCCGCCAGTTCGCGTTGACCGACCTGCAGCGGGCAGTGGGGATCGACCCGTCGCAGATCGGCGCGTGGCTGCTGATCGGCCGCCTGCAATCGCTGCCGATGGGCAGCGAGGCCGAGGCCCGCCGCGCGCTGGGCAAGGTGATCCGCTTGGCCGAACAGAGCGACGACGCGGCCGCCTCGACCGAGACGCTCGCCGAGGCCTATTCCCTCCGGGCCTTGGCCCAGAAAACCGACGAGAAACGCATGGCCGACCTCCAAAAGGCCATCGAGCTGGCGCCCGGCGAGGTCGAGTACCTGCTGCGCCGGGCGCGGGTCCACCGCGAGGCGGGCCGGGCCGACGAGGCGCTGGCCGACCTGGAGCGTGCGATCGAGCTCGCGCCGGACAACCCAAAGGTCCACGAGCTCAAGGCCCTCGCGCTGCTGATGCAGGACCGCCCCGACGAGGCGCTGGAGAGCTTCGACCGCGCGTCGGAGCTGGCCCCCGACCTGCTGGACCCCTACCACTACCGGGGCGGCCTGTTCGGACAGCTCGGCCGGCTCGACGAGGCCGTCGCCCAGCTCGACAAGGCGCTCGAGATCTCGCCGAACAACGTCAAGTCGCTGCTCATCCGCGCGCGGCTGTACGCGGCCGACGAGCAGTTCGAGAAGGCGCTGGCCGACGTCGAGGCGGTGCTCGAGCAGCAGCCGCTCGCGTCGACCGCCCACCTGATGAAGGTCCAGATGCTGCTGGCCCTCGACCGCGACGAGGAAGCGATCGCCGCGCTAGAGCGCCTGGTCAACGGCGACCCGGAGAACGCCGACTTGCTGCTGCAGCTCGCGTCGATCTACGTGGACAAGCAGATGACCGACGAGGCGATCCAGGCGCTGGACCGCGTGCTCGAGCTCGACGAGGGCAACGCGCTGGCCCGCCGCATGCGGGCCGATATGTACCTGTACATCGGCCGGCACAAGGAGGCCCTCGCCGAGTTCGACCAGGCGCTAGAGACCTCGCCGGACGACTACGGCATCCTCAACAACTACGCTTGGACGCTCGCCACGAGCCCGTTCGACGAGGTCCGCGACGGCAAGCGCGCGGTGGAGCTCGCCCAGCGTGCGGCCGAGCTGACCGAGTACAACGCGCCGCACGTGCTCAGCACACTCGCCGCCGCCCACGCCGAGAACGGCGACTTCGACAAGGCCGTCCAGCGCGCCGAAGAGGCGGTCGCCAAGGCCGAGGAGCTCGGCATCCTCACGCAGTACGACGGGCAGCTCGAGTCCGAGGTCCAAGCCTACCGGGGCAAACAACCCTGGCGGGAGCTGCAGGCGCGCGACATCAGCGGGCCGGCCGACGAGGCCGCCAAGGCGCTGGCCGAGGAGCCGGCCGGACCCACCGACGAGGCAGGCGCCGGCAAGCCCGAGTCGGGACAGCAAGCCGAGAAAGCCGACGGCGGCAAACCGGCCAGCAACGACTCGCCCGTGATCGACCCTCCCGTCCGCTCGATCGATTTCTGATAGCGCCGGCCAACGCGGCCCGGTCGCCGGGGGTCACCCCTGGCCGAAAGGTGACGGTGGGCCGAAGGGTCACCGGCGGCTGAAAGGTCACCGGGGCTGATCGTCGCCGGCCGCCAGCCGCAATGCCTCGCCCAGGTAGCGCTGCAGGCGCTCGAACTCGTCGCGGCTGCCGCCGTGGTCGGGGTGGGCGGTCTTCACTCGCAAGCGGTAGGCGGCCATCACCTCGTCGGCCGAGCAGCCCCGCTCGAGCCCCAGCGCTAGCAGGCAATCGGGCCGCTCCCGCAACGCCCAGTAGGGCGTGGTGGCGTAGGCGCCGACCAGCACCATCGCGCGCTTCAGGCGCCGCAGGTAGGCGCGGATGTCGGCCACCATCCACAGCCAGCCGGCCACCGGCCCCGCGACAAACACCACCAAGAACCACGCCGTGCCGAGGGCGTCGAGCGGGTCGGGGGCGGCCATGTCACGACTCGGTAGACAAAGGCGTTTTCGGGCCTGGCGCCGCCAATTTAGCCGAAAAGGCGCCCCGCGCGGCGCGGTGGGGTGAGGTTTCTCGCCGGCCGACCGGCGCCGGGGGGCCGGCGGTTCGGTCTTTGAGCGTCGGGGCATTTCTGCTAGTTACCGCCGCGCAAGCCGCCCGACCCCGGGCCGCTTGCCGTTTATCCGGTATGTCCCCCCCCGAAGCGTGAGCGTCTGGGATGCCTCGCCTGAAGCCGATCGGCGGAATCGTCGTCGCCACCGTGTGCTTGCTCCGTGTGGCCGGCGCCGAGCCGTCGCTGCCGCCAATGCCAGAGGAGGGCGTCAACGAGCTGCGGGCGCCGAGCACCAAGCGGCCCACCCCCTGGTCGGCGCCGCCTGGCGCAGCCACGGGGAGGTCGGCCAACGGGAGCGTGGCCGATTGGGCGACCACCCAGCTCGCCATAAAAGCCGAAGGCCAACCGGCCGGCCCCCCGCCCGCCAGTACGACCGAACTCCCGGTCGTCAACCCGTTCCGAACGGGCGCCGCCGATACAGCCGGGCTGCCGAACAACAATCCCTTGCGAATCGCAGAGGCCGAGCCGGCCGCTCCGGCCGCGGCGCCTGCGCGCCGGCCCGGCTCGTCGGCGACGAGCCCGGCCGCCGCGGCCGCCTTCACCGAGACGGCACGCCCTGAAGAACCTCAGCCGCTCGAGGCGCCGCAACCGAATAGAGAGCCGGCGCCGCTGGCGCGGATCGCTGTGGGAGCGGCGCCGGTTGAGCCGGCGCCGATGATCCCCGAGGAGCCGGCGAGCGGCGACGCCGAAGCGGCTTCGCTCGAGGAACCAGTCGCCGCAACCGAGCCGCCGGCGGCCTTCGCCCCGCCGCCGACCGCGGCGTGGGACGGTCCGAGCGACTCGGGCTCGGGATCGACCCAATCAGCGGCACAGCCGCCGCGGGTCGATCGCCAGGCGACCGCATCGGGCATGGGCCAGCCGGGCCCGGCCGCGATGGAGGGGCCGCAGGAGGCCTCCTTGACGCTCCAGAAGCGAGGCCCCAGCGAGGCGCAGATCGGCAAGCCTTGCCGCTTCGCGATCCGCATCCGCAACACGGGGGCCGGCGTCGCGAACGACGTGGTCCTGCGCGACGAGGTCCCGGCCGGGACGCGGCTCGAGGGCACGCAGCCCGCGGCCGACGTGGCCGGCGGCCGGTTGACGTGGCGGCTGGGCGACTTGGCGCCGGGCCAAGAACAGACCGTCGAGATCCGCCTCACGCCGCTGCGCGAGGGGGCGATCGGCAGCGTGGCCCAGGTGACGATGGCCGCCGCCGCGTCGGCCTCGACCGCCGTGACCCGGCCGCAGCTGACGATCGCCGCCAGCGTCGCCCCGCAAGTGCGGGTCGGCGAGGAGCAGACCGTCACGATCGAGCTGCACAACCCGGGCACCGGAACGGCGACCGGCGTGATGCTGCTGGGCGACCTGCCCGCGCTGGTGAGCCACCCGGCGGGCAAAGAGCTAGAGTTCGAAGTCGGCACGCTCGCCGCCGGCGAGACGCGGCGGATCGAGCTGGCCCTGCACGCCGAAGCCGCCGGCCGCGTGGCCAGCAGCCTGGCCGCGGTGGCCGACGGCGACCTCCGCGCGGAGCGGGCCGTGGCCTTCGAGGTCGTCGCGCCGAAGCTCCACGTGTCGGTCGACGGCTCCAAGCGACGCTACCTCGAGCGGCCCGCCGCCTACACGATCGGCATCGACAACCCGGGCACCGCCCCGGCCCGCGACGTGCGCCTGGTCACGCACCTGCCGCGGAGCATGCGGTTCGTCAGCGCGAACAACCTCGGCGAGTACGACGCCGAGTCCCACAGCGTTTATTGGAGCCTGGCCGAGCTGCCCGACGGGCAACGCGGCGAGGTCGAGGTGGTCGCCGTGCCGACCACGCCGGGCGAGCAGACGCTGCGTGTCGAGTCGCAGGCGGCCGGCGGCCTCCGCTCCGAGGCGACGCACCCGATCGTCGTCGATGGCGTGGCCTCGCTGGCGTTCGAGGTCCGCGACTTGGCCGACCCGATCGAGGTCGGCGGCGAGACCACCTACGAGGTCCGTGTGCTGAACGAAGGGACCAAGGCCGCCACCGGCGTGCGCGTGGTCGTCGAGTCGCCGCGCGGCATGCGGATCAAGGCCGCCGAGGGCGAGACCGCCCACCGCGCGTCGGCCGAGCGGGTCGAATTCGCGCCGCTGGCTTCGCTCGATCCCGGGGCGAAGGTCGCTTTCCGCGTGCGCGTGGCGGCCGCCGAGGCGGGCGACCAGCGGGTCGTGGTGCTCGTCGAGTCGGACGACCTCAGCGGCCCGGTCCGCCGCGAAGAGAGCACCCGCGTGCTCGGCGACGAGTGAGCCCGATCGCTCCGCGGCGCGTCACACGGCGAGCTTGCGAACCGGCGGCTCGGCGTCGGCCGTGTCGCCCGGCTCGTCGCCGCGGCGCCGGCCGAGCAACGCCCACTTCGCGTCGAGCGCGAGGGTGAACAGCGTCGGCGCGAGCAGCAGCGTAAACGCGGTCGACACCACCAGACCGCCGAGCACCACGCTGCCGAGGCCGCGGTACAGCTCGCTCCCAGCGCCGGGGAAGATCACCAGCGGCGCCAGGCCCAGCAGCGTGGTGGTGGTGGTCATGAAGATCGGCCGCACGCGGGTGCGCACGCTCTCGAGCACGGCGGCGCGGGGGTCGGCCCCTTCTTCGCGGATCAGGTTCAGCGCCTGGTGCACGATCAGGATCGGGTTGTTGACGACCGTGCCGATCAGCACCACGAAGCCGAGCATCGTCAGCACGTCGAGCGGCTGGTTAACGAACAGGTTGAGCAGCGACAGCCCGAGGATGCCCCCCACCGCGCCGAGCGGCACGGTGAGGATGATCACGAACGGGTAGAGCCACGACTCGAACAGCGCGGCCATCAGCAGGTAGGTGATCAGCAGCGCGAGCAGCACGTTGAAGCGCAGCGCGTCCCAGGTCTCGCGCAGCTTGTCGGCCGTGCCGGCCAGGGCGACCGAGTAGGGACCCCCGAGCATCCCCGTCGCACGCATCGCGGGGACGACCTCGTCGCGGATGGTGTTCATCGCGTCCTCGAGGGCGACCTCCGGCGGGGGCGAGACCTCGATCGTGATCGCGCGGACGCGTTCCCGGTGGTTGATCTGCTCCGGCCCGCTCGCCAGCGAGACCTCCGCCAGCGCGCTGAGCGGCACCAACTGCCCCAGCGGCGTGGCGATCGGCGCGGCGCCGATCATCTGGGTCGCGTCGGCGAACCGCCGCTCGCCAACGACCGTCAGGTCGATCTTCTTGCCCTCGAGGAAGTAGTCGCCCACGTAGGCGCCGTCGACCAGCGCATCGACGGCGAAGCCGATGTCGCTGCTGGTCATCTGGGTCTCGGCCGCTTGCAGCAGCTTCGGCACCACGTGCAGCTCGGGGCTCGAGAGGTCCGGGCTGGGGACCGGCCGCGCCTGCGCGCCGGGCAGGCTCTTCGCGACCGCCCCTAAGCCCACGCGGCTCAGCTCGACCAGTCGCACGACGTCCGGACCGGTGATCTCCACGTCGATCGTGCGGCCGGCGGTGAGGCCGTCTTCGAACAGGCTCGACTGCTTCGCCACGACGAAGGCGCCCGGGAGCTTACCGGCGATGCTCGAGACCACCGGCACGAGTTCGGCCGAGCGTAGCGGGTCGAGCGCTCGCACGCCGAGGAACACGCTGCGGCCGCGGACGACGAAGAAGAAGTCGCCGATCGCGGGCCCGGTCTCCGCGGCGACGCCGCCGTTGGGGCCCGCGTCGGGGTCGATGTCCCAGAGGGGCCGCAGCTCGCGCTCGACGGTCTCGCCGAGGGTCATCAGCTGCTCGATGTTGTAGCCCGGCGGCGGCACGACGATGCCGAAGACCAGGTTGCGGTTGCCGGTCGGCAGGTACTCGACCCGCGGCCATAGCGCCAAGCTGAGCCCGACCGACAAGCCGACCAGCACCGCGACCGTGGCCACACGCCGGAGCACGCTCCCCTGGACCCAGCCGTTGACCGCGACGATCGCGTCGGTCCAGAAGTTCGACGACGGCTCGCTGTCGGACTCGGAGGAGGGGCCGATGGGCCGGCTCAGCAGCCGCGCCGACGCGGTCGGGATCATCACCACCGAGACCAACAGCGACAGCCCCACCGCCGCGCTGATCGCCAGCGCGATGTCGCGGAAGAGCTGGCCCGCTTGCTCCTCGACGAACACGACCGGCAAGAACACGGCGATGGTGGTGAGCGTCGACGACACGACGGCGCCCCAGACCTCCTGCGTGCCGCGGGCGGCGGCGACGAACGGCGCCTCGCCGAGGGAGCGCCGGCGGTAGATGTTCTCGAGCACGACCACCGCGTTGTCGACCAGCATGCCCACGGCGAACGCCAGCCCGGCGAGGCTGATCACGTTCAGCGACCGCCCCAACGCGCCGAGCACCAGGAACGTGCCCACGATGCTCACCGGGATCGCCAGCCCCACGACCAACGCGCCGCGTGCGTACCAGAAGCCGGCGCCGATGACGACCGCCAGGCAAGCGGCGAACCACCAGGGCGACAGGTACGCGGCCGCCAGCGCCGTGGCGAGCACGACCGGGCCGATGGCGAGCGTGCGCACGCCGAAGTGCAAGAAGCCCATCAGCACGAGCATCGTCAGCGCGCCGCCGATGAAGATGTTGTTTTGGACCAAGCTGACCGACGAGTTGATGTACTCGGTCTCGTCGTAGACCTGGGTCAGGCGCAGGCCGCGGGGGGCGAGGACGTCTGCGTTGAGCTGCTCGGTGACGGCGCTGAGGCCGTCCATCACGTCGAGCACGTTGGCGCCCGTTTCGCGGATGCAGTTCACCGCGATGCACGACTCGCCGAACCGCCGCACGAGGCCGGTCGGTTTCTTGTAGCCGAACCGCACCTCGGCCACGTCGCGCACGTAGACCGGCGCGCCGTCGCGCACGGCGAGCAACTGGTTCTCGACCTGCTCGGGAGAGCGGAACTCGCCGAGCGTGCGCACGACCCACCGCCGCTTGTCCTCGGAGAAGTCGCCCGCCGAGGTGTCCTTGTTCTGGCCGCGGAGCACGTCGCGGACCTGGGTGAGCGTGACCTGCCGCGCGGCGAGCCGCTCGGGGTCGACCACCACCTGCAGCTCGTCCTCCAAGCCGCCGAGCACGTTCGACTGCGACACGCCCGAGACCCGCTCGAAGCGGGCCTCGATCTCGTCCTCGGCGAAGCGCTGGAGCTTGGGGATGTCGAGGCCCGGCGGGGGGGCGAGCGGCGCGGCTTCGGGGTGCTCCTCCACGAGCCGGCGGATCCGCAGCAGCTGCAGCCCGAGGTTCTCGGTCGACGCGATCTGGGCGACCTCGTCGCGCAGGTCGGGGTGCTCGGCCGCGAACTTGGCGATCGTCTCCTCGGTGGGGGGGGCCGGGCTGAGGATGAACCATGCGATCGGCCGGCTCGAGGAGTTGGCCGTCACGATGACCGGCTGGTCCGCGTCCTCCGGGTACTCCGGCACCTGCTGCAGGCGGCTGTTGACCTTCAGCAGCGCCTGGTCCATGTCCTCGCCGACGTTGAACTCGATCGTGATCGTGGACTGGGAGTCGGTGCTCTCGCTGGTGAGCTTCCGAGCGCCTTCGACGCCCTTGAGCTGCTCTTCTTGCTCGATGGTGATCTCGCGCTCGACCTCCTGGGGGCTGGCGCCGGCCCAGGTGGTGGTGACGGTGATCGTGGGCGTTTGGACCTCGGGCGTGAGCTGCATCGGCATGCGTAGCAGCGCGACCGACCCGAACAGCGTCAGCAGCAGCACGCCGACGGCGACCTTGACGGGGTTGCGGATGAAGGAGTCGACCAGGTTCATCGCGCGTTGGGCTCCGAGGGGGTGGCGGCTTGGCGGCCGGGGGCGGCGGCCTGCGGGGCCGGCTTGTCGTCGACCCGCAGCACCCTGACGGCCTGGCCCGGGCGGAGTCGTTCGTTGCCTTCGGTGACGACCATCTCGCCGGCGGCCAGTTGGCCGGTCACCGCGATCCGCGAGCCGGACGCCGCGCCTAGCTCGACCGGCGCGAGGCGGGCCTCGCCCTGGTCGCCCTCGGCCCGCACGCCGCCGACGACGAACACGACCGGCGAGCTGCCGCCGAGCACGACGGCGTCCTTCGGCACGAGCACGGCCCGCTGCTGGACCCCTACCGGCAGGGTGACCCGGGCGAGCATGCCGGGGAGCAAGACCGGCCGCGAGTCGACGAACTCGTTCTTCACCCGGACCTTCACCGGGAAGGTGCGGGACCGGCTGTCCGCCTGCGGGATGGTGACGGCGACCTCGCCGGTGAGCGTGCGTTGGCCGAGCGCCGCGAGGCGCACCAGCGCCTCGGCGCCGGGCCGGAGGAAGGGCACGTTGCCCTCGGTCACTTGCGCGACGACCTCGACCTCGTCGATCGCGACCACCTCGGCGACCGGGTCGCCGCTGTTGACCCACTCGCCCTCCTCGGTGTGCTCGGCGACCACGTAGCCGGCGAAGCGCGCGATGATCGTGTGCTTGCTGATCTGGTCCCGCAGACGCTGGACGACCGCCTCTTGCCCGGCGAGCTCGGCCTCGGCTTGGGCGATGGTCTCGACCCGCGGGCCGGCCACCGCCAACGCGTAGGCGGCCTTCGTTTCGAGGTAGGCCTCTTGGGCCTCGATCGATAAGGCGACGGCCTCGTCGCGTTCGTCCTCGCTGATGATCCGCTCTTGCCGGTACACGGCGTCGGCCCGTTGGCGGCGGGCTTCGGCGAACTCCCGCCGCGCGTCGGCCGCGGCCATCCTCGCGCGCGCCTGCTCGATCTCTTCGGGCCGCGAGCCGTTGCGGAGCTCGGCCAGCCGCTGACGCCGCAGCTCGAGCTCGGCCTCGGCAGCGGCCAGCTCGAGCTCGATGGTCTCGGTGAGCAGTTGGGCGAGCGTCTGCTTGGCTTCGACCCGGTCCCCCTCCTCGATCGGGAACTCCACGACGCGGCCGTTGACCGCGCTGCCGATCGTGGCCCGGCGGACCGGCTGCACCGTGCCCACGAAGGTCTGCGTGGCGGCGACCGATTGCTCGATCGCCGGCGCCACGACCACCGACGGCGCGCCGCCCCCGGGGGGCTGCGCTGCGGCCGAGTGGACTAGCAGCGTGGCGGCGAAGACCGCCGTAGAGCGCAGTGCGATTGGGCTGGTCATGGCGATGGGACCGTCGAGGTCGGGGTGAGGTTCTCTCGCACGCGGCCGAGGAGGGCCTTGAGGGTTTCGCGCTCGTGCGCCTCGAGGCCTTCGACCGCGCGGCTGCGCACCTCGCGGCCGCACTGGGCGATCTTTTCCCACTGCCTCCGGGCGCCGGGGGCGAGGTGGATCAGCTTCTTCCGCCGGTCGTGGGGGCAGACGCGGCGCTCGACGAGCCCCGCTTGCTGCATGCGGTCAAGCACACCAACCAGGTTGGGCGGCTCGATCAGCATCCGCTCGGCCAAGTCCCGCTGAGACTGCGGCCCCTCGGCGACGAGCCAGCCGAGCACCTGGGCCTGGCGGAACGTGATGCCGTGGGGGGCGAGCGCCTGCTGGAAGGTGCGCATGTACGCCTGATGGGCCGTCGCGAGCCAGTAGCCGAGGCTCTCTTCGAAGTCGTACTGGAGCGGCATGCGGTTTGCCAGTGGGGGCGGCGATCAGGCTTCCGACGCGGTTTTCTTATCATAGTAACGAAATTCGCCGCGGGTACTGGCCTCCGGGCTCGGCGGCGCAAATGCGCCGCCCCCGGGGAGGAAATTTCGCCTCGAATGAGCCGCTCTGCGGCGGCGCCGCCCTTTCACCAAGTAGCGAACGACACGCCGCTGTGGCCAACTGCGATCGCCCTGACCGAATCACGACGCTTCGTCGCCCCACGGCGTGCGGCGCCGTGGCGGCGGCCCTGGCGGGGTGCGGCGGCCCCCAGTCGACGCTCGCGCCGGCCGGCGAAGGGGCCGAGCAGATCGCCGTTTTGTTCTGGGCGATGGCGATCGGGGCGCTGGTGATTTGGGCGATCGTCATCGGGCTGGCGTTCTACGCGGTGTGGATCGACCCGAGCGAGCACGACGAGCGCAGGGCCAGGATCTGGATCATCGGCGGCGGAGCGGTCGTGCCGACGTTGCTGCTGACCATCCTGCTGACGTTCGGCCTGGCGATCCTGCCTGCCCTAGTCCGCCCGGCGCCGGAGGGGAGCCTGAGCGTCGAGGTGACCGGGCTGCGTTGGTGGTGGCGGGTCGCGTACCGCGACGCGCAGGGCCAGCCGGTGCCGCTGGCGAACGAGATCCGCTTGCCGGTCGACGAGCCGGTCCAGTTCGAGCTGGGCAGCGCCGACGCGATCCATTCCTTCTGGATCCCGTCGCTCGGCGGCAAGGTCGACATGATCCCGGGCCGCCGGACCCGATTGGCCCTCCGCCCGACCAAAGTGGGCCGCTACCGCGGCGCGTGCGCGGAGTACTGCGGCGACTCGCACGCGTACATGGCGTTCGACGTGGTCGTCACGACGCGCGAGGAGTTCGACGCGTGGCTAGCCGGCCAAGCCGCGCCGGCCGCCGAGCCGGCGTCGGCCGCCGCGCGGCGGGGCGCCGGGGTCTTCCAGAGCTACGGCTGCGCGGCGTGCCACGCGGTCCGCGGGCACGGCGCCGACGGCGTGCTCGGCCCCGACCTGACGCACCTGGCGAGCCGCGAAAGCCTGGCGGCCGCAACCGTGCCGCTCTCGGCCGAGCACCTCATGGACTGGATCGCCCGGCCGGAGTCGCTCAAGCCCGGAGCGTTGATGCCGCCGTTCGCTTCGATCGGCGAGGAGGACCTGTCCGACCTGGCCGCCTACCTGATGAGCCTCGAGTGACCGACCACGCCGAAAACGCGCCGCCCGGCTCGGGGGACCCCACGCCCGAAGAGCAGGCCCACGCCGACGCGCAAGCGGAGCGGTTGCTCGACGCGTGGCGCACGCCGCCGGGGTGGCGTTATATGTCGGCGGTGAACAACACCGAGGTCGGCCTCTGGTACACGGCGACCGCCGGGGTCTTCTTCTTGTTCGCGGGCGTGCTCGCGCTGCTCATCCGTGTGCAGCTCGCCGTGCCGGGGAACGATTTCATCTCGGCGGACCTGTACAACCAGGTCTTCACGATGCACGGCTCGGTGATGATGTTCTTGTTCGCCGTGCCGATCTTCGAGGCCGTGTCGATCCTGCTGCTGCCGGAGATGCTCGGCGCGCGGGACCTGCCGTTCCCGCGGCTGTCGCAGTACGGCTACTACTGCTTCCTGATCGGCGGCGTGTTCGTGTGCGGGTCGATCTTCTTCGGCGCCGCGCCGCAGGGCGGCTGGTTCATGTACCCGCCGATGACGACCAAGTACCAGACCGGCATCGGGGCCGACATCTGGTTGCTGGGGCTGTCGTTCATCGAGATCGCGTCGATCGCCGCGGCGGTCGAGCTGATCGTCGGCGCGCTGAAGTGCCGCCCGCCGGGGATGCGGATCCACATGATCCCGCTCTACGCTTGGTACCTGCTGGTCGTGGCGGCGATGATCCTGTTCGCGTTCCCGCCGCTGATCGCGGGCGACATCCTCCTAGAGATGGAGCGCGCGTTCGACTGGCCGTTCTTCGACCCGGACCGTGGCGGCGACCCGCTGTTGTGGCAGCACTTGTTCTGGATCTTCGGGCACCCGGAGGTCTACATCGTGTTCCTGCCGTCGGTCGCGTTGATGGCGACGATCGTGCCGACCTTCGCCCGCACGCCGCTGGTGGGCTACACGTGGGTTGTGCTGGCCGCGGTCGGGACGGGGTTCCTCAGTTTCGGCTTGTGGGTGCACCACATGTTCACCACCGGCCTGCCGGGCGTGACGCTCGGCGTGTTCTCGGCGGCTTCCCAAGCGGTGGCGATCCCGACGGGCATCCAGTTGTTCTGCTTCCTGGCGACCCTCTTGGCGGGGCGCGTGGTGGCGAGTGTGCCGATGATGTTCGTGTTCGCCAGCCTCGCCACGTTCGTGTTCGGCGGCCTGACCGGCGTGATGGTCGCCGTGGCGCCGTTCGACTTTCAGGCGCACGACTCGTTCTTCGTGGTGGGTCACCTGCACTACGTGCTGGTCGGCGGCACGATCTTCCCGATCGTTGGGGGGCTTTATTACTATTTCCCGTTCCTGATGTCGCGCCGGCTGTCCGACCGGCTGGGCAAGATCGCGTTCTGGCTGCTGCTGGTCGGCTTCAACGTGACCTTCCTACCGATGCACTGGACGGGCCTGCTGGGGATGCCGCGGCGGGTGTTCACCTACCCGGCCGGGATCGGGTTCGATTTGCTGAACCTGGTCTCGAGCGTGGGCGCGTTCGTCCTGGCGGCCGGCTTCGCCGTAGTGGTGTGGGACGTGTTGCGGCCGAAGAAGCACGAGCCGCTGCCCAAGTGGAACCTGTGGAACTCCGGCGGCCTCGAGTGGATCGGCGACATCCCCGACGAGCCGTGGGGCGTGCGGTCGATCCCGGTCATCACGGGCCGCTACCCGCTGTGGGACCAGCCGAACCTGAAACAGGACGTGGGCCTCGGCCGCTACTACCTGCCCGACGCGGAGGAGGGCCTGCGGGAGACGCTCGTCACGTCGGTCATCGACGCCAAGCCGCTGCAGGTCCTGCGCGTGCCGGGGCCGTCGTTCTTGCCGATGATCACCGCCGCGCTCACCGGCGGGGTGTTCATCTTCGGAACCTACCACTGGTGGACACTGGCTGCGTTGAGCGGGCTCGGCTCGTTCACGGCGATCCTCACCTGGTTGTGGACGGGCACGGCTTGGGTCCCCGAGAAGCCAGAAAAGTACATCGGCCTCGGAAAGAGCGTGCCGCTGTATGCGTCTGGCCCGCAGGCGGTGGGGTGGTGGGCGATGTTCATCACCATGCTGGGAGACATCACCGCGTACATCTCGCTGGTGTTCGGCTATTTCTTCTACTGGACGATCCGCGACGACTTCCCGCCCGACCCGTACCCCGGCCCGGCGGCCGCCGGCCCGCTGGTCGGCCTCGGGCTGCTGGCGGGCGCTTACGCGGCGACGATCCTCGCGCGGCGGTGGAACCGCACGGCCAGCGCGGCGCGCTTGTACGGCGCGCTGGGGGCGGCGGTCGTGCTGACGCTCGGCGGCGTCGTGTCGCTAGTGGGGGGAACGCTCTCCGACGGGCTCGACCCGACGGCCGACGCGTACTCGGCGATCGTCTGGGTGCTGGTCGGTTGGACCGCTTTGCACGCCGTGCTGGGCGCGGTGATGCAGGCCTACTGCGCGGCGCGCCGATGGGCCGGCAAGATGACGCCCGACTGCGACGCGGACATCGTGAACGTCACGCTCTTCTGGCACTTCGTCGCTCTCACGGCGGCCATCACCGTGGCCGTGGTCGTTGGTTTCCCGATGGTGGCGTGATGCCGAGCGAAACCCCGGACAGCCCCGCGCCCCCGCCGAGCGAAGCCCGATCGCTGTGGGGGGTGACCCTCGCGCCGGTCGTGTGGTCCGTTCACTTCCTGGCGTGTTACATCACGGCCGCCGTGTACTGCGAGAAGTTCGCCACTCGGCAAGCGAGCCTCGGACCGGTTCGCGTCGCGGTGGCGGCGTACACGGCGGCGGCGGTCCTGGCGATTGCCGTCGTCGGGTGGCGCGCGGCGCGGCGGCTGCGCGGCGCGCACGGCGAACGCCCCTACGACGAGGCCACGCCGGTGGACCAGGCGCGGTTTCTTGCGTTCGCGACGCTGTTGCTGTCGCTGCTGAGCCTTGTCGCGACGTTCTATGTCGCCGCGGTCGCCGCGTTTGTCACCACGTGCCAATGATGCGCAACAAGCTGCTGTTCGCCGGGATCGCTGTGCTCGCTGTGGCGTGGCTCGGGCCGCTCCCCGCGCTGGCCGAGGAGGCCTTCTTCGGGCACATGCTGATGCACATGCTGGTGGTGGCCGGCGCGGCGCCGCTCGTTGCGCTCGGCCTAGCCGGCGGCCGGTGGGACCTGTCGCAGCGGTATCCGGCGGTGTTCGCCCCGATCCCCGCTTCGGTCGCCGAGCTGGTGCTCGTGTGGGCGTGGCACGCGCCGGCCCTGCACCACCTGGCGCGCATGCACGGGTGGGGGCTGGTCGCCGAGCAGGGGTCGTTCCTCGCCGCGGGCGTTTGGGTCTGGCTGTCGGCTTTCGGCGGGGGCGGGGATCGGTCGCGGGGGCGCAGCGCGTCGGGCGTGGTGGGGCTGCTGCTCACTTCGATGCACATGACGCTGCTCGGCGCGTTGCTGGCGCTGGCGTCGCGACCGGTTTACCCCCACCACACCGGCTACGGCGGGATGTCCGCGCTGGAGGACCAGCACCTGGGCGGGGCGGTGATGATCTTGATCGGCGCGTCGGCTTACCTGGTCGGAGGCTTGTGGTTGACGGGCGACTTGCTCCGTCGGCCCAAGGCCGACGACCCAGCGCCGTCCGGCGCCACCAGCGAAACGGGTCCGGCATGAGACGATTGCGAATCAAACAGAGGCTGGTCACGCTCGCCATCGCGGCGCTCGTGGTCGCCGCCCTCGGGGCGGTGGTGGTCGTGGGCGGCGTTGTGCCGATCCGTGCGAGCGATGGGCACTGGCCCCCGACGAAGTGGTTCTTGGCCTTCTCGAAGAACCGTTCGGTCGCCACGCACAGCACGGGGATCCAGCCGCCGGGCGACCTGGCGAGCGCCGCCCGCCGGCTGCGCGGCGCGGGGCACTTCGAAACCGCCTGCTCCAATTGCCACGGCACGCCGCTGCGGCGCCGCTCGCCCGTCACGCTCGCGATGACGCCCACCCCGCCGCGGCTCGAGGGGGTGGTCAGCGAGCGCGAGCCCGAAGAGCTGTTCTACGTGGTGCAGCACGGCATCCTGTTCGCGGGCATGCCCGCTTGGCCGACCCAGCAACGGCCCGACGAGGTTTGGGACACGGTCGCCTTCCTCGTCACGCTGCCCGAGACCGACGCGCAAGCGTACCGCGAACTCGTTTTCCCCGACGCCGCCGCCGCGCCGCCCCCGTCGGCCGATGGCGTAACGGCGGGTCTGCTTGCTACGTGCACGCGGTGCCACGGGCAAGACGGTCTGGGCCGGGGCGCCGACGCGTTCCCCCACCTGGCGGGGCAACCGCGCGAGTACCTCCTCGACGCGCTGGAGGCCTACGCCGACGCACGCCGCAACAGCGGCATGATGCAAGCGGTCGCGGCGGTGCTGACCGACGCGGAGCGGGCGGCCCTGGCCGATCACTTCGCCGCGATGCCGCCCGGCGGCGCGTCGCTCGACGCGGAGTCGGCATCGGCGCGGGAGCTGGTCGAACGGGGGCGGGAGATCGCCCAATCTGGTTTGCCCGAGCGCGGTGTGCCGTCGTGCGTCGACTGTCACGGCCCGAGCGAGGGCCCCCGGGCGGGCGATTACCCCCGGCTGGCTGGCCAACCGGCGCCTTACCTAAAGCGCCAGCTCAAGCTGTTTCTTCAGGGCGACCGCGGGGGCGGGCCGGCTGCCGATCGCATGAGGCCGGTGGCGGAAAACCTGCCGGCCGACGCGTTCGATGCGGTGGCGGCGTACTACGCGTCGTTAGACCCGGATTAGGGGCCTCGGCGCCGCGTTTGCACCCTTGATGTCTTCCCACTGCCTGATCCGGGAAGCCCATCGACCCGCGCGACATGACGCCCCTGCCCCCACGCCCCGCCGCCGAGAACGTCGCCCGCCGCCGCCGGGTGGGGGAGCGCCAACGCGAAAAGGTCGTTCAGCCTCACGCACCGAGCAACTGCGCCGAAGCGATACGGGCCGCCGGCGAGCCGACCCCCCGGGAGGCGTGATGCTCGTCACCCGCGAAGCCCGCTGGTTCTTCGACACGCGGCCGTCCTGTTGGGCGTCGCCGCATGGCGAACCAGAGATCCGCACCGACTGGTACGCTCCGCTGGCGGACGGCGCCTCGAGCGTGAAGCTCCGCAGCGGCCGGCTCGAGGCGAAGCTGCGGACGGACGAAGGCGGTCCATCGCTCGTTTCTCGCTGGGTCAAATTCTCGGTCGCGGCCGACGACGGCGAGCGGGCGAACTTCCGGCGCGTCGCGGAGCGTCGTTGGATCGGCGTGAAGAAGCAGCGGGAGCTGCGTCACTACGACGCCCCCAGCGGCGAGACCCTCGACGACCCGGCGGCCGACTCATCGGTTCAGGTCGAGTGGTCCGAGGTCCGGCTGCTCGGCGACCCGGCCACCGCCTGGAGCCTGTCGCTCGAAGCGCCCGACACCGTCGATCCCGAGGCGCTCCTAGGGCTGTTGCGCGTGCTGCAAGAGAAGGGGTTGGCGCCGCGCGAGCTGCCGGCGCCGGAAAGCTACCCCGAGTGGTTGCGGCGCCGCGCTGTCATGAACTTAGCCGGCGGCCCTGCTACCCGCGAGTCGCCCGCCGCTCCCGACCACCCGAGTCATGTCCTACCGCATTGAAACCGGCGAAGATCTGTCGTCGGCGGTGCGTCGCATCGCGGCGGAGCAGATTGATAAGGCTCTCGCCGAGATCGACGACCGCTCGCTCGACACGCCCGACACGGTCCACCAGGTCCGCAAGCGGATGAAAAAGCTGCGCGGCCTGCTGCGGATCGCACGGCCCGGTCTTGGCGGCAGCTACAAGCGGGAGAACGTCGCGCTGCGGGACGCGGCGCGGCGGCTCTCGGAGCTGCGCGACTCGAAGGTTCTGCTCGACACCTACGACGACCTGATGGGGCACTACGCCGATCAGGTCAACCGCCAAGCGTTCGCCTCGGTGCGGCGGGAGCTGACGCGCCAGCGCAAGCACCTGACGACCGACGGGGCCCCGCCCGAGGAGCGGCTGGCGGAAATCCGAGCGGCGCTGGTCGCGTGCCGCGAGCGTGCGCCCCGCTGGAAGCTCGACCGGCCAGACGCACGAACCATCCACGCCGGGCTCAAGAAGACCTACTCCCGCGCCAGGAAGCGCCTCGAAGAGGCGTCCCACGACCCCACGCCCGAGCGGTTGCACCAGCTCCGCAAGCGGGCCAAGTACCACGGGCGCCACTGCCAGTTGCTCCAGGACGCGTGGGCCGGGCCGATCAAGGCGCGCCGCCGCGAAGCGGAGCGGCTCTCCGACCTGCTCGGCGACGACCACGACCTGGCCGTGCTGTGTGACACGGTCGTCGCCGCGCCGGACGACTTCGGCGAGCCCGCCGACACCGAAGCGCTGCTGGGGCTCGCCGCGCGGCGCCGCCGCGCGTTGCAGGGCGAAGCGCTCCCGCTGGCAGGGCGCCTGTTCTTCGAAAGCCCGAGCGACGCCGCCGACCGGCTGGCCGGTTACTGGAAAGCGGCCGCGGCTGCCAACTAGCCACGAGGTCGACCGCCGGCGCTCGACCCGCGCTTAGCAGCAGGACAAAACGAGGGAAACCGATGAAGGAATGGTTCAACAGCGTCGACGGCCCGTGGGGCTACGCGGTCGTTATCGCGCTGATGGTCATCGAGAACATCTTCCCGCCGATCCCTTCGGAGGTCGTCATGCCGGCGGCGGGGCTGCGCGCGAAGCAGGGCGAGATGAGCCTCGTCGGCGTGATCATCGCCGGCTCGGCGGGGGCGATCATCGGCGCCGTGCCGTGGTACCTGCTGGGCCGGTGGTTCGGCAGGGAGTCGGTGCTCCGCTGGTGCCGCGACCACGGCCGCTGGCTCGGCGCCGACCGCGACGAGGCGGCCGGCGCGATCGACTGGTTCGACCGGTGGGGCGCCGCGGCCGTGTTGGTGGGGCGGCTCGTGCCGGGGGTCCGCACGCTGATCAGCTTGCCCGCCGGCTTCACCGAGATGCCCCTCGGCACGTTTTTCCTCTTTACCACGATCGGCGTGGTGCTGTGGAACGCCTTGCTGGCCGGCGCCGGCTACTTGCTGGGCGACGCTTCGGGCTGGTTCCAATCGCTGCTGGGCTGGATCGGAGCGGTGGTCGTCGGCGGCATGCTCCTGGTGTGGCTCTACCGCGTGCTCCGCCCGAGCGCCGGCGGGCGGCGCGTCGCGGCCGGCGCCGGCGACTAGCGACCAGCCGCCAATCCCCTGGCGGCCGGCGGTCACAGCTTCCAGATCAACAGCGCCGAGTAGTTCAGGTTGTGCGGCGCCACGCCCTGCGGGTCGCTGTCGTAGCGGTCGGTCGCGGAGAGCTTGAGGCTCAGGTTAGAGGGTTCGTGCAGCGAGAACTGCAGCCCCGTATCGGCCAACACACGGTAGTTCCCGAAGCTCTCCCATTCGGGGAAGTAGTCCGCCTTCGCGTAGAAGCGGTGGTTGTCGGCGAACTTCAGCTCGTAGTTGACGCTGAAGCTGGCCTCCTGCACCCACTCGCTGCCCGGGCCGCCGAACTCGCGCGAGGCGCCGGTGCCCATGCTGGTGGTGAGCTTGGTCCACTCCTCGTCGAACCACGTGTAGCCGAAACCGGTGTTCACGTTGAAGTTGACGTCGAACGCCTGGAACTCGTCGTAGAAGGTCTGGCTCATGACGAACAGCGTCCAGGGGGAGTCGTCGAAGAGCCAGTCGTAGCGGGTGTCGAGCAGCGCGTTGCTCTGCACCTCGACGCCGTTGGAGTGCGTCTTGTTGTAGTAGAGCGACGCGTCGAACTTGTAGTCGTCGGCCTTGCGCTTCATGAAGCCGCCGCCGCGGAAGCTGAGCGACTCGCTGGTGCCGCTCGAGCCGTTCAGGCCGAACTCGATGCCCGAATCCCAAGGCGTCGGCCCAAACCAATACGCGGGCTGGTACCAGTGCAAGATCGGCTCCTCGACCGTCGGCGCCGCGGCGATGTCGGGCGCAAGCTCGGCCTCGACGACCGGTCCCAGGGCTTCGGCCGCCGGAGGCTGGGCGACAGCGGGCTGGGCGACATCGGGCTGGGCGACAGCGGGCTGGGCGACGGCGGGCTGGACGACGGCGGGCGCCGTTTCAGCCGGAGCCGGCGGGACGCTCTCTCCCGGCGGCGGCAGCGCGTCGGCGGCCGCCGGCTCGGCCGCCGCGGAGGGGCCCGGGGGCGGTCCTGGCGGGGCCGGCGGTGGGAGTGGCAGCAGCTCGCGGTAGGGGTTGTGTCCCGTCGGGCCGATCAGGGCCGGCGCTTGCGCAGCCGCGCCCGCAGCCAGCACGCCGAGCGCTAGCAACACAAGCAGCGGAAGCGGGCCGGGACGCATCAAGCAGGCGGGGGTTCACAGAGGACCGTGGCGCCCTCAATTAGCGATCCGCCGCCGCGGTGGCAACCGGGATGCCCGCCGCGGGCGGCCACGGCGGGTCAGGTCCACTCGATGAGGGCAACGACCACCAGCGCGAAGATCGCCGGAGCGAGCAGCGCGGCCAGCCACCAGTAGCTCGCTCGGTGGGCGAAATTGAGGGTCCAGCCGGCCCACTTGGGCTTCTTGGGGACCCACACCCGCGAGTCACGCGGGCTGCGATAGATCCCCCAACGCCAATTGGCCGGGTTCGCCCACTCGGACCGGTTCACCGCGTCTTGCCGGGATAGGTCATCTTTCATCGGGATCGTCCCTCGAAGGAGGTTTCCCGAGGTAGTTCGCCGGCGCCGGCGGGAAATTGGCGGCCCCGAGCCGGTTTGTGCCCCGCCCCAAGGGCTCGTGCCCTCGGCTCCGATTAAGACACAAGCGGAACGACTCGTTCGCGCCGCGCCATTGTCCGAAGTCCGAAGCCCGAAGCCCGAAGCCCGAGGCCGGCCGCGAAGCGGCTAAAACAGCCGCATGATGTCGTTGCTCGTGACGAACAGCATCAGGCTCAGCAACAGCAAGAGGCCGACCGTTTGCAGCGCGATAGCGACCTTGTCGTTGACCGGCCGCCCGGTGATTCCTTCCCATAGCAGGAACACCATGTGGCCGCCGTCGAGGACCGGGATTGGCAAGAAGTTGAGGATCGCCAGGTTCGCGTTGAGCATCACGAGCATCATCAACAGCGATCCGAAGCCCTCGAACGCCGCGTAGCCGGCCTGCTTGGCGATCTCGATCGGCCCGCCGAGCGCCTTGACCGACACCTGCCCGCCGATCTTCCGTAGGAAGCTCAGCACGGCGGTGAGCTGGTCGAAGGTCTCGTCGACGGCCAGCTCCGCTTGCTCGGCGAGGGAGTCGGCGGTGCGGAGCTGCTTCAGGCGGGTGAGCGCGAAGCCCCGTGTCGGCGAGTACTCTCCTTCGGCCGGCTTGGGCGTGAGCTTCACGGTGTGCACCGCGGCCTCGGGCTCGGCGCCGGCTTCCGACTCCGCGCCGGCCGACGGCGCCGGGCGCTGGATCTCTAGCTCGACGACGAAGCCGCTCGACTGGTCCTGGATGAGCATCAGCACGGTGGGCCAGTGCGGCGCGGCGGACAGGTCGAGCGCTTCGCGGGCGAGGTCGGCAGAGGCCTCGTCGTCGGGGACGAAGCGGACCGACTTGATGCGGTCGCCGGGGCGGAGGTCGGCGTCGGCCGCGGGGCTGCCGCTCTGGATCGCCGCGATCTGCGATTCGAGAACGACGGCCGCGCCGATCGAATCGAGCGCCATCATCGGCGCCTCGACGCTGGGGCCGGTTCGCGCGGTGTTCACCCGCGGCGGCACCGTGATGTCGATCGCCGCACCGTCGCGGTCGACGCCGAGCGTGACCGACTCGCCGCGCCGCGCGGCGGCGAGCAAGCGGTCTTCTAGCCGCGTCGGGTCGAGGGTCTCGTCGCCGTCGGGCGCGGCGCCGATAGCGACCCCGTCGAGGGCGGTGATCGTGTCGCCTTCTTGGAGGCCCGCCTGCTCCGCCGGCCCCTCGCGCTGCAGCGCCGCCACGGGGCCGAGCACCGGGATGATCCCCAGGCGCTCGCGGGGGTTGGGTCCGACCTCGAACGACACCCGCTCGCCGCCGGTGAGGGGCCCGAACGGGTCTTTCAGGGGCGCTTTTCCGCCGCGGACGACGGTGATCGTGACGGGCTGTTCTTTCTTGGCCTCGAGCGCCGAAGTCAGCTCGGCAAAGGTGGCGACGGGCTCGCCGTCGATCTCGACGACCTGGTCGCCGCCGGCGAATCCCTTGTCGCCCACCGCGGCGGCCGGCGTGTGCGGGACGAGGAAGTCCTCCTCGGGCAAACGCAGGCGGTTGGTCGGTCCGATCCCGACCTGCGGCGCGAGCTCCGACTTCTCCGGCAGCAGCGTGATCTGCTCGGTCGCGCCGTCCGGGCGCTCGACGACGCACTCGACTCCGCGCGACAGGTCGCCGAGGATGACGGTGCGCGACAGGTCTTCGAACGAGGGGTTCTCGATATCGTTGATCCGCACCAGGCGGTCGCCGGTCCCGAGGCCCGCCTTCCAAGCCGGCCCGCCTGTGACTGTCGAGCCGACAGCGGCCGGCACGGTGGGCACGCCGACGCCGTACGCGATGAACGCCAGCAGGATCGCGAACAGCACGTTCATGATCACGCCGGCCGAGATGATCGCCATCCGCTGCGGCACGCTCTTGGCTAGGTAGCTCCGCTTGTGGACCCAAACGGTCTCGCCGCCGGGGCCACGGATCGGCTTGGCGTCGGGGTCGCCCTCGGTGACTTTTGAGCTGGCGATCTCTTCGGCGATCGCGCCGGCGTTGTCTTCTTGTCCGAACATCTTCACGTAGCCGCCCAGCGGCAGCACGCCGATGCCGTACTCGGTCTCGCCCCACTTGCGGCTGAGCTTGAGGCCGCCGATGTCGAAGCCGATGAAGAACTTGTCGCACCGCACGCCGCACGCCTTGGCGACTAGGAAGTGCCCCAGCTCGTGGACGAAGATCACGAGGCCCAAGCCGATGGCGACTTGCAGGATGGCGAGCAGGGTGTCCATTTAGGGGAGGGACGGGGGCTAGGGAGGGGGGACGAGGGAATGCGGAGTTCGGGATTCGGAATGCGGAATTTCTAGATGGCCACGGTCGCTTAGCGAGCCCTCATCCCTCTTTCCTCACCCCGCTCCTCCCTTGTTTCAGGCACATACCCAGGTCAGGACTTCTTCGCGGGCCCAGCGGTCGAGCTCCTCGAGGCGCTCCAGCGACGGGTCGGGCTCGAAGTCGTGGGCTTCCAGGATGCTGCGGCACGCGGGGACGATCTCGGTGAAGTGGAGGTCGCCGTCGAGGAACGACTGGACCGCCGCTTCGTTGGCCGCGTTGAGCACCGCGCCGGAGGTGCCGCCGTCGCGCGCGCACTGGAAGCCGAGTTCCAGGGCGGGGAAGCGGTCGAAGTCGGCCGGCTCGAAGCGGAGCTCGTGCTGCTTGGTCCAATCGAGCCGCTGCGCCGGACCGGGCCGACGGCGGGGGTGCTCCAGCGCGTGCTGGATCGGCAAACGCATGTCGGGGGGGCCGAGCTGCGCGACGACCGAGCCGTCGACGAATTCGACCATCGAGTGGATGACGCTCTGCGGGTGGATCACGACGCGGATCTTCTCGGCCGGCAAGTCGAACAGCCACCTGGCTTCGACGATCTCGAGCGCTTTGTTCATCATGGTGGCCGAGTCGATTGTGATCTTCGGCCCCATGTCCCAGGTGGGATGCGCCAGCGCTTCGTCGACCGTGACCTGAGCGAGCTGGTCCCGCGCCCAGGTGCGGAACGGCCCGCCGCTGGCGGTGAGCACGATCCGCTCGACTTCGTCCGCGCGCCCGCACGCGAGCGACTGGAAGACCGCGCTGTGCTCGCTGTCGACCGGCAGCAGGCGGGGCGGGGCTTTGGGCTCGCGTTTGGCGGCTTCGTCGAGCCACTTCCGCACCACGGGTCCTGCGGTGACCAGGGTCTCTTTGTTCGCGAGCGCGACGGTTTTGCCGCGCTCCAGCGCCGCCATCGTGCTACGGACGCCCGCCGCGCCGACGATCGCGGCGAGCACGACGTCCACCCTGTCGCAGCAGGCGGCCTCCTCCAGCCCTTCGGGGCCGACCAGCAGCTTGGTCTTGCTGGGCAAGCCCTTCCAATCTTGCTCGGCGGCCGCTTGCTCGTCGGCGGCCACGACGAAGTCGGGCTTCAGCTCGATCGCCTGCTCGATCAGTTGGTCCAGGCGCGTGTGCGACGACAGCACGGCGGCCTTCAGGCGGCCGTGGCTGCAGCGGATCACATCGATCGCGCTACGACCGACGCTGCCGGTCGATCCCAGCACCGCCACGCGGCGGGTCGACGCGGCTCGGGTGGCGCGTTTGGCCATGGGCGGGGGCGCCCTCGGGGGGCGTCCGAGGCGGTGGGGAAGGGGCGGAAGGCCGGATCGAACGGGTTGTCCGGCGCTGGGGGCCGGTGATTTGCCGCCGGGCCCCCTGGGGGCCCGGCTTGCCGATCGGGCGTAGTCACTAAAATGTTGCTAGGATTGCGTTTGCGGCCGACGCCGCAACGCAACGGAAACCGAAAGCTTACCGCCGCCGAGCCGGTGCGAACAAGCCGAGCTGGGCGGCCGGGCCTGAACCGCCAAGCCGGCGGGTGCGTTGTGATACCAGCCGTCGCCGCCGGAGCGACGCGCACCCAGCCGCGCCAGCCGCCATCCCCACCGCCTTACTCCGTCGCCCCGCTCGATATGGATAAGCCTCAACCAAGCAAGCCCGATGCCGAGAAGCGGGGCGGCGACGGGAAGAAGCCGGGCAACCAACCGGTCAGCTTCGTCTGGTACCTGCTGGCGCTGTTCGTGATCCTGATGCTCGTGGTGACGCTGTTCGGCGGCGCCGGGGCGGTCGAGCTGCCGTACAACGAGTTCGAGCGGCTCGTGCGTGCCGAGGCGGCCACCCTCCGCCAGCAGCCGGCCGAAGGGGACACGCCGTCCGAGGCCGAGCCGTCGCCGGACGACCCGATGTCGGGGCCCGGCTGGATCGTGTACGTCGACCGCACGAAGTCGCCCGAGCGGCAAGTCCGCTTGTCGAACCCCTCGGACCTGGTCGTCGGGTACGAGAGCGTGACCGGCAAGGTGACCCGCCAGGTCCTGCCCAGCGGCGCGCAGGTCCGCACGGCCGAGCCGATCGGCGAGCCTGTCGCCGAAGCCGCCCAGAGCGAAACGGCCGACGAGCCTCCCGCGATCCAAACGGCCGACGCCGACTCCGCCACCGGCGTGACCGAGCAGTCGGTCCCGTTCCGGGTCAACCTGAACCCGAACATGCCGAGCGTGGGCAAGCTGCTGCAAGAGAACGGCTTGCCCTACCGCGCGGCGCAGCCGGCGAACCCGCTGATCAACTGGCTCCCGTCGCTGATGATGATGGGCCTGCTCGTCGCGCTGGTGATCTACATGCTGCGGCGGATCGGCGGGGCCGGTTCGCCTATGGCGTTCGGCCGCAGCCGCGGCAAGCTCTACGCTCAAGAGGACCTCGAGGTCACGTTCGACGACGTGGCCGGCATCGACGAGGCCTGCGACGAGCTCCGCGAGGTGGTCGACTTCCTCAAGAACCCCGAGCGCTACCAGCGCCTGGGCGGGCGGATCCCCCGGGGCGTGCTGCTGGTCGGCCCCCCCGGCACCGGCAAGACGCTCCTGTCGAAGGCCGTGGCCGGCGAGGCGGGCGTGCCGTTCTTCTCGCTCAGCGGGTCGGACTTCGTCGAGATGTTCGTCGGCGTCGGCGCCGCGCGCGTGCGCGACATGTTCCAGCAGGCCGAGCAAAAGGCCCCCTGCATCGTGTTCATCGACGAGCTCGACGCGCTCGGCAAGACACGCGGCGCCGGCCAGATGGGCAGCCACGACGAGCGCGAGCAAACGCTCAACGCGCTGCTGGTGGAGATGGACGGCTTCGGAACCAACAGCGGCATCATCATCATGGGCGCGACCAACCGCCCGGAGACCCTCGACCCGGCCCTGCTGCGGCCCGGCCGCTTCGACCGCCACGTGCTGGTCGACCGCCCCGACGTGACCGGCCGGCGGCAGATCCTCCAGGTGCACCTGCAAAACATCAAGGTCTCGGACGACGTGGACGTCGAGGCCCTGGCGGGCATCACCAGCGGCTTCGTCGGCGCGGACCTGGCGAACATGGTCAACGAGGCCGCGCTGTTGGCCGCGCGCAACGGCAAGGAGATGGTCGGGAAGGAGGAGTTCTTCGAGGCCGTCGAGCGGGCCGCGATCGGGCTAGAGAAGAAGAGCCGGATCATGCTCGAGGAGGAGAAGCGCCGGCTGGCCGTCCACGAGGCGGGTCACGCGTTGGTCGCGTACTCGCTGCCGAACACCGACCCGGTCCACAAGGTGTCGATCATCCCCCGCGGCCTCAGCGCGCTGGGCTACATGCAGCAGCGGCCCGAGCACGACCGCTACATGATCACGAAGACCCAGCTCGAGAGCAACCTTCAGGTGATGCTCGCCGGCACGCTCGCCGAGGAGCTGATCTTCGACGACGTCGGCACCGGCGCCAGCAACGACCTGGACCGCGCGACCGAGACCGCCCGCGGCATGGTGATGGACTACGGCATGAGCCGCCTGGGGCGCGTCACGTACCGGGAGCGGACCAAGGGCTTCCTCGGCGACGACTCGGCGCCCTCGGGCCGGCACAGCGAGCAGACGGCGCGCGAGATCGACCAAGAGGTGAAGCGCATCATGGACGAGGCGCTCGAGCAGTCGCGGCGGATCCTCTCGACCCGCCGGCCGGCGCTGGAGGCCATCACCGAGGCGTTGCTCGAGAAGGAAGTCATCGACGCGGAGCAGCTCGCCGAGATCGTCGAGAAGGCGAGCCCCCAGCCCCGGATCGTGCCGGGCACCGCCACCGAGCGCAAGGCGAAGCCCGCCCCCACGGCGGAGTCGACCGGCGACAAGACCGCCGACGCTTGAGCCAACACGATCGTCGGCGAACCGCACGGTGGTCGTGCGGCGTCCAGCCCCGGCCCAGCAAGGCAGCACCGGCCGGTTCGCACGCGGATTGCAGGCCCGTGGGGCATGCCTGACTTCAAGATGATCTTCGACGGGTGGGAGCCCGTCCTCCGCACTCTGATCGTCGGGACGCTGGCCTACGCGGCGCTCGTGATGTTGCTCCGGTTGAGCGGCAAGCGGACGCTCTCGAAGATGAATGCGTTCGATTTCGTCGTGACGGTCGCGTTCGGTTCGGTCCTAGCGGCGGTTCTCACGTCGAGCCAAGTGTCTCTCGCCCAGGGGGTCACCGCCCTGGGCCTGCTGATCGTCCTCCAGTTGGTCAACACGTCGATCGCTGTCAGGTCCGATTGGTATCGCAGTGTGATCAAGGCGGAGCCAACGCTCTTGTACTTCCGCGGGGAGTACCTCGACGACGCGCTGCGCAAGCAGCGCGTCACCCGCGAAGAGGTGCTCGCTGCGATGCGGCAGAGCGGGTTGTCCGAGCCCGAGAAAGTCGACGCCGTGGTTATGGAGACCGAGGGCTCGCTGTCGGTTCTGCCGCGTGACGCGGCGACGCTCGACTCAATCACCAAATCCGGCGTCGACGTGCGGCCGACCCGCCGCCGACAGCTGGGGCAGGCGGATAAGGCGTCCTGACAGCTTGTCCTCACCCCCCGAACCAGCCGCCCCAACGGCTTAGGCCCTCGACACGCTCCACGCCGGGCTTCTTGGCTAGCCGGCGGCGCTCTCGCTGCGAGAACCTCGTCCCGCGGAGGTCGACGATCCGCAGGCTCGGCAGCCGGTGCAGGCGCTCCGCGAGCTGGTCGGTGACAGCCGTGTCGCGCAGGTTGAGCGTTTCCAGGTAGGGCAGGTCGCTCGGCTTGCCGAGGACGCGGGCCAGGTCGGCGTCCGTGGCGGCGCTGAGGGCCAGGTCGATCGACTTGAGGCGGTCGGCGAGTTGGGCGAAGTCGTCGCCGATTGTCTCGTTGAGCCAATCCAGCCGCTCGACGTACGCCCGACCGCCGAGCGACTCGACCAGCTCGACGGCGTTGGTCTGGGCCACGTACTGCTCGATCTGCGCGCCGATCCAGGGCAGGCGTTTGCCGTTGCGTTTCGCGAATTGGAGGGCCTCTTCGAAGGCCTCCTGCACCTCGCGGAACTCCTCGGCGTTGCCGCCGTGGTCGGGGTGGGCCTTCTGCGCCTTCCGGAAGTACGCCTGCTTGACGTCTGCCTCGGTGACCGGGAGGGCGAGGCCGAGCTTGTCGACCGCCTGGGGGTGGCGGCGGTTGGAGTGGCCTCGCGACGACTTCTCGGGCGACGGGACGTCCATCGGGCTGCGCTCGGCTTCGGGCTTCGGGCTTAAGGAAATCGCTGCTGCGTGTCGCCCCGAAGCCTGGGGCCCGTGGCCCGAAGCCTGCCCATCAGGGCGAATAGGGGGTCGAGAAATCGTACACACCGCCGCCGGCCGTGAAGCGAACGACGCCGTCGCCGGGCAGCACGTCGGAGAGCCCTTCGGCGGCGTCTAGCGGCTGACCCGACTCGGTCGCTCCGGCCGCGTCGTCGCAGGGGAGCTCGATGGTCGCGGTGGTGTTGGCGGGCACGATCAGGCGGGTGACCAACCGACCGCCTTCTTTGCGCCAGTCGGTCTCGATCGGTCCGCGGACCGAGTCGTACCGCGTGCGGCACCACTGGAGTTGCGGGTCGATCTTCGGGGCGATGACGAGCCGGCCGAAGCCGGGCTCGTCGCCGCGGATGCCGCCGAGCGTGCGGACCATCCAGCCGTACACGGCGCCGAACGAGTAGTGCGCGAACGAGTTCATGCCGGGGTTCTGGAACCCCTTGTCGGGCGTCCAGCCGTCCCATCGTTCCCAGATGCTCGTGGCGCCGTGCTTGATCGAGAAGCCCCAGGAGGGGAACTGTTCGTTGTGCAGCAGATCGAACGCCACGTCGTCCCGACCGATCTTCGAGAGAACTAGCATCAGGTCCTTCGTGCCGATGAAGCCGGTCGACAGGGCGCCGCGCCCGTCGATGTCGTCGACCAGGTGATCGGCCGCTTGCTCGAGCCGCTCGCCGTCGACCAGGTCGTTGGCGATCGCCAGCACGTAGGCGGTCTGGGTGTCGCCGCGGACGCGGCCTTGGTCGTCGACGAACTCTTCGTTGAACGCCTGTTTGATCCGCTCGTAGAGCTTCCGATATTTTTCGGCGTCGTCCTCGTGTCCGAGGGCCTCGGCCGCTTCGGCGAGAAGCCGCGCGGAGCAGGCGTGGTAGGTGATGTAGATGACGGGCTTGGGCGTGTCGGCGTTGATGCTGAGCCAGTCGCCGAACGTGTGGAACTCGTCCGGCGGCAGCACGCCGTCTTTGCTGCGGCTTTCCATGAAATCGACGAAGCGCTTCATCGACGGGTACTGCCGGCGGAGCAGTTCCAGGTCGCCGTACGTCTGGTAGATCGTCCACGGGCAGATGACGCCCGCGTCGGCCCAAGCCGGGCCGCCGTCGTCGGAGACGCACACCAGCGGTGCGACGCAGGGGAATTGGCCGTCGCCACGCTGCGCGTCGGTCAGGTCGACGAGCCACTTGTCGAAGAACGCTTGCACGTCCGCCAAGCGGGTGGCGGTCTCGACGTAGACCTGGGCGTCGCCGGTCCAGCCGAGGCGCTCGTCGCGTTGCGGGCAGTCGGTCGGCACGTCGATGAAGTTGGCCCGCTGCGTCCAGTACGCGTTCTTCACCAGGCGGTCGAGCATCGGGTCGGAGCAGCCGAACCTGCCGACCATCGGCGTGGCGCTAGACAGCGCGACTCCCTGCACCTCGCCCGGCTCGGGCTTGCGGTCGAGGCCGCGGACCTCGATGAATTGGAAGCCGTGGAAGGTGAAACGCGGTTGCCACACTTGCACGCCCCGTCCGTCGGCGACGTAAACGTCGGTCGCCTTGGCCGCGCGGAGGTTGGTGAAGTAGGCCGTGCCGTCCGGGTTCAGGCGCTCGGCGTGGCGGAGTTCGATCCGCTGGCCGTCGGCCAGGGGCAAACGCAGCCGCGGCACGCCGGCGAAGTTCTGCCCGAGATCCAGCACGTACACGCCCGGCTCCGGCTCGGTGATCGCTTCGGGCGTGAAGGTCTCGATCTCCCGCACCGGCTGGCCCGGGTGCCACTCGACGGCCGGGTCGGCCTCGCAACCGACGTCGGCGTCGGCCCACTGGGAGTCGTCGAAGCCCGGCTCGGTCCAGCCGTCGGGGGCGCGGCGGGCGTCGTAGGTCTCGCCCATCAGCAGGTCGGCCGCGCGCGTGCCGCCGGTCGAAACGCGCCACCCATCACCGGTGGTGAGCAGGTCGGTCGAGCCGTCGTCGTATTCGACGAAGAGCTGGCCCGCGAAGCGCGGCGACTCGCCGTAGCGGTCGCGGTGCTCGTCGTTGCGCGGCATGCCCACGTGCCCCGCGTACCAGCCGTCGGCGAGCTCGACGCCGGCCGCGTTCTCTCCCTCTCGGAGCAGGCGGGTCGCGTCGTACGCGCGGTAGTACACGCGCTTGGTGTAGTCGGACCAGCCGGGGATGAAGTAGTCGTCGGTGAGCCGCTTGCCGTTCAGCCACACGTCGGGCAACCCGAGCGCCGTCACGTAGGCGATCGCACGCTTGACCGGCTTGCGGAGCGTGAACTCGGTGCGGAGCAGCCGCGTCGGCGGCAGGGCGGGCTCGTCGTCGCGGGGGGCGTCGTACCCGATCCACTCGGCGCGCCAGTCCTCCGCTGAGAGCACGCCCACGGTCCAGCGTGCCGGCGGGCTGAACTCGGAGGGTTCGCCCGACGCGTCCCACACGCGCACGGCCCAGTAGCAGGGCTGGTGCGGCTTGAGCTCGGCGCCCTCGTAGCGCACGCCGAGCGTCTTGTCCGAGTCGACCTTGCCGCTGTCCCACAGGTCACCCTCGCCCCGCGCGGCCTGCCGCCGGGACGACGCGACAACGACTTGATACGCGGTTTGCCGCTGGCCTCTCTCGTCGGACGCAACGATCCAGCTCAGCCGCGGCTGCTCGCGATCGACGCCTTGCGGGTCTTCGCGGTGCTCGCACCGCAGCCGTGCGGCGATCAGGCCCCCGGCCGCTAGCGCCGGCGCAGACGGCAAGAGACAACCCACCACGAGCAGCGACGCGAGCAACTTTCGGATCATCGGAGAAGCTTCCGGAGGTGACTTGAAGAGGCGTCCCCAACCGTAATTGACAAGGCGCAGGCTGGCCAGCGCCGTCGCGCACCGAGTTGGCGTGCCGCCCGCCGGGGCGATAGACTCCTGGGCTCTCGGGCGGCCCCGCAGCGGCCCTCCCGAGCCCCCCTTCTCACCGAACCGAAACTCCTTCATAGCGGCCCCGCCACGCGGGGCGGAGGCAGCGATGGCCGAGGCATCTAGCGGCGCGATCGACAACGTCATGCACGAGGAGCGGCTCTTCCCGCCCCCAAAGGACTTCGCCGAGCAGGCGCGGATCAAGTCGCTCGAGGATTACGAGGCCCTCTGGAACAAAGTGGCCGAGGACCCGGTCGCTTACTGGGAGCAGGTCGGCCGCGAAGAGCTGCACTGGTTCGAGCCCTTCACCGAAACGCTCCGCTGGAACGAGCCGGTCGCCGAGTGGTTTGTCGGGGGCAAGACCAACGCGTCGTACAACTGCGTCGACAAGCACGTGGCCGAGGGCCGCGGCGACCGCACGGCGATCATCTGGGAGGCCGAGCCGGGCGACACCCGCGTGCTGAGCTACTCGGACCTGCGGTCCCTGGTCGCCAAGTTCGCCAACTCGCTGAAGAAGCTGGGCATCGGCAAGGGCGACCGCGTTTCGATCTACATGCCGATGACGCCCGAGCTGGTCGTCGCGATGCTCGGCTGCGCGCGGATCGGCGCGGTGCACTCGGTGATCTTCGCGGGCTTCTCGGCCGAGGCGATCGCCGACCGGAACAACGACGCCGGCGCCGTGGCGATCATCACGGCCGACGCGGGCTGGCGCCGCGGCAAGGCCCTGCCGCTGAAGCAGACCGTCGACGACGCGCTCAAGAAGAGCCCCACCGTCAAGCACTGCATCGTGCTGGACCGGGTCAACGAGGCGGTCCACTGGGAGCCCGGCCGCGACCACTGGTGGCACGACCTGATGCGCGAGGCCTCCGAAGACTGCCCCGCCGAGCCGATGGACAGCGAGGCCCCGCTGTTCATCCTCTACACGTCGGGCAGCACCGGCAAACCCAAGGGCATCAAGCACACGACCGCCGGGTACAACCTGTGGGCCAAGAAGACCTTCGAGTGGGTCTTCGACCACCGCGAGGACGACGTCTACTGGTGCACGGCCGACTGCGGCTGGATCACCGGCCACAGCTACATCACCTACGGCCCGCTGGCGGCCGGCGCGACCTGCGTGCTGTACGAAGGGGCGCCGAACTACCCGGCCGAGGACCGCTTCTGGGAGATCGTCGAGAAGCACAAGGTCACGCTCTTCTACACCGCGCCGACCGCCATCCGCGCGTTCATCAAGTGGGGCGACCAGCACGTCGAGAAGCACGACCTGTCGAGCCTCCGCCTGCTCGGCACCGTCGGCGAGGGCATCAACCCCCAGGCGTGGATGTGGTACCACACGAAGATCGGCGGCGAGCGTTGCCCGATCGTCGACACGTGGTGGCAGACCGAGACCGGCGGCATCATGATGTCGCCGCTGCCCGGCGCGATCGCCACCAAGCCGGGCAGCTGCACCAAGCCCCTGCCGGGCGTCATCCCCGAGATCGTCGACGAGTCGGGCCAAGCGGTCGGCCCCAACCAGGGCGGCATGCTCACGATCGCCCACCCGTGGCCCGGGATGCTCCGCGGCATCTGGGGCGACGACGAGCGTTACAAGGAAGTCTACTGGTCCAAGGTCCCCGGCAAGTACCTGGCCGGCGACAACGCGCGACGCGACGAGGACGGCTACTACTGGATCATGGGCCGCATCGACGACGTGCTGAACGTGTCCGGCCACCGGCTGAGCACGATCGAGATCGAGTCGGCCCTGGTGAGCCACCCTGCCGTGGCCGAAGCGGCGGCCGTCGGCCGCCCCCACGAGCTCAAGGGCGAGGCGGTGGCCGTGTTCGTCACGCTCAAGACCGCCGCCCCCAGCGACGAACTCCGCGCCGAGCTGAAGCAGCACGTGCGGAAGGAGATCGGCGCGCTCGCGCAGCCAGACGACATCCGCTTCACGGCCTCACTGCCGAAGACCCGCAGCGGCAAGATCATGCGCCGCCTGCTGAAAGACATCGCCGCGGGCCGCGAAGCGGTCGGCGACACCTCGACGCTGGAAGATTACAGCGTGCTGGCGAGCCTGCGGCAGGACGAGGAGTGAAAGCCGGGATTCGCTTTGACCGGGGGCGATGGCCGGCCGATAATTGAGGACCAATCCGCCTTAGGAGAAGAGTCCGCCGTGCCCGCCCTGGATGCCTCCGCCGCGCCGTCGCTCATCGGTCCCGAATCGAACGGGGTCTTGATGACGCCCGGGGAGTATGACGCGACGCAAGAGTGGGACGACCGCTATCGTTACGAGCTGGTCAACGGAGTCCTCGTTGTGCTGCCGCCACCCGGATTTGGTGAACGATCGCCCAACGACTATCTTTCGTACTTGCTAAACAAGTACCGCGAAGAGCATCCCAACGGGAATCGGGTCGACGCCACACTGCCCGAACAGGACGTTGTCTGCGGCGACAACCGTCGCCGTGTTGACCGCGCGATCTGGGTCGGCGTCGGTGAGGCGTTCGACCCCAACGCCGATGTTCCAACGATTGCGATTGAGTTCGTCTCCGGAACAGCGCGCGACCGCCGGCGGGACTACGTCGACAAGCGCCGCGAGTACCTCGCAGCCGGCGTGAAGGAGTACTGGGTCTTGGACCGTTTCGCCCGTCGGCTCACGGTCTTCCAGGGCGAGACAGTGACCGCCTACGGCGAGAACGAAGTCTATCGACCGGACCTCCTGCCGGGATTCGAATTGCCGGTGCGCGTGCTCCTCGAGCGTAGCGAGCCGCGGGGCGGTTGAGGCATCCTCTCGCTCGGGGTTCTCGCCGGGTTAATCGCCAAGTCGCGATCGACGCGGGTATCGCTGCCTCAACGGGCCCCTCGCCCGCGGTCAGCGCTTCGAGCTGTGTGCGGAACGAGGCCCCGGCGCGCCCACTTGCGGAGCGTACGCCGGCTGGGCCGCCGCTGCACTGCCCCCCTTTCGCGCGAAGATGAGAACGCGCCGCGGCGTTCCGAGACCGGTCGAACGTGTCGCCGGGTAGAATGGGCGGCGGACCCGAGACCAGGCCGAGGAAACAAGATGCCCAGAGCGACACTTGCGCCGACTTTGCTGGCGGTCCTTTGTTCGGCCGCTGCGGCGGCCGACTTCGACTTCTACGGCCGATCGGGCGACGCCATCCTGCTCGACTTCGGGTCGCTGCCCGGCGTGCCGGCAGGCGCCACGTTCTCGGGGCTTGCGCTGGACAATTTCTTCGGGCACGCCGCCTTGAGCAGTGACGACCTGGACCAGGGGGACTTCGCTTCGGGCGGGCGGCTGTGGGTGCTCGCCAACCCGGATTTCGACCGGCCGGACCTCGGCGACTCCGACCCGACGGCCCGCGGGTTTCAGGGCAAACTGACCGGCAGCGTGCGGGTGAGCGGAGAGACCAAGACCTTCTCGGTCACGGTGCAGCCCGGCTTCACCGGCGCGGGTCCCGGGGCCGTCGAGCAGAGCTTAGAACGGCTGGGCCGCGCGGCGAACAATCCACTTTATGTCGCCCAGCAGCAGCAGCGGCTGCGCTACCTTGGTTTCGCACGCAGGGGGGGCGGCCCGGTCACGGTGAACGGCGACTTGGGGGCCACGACCGACGAGGCGCTGCGGACCTTCCAAGCGGCGGTCGTGGGCGGCGTCAACACGCGGCAGTCCGACGTCGACGGGATCGTCGGCCCGAACACGGCTGCGTGGCTCAACGCGGCGAACGCGCCGACGTGGGATGAATTGATCGACCCCGATCCGCAGCCTTACCCGCCTGCGTTCAGCGTCGAGCGGATGATCGGCGACTTCGACCTGCTGCCGAGTTTCGACTCCGACGGCAGCGGACGCACCGGCCGCACTCCGCAGATCGAGCGGTTCGGCACGAGTTGGGCGATCGAATTGATGGAAGCCGGCTCGGCAGCCGCCAAAGCGGCCACGGGCGTCACGCAGCTGATGAACGGCATGTCGACCAGGGATGGATACGGGTCGGCGGCCTACCACGGCACGCACCGCGCGGGCATGGACATCGACCTGCACGTCGACTACCCCACGCACAACTTCGGCGACGGCGCGATCAGCGCGGCCGAGCAGGGCGTGATCGACACGGCGGTCGCCTTTGTCGACGCGGGCGCCGCCGGCGGGCCGGAGCGTGGGGGCGTGGCCCGTTTCATCACCTCGAACCGAGACATCCTCGACGGGGTCCGCGCCGCGCGACCGGGGACCTCCCTCTACTACGACGACTCGGGCGGGCACCGCAACCACCTCCATGTCGACGTCGCGCCGCCCGAGCGGCTCGCCGGATTGGCGAACCTGCCCGGCGACTTCAACCTCGATGGCTCGGTCGACGCGGCGGACTACACCGTCTGGCGCGACGGGCTCGGCGCCACCCTCACCGGCGACGCGCACGCCCTGTGGGCCGGCGCCTACGGCGCGGCGGCCGGCGCCGCGGCCGTTCCCGAGCCGACGGGCCTTGCGGTCGCGGCGACTCTAGCGGCGCTGCTCGTGTCGGCGCGTCGATAACAGGCGGCGGAAAAGACCGCTGCAGGGCGCGCCTTTCTCGGCTGGCTCTGGCTTTAGTTTGGTCCCCCCGGGTTTTGCTTGGTGGAATTCCCTCGGCTCGGGCTCGACAAGAGCGGGCTCACCACGCTGTATTCTGAGGGGTGATTCTGGATCGATAGGTCTCGCTCGCGCCCCCCGTTGTGGTTGTCCGAGTTGAGGTCCGACTCCGCGCTTGTCCGAGGTGACCCACGGAGTCCCCGAAAGGACCTTTCCAATGGCCGGCTGCGTACCGCGGCGAACGGGAGGGGCGGGCGGGCGTCACCGCCAGCTGACCCGGTCGTTTCGCGGAATCTACGCGCACTCTTAATGGTCCGTTAACCCGCTCGACGGGGCGGGGAACGATACTCCCGGGCCTTCGATCACGGCGGCGGCGGTCTCGGTGTCGCCCACGTGGCCGCCTCGGCCGGTTGGTGCGGGGCGTCGTTTCCCACCCTGGAGCGTGTCTAATGCGTCTGAGCACCCTGTTGAGCTGCGCCGTGCTGGCGGCGACCGCCTCGGCGGCTAGCGCCGACCCTATTTTTAAGATCACCGAGTTGTGGACGGGGCTTTCGGGTCCCGACGGCGCCGCCGACTGGCTGGAAGTCACCAACTTCGGCGACATGCCCGGCGATACCGGCACGCTGTACTACGACGACGAGAACCCGACCATCGAGAGCGGCGGACAGCTAGACTCGTTCATCCTCGCGCCGGGCGAGTCGGCCGTGTTCCTGACCGACAGCGAGCCGGCGGACGAAACGTTCGCGGATTCGCTCAGCGAGTTCGCCGCGATCTGGGGCGGCGGCATCCGCGTCGGCCTCACCAACGGCGGCGGCAACCTCGGCCAAGGCGGCGACCAAGCGAACCTTCTGCTGGGCGACGGCTCGATCATCGCCTCGTTCGATTACTCGGCCAGCGGCGACGTGGCCACGTTCGAAGACCCCACGGGCGACGGCCCGATCGCCCTGTCGAGCATCGGGGTGAACGGCGCCTACGAGTCGGCGGCCTTCGTCAACGAGAACCTCGCCCTCCCCCCCGGCACGACCATCACGATGATCGGTTCGCCGGGGCGTGTTCCGGAGCCGACGGCGGTCGCGTTGGCCGGCCTCGCGATGGCCGCCCTGTCGCTTGGTCGGTCGCGCCGTTGAGCGGCTGGTCCTCTTGAGGCTCGCGAAGCTAGCGGCGCCCTCGCCGGGGAATGATCCGGTGGGGCGCCGCGTCGCTCCGTGACACATGTTCCTTGACGCTTAATTTTCTCCGTCCATGCATCGATTGATCCATTCCGCCGCGATGCTGTTGGCCGCGGCGCCCTCGCTCGCTGCGACCTTCCAGTTCGGCTCCGGCGCCAACGGCCTGGTCGGCGTCGCCACCGGCGAGGCGTTGGCCGATGGGGTCACGCTGCAGATCGCCGCCGGTCCCGACGGCGCGCTGCTCGACGAGGCGGGGCGGGCAGGCCTGGGCGTCGACAGCCGGCCGATCGCCGGCGTATCGGGGAACGAGATCGACAAGTTCGACGTGCTCGCCGGCGCCACACCGCTGGCCGGCGTGGGCGAATCGATCACCTTTTCGTTCGACAAGCCCGGCCGGATCACCCGGCTGAACTTCGATGGCGTGAAGGACGAGTCGCTCGAGCACTTCGTCCTCACTGGCGAGAACGGCCAGCGTGTCACGTTCTTCGACTCGGCGGCGAACGTCTCGGCGCCGGGGGCGGTCGACTCGGCGATCGCCGCGGGCGCGGTGTCTGGCCAGGTCGTTTATTTACTGGAGGACGCCCTCTACGACGACGACGCCATTGGCCTCTCGATCCCGTTTGAAGCCGGCGAGCAGTTCCTGCTCACCTACGCCGAGCTCGGCGCCCAGTTCGGCCCGACCGAGGCGGGCAACGGGGCGCGACTGACCTCGATTACGGTGCAGGCGATCCCCGAGCCGTGCTCGGTGCTGCTCGTGCTGCTGGCGGCGCCCCTGTCGCCGCGGCGGCGGCCGTCTTGAATCACGTGGTTGGCTTTTCATCTTTTAGTTTTCGACCTTTGCCGCTCCGAATGAGAACACCCGCCGCGGGCCTGCACGCCCTTCTCTTCATCCTCGCAGCCGCCCCGGCCGCGCTGGGCCAGGTCTACATCAACGAGATCTTCTTCGACCCGGGCGGGGCGGGCACCGACCTGCGTGACGAGTTCATCGAACTCCGCGGCGCGGCCGACCAATCGCTGGCGAACCACTACCTGATCTTCCTCGAGAACGAGCTCGACAGCGCCGGGGCCGGCGAGGCGGGCGTGATCGAGAACATCTTCGACCTCGGCGCCTACAGCCTCGGCGCCAACGGCTTCTTGACCCTGCAGCAAAAGTTCAACCGCTACTCGGGCGCGCAGCTCGTTGAAGGCGCCACGCACCTGGTCAACGAAGGACCCAACAAGCCCGGGAGCGGCCCCTCGGCGTTCCCCGGTTTCGGCAACAACGATCCCGGCGCCGAGGGGAGCACGATCGGGGCGTCGGACCTCGTGTCGGGCCTCGACGCACCGACGACCGGCGCCATCGAGAACAGCGGCTTCACGGCGATGCTCATCCGCAACGACGCCGGTGAGGCGCCGCTGCTCGGTTTCGATTTGGACGAGGGAAACGACGGACTCGACGAGCCGACGGGCCGGCCCGGCTGGTCGATCCTCGACTCGATCGGCGTGTTCGGCGAGGTCGACGAGACCGAGTTCGGCCGGCTGTACGCGCAAGTCAATTTCGGGGTTGGCGATATCTTCTTGCCGCCGGGCTTCACGCCGAACATCCCCGAGGGGGCGGAATTCGAGCTGATCGAGTACGAGATCGAGTACATCGCTCGATGGGGCAACTCGACCGGCCAGACCACCGCGGACTGGCACGTTTCCAACCTGACCGACAACCCCGGGTCCGGCGCGGCGGGCGTCGTTGACAGCCTCGACGGCCCCGTGGATTTCCGTCAGTCGGGTGACCCGCACCCGTCGGACGACGGCAACCCGGCGACCCCGCCGCCGCAACCCCCGCGGATCGAGAGCAACCGTGGGGCGCCCTACGGCACGCCGTTGCTGACGAACATCGGCGGCCCGAATTACCTGACCGGCGACTACAACGGCGACGGCCACGCCGACGCGGCCGACTACACGCTGTGGCGCGACACGCTGGGCCAGACTGGCGGCGAGCTCGATCCGGTCGCCGCCGACGCGAACCGCGACTTCCGCGTCGACCAACAGGACTACGCCCTCTGGGTGGCCAACTACACCGGCGCGGCGCCGGCCTCGCCATCGGGCGCGGCGGCGCCCGAACCGACCGCTGCCGTGCTGCTGCTGGCGGCGATCGGTCTGTGTGTCGCGGGGCGTCGCTGAACGGAACCGATCAGTCAGTCAAGGAGACGAACCAAGGTGCGAAACGATTCACGTGCCGAGCGCGGTCGCGGCTTCACGCTGGTTGAGTTGCTCGTCGTGATCGCGATCATCGGGATCCTGGTCGCGATGCTCCTGCCCGCCGTGCAAGCGGCGCGGGAATCGGCTCGCCGGATGGCGTGCAGCGTCAACCTCAAGCAGATCGCCCTCGGCCTGCTGAACTACCACGATGTTGCTGGCCAGTTCCCGAAGGGTGTCTACAGCTCGCCCGAGAACGGCCCTCGCGACGAGGACGGCCTCGGCTGGGCGACGAAGATCCTGCCCCAGATCGAGCAGCAGCCGGTTCAAGACCAACTGGTCGCCAACGGGATCTCGTTCGCCGGGACCGATTACGACGGCGACCCGTGGCGGCCGTTCATCTTCGTTTCGGCCGAGCGGACGGGGAGGTTGCCGCTGCCGGGCGGCGACACGGTGATCAGCGCCTTCCTGTGCCCGAGCGTCGACCTGCCGCAACGCGTTCCCGACCCGGGATTCTACGGTTCGTCCGCCACCCCGGCCCGCAATTTCGGGCACGGCACGAGCCACTACAAAGGGTCGCGCGGGTACTGCGACCGCGGGATGTTCCTCCGCAGCGCCGAGGCCTTAAGGATCGATTCTTGCTCGGACGACATCAACGGCGATGGCGAGCTCGACCTGGTCGAGAAGGACCGCTATCCGAAAATCAAGATCGGCGACGTAGCCGACGGCACGAGCAAGACGATCTGCGTCGGCGAGGCGGCTTACACCGTCACGATCGACGACTTCCCGAATTGGGTCGGCGCCTACACCGAGGACGGCGCCGTGCTGTTCAAGACACGCGACCCGATCAACTGCGGCATCGGCGGCGTGCGTGCGTTCCCGCTCTCGGAGTTCGATCGCTCCAGGATGCTCGCCCCGGACAACCAGGTGGACGACTGTGCCTTCAGCTGGCACCCCGGCGGGGCGTTGTTCGCGTTCGTCGATGGCTCGGTCCACTTCTTGAACCAGGACCTCGACGTGAGGCTCTTCTGGCTGCTCGGCGACCGGCTAGACGGCGAGGTCATCAATGAGCTGTAGCCGATGGGCGGCCTTTTCGATCGGCCTCGCGGCCAGCCTCGGTGGGCTCAGCGGCTGCGGCTCCTCCCCCGAGCTGGGGCGTGTGACCGGCGTGCTGACGATCGACGGGCAGCCTTACCCGGGCGGTAAGCTCTTGTTCACGCCGGTCGCCCGGAGCGAGTCGGTCGACGCTGGCAGAGCCGCGTTTGGCATCCCGGACACCGAGGGCCGCTTCGAGCTGAGCACCTTCGCCCAGGGTGATGGCGCCCTCGTCGGCGAACACACCGTCCAGTTCCTCCGCGGCGCAGACGACCGCGCCACCCGCCCCGATTTGGCCGACTTGCCGTTTCGGAGAGTCACCCTGCCATCCGGGAGGGTGAGGGTTGAGCCGGGAGAGAATCAGCTCGACATCGGATTTTCGATCGACGACCTAAAGCGTTACGGCAATAGGCTTTAGGAGAGCGGCCGATCCAGCCTAGGGATCACGCCGCGCCTGGCTTCGTGCCGGGCGCGCCGTGAAGCTGACATCGTTCAGGCAACGCCGTCGCGTGGCCGAAAGCCATCACTGCATGCCCGTCCAAGGGGAGCGGCTGCGGTATCCCATTTCCGCTAGCAGGCGGTACTCGGCGTATTTGCCGACAACCTCGCCGGTGGTTTCGGCGCCGAACTTATCCACGATCCGGGCCCTATCGCCTTCGATTGTCCGCACCGAAACGTTTAGGTTGCGGGCGATCGACTTGTTAAGCTGCCCGGCGACGATCGACTGGAGGACCTGGGTCTCCCGCGACGACAGCTGGTCGACTGCTTCGCTGATCCTGTCGAACCGGCGACGCACGCCGCACCGGACCGCGTCCTTTTCGATCGCCTGACGGATCGCGTCGGTGAGCTGCTCGGCTCGGAAAGGCTTCTCCAAGAGCGTCACCGCGGTCTGGCAGAGCAGGCGGACCGCCATCGGCAGGTCGGTCTGGTCGGCCGTGATGATGACTGGCAGCGGATCGATCATCTCGGCGTGTTGCTGAGCAATCTGAGGATTGCTCACGCCGGGAAGGTTATAGTCCAACACAAGGCACGCCGGGCGGCCGGTCGGCGCGTTGGAGAAGAACTCGGCCGCTGAGTTGTAATGACGAAAACGGTACCCCAGCGGCTGGACGAGCGCTTCGAGCGCCTCTCGGGCTGCCGGGTCGTTTTCGACCGCGTAGACCGTCCCCTGCGAGAGGTCTTTGTCTGTTCCGTGCATCTGGTACCCCTTCTGGTTTGCGGCTCGGGGGGCCGCTAGTTCGTGGCCAGCGTCGCCGGCGGAGGCCCGCGGGTCAGACGCTTGTGCTCATTATCTTCCACGGTGAAAGCACGGTAACGGTTCCCCGCATTACGGCCATCGGAAAAAAATCCTTGGTGGTCGCCGTCTGAATCTTCCTAAACTCTGGTACGACAAGACGTTATGCGGGTAGCCGAACGGGATCCGAGTGTCGGAGAAGGGGCTACACCGATGGGCGATTTAACGCGCATCACGCTGCTCGACCGCGTCCAGCAGGCTCAATCCGGCGAGCCCTGGGAGGAGTTTGTCCGCGTTTACGACGGTCTGATCGCTTCGTGGCTCCGGTCCCAGAGGATCAACGACGCCGACGCCGACGACATCCGCCAGGAGGTCATGCAGGCGGTCGTCCGAGACATCCCCCGGTTCCAGCACAGCGGCCGGCCGGGAGCGTTCCGCGCCTGGCTGCGTCGGATCACCGCCAATCGGATGCGTCGGCTGTGGCAGCAGCGTAGCCGCAGCAGGGCGGAGTGGGGCGGGCTGGACGTCAGCGAGATCGCCGACCTGCTGGAGGACGATTCCAGCCGGCTGACCCTCGCGTGGGACCGCGACCACGACAAGTTCGTGCTGAACCGCATGCTCGGCATGCTGCACGGCCGCTTCTCGCAACAGAGCCTGACCGCCTTCCGCCGGTTGGCGATCGCCCAGGAGCCGGTCGACGTGGTCAGCCGCGACCTCGGCATGACGATCGGCGCGGCGCGCGTCGCTCAGCACCGCGTGCTGCGCGCGCTGAAAACGCTCGGCGAAGGCTTGGTCGACATATGAACCCCGTTTCGCAGACGCCCGAAGCCCACCCCACCGACCACGACCTCACGGCTTGGTTGCGGAACGAGCTTACCGTCGAGCAGCGGGGCGCGGTGGAGACGCACCTCGAGCGGTGCGACCACTGCGCGAAACGGCTGGAGCACTTGCCCGCCGGCGACGACCGCTTCGTCGAGCGGCTACGCGAGGCCGCCGGCCTTGGCCCCACCGCCGCCGACCCGCCGGCCGACACGAACCTGGCGTTCGCGGCGATCGCCCTCCAAGCCGGCTTGATCGACCCGCAACAACTCGCCGACGCGTGCGTGCTCTTTTCCACTCGGGCGGGCGTGTCGCTGGCGGACCTCATGCAGCAGCAGGGCATCCTCAGCGAAGAAGCCCGCCGCTCGGTCGACGCGCTGCTGGCCGCGCGGCGTGAGCGGCGACGATCGACGGCGACAACCGAGACCCTCTCGGGCCGCGACCACGGCGGACCGGGCATCGCCGATAACCTCGTGCTCGCCCCGCTGCCCGGCGAGCGCCTGCGGCTGCGGCAGCTCCATTCGCAGGGGGGGATCGGGCAGGTTTGGCGCGCGCACGACACGCTGCTGGGACGCGAGGTCGCCGTCAAAGAGCTGCTGCCCGAGCTGCGTGGGTCGCGCACCCACCGCGATCGCTTCTTCCGCGAGGCGCGCGTCGCCGCCCAACTGTCTCACCCCGGCGCCGTGCCGGTCCACGAGTACCGCGAGGAGGGGGGCCGCTGCTACTACACGATGAAGTTCCTCGACGGCCGCTCGCTCAGCTCCGTCATCCGCGAGTCGCTCGCCGAACCGCCCTCCCCGGACGACCCGGCCAAGACCTTCGAGCGCCTCTTCCCGCTGCTGGAGTGCTTTTTGTCGGTCTGCGACACGATCAGCTACGCCCACGCCAAGGGGATCGTGCACCGCGACCTGAAGGGCGACAACGTCGTGGTGGGTGAGTTCGGCGAGGTGAACGTGATCGACTGGGGCTTGGCGAAGCGCTACGCGTCGGGAGAGCGAGTCGCCGAGCCCGCCAAGAGGGTGGTGGCCGAGTCCGCCACCCTCGAGGGGGAACGCCTCGGCACGCCGGGCTTCATGGCGCCCGAGCAAGCTCGGGGCGAGCAGGGGGCGATCGACCACCGGACGGACGTCTACGGCCTGGCCGCGCTGCTGTACGAGGTGCTCACCGGCCGCGCGCCGTTCTCCGGCGAGACCGCCAACGAGGTCATGCACCGCGTGGAGGTTCAGGCGCCGCTGCCGCCGTCGAGCTACCGCCCGGACACGCCGCGGGACCTCGAGGCGATCTGCCTCCGCGGCCTCTCCAAGGACAAAGCCGACCGCCAGCAATCGGCCGCCGAGTTGGCCGACCAGGTCCGCCACTGGGTCACGGCCCAGGCCGAGCGCCGCCGCGAGGCGCTACGCCGCGAGGGCTTCTTCGCGTTGTCGCGCGACCTCTGTGTCACGATCGATCCCGATTGGCGGATCGAACAGGTGAACCCAGCTTGGACCAAGATGTTCGGCTTCGCCGCGGACCGGGCGGCCGGCAAGCCCGTGCTGAAGCGGGTCCATCCCGACGACAAAGAAGTCATCACGCAGTGCCTGCGCCGCGTGCAACAGGGCGACTCCGCGCAGGACGTGGTGGCTCGGATACAGAACGCCGACGGCGCCTACATCCCCATCAACTGGACGCTCACACGGATCGCCGGCCAGTGCGACATGTACGCGATCGGCCGTCCGCTCGACGAGCGCAGCGAGCGTCGGCGATCGCTCGAGGCCCGCGGGCAGTTCTTCTTGCTGTCGCCCGACTTGTTCGTCATTTCCGACGACACCGGCCGCGCGGGCCAAGTGAACCCCGCCTGGAAAGCGGTGCTCGGTTACGAGCCGGAGGAGGTCGTCGGACACCAGTTCTCCGATTTCGTCCACCCGGACGACGTCGCCCGCGCGACCCGCGCCGGCCGCCGCGCTCTGCTACGCGAATCGGCCGTCAACCTCGAGACCCGCGTCCGTCACCGACACGACGGGTACCGCGTCATCGCGTGGACGCTGTGCCGCGTCCCCGGCGAGTCGATCAATTACGCGATCGGGCGCGACATAACCGAGTCCAAACGCACCGAAGAGCGCCTGCGGGCGTTGCTCGACCGCGGGCCCGAGGCGCTGGCGGTCGTCGACTCCCGAGGGCGGATCGAGTACGCCAACCAGACCCTGTGCGGGATGCTCGCCTACGAGTGCGGCGAGCTGATCCACGAGCCGTTCGACAAGCTGCTGCCCGAGTCGGGCCGAGCCGACGGTTGGAAGCGGTTCGAAGCCTTCCTGTCCGCTCCCCGCGTCCGTTCGGTCGGTCGCGGCCAAAGCGTGCTCGCCCTGCGTAGCGACGGCCGGTCGTTGCGGGTCCGCGTCCGCCTCAGCCCGCTGAGGCTCAGCTACGGGGACCTGTCGATCCTGGTCGAGGTGTCGCGTCTCGATGAGCCGGCGCCCAAATTGCACACGCGTCCGACGTGACCGCAGGTCCGCCGGCCCACCTCGCCTCGCCGGCACGCGGCGCCCGCCCACCGGCTTATGCCGCCTGCCATCCGGCCGGGGGCGCCCGGCCGGGGCGCCTAGCCGGAACCGTCCCCGGCCGGCGTATACTCATTTACGCGAGGCCGCAAGGTCGTCACGAGATGTTCCCCAACGCGATCCCGTCGCCCCACAGACCCGTAAGGCCGATTCTATGTCCCGTCCCTCGCTCGTAGTTCGGCTGCTGATGCTGGCCGCCGCGCCCGCGGCGCTGCTGCTCGGTTGCGACGAGATCCAGCTTGCGCCGGCCGAGGGCGATGGCCCGTCGGCGACGGCCGAAGGCGATGGCGATTCAGACGGCGCCAACTCGAGCGAGAGCATCGACGGCCTGACGATCGGTTCCAAAGCTCCCCCGCTTTCGATCGAGCACTGGTTCGACTCCGAACTCGGCGACAAGCCGATCGAGAAGTTCAAGGCGGGCGATGTTTATATGGTCGAGTTCTGGGCCACGTGGTGCCCGCCGTGCGTGGCCAGCATGCCCCACCTGGCCGAGCTGCAAAAAGAGTACGCCGACCAAGGCGTGACGATCGTGTCGGTCAGCGACGAGCCGGTCGAAACGGTCGAAGAGTTCCTCGGCGGCGAGGTTCGCAACTACGAGGGCGACGCCGAGCAGACGCCCACCTACGACGAGCTGACCTCCGCCTACCGGCTGACGACCGACCCCGATGGGTCGATGTCGGAGAACTGGATGCAGGCCGCCGCGCAGCGCGGCATCCCGACGTCGTTCCTCGTTGGCAAGACCGGCCGGATCGAATGGATCGGCCACCCGATGGCGGTCGATTCGGTGCTCGCCGAGGTCGTCGAGGGAACGTGGGACCGGGAGGCGTTCGGCCGGCAGTTCCGCGAGCAGCAGCGGCTCGACCTGTTCCGCCAAGACATGATGGCCGCGATGCGCAGCGGGGGACCCGAGAAGGCCCTGCAGGTCATCGAAGAGTTCCGCGCCTCGGCCGAGAGCGAGCAGGCGCTCGCGATGGCCGACCAGCTCCAGGCCATGGTCGAGAAGCAGGTGTTCCTCTCGCAGCTCGGCGAAGACCCGCAGCAAGACCTGAAGCGCTTCGAAGAGATGCTCGCCCCCATCAAGGACGACATCAACGAGGTCAACGAGATGACCTGGACCATCTACCGCTACGCCGACGCCGGTCGCGGTGTGGACAAAGAGCTGTTGCAGGCCGCGTCCGACGCGGCCGAGGCGGCCCTCGAGCTCGAGGGCCCCAAGGGCTCGCTGCTCGACACCATCGCCCACCTGCAGCACGAGCTGGGGAACCTCGACCGGGCGATCGAAGTCCAGTCGCGGGCGGTCGAGCAAGAAGAGATCGCCAACAACCCGGCCGCCAAGGAGCAGCTGCAGCAGTACCTCGAAGAGCTCAAGGCCGAGCGCGACGGCGGCGAGCAAGCCGAAGGCGGATCCGACGAACAGCCGGCCGGTGACGACTCGGAGCAAGGCAACTGACGCTCCCGCCCTTCGGCTGATCGCGGCGGGGGCGCCCCCAGCGAACACGCCGCCCCGCCGATGCACGACTGGCTCGCCAACCTGCTGGACTTCGAACGGACCCCCTGGTGGCTGGAGCACGCCCCCTACTGGGCGGCCGTGCTCTGGTTCGTGGCGGTCGGCGGGTGCGTGGGCAGTTTCCTGAACGTGGTTGCGCTCCGCACGCCGAAGGGAGAAGACTTCGTCGCCCGGCCGAGCGAGTGCCCGGTGTGCGGCCACCGCCTTCGCTGGCGACACAACCTGCCGCTGATCGGGTACCCGATGCTCCGCGGCAGGTGTTACGACTGCCACACGCGGATCCCGATCCGCTACTGGCTCTGGGAAGTCGCGTTCGCCGCTCTGTTCGGCGTGATTGGGGCGATCGTCGCGCGGCCGTACTTCTGAGGCGCGGCGGGGCGTGGGCTCTTGGGTCGCACTAGGCGAACAGCTCCTCGATCACGCTGCCGCCGTCGACGAGCTTCACGGGGCGTCCGGCCGAGGTCGTGTTCTCGTGCGACGCGTCGATCCCCAGCGTGTGGTAGATCGAGCAGAACAGATCCTGAGGAGAAACGGGCCGCTCGACGACCTCGGCGCCGAGCCCGTCGGTCGCGCCGATGGCCCGTCCCCCTTGCACGCCGCAACCGGCGAGCCACGCGCTGAACGCCCGTGGGTAGTGGTCCCTGCCGCCGCGGCCGTTGATCCGCGGGGTGCGACCGAACTCCCCCATCCACACGACGAGCGTCGAATCGAGCATGCCCCTGGCCTTCAAATCGGCGAGGAGCCGTGCGGCGGGGCGGTCGAACTGCGCGGCGAGAGCTTTGCTCCGCTCGTGGTTGTCGTCGTGCGTGTCCCAGCCGCCGAGCGTCACCTCGACGAAGGTCACGCCGGCCTCCAGCAGCCGCCGCGCGAGCAAGCAGCCGCTCGCGAACCGACCCTCGCCGTAGGCCTGGCGCGCGGAGAGCGGCTCGCGCTCCAGGTCGAAGGCCTGCATGTCGGGCGACAGGATCATGCCGCTGGCCGCCGCGACGAGCTTGCGCTGCGCGTCAACGAGGTCCGTCCCCTCGGCGGCGCCGAAGTCGGTCTCTAGCCGCTCGAGCAAGCCCAGGCGACGGCGGTAGCGCAGCACCGACGAGGCCGGCCGCGCGTTCCGCGGCGGCCGCGACGGGTCGTCGATCACGAGCGGATCGTAGTCCACGCCGAGCATGCCGCCCCCGCCGCCCCCCGAGGTCCGGCCCACTCGCACGAAGCTGGGCAACGCGGCGGCCGCGTCGGCGGCCCGCTCGGCGTCGAGCCGTTCGGCGACCGCCGAGCCGAGCGTAGGCAGGTTCGCCCCGCCCATCGGCAAGTAGCCGTGGTGCATCAGGTACCGCGCTCGGGGGTGGCTCCCCTCCTTGCTCGTCAGCGACCGCACGACGGCCAGGTCGCCCATCGCCTTGGCGAGTTCCGGCAGGTTCTCCGAGAGCTGTATCCCCGGAACCGCCGTCGCGATGGCGCCCGCATCGCCGGCGGACCGCGAGCCGGGCTTGGGGTCGAGCGTTTCGAACTGACTCGGCCCCCCTTCCATCCAAAGCAGCACGCAGCGTTTGCCGCCGCGGCGGAGCGTTTCCGCGGCAAGGGCCACGCGCTGGGTCCAGCTCATTGTCACCCCGGCCGCCGCCACGGCGCTCGCGGTCCGCAAGAAGTCCCGCCGCGAGGCGACGGCGCCGCGTCTTGTCAGCCTCACTTCGGCGCCACGGAGCCAATGGGTCATCGCTCGGTCACTCGCGGAAGGTGAGAAAGAAAAGCGGTTAACGCCGGTGGGAAAACTCGGCCGTGTTCAGCAGCGCCCAAAACAAGTCTTCCATGGCGGACGCGACGACTCCCTCGCCGTCGACGTGGTCGAGCACGACCGCTAGCTCCTCGCCGGTCGGCTCGCGGGACAGCGTACGCAGGTACAGCTCGCGGGCGATCGCCGACGCGTCGTCGGCGTGGCGGAGCGACAGCCCTCCGACCACGGCGCCCGGCAGCGCCCTAACCGCCAGGTTCAGCTGCGGCGTGTTCATCCGCGCCAGAGCCTGGGGGATCGTGGCTTGGACCGTGTCGCGTGGCTCGCTGGGGTCGTAGCCGAACGCGCTGTTGAACAGCAGCCGCGGCGTGGCGAGGCCGTAGCCGCGGCCCTGACGCGCGCCGCCGAGCCCGCGGAGCCGCCGCTCGTCGACGCCCAGCGCGGCGAGCGTCGCGTCGAAGAGCTGGTCGCCGCGGAGCGGCTGCGCCACGTTGGCGGCGAACGGCTTCGCGCCGGGCGCCCGGCGCGGCCGCGACTCTCGCTGGTACGCGTCGGTCGCTAGGATCGTCCGGTGTAGCCAGCGGAGGTCGTGCCCCGAGTCGGTGAACGCCGTGGCCAACCGCTCCGCAGCTCGGGGGGCGCTCGGCTTGCGGCCGGGGCCGAGGTCGTCCACGGGCTCGTAGAACCCCTCGCCGATTAGCTCCGCCCAGTAGCGGTTCACCAGCGCCGTCGAGAACCACTCCGACGCGGTCAGTTCCTCCGCGAGCCGACCCCGCCGCTCTGCGTCGCGCGTGCCGAGGGGCGCCTCCATGCCGGTCAAGAAGAACCTCGGCTCGATCCGCGCGCCGACCTCCTCGGGACGCTCCGGGTCCTGCATGTAGTGCTCCGGCCGGCCGCGCCGGTTCAGGTTGGCGCCGGTCCGCAGGAGCGGGAAGTCGCGGCGGTCGGCGACGTTCACCACCAGGTCGATCGGGCGGCCGCGCTGCGGCCGCACGCCGACGCGCGGGAAGAACGCGGCGAGCTCGTGAAACTGCTCGCGCTTCCAGGAGTCCCAGGGATGATCGTGGCACTGCGCGCACTGGATCTGCACGCCGAGGAAAACCCGCGACACCTCGGCCGCGATCTCCTCGGTACGCCCGTCCTGCGCGACCAGGATCGCTGTGGCGCCGTCCTCCCGCGCCGAGCCGGTGGCGGTGATGAACCGCTCGGCGATCACCGACCACGACTCGCCCGCGTTGATCCACTCGGCCAGGTCCGACTCGAGCGCGGCCGAAACCAGCAGGGCTCGGTCTTCCAAGCGGCGGCTCAGGATCACGTCGCGCCAGTACCTCGCTTGGGCGACCCCAAATTCGGTGCGGTGCACCAGGTCGTCGACGATCCGCGTGCGTTTGTCGGCGGCGTCGTCGTTGACGAAGTCGCGGACCTCGCCCGGCGAGGGAATCGCGCCGATCAGGTCGAGGGACGCCCTCCGTAGGAAGGCGGCGTCGCCGACGCGGGGGGCGGATTCGCCGGGCGACAGGCCCACGTCCTCGGCGATCAAGCGATCGATCTGGCGAGCCACCCGAGAGGGGCTCGGCGCCGCGAGCGTCGCCGTAGCGGCCGCAGCAAACAGCGGGAAGATCGCAAGAAACCGCATGACGGTCGACTCGCGGCGGGGGGCGGCTGGAGGGTCTACGCCCTTCAACCCCGCGGCGCCGCTCCGGTTCCGCTCAGATCCTCGACCGGGCAGCGCGGACCGCCGCTCGGGCGTGCTCCGGCGTGTCGGACAGGAGCGTCAGGTGGCCCATCTTCCGCCCCGCGCGGGCCGACTCTTTGCCGTACAAGTGCACGTGCGCCCCGGTATGCAGGGCGGCGATCCAGTCGGGCTCGCGGGCCGATCCATCCGAAGCGAACCATTGGTCGCCCAGCAGGTTGGCCATCGCGGCCGGTCGGAGCGACTCGGGCGACCCCAGGGGGAGTCCACAAACAGCGCGGACCTGCTGCTCGAATTGGCTCGTGCGGCACCCCTCGATCGTCAGGTGCCCCGAGTTGTGAGGCCGGGGGGCGATCTCGTTCACCAGCAGCGAGCCATCGGGCCGCTGGAACATCTCGACGCAGATCAGACCGATCGCGTCGAGCCGCTCGGCCACCGCCGTGGCGATCTTCGCGGCCCGCTCGGCCGTCTCGGGCGAGGTGTCCGGCGCCGGCAGCACCGACACGTCCAGGATGTGATGCGCGTGGTCGTTCTCGATCGGGCCATAGAGGACCAGCTCGCCGCTAGGCGCGCGGGCGACGAGCATCGACACCTCGCGCGAGAAGTCGACGAAAGCCTCGAGGATGCAGTCGCCCGGGCCGATCGCCTCCCACGCCGCGTCGAGGTCGGCGCCCGGCTGGAGCACGCGCTGGCCCTTGCCGTCGTACCCCATCTGGGCGGTCTTCAGCACCGCCGGCAGGCCGATCTTCTCGACAGCCGCGTGGAGCATCTCCGCTGAGTCCACCGGCTCGAACGGCCCGACCGGCACGCCCGCAGCCGCGAGGAAACGCTTTTCGCGCACGCGGTGTTGTGTCGTGTGGAGCACGTGCGAGCCGGGCCGGACGGGCGTGTGGCGTTCAGCGACTTTGATCGACTCGGTCGGCACGTTCTCGAACTCTAGGGTCGCCACGTCGACCGACAGGGCGAAGCTCGCCACGCTACGCAGGTCGCCCAACCGGCCCACGTGTTCCTGGTCCGCGACGCGGCCGGCGGGCGAGCCGTGGTGCGCGCTGTACACGTGCACCCGGTAGCCCATCCGCTGCGCGGCATGAACGAACATCCGCCCGAGTTGCCCACCGCCGAACACGCCGAGCGTCGCGCCGGGCAAGATCGGAGGCGAGTCGGTCACGGCTGCGAGCGAGTGGCGGGCTGTTGTGGGTGAACCGCGGCGCTTCAGTCCAGGCGCTGCGAGCGGACGCGATCCGCCTCGCGCCGGTGATACTCGTGCAGCTTCTGGCGCAACTCCGCTCGGCTGCCCGCCAGCACGCGGACCGCCAAGAGGGCGGCGTTCTTCGCGCCGGACGCCCCGATCGCCAGCGTCCCGACGGGCACACCGCCGGGCATCTGGGCGATCGACAGCAGCGAGTCGAGCCCGCTCAGGGCCTTGGATTGGACCGGCACGCCGAGCACCGGCAGAACCGTCAGCGAAGCGATCATCCCGGGCAGGTGAGCGGCGCCGCCCGCTCCGGCGATGACCACCTGCAAGCCGCGGCCTTCGGCCTGCTTCGCGTAGGCGACCATGTCCTCCGGAGTGCGGTGCGCGGAGACCACACGGGCCTCGAACGGCACCCCGAACTCGGCCAGCGCCTGAGCCGCGGCGCGCATCGTTGGCCAGTCGCTGGTCGAACCCATCACGACGCCGACCAAGGGCTCGCCATCGGGCGACTCGATCGGCAGGGGGGCGGGGTCGGCCACGGGCTGTTCGGCGGGTGGTTGGGGGGCGAAACCGCCAAGTCTCGCCGGCCGACGCCCTCCTAGCAAGCCGTGAAGCTTCTCACGCCCGCGGCGCCCGATTAGGTTGCCACTCGTGCCCGCCGCCGCAGCCGACCATCGAACCCCAGCCCGGCGGCGCCGCGACGTGCGGCTGACGCTGCTCAACGCGGTGTTTTGGGCGCTCGGGAACGGCCTCGTGTCGACGACGCTCGTCACGTACCTGGCGCTGGAACTCGGCGCGCGGGGGGTGGCGATCGCGTGGATCGCGGCCGCGCCGCGTTTCGCCGGCGTCTTGCGGCTGGCGGCGCCGTCGATCCTGCGTGCGGCGGCCGACCGCGGCGTGGGGCGGAAGGCCGTTTGCTTGGCGGCCTTCGCGGCGAGCGTCGCGGTGCTGCCGCTCGCGCCGGCCGCCGTGTGGGACGCGCCGGCGGTGAGCGACGGCCGGGCCCTCACGGGGCGGATCGTTCTGCTGGTCTCCGCTTGGTGCCTGTACCACTTGTTGGAATACGTGGCCGTGGTCGCGTTGTGGAGCTGGATCGGCGACCTCTACCCGCCGCGCCTGCGGAGCCAGCTGTTGGGTCGCCGCGAGAGCTGCTTGTCGGTCGGCCGGCTGGTTGGGGTGGGCGTGAGCATCTTGCTGGCGGCCGCTTGGGCCGGGCTCTTGCCCGGCGCGCCGCGCTGGGCGCCGCTGGCGGCGTCGGCCTCGGTCGGGGCGGCCCTGATGGCGTTGTCGCTCGTGCCGCTGGCGCTGACGACGGCCATGGCGTCACGCCCTAGCGCGGCGCCGCAGTCGCCGTGGCGGTCGCTCCGCCGGGCGCTTGCCGAGTCGGGCTACCGCCGGCTGATCGTGTTCAATTGTTGGCTCAGCGCCGCCAACGGCCTGACGGGCGCCGCGCAGGGCATGTACCCGTTCCGTGTGCTGGGCATGCAGTACGAGCAACTGCAGAGCCTCCGTGCGGCGATGTGGGGCGGCCAAGCGGCTCTCGCGCCGGTCGCCGGCAACTGGATCGCACGTTTCGGGCCCCGGCGGGTGATAACGACGGCGCAATTGCTCGTGGCGTGCGGCCCGCTGTGCTTCTTACTCGCGGCGCCCGGTTCGTCGTGGTGGATCGCCGTGGCTTTCGCGCTGTGGGTGGCTTACGCACCGATCAACATCGGGCTGGACACGCTGAAGCTGGGCCTGGGCGACCCGAAGAACAACGCCCCGTACCTGGCCGTGTACCACGCGTTGGGCGACCTGTCGAACGGGCTGACGATGCTGGCCGGCGGATTGCTCTACGACCTGCTCGCGGCGGGGGACCAGCGGGCGTTGCGTGTTTACGCGAGCCTCTTCCTGGCCGGTTGGTTGCTGCGGCTGCTTGCGGTCCCTCTAGCGGCCCGATTGGCCGAGCCTTCCCGGCGAGGTTGAGTTAGGATAAGCGGATGCGATTTGCCCAACTGCGTTTACTCCGCGTCGCCGTAGTGCTCGCCGCGGCCGTTCCCTGCGCGGCGGTCGACACGATCACCTTCCGCGACCGGCCGAGCCCCGACGCGGACCCGCGTGAGATCACGGCCCAAGGGCGGGTGTTGATCGAGGACTCGGTCGGCAACCGCTTCTTCGAAACGGTCGACGGCGGCCGCTACCTGATCGCCACCGACGACGTGCTGTCGATCGAGTCGAACGACACGCCCTTCCGCCCGGCGACCGCCGAGGAGCTCGGCGAGCGGCTGCTCGATGAGCTGCCCGGGGGCTGGCGATTGCACACCACCCCGCACTACGCGGTGGTGTACGACACCAGCCGCGAGTACGCGGAGTGGACCAGCTCGCTGATGGAGGGCCTCTACGCCGCGTTGCAGCGGTACTGGAAGCAGCAGGGCGCCGAGATCGAGGAGGCCGAGTTCCCGCTGCCGATCGTCGTCCACCGGTCGGCGGCCGACTACAAGCAAGCCAGCGAGGCCGACGGCGTCGGCGGCGCGGCGGTCGGTTACTACAACCTGAAGAACAACCGCGTGCGGATGTTCGACCTGACCGGCTCGGACGAGCTCCGCGCGGCGGGCGTGGCGGTGCGGCGGGGCTCGCGGCGGGAGATCACGCGCATGCTCGCCACCCCAGCGGCCGAGCCGCTGGTGAGCACCATCATCCACGAGGCGACCCACCAGGTCTGCTTCAACACCGGCCTCATGCCCCGGCTGGCCGACCTGCCGCTGTGGTACGTCGAGGGGATGGCCGTCTACTTCGAGGCGCCCGGCTCCGGCGGCGCCCGGGGGTGGAGCGGCATCGGCCGCGTGAACCGCCGCCGGCTCGTCACGTTCCTGCGGCACCTGGGCGAGTGGAACGAGGGCTCGCTCGCGAGCCTCATCGCGTCGGACGACCGATTGCGCGACCCGCGCACCGCCGGCGTGGCCTACGCCGACGCGTGGGCGCTGAACTACTACTTGATCCACAGGCGGCGCAGCGACTACATCGGCTACGTGCAAGCGATGCAACAGCGCGAGCCCCTCAAGGGCCCCCCCGCCGGTGAGTCGGACGCCGCCGCCGCGCGACGGCGTATCGCCGTGTTCACCGAGCACTTCGGCGACCCGGCCGAGCTGCAGCAAGAAATGCTCCAAGCCATGTCACGGCTGCGTCCGTAGGGGCAGATGAAACGCCACTTCGAGCGGTACTTTGGCCTGCTGAAGACCACGCTCTTGGGCGGGGTCGTGTTCCTGCTGCCGCTGATGGTTGTCGGGGCGTTGCTCGGGCAAGCGGCGATGATCGTGGCGGGCGTGGTATCGGCGTTGCAAGACTACTTGCGCGAGAACAGCGACACGATCGGCCATTACGTGGAACTCGGCCCGCTGTTGTACGCGTCGGTCGCGGTGGCCTCGTCCGTCCTGCTGGTGCTCGCGTGCTTCGCGGCGGGGGTGTTCGCACGGCGGCGGCTGGGCCGGTGGTTCACCGAGCGAGCCGAGCGGTACTTGCTGATGCTGTTCCCGCGCTACGCGGTGTTCAAAGACCAGCTAACGGGAAACCTCGGCACGGGCACCCTGCGGCCGGTCGTGGTGCGGCTGCAAGGCGCCACACGCGTCGGCATGGAGGTGGAACGCGACGCGTCGGGCGTCGTGACGGTCTACCTGCCCAGCTCGCCCGACCCGTGGACCGGCGATGTGGTGATCCTCCCTGCCGCCGAGGTAACCCCGATCGACGCGCCGTCGGCCGACGTGATGGCGACGTTCGAGAAGCTAGGCCGCGGGACCAGCGACTACGTGCTCACGGGCCCCCCCGCCAGGTAAGCGCCCTCGGCGGGGCCTCCTCTGGCGGGACCCGGCAGTGGTCGGCGGGGCGGGTCTGGCTTATTGTCGTTCGGGCGGTTCGCTCCGCTCCGGACAGGGTTCCCCCCGCTCAAGAGGTAAACCGAATGCGTTCTCCGCTCGCCTGCTTGCCGATTCTGCTGCTCATGGCCGCCACGCCGCCGATCCACGCCGAAGACGCCCCCTCGCCGCACGCGCTCGACTTCACGATGGAGACCCTCGGCGGCGACACCGTCGATCTCGCCGAGAAGTATCGGGGCAAGGTCGTGCTGCTGGTGAACGTGGCGAGCAAGTGCGGCTACACGCCGCAGTACGCGGGCTTGCAGGAGCTGCACGAGCGTTACGCCGACAAGGGGCTGGCGATCGTCGGCGTGCCGTGCAATCAGTTTGGCGGGCAAGAGCCGGGCACGGCGGACCAGATCGCGGCCTTCTGCTCGGCCAACTACGGCGCGGAGTTCGACATGCTCGCGAAGGTCGACGTGAACGGCGAAGACCAATGCCCGCTGTACGCGTACCTGACGAACGAGTCGCCCTACCCAGGCAAGATCAACTGGAACTTCGAGAAGTTCCTCGTGAGCCGCGACGGCGAGGTCATCGGCCGCTACAAGTCGGCGGTCGAGCCGACGAGCGTCGAGCTGGTGTCGGCGATCGAAGGGGCCTTGGGCGGCGGTGGTCAGTAGCCACGATCCAGTAGCCAGTCGCCAGATGTCCCTCCTGGCCACCGACCACTGGCCACCGACCACTGGCAACTGGCCACTGGCAACCATGTCAGTCCAGCCACGCATACCGCGCGATACACCACAGCGCGCGGACCGCGTCGCGGAGGCCGATCTTCTTGCCCTCGTCCCAGCCGCGGCTGTTGTAGGCGATCGGGACCTCGAGGAAGCGGCAGCCGCGGCGGGCCAGCTTGGCGGTGATCTCCGGCTCGAACCCAAAACGGTTCTCCTTCAGCGGCACACCGCGCAGCGCGTCGCGGCGGAGGGCTTTGTAGCAGGTCTCCATGTCGGTCAGGCGGAGGCCCGTCGTCATGTTCGACGCGGCGGTGAGCATCCGGTTGCCGAGCCGGTGCAGCCGCGACGGGTCCTGGTGGGCGTTCTCGAGGAACCGCGACCCGTAGACGACGTCCGCCTCGCCCCGCTGGATGGGGTCGATCAACCGCGCGTAGTCGGACGGGTCGTACTCGAGGTCGGCGTCCTGTACGAGCACGACATCGCCGCGGGCGTGCCGCAGCGCGGTCCGTAGCGCGGCGCCCTTGCCGCGGTTGTAGCCGTGCAGGATCACGCGGACGTCGTCCGACGCTTGCTCGAGTTCGATCAGCGCGTCACGCGTGCCGTCGGTGCTGCAGTCGTCGACGATCAACAGCTCGTCGTGGCGAGCCTCGGCCCGCACGCGAGCGACGATCTCCCGGATGGTGGCCGCCTCATTGAACACGGGCATCATCACGGTGACCTTCAGCTTGGCCGGCGCAGGATCGGCCGCTTGGCGGACGCGGTCCGCCTGGGCCAGGTCGCCGTGCCGGCGCGCCTCGGCCAGCGCGGCCTCGGCTTGGGCGAGCGTCTGCTCCATCCGGCCGCGAAGCGCGTCGCCGGCGCCGGAGGCCGGCGTGTCGCGCGGCTTGGCGGCTGGCGTCTTGGTGGCGTCGCGTTGGTCGAGAGTGCTCATCGTCCTCTATCCGTTGGTGTTGGGCGTATCGGCCGAGGCGCCGCTGACGGCGTTCTTTGCGACCCGCCCGGTAGGTTCCCCTGCGAACGCGGCGCCGCGCCGGGGCGCCCCCGGCCAGTTCACCGCCGTCATCGAGTAGTGATCGGAAACGAAGCGTCGCTCCGGCGGCACGTACCGGTCCGACGCCGGGTCGTCGACGACCGGCCGCCGACCCCAGAGCTGGGCGAGGGCGTCTTGGTACAGCAGCGCCCAGGCGCTGCGAGGCTCGCTGGCCAGCCTCTGCATCTGGTGAACCGGCGCCGGATAGCGGCGGTCGAGCAGCACGTAGTCGGGCCGGTCTTCGCGGAGCGTGCGGCGCCGGTCGATCGGGCCGGAGCCCTCGGCCCGGTAGCGCGGCTGGCCATCGGCGAGCAGGAAGTCGAAGTGCCGGTCGATGACCGCCTGCGGGTAGCAGGTGCGAAAACGGCCGTCGACCGCCACGCGGATATCGGGCGCCAAGGCGGCCATCGCGTACTGCGCCCAGTTGAAGCAAACCAGCACGTCGCCGCCGACGCGGTGATCGGCCATCCACTGGACCGCGTCGACTGGCCAGTGCGAGCGGTAGACCGGCAACTCCCTCAGCCGCTCGCCGACGATCGTCGCCTGCAACGCGACGAGGCCGGCCAGCCCCGCCACCGCGACTCGCCGCAAAAGCGGCGTCGCCTCGGCGCCGGGCCAGGGATAGCGCAGAGTGCGTCGGCCGGCGAACCACCGCACCACGCGGCGCCCGGCCGACTGCGTGTGCGGCGGCAGCCAGAAACCGCACAGGATCGCGAACAACGCGATGTGCCGCAGGTGCTCGGCCGCCTGCCACGCGACCACGGCCAGCACGGCGACCTGGGTCCAATCGCGGCGCCGTTCGCTCGCCAAGAGCGAAACGAGCGTCAGCACCAGCAACACCACGAACGGAGCGAAGACCGGGTTGCCGACGGTCGGCGCGTCCCACTCGGTGATCTCGGGCCGCGGCGCCGCGAGCGACTCGCCGAGCCACGCGTGCAACCGCCAGCCGTACGGGTTGATCAGCGTGGCGGACACGCTCGCCATCAAGACCGCCGCCGACCCGGCGGCGGCCCACCAAACGCCCTCGCGGCGCTGGATCAAAGATTCGATCAGCCGACCGCCTAGCACTGCCGCTAGCAACAGCAGCCCAAACGCGAACCCGCCGTGCGAATTCGCCCACACCGCCATCAGCGGCGGCACGCCCAGCAGCGGCCGCCAGTCGATCGCTTCGTGGCTCGCCGACGAGTCGCGCGACGCGACGCTCCGGTCGAGCAGCCAAAGCAGCAGCGAGCAGTACAGGAAGCTCAGCAACTGCGGCCGAATTGGAAAGAACCCCTCCAGCGCGTTGGCGACCGTGAGCAGGACCGACCACGTGACGATCGGCGCCGTTGCGTGGCGGCGAGCGGCCGAGGCCATCAACAGGAGCATCGCCATGCCGAGCGCGACCTTCGCGGCTTGCATCCCGACTACCCCGCCCACGCGGAACCCGCCGGCGAGCAGCCGCTCGGCTAGCAGTTCGTGGTTCACCCATGGCTGGCCCACGGCGGTGAACGTGTGGGTTGCGGTGCGGGGCAGCCGGCCTGATCCGATCCACTCCTGGCCGTAGAGCACATGCCCCCACAGATCGGGGCAGGCCACGTTCATCGCCAGCGGCGCCGCGCACGCGACCGCCAGCAGCAAGACCGCCAACCGACGGATCAACCCGGCCTGCCGGCGATCCGAGGCGCGTGGGCTTGCGGGAGGGGACATGGGGGATCCAGCGGAGCGTCGAGCCGGCGGGCAACGGAGGGCCGCGGCCGACGCGGACCACCACGGCGCGCAACGCGGCCCGAAAGCGTACGACACGCACGCCCCGCGCAACGCTTGCAGACGCCCCGTTTTGCCCGATCCGCAGCCCGCACCGCCGGACGGACCGGAGCGTTCGTCACGACCCCGCGCCGCGCGCCACCGCCCAGGGGCGTCAAGGGCAATGCGTGGCTTTTGGGGCCGGCGGTTTTCCCGCAGCCGGTCCGCCTTTTCCCGCTGGCCTTTCGGCTTGGCACGCGCCGGGGGGTCTGATAATTTCCCCCTGCTCGACAAGCACGAGCCGCGGCGACTCCCCTCGCTCCGCGTCAGGCGTGCTCTTGGGCGGAGGCCAAAGGACTGGTAACTCCGGCAGATCGCTCCTCGGGCGACGCGCCGCTGATCGCTGAAGGAGACGCTTCTCATGGCGACGACCGAGAGCCGCACCCGGCTAGACGTCCATATCCGCTGGATGATTCGTCGCGACATGCCGCAGGTGCTCGAGATCGAGCAGTCGGCGTTCGAGTTCCCGTGGTCCGAAGAAGACTTCATCGCCTGCCTGCGGCAACGCAATTGCATCGGCATGGTCGCCGAGGGCTGCCCCACGCCGGGGCAAGGCGAGCGGGTCGTCGGGTTCATGATCTACGAGCTGCACAAGACCCGCCTGCACCTGCTGAACTTCGCCGTATCGAAGGCGGCGCGCCGGTCGGGCGTGGGCACGCAGATGGTCGAGAAGCTGATCGGCAAGCTCAGCAGCCAACGCCGCACACGGCTGTCGCTCGAGGTGCGTGAGACCAACCTGCCCGCGCAGATCTTCTTCCGCGCCGCCGGCTTCAAAGCCACCAGCGTGCTCCGCGACTTCTACGACGACTCGCCGGAAGACGCGTACCTGATGCAGTACTACCACCGCTCGGCCGAGGACGCGTTCGCCGCCGACGCGCCGCTGCGGCGCCTCGCCGGCTGAAAAACGCTCGGCGGGCGACGGCCGCCGTCACAGCTTGATGTGCGTCGCCTCAACAGCGGGCAGCTCCACCACCGCGATCGAGTGCGGGTTCGCGCGGTAGAGCGCGCCCGGGTTGAGCACGAGCGTGTCGCCGAGCTTTTCGGCCGCCGCGACGTGCGTGTGGCCATAGCAGATCAGGCGGTACTCGCCCGACACCTGCGCCGAGTCGAAACGCCGCCGCTCGTGGCTGTGCAACAGCGCGATCGGCACGCCCTCCAATTCGATCGCGCCGAACAAGCCGTGGCACGTCTGCCCGGCGGCCTCGATCGCGTGGCGGAGCCCGGCGTGGTCATCGTCGCAATTGCCGAAGACGAAGTGCGTCGGCCACGGCGCGAACATCTCGACCAATTCGGCCGAGCCGATGTCGCCGCAGTGCAGCACCGCGGCGACGTCGAGCGACTCGAGCATCCGCACGGCTGGCCGCGTGTGCTCGACCGAGCCGTGCGTGTCGCTGACAACGCCGATACGCATAGAGGTGACAGGGGGCAGGTGGCAGGTAGCAGGACGCACGTCCTCAGTCTACGCGACACTCGCTGAGCACGCCGAGCGCTTCGGCGGCGAGTAGCTCGGCGTTCGCCTCGGCCGTGTCGACGGAGTCCCCCTCGGCGAACAGGGTGCAGACGGGCCGTCCCGCCTCGATGCGCTCGCCGACGCGGGGTCGGTCCGCGCAGTCGTGGGTGGTCATCCAGGCGGCAAACGCCTCGTCGATCCTTACCGATTCCGTTGCGAACAAGAACCGTTTCGCAACGCGTTGTTTGATTCGGCCGACCCAATGATCGATAGCTAGTCCGTGGAACGCGGCCGTTAACTCGGCCGCCGCCGATCGCCTCCGGACGCGCTCGTGGACCTCCACAGAGGCTGTGAAGCGAGGATTGATCTCGACAACGGTAGCCTCCGAGTCGCGCTCCGTATCGACCACAAAATCGACGCCGACAATACCGCGAAGCGAAAGCCCCTGTAGAAGCGCAGCGCCAAGACGGGCCAACATCACCGCGACCCCGGCGCCATGAACCACCGGGCCCGACGCGCCGGCGAAGGCCCATGAGTTGTCGTGGGTTCCAATCCGCTGGCGACAAACCCCCAGGGCAGCAGCCGATGTGTCACTGAGAGCGAACACCACCGAGCACGGTGCGCCTACTACGAACCGCTGCGCGAAGCCCTGCCCGTTGAGAACAGCCCGGTCCTCGCTCGCGTGCAACTCACGTATGCCGGCGCCGCCGCTGTGACGGTAGGTCTTGAACAGCCAGTCTTCCGACTCTAGAGCCCTAAGGAAGGGTAGACGCGTCTCGGCAAAGCGGACTCCGTACCCGGCCAAAACCCCCTGCACCACGAGCGGGTCGCGGCACCGGCGGAGCGCCTCGCCGCTCACGCCCCACAGCGGCGCGATGGCCGCCATGCGATCGACCAGGTCCGGATGATTCTCGAGCGCGCCCGTGTACATCCACGCGTCGACGGACTGCTCGGCGAGCCAATCGGCCAGCGCGTCGGGATACTCGGCGCCGGGGATCTTCGTGACGGGGCACAGGCCGTCGAGGTCGGAGTCGGCGAACAGGTCGGCGCCGACCACGTCGAAGCCCGCCCGGAGCGCCGACTGGGCCGCCGCACGCACGCTCGCGCCGACGATCGCTAGGCGGGTCCTGGCCATGGCGCTCCCTATGCCTTGGCTTGGGATGCGAAGGACCAATGACCAAGCCCCATTGACCAATCCTCGCAAGCTAGGGGCCCATTGGTCATTGCGATTTGGTCCTCGGTCATTCGCCCCCAGGCCGGTCGTAGCTCGCCCGCCCGCGGAACACGTCCGCCGGGTACTTGTCGTGGTTGCGCCGCATCTTTGAGCGGACGGTCTCCGATAGGTCGAGGCCCAACGCGCCGGCCATCGCGAAGCAATAGCCCACGACGTCGGCAAGCTCCTCGCCAGCGGCGGCCCGCTTCTCCGGATCGTCGGCGACCGCTTGCGCCTGCTCCGGTGTGAGCCACTGGAAGTGCTCCATCAGCTCGGCCGCCTCGATAGCGATCGACATCGCCAAGTTCTTCGGCGAGTGGTACTTCGACCACTCACGCTCGGCCACGAACCGCTCGACGAGTTCTCGCAGCTCGGCGACCGTGGTCGCGTCGTCGCCGCGGCGGGAGCGGGGGGCGAATTCTTCGGCGGGGGTCATGCGGCACGGGCGGCGGGCGTCGTTCGGGCGAGACTCTCTGTCGCCCGAACGTAACGCTCACGGTAGGCCTCCGCCAAGAGAAGCGTGGCCTCTAGCAGGAGCCGATCCGCTTGCGAGCGGAGCCGCCGAGCCCCGGCCGCCGGTGCGCCGTGCGTCACTCGGTCGATCGCCGCCAGGTGGGCCTCGAGCAGCTCGGGTCCGCTTGCGCCCTCGTCGGCGAGCGACTCGGCAAGGCGGCGGACCGCGGCCGGGTCGAGCCGGTCCTCGACCAGCGACGCCTCGGCGAACTGGGTGTATCGATCGGACGCCGCTCCGGCCAACCGCAGCGTGGGCCGTGCTCGGTCGCTCGCCGCCGCCCGACCGCCGGCCAGGGCAGCGACGAGCCGCTGCTGCGCGAGCAGCAGCTGGGTCGCCTCTTCGGCCTCCCGTTCCAGGCGGCGCTGCTCGGCGACTAGCAAACGCCGCGCCTCGCGGGTGCGTCGACGGGCGTCGATCGCCCGGCGGAGCCGGCCGGCGAGTTGCTCCGCGCTGGTCTGCGCGAGGCACGCGTACTCGTCGGCGCCGGCGTCCCAGACGGCGGCCTCCAGGTCGATCGGCGACGCGTGCCCGACGACCGCCAAGGGGGTTTCGTCCCCGGCGCCGCGTAGCGCCTTGGCGAGGGTGAGCGCGTCGAGCCGCGGGGGCTCGTGCAGCGCGAGGATCGCGTCGAAGGGCTCGCTCCGCAGCCGTGCGAGCGCGTCGGCGACGGTCGTGGCGATCGCCGGCGCGGCCGTTTCGCCGCTTTGTCGGGCGACGAGCTCGGCGACCGACAGGCCCGGCTGTGCGTCGGCGGCGACCGCGAGCAGCTTCAGTGTCGGGGCGTCGTCCATTGCACGCTAGCGTCCAGAAGGTTCGTCGAGCCGGCGGACGCTAGGGGTTTTGGCTGGTGCGGTCAACACGATCCACGGCCGTGCTGAGCGGCTCCGAAGCCCGCGGGTCGCTCCCTGACGGTCGCGGCTCGGGTTCTGTTACGCTGGGAAAGCAAGTCCGCCTCCCCACCGTGTAAGGCCCTATGCGTATTGCCTACCTCGACTGTGCTAGCGGCATCAGCGGCGACATGACGCTTGGCGCGCTCGTCGACGCCGGCGTCGATTTGGCGGCGATCCAAGCCGGCCTCGACTCGCTCGCGTGGCCCGACAACACGCCCAACTGCCGCCTGACCGCCACCGAGGTCAAGAAGAAGGGCTTCCGCGCGACCCAGGTCACGGTCGAGCACGAGCCGGAGCACGCCCACCGCCACCTGCACCACATCCAGGCGATGATCGACGGCGGCTCGCTCACGCCCCGCGCGCGGGAGCTGGCCACCGCCATCTTCCGCCGGATCGCCGAGGCCGAAGCGAAGGTCCACGGCTCGACGCTCGAGAAGGTCCACTTCCACGAGGTCGGCGCGATCGACTCGATCGCGGACATCGTCGGCGCGGCGATCGGCTGGGACTTGCTGGGGGTCGACGCGGTGTACGCCTCGCCCGTGCCGACCGGGTCGGGCTTCGTGCAAATCGCCCACGGCCGCTGCGCGATCCCCGCGCCGGCCACCGCCGAGCTGCTCGCCGGCGTGCCGCTCGCGGAGTTCCCGCCCGATAAGCCGGTAGTTGGCGAGCTGACCACGCCGACCGGCGCGGCGATCGTCAAGGAGCTCGCCCGCGGCTTCGGCCCGCTGCCCGCGATGACGATCGAGCGGATCGGCTACGGCGCGGGGCAGAAAGACTTCGACCACCCGAACCTGCTGCGGCTGGTCCTCGGCGAGAAGGCCGACGCGTCGCTCGGCCAGCCTTCCGACGCGCCGACGACGATCGTCCTGCTCGAAACCAACCTCGACGACACGCCCGGCGAAGCGATCGGCGACTGTGTCGGGCGGCTCCGCACGGCGGGGGCGCTCGACGCGTCGCTCACCCCGCTGCAGATGAAGAAGGATCGCCCCGGCGTGCTGCTGAGCGTGCAGGCGTCGCCGGCCGACGCGGATGCTCTGGCGGCGATCGTGTTCCGCCACACCACGGCCCTCGGCCTCCGGCGGCAGACGGTCCAGCGGATCGTGCTGCCGCGGCGGCGCGTGACGATCGACACCCCGTGGGGCGAAGCGGCCGGAACGGTGGCCACACTGCCGGACGGCGGCGAGCGGTTCACGCCGGAATACGACGATTGCAAGGCCGTGGCCGACGCGGCCGGCGTGCCGCTGACCGAAGTGACCGTGGCCGCCGCGGCCGCATGGCGCCGATCTCAAGGGGAGTGAACCACGACGGACACAAAGAGCACGACGGCCGCCATTGCCCTTAAGCAAGCGGCGGCTCGCCCCGCGGAATGAGCCATCGTGTCCGTTGTGCCCGTCGTGGTTAATTACCAACGAGCCGGATGCCATTCAGCCCGCCGATCGCCGACAGCTCCTGGCTCGCGCCGATCGCGTTCGCGCTCGGCTGCGGGTTGCTCACGGCGATCTTGCTGCGGCGGAGCTACCGCTACTTCGGCAAGCGCAAGCGGGGCGTCGGCCGGCCGATCGACACGCAGCCTCGACCGGCCACCGCGTGGGACGGCGCCCGGCACGACGCCGAGGCGCGATTCAACCGACAGCAGGTCGAGCTGCACGACCTGGCCCGCGACCTCACCGGCCAGATCGACAGCAAGCTAATCCTGCTCCGGGAGCTCGTCGCCCAAAGCGATCGTCAAATCGCGCGGCTCGAGGAGCTGCTCGACGAGGCCGAGCGCCGCGAGCCGCACAAGAACTGACCACGACGGACACGACGAGCACGGCGGCTCTTAAGGCAGGGCTCGCCGAGACAGTTCGTCCCACGAGTTGGCCGTCGTGCCCTTCGTGCCCTTCGTGGTTCGTTCCTCTCCGAGCGATCAAAACTCGCAAGACCCCGGCGTGCGCGGGAAGGGGATCACGTCGCGGATGTTGTGCATGCCGGTCACGTACTGCACCATCCGCTCCAGGCCGAGGCCGAAGCCCGCGTGCGGCACGCTGCCGTAGCGCCGCAGGTCGAGGTACCACCAGTAGTCGGCCTGGTCGAGGCCTTGCTCTTCCATCCGTTGCTGGAGCACGTCGAGGCGGTGTTCGCGTTGGCTGCCGCCAATGATCTCCCCCACGCCGGGCACGAGCACGTCCATCGCGCGGACCGTGGTGCGGCCCTCGGCGTCCGGTCCGTTCACGTACATGTAGAACGGCTTGATCGAGGCCGGGTAGTCGGTCAGCACGACCGGGCCGCCGAAGTGCTTCTCCGTGAGCCAGCGCTCGTGCTCGGCCTGCAGGTCGTGGCCCCACGCGACCGGGTACTCAAAGTCCTCCCCGGCTTGTTCCAATAGGCCGATTGCCTCGGTGTAGGGAAGCCGCTTGAACTCGCCGCCGGCCAGCTTCTCGAGCCGCTCGAGCACCGTCTTGTCGACGTGCTGGTTGAACATCTCGAGGTCCTCCTGGCAGTCGCGTAGCACGTCGGCCACGATCCGCTTGAGGAAGCGTTCTGCCAGGTCGATGTTGTCGCTCAGCTCGAAGAACGCGGCCTCCGGCTCGACCATCCAGAACTCGGCCAGGTGCCGCGACGTGTTAGAGTTCTCCGCGCGGAACGTGGGGCCGAACGTGTAGACCTTGCCGAGCGCCGACGCGTAGATCTCTCCCTCGAGCTGACCGGACACCGTCAGGTAACTGGCGCGGCCGAAGAAGTCCTTCGCGTAGTCGACCGCGCCGCGGTCGTCACGCGGCGGATCGGCCGGGTCGAGCGTCGTGACGCGGAACATCTCCCCCGCGCCCTCGCAGTCGCTCGCGGTGACGATCGGCGTGTGCACGTAGAGGAAGCCGTCCTCTTGGAAGAAGTCGTGGATCGAACGCGACACACGGTTGCGGACCCGCATGACCGCGCCGATCGCGTTGGTGCGCGGCCGCAGGTGGGCCCACTCGCGGAGCTTCTCGAGCGAGTGCCGCTTCTTCTGCAGCGGGTAGTTCTCCGGCTCGGCCCAGCCGATCACCTCAAGCGAATCGGCCCGCAGCTCGGTCGCCTGCTTGCCGCCTTGCGACGCGACCACCTCGCCCCCCACCGCGACGCTGCAGCCGGCCGTCAGGTGTTTGACCTCCGACTCATAGTTGGCGAGCTCCGCCGGCGCGATCACCTGCAGGTTGCCGAGGCACGAGCCGTCGTTCACTTCGACGAACGAGAAGCCGGCCTTCGAGTCGCGCCGCGTGCGGACCCACCCCTTAACGACGGCTTGGGCGCCGATCGCCGGTTCGAGCCGGGCGTCCTTGACCGACAGGTGAGGCATGCGATTTCAGAGCGAAGGGATACCGGAGAGTCGCGTGGGCCTGCAGAGAGCAAGTGGGCGGGCGGCCTCACCCCTCCGAACCGATGTTCGAGTACGAGCCGGCGACGGCTTCTTCGATGATGTCCTGGCCGGCGAGCCAGCGCTCTGCGTCGAGCGCGGCCATGCAGCCGGTGCCCGCGGCCGTGCAGGCCTGGCGGTAGTAGTCGTCCGACACGTCGCCCGCGGCGAACACGCCCTCGACGCTCGTGTTGGTGCGGAACGGCACGGTCCACTTGAGGTAGCCCTTGTCGTTCATCTCGAGCGAGCCCTTCAGGAAGCCGGTGTTGGGCGTGTGGCCAATCGCCAGGAACATGCCCGTGGCTTCGACCTCGCGATCGGGCTCGCCCGTGGTCGACTCCAGCAGCACGCCGGTCAATCCCTTGTCGTCGTCGCCGAGAACCTCTTTGACCTCGGTGTTCCAGAGGATGTCGATCTTCTTGTTCTTCTTCGCACGGTCGGCCATGATCCGCGACGCGCGCAGCTTGTCGCGGCGGTGGACCAGGTACACCGTGCTCGCGTACTTCGAAAGGTAATCGGCTTCCTCGACCGCCGAGTCGCCGCCGCCGACCACCACCAGCGGCTTGTTGCGGAATCGCGGCAGGGCGCCGTCGCAAACGGCACAGGCGCTGACGCCTTTGTTCTTGAAGCGTTCCTCGGACTCTAGGCCCAGGTAGTTCGCGCTCGCGCCGGTGGCGATGATCACGGATTGGGCCTCGACCTGGCGGGCCTCCCCGTCGGTCCCCGCGCTCTTGAGCTTGAAGGGGCGCTGGCCGAAGTCGACCTCGACGATGTCGTCGGTCACGACGCGCGTGCCGAAATTGGTCGCCTGCTTCCGCATCAGGTGCATCAGCTCGGGCCCGCTGACGCCGTTCTTCTCGTGCATGTCGGCGAGGTAGTGGTGCCCCTCGTCGAGCGAGCTCTTGAGGAAGCCCGACAGGTCGCCAGCCGGGAAGCCGGGGAAGTTCTCGACCTCGGTCGTCAGCGCGAGCTGCCCCAATGGGAGCGTGCCGGACTGGCGATTTTCTTCGCTCACAGCGCCCTCGAACACCAGCGGGTCGAGGTTCGCACGGGCCGCGTAGATGGCGGCGGTCCAGCCGGCGGGGCCGCTGCCGATGATGACGACTTTCTCTGGCACGGTAGCTTCCTCGGGATCGCAGCACAGTCGGTGGGCTTCCGCACGGCGCCGGTGCGCCGCGGGCTCAGATTATAGGGGGGACGCCCCCCGTCGGGCAGGAGATGCTCTCCCCCTTATTCCCCATCCGGCCTCTACGCCGCAGGGAAACCCGCGCCCCCCCCGCATCAGCCCGCGGGAACGCCCCGCTGTCGATTTGGCCCGCAACTCCCCAGGCCGACGCCCGAGCCCCTGGTGCTCGACTGCCTCGACACAAGTCCCCTGGGGGGTCGACTCCGGGAATGACGCCCGCGGCGTGGCCGGTTATTGTCGATTGGGCCGTCCTCGGGCGGCTCTTGTCGGCTTGCTCGCCTCGCTAGGTGTCTGGACTCCGTACATGTTGACGATCGCTGTCGCCGCCCTGTCGTTCGCCGCGCTGTGGCTGGGCTACCGGTTTTACGGCGGGTGGCTCAGCCGGCGGGTGTTCTGCCTGGACTCGTCGGCGGCCACGCCGGCCCACACCGAGCGGGACGGCGTCGACTTCGTCCCCACTTCCCGGCAGGTGGTCTTCGGACACCACTTCACCAGCATCGCGGGGACGGGGCCGATCGTGGGGCCCGCGATCGCGGTCTTCTGGGGCTGGCTGCCGGCGCTGCTGTGGGTGGTGCTCGGCTCGATCTTCGTCGGCGCGGTGCACGACTTCGGCTCGCTGGTGGTGAGCCTCCGCAACCGGGGCCAGACCATCGGCGAAGCGGCCGGCCGGATCATCTCGCCGCGGGCGAAACTGCTGTTCCTGCTCGTGCTGGCGTTTGCGCTCACCATCGTGATCGGCATCTTCGGGCTGGTGATCGCGGTGATCTTCCAGGTCTACCCCGAAAGCGTGCTGAGCGTGTGGACCGCCATGCCCCTGGCCATGCTGATCGGCGCGTTCGTGATCCGCCCTGGGCGGCCGCTGCTGGCGCCGTCGCTCGTCGCGTTGGGCCTGCTGTACTTGACCGTCTGGCTCGGGGCGTACTACTGGCCCATCGAGATGCCAACCGTCGGAGCGCTCGGTCCGTTCGGCTCGCCGGTTGTGCTCTGGACCGCGGTGCTGCTGGTCTACTGCTACTTCGCGTCGGTCTTGCCGGTGTGGTTGCTCTTGCAGCCTCGCGACTACATCAACAGCCAGCAACTGCTCGTGGCGATGGGCATGCTGGTGGGCGGGATGGCGATCGCCGGCGCGACCGGCGCGGCGGACCTGGGGGCCGCCCCGATGATCGCCCGCGACATCCCGGCCGACGCGCCGCCGATCTGGCCGTTCCTGTTCATCACGATCGCGTGCGGCGCGTGCAGCGGCTTCCACTGCCTGGTCGCGAGCGGCACGACCAGCAAGCAAGTCAACAACGAGTGCGACGCCCGCGTCGTCGGCTACGGAGGGATGCTCACCGAGGGGGCGCTCGCCGTGGTGGTGATCCTGGCCTGCTGCGCGGGTCTGGGGATGGGCGTCGACGGGCCGGACGGCACGCGGCTCACCGGCGCCGACGCGTGGCGCGCCAAGTACCAATCGCAGGTGGTCACGACCACCACGCCCGAGGGCCAATCGGTCACGACCGGCGGCTGGAAGAACCAGCGGCTCAAGCAGAACGTCGCCGCGTTCGTCGAGGGGGGCGCGAATTTCGTCACCGCGCTGGGCGTGCCCCAGCGCTTCGCCGTGGCGACGATCGCCGTGCTGGTCGCCTGCTTCGCCGCCACCACGCTCGACACGGCCACCCGGCTGCAGCGCTACGTGCTGCAAGAGCTCGGCGCGACCCTCGGCGCCGCGCCGCTGACGAACAAGCACGTGGCGACTCTGATCGCCGTGGGCGCGGGCGGGGCGGTGGCGATGGCGCCGGGCCCCGCCGGGCCGGGGAGTGGCGGGTTGATTCTCTGGCCGCTGTTCGGAGCGACCAACCAGCTGCTGGCAGGCCTTGCGCTGCTCGTGCTGGTGTTCTACCTGTCGCGCCGCGGCCTGCCCGTGGCGTTCGCCGCGGCGCCGATGGTGCTGATGTTCGTGATGCCCGCGTGGGCGATGGTGCACGACATCGCGACCGACTACTGGCCCAACCGGGCCGACAAGTGGCCGCTGCTCGCGTTCGGCCTGACCATCCTCGGCCTGCAAGCCTGGATGGTGGTCGAGGCGCTGCTCATCTGGCCCAAGGCGCGCGGCGTCGTCGAAGCCGCTCCGGCGCCGGCGTGAGCCGACCGGTTGCGGGCGCTCAGCTATCCGAGTTGAGCCCGAGCTTCTCTAGCCACTTCCGCTTCCCGCCGCCGCCGTCCTCGGCCGGTGTCGTCGCGGCGCGGAGCGTCTCGAGCTCGAGCTGCCGCTCCTCCAGCTCCGATTGCGCGCGCGAGATCTTTGCTCGCTCGACAGAGAGTTCGAGCTCGGCGGAGCGGAGCTTCTCCCGCCACTCTTGTTCGAGCTGGGCGATCCGCTCCCGCTCGGCCCGGATGACCTCGTCCCCGTCGATCAGCGCCTGCGCCGCTTCTTGGGCCGCGTCCTCAGGCGCGGGCGCGGGCGCCGCGGGGACGCCGGCCAGTTGGGCGCGGAGGGCCTCGATCTCCTGCTCTTTCTCGGCGATCACCTGGTCGGTGATCTGGATCGCGCCGTTGATCGATACGCGTTCCTGCTGCCGCTGCGGATCGGCCGGTTCGCCCTCGGACTCGAGCGACGCGAGCAGCCGCCGCTTCTGTGCCTCCCAGTCTCCCCCGCCCGCTTCCGCTTTCGGCGCGGCCGACTTGGCCCGCTCCAGGTCGCCGCGGAGTTCGTTGTTCTCGCTCTTGAGTTGGCGGATGTCGTCGACGGCCATCTCGAATCGGCGCTGCAACTCTTCGAGCTCCTCCGAGCCGCCTCGCCCGGCGGAGGTGGCGGCCGCCTCTTGCAGCTGCCGCGCGAGGTCGTCGCGTTCTTCACGCAACGCTTGGAGCTCGGCCTCGGTCGGCCCGTCGGTCGCGGGTTGGTTGGCGAGCTGCTCCTGGAGCGAGGCGACGTGCTCGCGGTGCGTTTGCAGATCGGACAACGCCATCTCGAACTTGCCGCGCAGCTCCTCGAGCTCAACGCCGGCTTCCGAGGCGCCGTGCGCATCCGCCGCCTGCGTGGCGAGCTGCGACTCCAGCTCCGCGACGCGCGACTCGCTCGCTTCGAGCCGCCCCTTCAGCTCTTCGGACTCGGTCGCGTCGGCCTCGGTTTCGGACAGGCGTTGGATCGTGTCGGCTTGGTTGGCGAGCTGCGACTCGAGGTCCGAGACCCTCTGCTGAGCCGTCTGCAACTCGTCGAGCGCGGCGCGGAGCTCCTGGCGGGTTGTCTCGTGCTCGGCGTGCTCGGCTTCCGCGGCGGCGAGTCGCTCGCCGGCGCCCTCGGCCTCCGCCAGCCGGCCTTCGAGCTCCGCAAGTCGTTTGCGGCAGTCCTCTAGTTCGTTGGCGCTGGAGTCGCGCTCCGCCCGCAGCGTTTCGTGCTCGGCGGCCAGACGCTCGTGCTCCGCCCGAAGGGCTTCTTGCTCGGCGCGACCGGCCTCGGCCTCCGCTAGGCGGGCGTTGATTTCGTCCAGCGCGGCGAGCTGTTCGCGGAGGCTCTCGGCCTGCTCGCGCGTCGACGCTAGCTCGTTCTCGGTGGCTTCGAGCCGCTGGGTCAGTTCCTGCTGCCGCGCCTGGACCTCGGCGGCCGCGACGAGCCGGCGGTTGGCCTCGTCGAGCGCCTCGGTCAGCTGGTCGACGCGGGCCTCGGCCTCGTCGGCCGCCGCGAGCGCCTCGTTCCTGGCGTTGAGCAGCGCTTCGTCCGAGCCGGTCGCGTGCTCGAACTGCTCCTGCAGGCGCTGCGCCTCGGCGATGAGCCGCTCCTCGGTCTTCGAGAGCTCGGCCTCGACCTCGCTCCGCACCCGCTCCCACTCGGCGCGTTCGGAATCGAGGTGGCGGTGCTGCTCTTCGAGCGACGCGGCCAGCCTGTCGGCCTCTTCTCGGGCGCCGCTTGCGGCTTCGCGGTCGGCGTCGACCTGCTCGCGGAGCGTCTCGAGGTCGCCGCGTTGCGCGTCGAGCTCGTGCCGCTGCGCGTCGAGTTCGGCCCGCTCGGCCTCGAAGCCCTCTCGCTGCGCTTGCAGCGTCTCGCGCTCGGCGGCGACCGCTTGCCGCTCGCTGCGGAGGCTGTCGAGCTCGGGTCCGGCGTTCTGACGGTCCGACTCGAGCGAACGCCGTTCGGCGGCCAGGGCCTCGTGCTCCGCGCGGAGCTTGCGGCGCTCCTCTTCCATCGCGTCGCGCTCGGACTGCGTCGCGGCGCGTTGGTCGGCCAGGGCGTTGCGTTGTTCGTCGAGGGCGGCGCTCTCTTGCCCGAGCCGCTCGGCCTCGGCCCGCAGCTGCTCACGCTCGGCCTCCAGCCGCGCGCGTTGCTCGTTGACCTCGCCGTGGGCGGCCTCGAGCCGCTGCTGGTCTTCGGCCGCGCGGCTCTTGTATTTCTCGGCCAGGTCCTCGGCCAGCTCTCGCGCGATCTTCGACGCCAGGTCGCTGACCAGGTCGCCCGCCTGATCGCCCAGCCCTTCGAGCCGGTTGCGCCGCTCGGCGGCGGCGGCCGCGGCGCTCTCGCGCAGCTCGTCCAACGCGCCACGTGAGCGGTCCGCCAAGTCGCGGAACTCGTCGGCGTCGGGGCGGACTGAACCCATCGCGTCTGGCGGGGAGAAGCTAGGAGGCGGGCGAGGCGGGGGCCACACAGCGGGCCCACCCGTATATAGGTCGCGCCACGCGCGGTAGCAAAAACACCTCGCGATTGGTCCGCTTTTTGACGGTCAACCCGGTAGCGCGGCCCCGTTATCGCGGCTAACCGTGGGAATCGGCGCCCGCCCGCGAGGGCGCCGCCAGCCGGTGCGGGGTCACCCGTGGTTCTCTCGCATGCCCCCGGGCAGGGCCTCGGGGTTGACCACCTGCTCCGGCGCGTGGCCGCCGAGGAAGGCGACCGCCTGCCGCGCGACGCGCGTGCGGAGCTCGGTGATCGCCTCGGTCGACACGAACGCCGTGTGCGGCGTGACGATCACCCGCGGGTCGTTGTACGGCGGCCGCGCGAGGTCGGGCGGCTCGGTGTCTTGCACGTCGAGCGCAGCGCCGGCGAGCCGGCCCCCTTCCAGCGCGCGGGCCAGCGCGTCGTGGTCGACCAAGCCGCCCCGCGACGTGTTGACCAAGAAAGCCGACGGCTTCATCCGGGCCAGCGTGTCGGGGTTGATCAGGTCGCGGGTCTCTTCGGTCAGCGGGCAGTTGAGCGACACGTAGTCGCTCTCGCCGAGCAGCTCTTCGAGCGGCCGCCAAGCGACCCCCTCCGGCGCAGCGCCCGAGCGGTTCGTGCCGATCACCCGCATGCCAACCGCCTGCGCCTTCTTCGCCAGGCGCTGGCCGATCCGGCCCGTGCCGACGAGGCCGAGCGTCTTGCCGCCGATCCGCTCGATCGGAAGACAGCCGACGAGGCTGTAGTGGCCGCGTTTCGTGGCCAGGTGCCCATCCGCGATCTTGCGGCCCAGAGCGAAGATCATCGCCAGCGCGTGCTCGGCCACCTCCTCGATGCAGTAATCGGGCACGTTCGTCACGACGATCCCCTTGGAAGTCGCGTGGCGAACATCGATGTTGTCGAGCCCGATCCCGGTGCGGCAGATGTGGCGGCAATTCGGCGCCGCGTCGATGACCCGCGCGGTGACCGGCGCCCAGCACGTGAGGATCACGTCGGCGTCGCCCACGCGGTCGGCCAGGGTCTCCTCGCGGTTGTCCGGCGAGACGTCGAGCGTGCAGTCGGCCTCGGCGAGGATCTCGCGCTCGATCTCGACATCGGGCCACGGGTAATCGGTGTAGAACGCTCGCGGCATAGTTGTCCCTACCTACTGGTCACCGGCCACTGACCACCGGCCACCGCAAACTGGCCACCGCAAACTGGCCACTCTCCCATCCGTGCTACCCGTGTCGTCCGTGGTTAGCTTCTCAAGACAGCACGGCACTCCGGATCGCCGCTTCGCCGACGAGCGGCTCCGCGCACGCGTGGTCGCGGCACACGTAGAGCGTCGCCTCGCCGTTGATGGAGGTCTTCCCCTGGAACAGCCCGCTGAGCAGTTCCAACGGCTGGCAAGGCCCGATCCTGCCTGCGAGCACTCGGCGCGGGGCGTACTGGGCCCGGAGGGCGGCCGCGACACGCTCGGCGTCGGGGCCCACGCCCAGCAGCACCAGCTCGTCGGTCGGGCCGAGCCACAGGTCGAGCGCGGCGAGCATCTGACCCGTCGCGGTCGGCGCCCGCTCCATCAGCGGCGCGGCGGCCCGCAGCGTGTGCTCGGCCGCGCGGAGGTAGTCGGCCCTGCCGGTGAGCTTCCCCAGCCGCACGAGCGCCGTCGCCGCGAGCGACGCGCCGCCCGGCGTGGCGCCGTCGGTCAGGTCCTTGTTGCGAACGATCAACTTCTCGTGGTCGTCTGCCGTGTAGTAGAAGCCGCCGCTCTCGGCGTCGGCGAACCGCTCGAGCACCGCGTCGAGCAGCTCGGCCGCCTGCCCCAGCCGCCGCTCGTCGAACGTCGCCTCGTAGAGCGTGATCAGGCCACCCGCCATCGCCGCGTAGTCGTCCAGGTAGCCGGCCAGCTTGGCTTGGCCGCTGCGATACGTGTGCAACAGGCGGCCATCGGCGTCGCGCATCGAGCCGAGCACGAAGTCGGCGGCCCGACCGGCCGCCTGCACGTACTTGTTCTCGCCGAACGCCGCGCCGGCGCGGGCCATCGCTTCTATCGCCAGGCCGTTCCAGCCGGAGAGGACCTTGTCGTCGAGGCCGGGTCGTGGGCGCTTCTCGCGGGCGGCGAGCAGCTTCTGGCGGTGCTCGGCTAGTTGGCGGGCGAGCTCTTGCTCGCCGAGGCCGAAGTGCTTAGCCTGGGCGGCGATCGGCTTGGGGAGCGACAGCACGTTGCGGCCTTCGAAGTTGCCGATCGGCGTGACGTCGTACACGCGGCAGAAGATGTCTGCCTCGTCTTCGCCGAGGACCTTGCGGATCTCTTCGGGCTTCCACGTGTAGTACAGCCCCTCCTCGGAGCGGCCCCCCGGGTCGTCCGGCGGCGGGCTGTCCGCGTCCTCGGTGCTGTAGAACCCGCCCTCGGGCGAGGTCATGTCGCGCAGCAGGTAGTCGAGCGTCTCGCAAGCGATCCGCTTGAATTGGGCCTGGCCGGTCGCCGCGTACGCGTCGGCGTACGCGCCGGCCAGCAGCGCGTTGTCGTACAGCATCTTCTCGAAGTGTGGCACGAGCCACCGCTCGTCGACGCTGTAGCGGGCGAAGCCGCCGCCGAGGTGGTCGTAGATCCCGCCCGTGGCCATGTGGCGGAGCGTGGCAGAGACTATGTCGAGCCACGCGGAGCGGCCGCTCGACTTCCACAGCCGCAGCAGCACGCCGAGGTCCATCGTGTGCGGGAACTTGGGCGCTTGGCCGAAGCCGCCGTGGTTCGGGTCGAACGAGCGCTCAAGCTGCCGCCCTGCGCCGGTGATCAGATCGGGGGCGAGCTCGGCGTCGGCGCCCTCGACGGCTGTCAACTCGGCGAGCTTCTCGGCGAGGCCCTCGCCCATCTCGATGGCTTGCTCGCGGCGGTTGCGCCACGCGTCGGTCACGGCCTCGATCACCTGGTCGAAGCCGGGCATGCCGCGCTGCGCGGTGGGCGGCCAGTAGGTGCCGCCGTAGAACGGCTTGCCCTCGGGCGTGCAGAAGACGCTCATCGGCCAGCCCCCGCGGCCGGTCATCGCTTGCACCGCGTTCATGTAGATCTGGTCGAGGTCGGGGCGCTCCTCGCGGTCGACCTTGATGCACACGAACGCGTCGTTCAGAGCGGCGGCGATCCCCGGATCCTCGAAGCTTTCGTGCTCCATCACGTGGCACCAGTGGCAAGCCGCGTAGCCGATCGAGAGGAAGATCGGCTTGTCCTCGTCGCGCGCCAGGGCGAGCGCCTCTTCGCCCCAGGGCCGCCAATCGACCGGGTTGTCCTTGTGCTGGAGCAGGTAGGGCGAGGTCTCGTTGGCGAGGGCGTTGGGCATCGTCCGTGATTCCGGGTTAACCGCAGATGAACGCAGATGAACGGGGATGCCTTCTAGTTGTCGGGGCTAGACGGCTACCTAACAAGCCACGGCCGGGTCGCGAGGTCAGCTCCCCGCGGCTCGGCTCGGCTCGGGCGGGCGGCGACTCTCCGGTGTTTATCCGTGTGCATTCGTGGTTCCTAATCGATCCACGCGCCACAGAGCACCCGCTCCGGCTCGTCGGCCGCGTAGCACACGACGGCTTGGCCGGGCGTCACGCCGGCTTGGGGCTCGTCGAACCGGACCCGCAGTCGGCCTTGGCCGAGTGCTTCGACCGTCGCCGCCGCGGCGGCCGCGTTGTAGCGGATCTGCGCATAGCAGCGCGTCGGCCGTGCCGGGGCGTCGACGAGCCAGTTGGCCTCGCTGGCGGTCAGCTCGCTCCGCAGCAGGTCCTCGCGCTGGCCGAGCACGACGCGCCGCGTCTCCGGCTCGATGCGGACCACGAACGCCGGCCGCCCAAGCGCCACGCCGAGGCCCTTCCGCTGGCCCACCGTGTAGCCGTCGATCCCGTCGTGGCGGCCGACGACGGCGCCGTCGGTCGTAACCAGCTCGCCCGAGCGGTCGCCGTCGTCGCCCAGGCGGCGTTTCACGAACTCGTCGTACCGCCCCTGGGTCACGAAGCAAATCTCTTGGCTGTCCTTCTTGGCGGCCACGTCGAGGCCGATCGACTCGGCGATCGCGCGGATCGCCGGCTTCTCATATCCGCCGACGGGCAGCCGCATCCGCGGCAGCAGCCCACGGTCGATCCCCGCTAGCACGTACGACTGGTCCTTGCCCGCGTCGACGCCCCTCAGCAGGGCTGGCGCCCCATCGCGCTCCCCGAGCCGCGCATAATGGCCGGTCGCGACGAACTCTGCGCCGATCGAGTCGGCGTAGTCAAACAGCTTGCCGAACTTGATCCAGTTGTTGCACTGAACACAAGGGTTCGGCGTGCGGCCCCGCGCGTACTCCGCCACGAAGTAGTCCATGATGCGCCCGAACTCTTGGTTCAGGTCGAGCGCATAAAAGGGGATCCCCAAGCGGTCGGACACGCGCCGCGCGTCCTCCGCGTCGGCCGCGGTGCAGCAGCCCTGCTTGTGGTCCAGCCGCGACACGACCCTCAGCGAGGGCAGCCCCGGCTTCGCTTCGGTTGGGCAAACCGCCGGCGACTGCTCCCCGTGCCGCATGAACACCCCGACCACGTCGTGCCCCTGCTCCAAGAGCAAGTGCGCAGCGACCGACGAGTCGACGCCGCCGGACATGGCTAGCACGGTGAGGGGCATTGAGTAGGCAGTAGGTAGAGGGCAGTAGGCGGTAGGCGGTAGTCGGTAGGCGGCAGGCCGTAGAAAAGCGGGCTCGCGGCGCTTTGCTGCCGGCTGCCTTTTGCCTTCTGCCCACTGCCCTCTATCCTACGCGCTCCGCCGGCCGGTATAACTCTCCCTTCCACCAACGCCCTCCGCGACACCGACGCGTGACACGATGGACAAAGAATGGCACGATCGCGCCGAGGCGATCCGGGAGGCTCTGACGCAGCTCAGAGACTCTCTTTGACTACGCGGCCAAGAAAGAGCGGATCACCGAAATCGAGCGTGAGCAGGCCAACCCGGCGTTCTGGAACGACCAGGAGAAGGCCCAGGCGGTCATCGGCGAGCTGAAGGGCCTCACGGCCATCGTGGCGCCGCTCGACGAAGCGATCGAAGCGGCCGAGAACCTCGACGCCGCGTTCGAGATGGCCGAGGAGGACGCCGAGTTCGCCGCCGAGGCCCAAAAAGGGATCGCGCGCCTGGAGCAGATGCTCGACAAGCTCAAGCTCTCCGCGCTGCTCTCCGGCCCCAACGACTCCGCCGGCGCGATCGTCACGATCCACGCCCGCGACGGCGGCACCGACGCGAACGACTGGGCCGAGATGCTGCTGCGGATGTACCTGCAGTGGGCCGGGAAGCACGACTACTCGGCCGAGCTGCTCGACCGCTCGGACAACGAAGAAGCCGGCATCAACGACGCCACCGTCGTGATCCGCGGCCCGATGGCTTACGGCTACCTGCGCGGCGAGACCGGCATCCACCGCCTGGTGCGGATCAGCCCGTTCAACTCCGAGGGCAAGCGCCAGACGAGCTTCGCCGCGGTCGACGTGTCGCCCGAGATCAACGACTCGGTCAAGGTCGAGATCGACGAGGCCGACGTGCGCACCGACACCTACCGCGCGAGCGGCGCCGGCGGGCAGCACGTGAACAAGACCGATTCGGCCGTGCGGCTCACCCACCTGCCGACCGGCATCGTCGTGCAGTGCCAGAACGAGCGCTCCCAGCACAAGAACCGCGCCAGCGCTTGGAAGATGCTCCGCGCGAAGATCGCGCAGCGGGAAGAAGAGAAGCGAGAGCAGGAAGACGCCGCCGCCCGCGGCCAGCAGGCGAAGACCGGCTTCGGCAGCCAGATCCGCAACTACTTCCTGCACCCCGACCAGCGCGTGAAGGACACCCGCACGAAGTACTCGCAGGGCAACTTCCACGCGGTGATGGACGGCGAGATCCAGGGCTTCTTCGACTCGGTCCTCCGCTGGCGCGCGGGCCAGCCGATCGAGGACGATGGCGACGACGATTGACCCGGAGGCCGTGTTCGTGGGCCGGTGGGAACCACGGATAAACACGGATGAACACGGATGCCGAATGAGGGTCACGTCGGGGCGTCGGTCGCCAATGGCTCCGCCGAGCTGCGGCTCGTTTGGCGGGAGGACCGCTACGCGTTGGTCTTTACGCACGAAGGCGGCGAACTCCGATCGGTCCCCAGCGACCAGTTTGACACGCCGGTCTTCACCGACGCGCACCAACAAGGCGAGCTGCTCTTCGCGAGCGGCGCCGAGGGCGCCCGGCAGTGGTCGATGAGCGTCGAGCCTTACGAGGGCGGCTTCCTGCTCGACACTGCGTGCCGCGTGACCAAGCCGGTCGACCGCGCGGCGGCCTCCTGCTTCGACGGCGAAGGGTGGGGCGTGGGGTCGGTCGAGAGGGACGATCAACCACCGCGTATAAGTCGTGACGCTTCCGCGTCACGCTTGGAAGCCGTCCCCGACGAGCCATCGGCGCAGCCGTATACGGTCCGGTACCGCGTGCGGGTGGTGGCCGCAGCTGGGGAACGCTAATCGCCGCTAATTTACGCTAATCGGATTAGCGATGATCAGCGTGAATTAGTGTTCCCTCCTCGCCCGGCGAGAGTCTCGTAGGATGCTATCCGGCGAAGCCGAATCGCACCGCCTGCACTTCATTCTAAGAGGTGCGATTCCGCTGCGCGGGATAGCACCCTACGACTCCGCGGGATTGCACACGATTTCTCTGCGTCTTTGCGTCTCTGCGCGAGACCTACCCGACCCCCGCGCTCTCGTACGTGCGCGACGCTTCCGATCCGTTGCCGACCTGCCCCAGCGCGATCTGGTAGAGCCGCTGGCCCTCGTCGGTTGGGTAGTGGCCGGTCACGCACGCGCGGCAGAGGTCGCTGTCGGGTTTCTTGATCGCGTACGAGAGCGAGTCGACCGGCAGGTAACGCAGCGAGTCGGCGCCCAGCTCGCGGGCCATCGCCTCGTACGCGGCCTCGAGGTCCTGGCCGCCCGACACGAACGGCGGCGCGAACAGCTCCCCCACGGTCGACATGTCGATCCCATAGAAACACGGCGCGATGATCGGCGGGCACGCGACCCGCACGTGGATCTCCTTCACGTGGCCCACGTCGCGCAGGCGGCCGATCAGCGACCGCATCGTGGTGCTGCGGACGATCGAGTCTTCGACCAACAGCACCCGCTTCCCCTCCAGCACCTGCCGCAGCGGCGTGTACTTCGTGTTGACCTTCGCCAGGCGGGCGTCGCCCCCCTCGATGAACGTGCGGCCCGAGTAGCGGTTGCGCATGAGGCCCTCGACGCTCGGCACGCCCAGCTTGTAGGCCATCGCGTCGGCGGCCGCCTTGCTGGTGTCGGGCACCGGCACGACCACGGTGTTCTCGTCGATCGACAGCGGCTCGAGCCGCGCGAGCTCCTCGCCCAGCGCCTTGCGCGCGAGGTACACGCTCCGCTCGTCGAGCGTGCTCGCCACGTTTGCGAAGTAAACCCACTCGAAGAAGCAGTGGGCCGTTTTCGGGGAGGGGGCGTAGCGGTCGACCGACACGCGGCCGTCGACCACGGTCACGGCCTCGCCGGGGCCCAGCGCGTGGATGTTCTCCGGCGTGAAGCCGAGGTTCAACAGCGCGACGCTCTCGCTCGCGGCCGCGAACAGGTTGTCTTGAACGCCGTACGAGACCGGCTTCATGCCCAGCGGGTCGCGCGCGACGAGCATCTCGCCCAGCGCGTTGACCAGCGCGAGGCTGTACGCGCCGTCGAGCCGCTCGCCCAGGCCGCGCATCAGCTCGAGCATGGTGGGCCGCTGGTCGCCCGACGTCTGGCGGGCGATCTCGTGCATGAGGATCTCGGTGTCCGTGGCGAGCGACACGTGGTGCTCGTCCTCGGCGAGGATCTCGTCGCGGAGCTGCGGGTAGTTGGCGATCTGGCCGTTGAAGCCGAACGCGAACCACTTGCGCTTCTGCAGGTGGCGGTGCTCGAACGGCTGGGCGAAGTTGATGTCGTCCTTGCCGCAGGTCGCGTAGCGCACGTGGCCGATCGCCGCGCGGCCCGCGTAGCGCGACATCAGCGCCTCGGCCTTCCCCTGGTGGCTCAGCCGGAAGGCCTCGCTCACGCCGCCCAGCTCCTTGTAGGTCTCTAGCAGCCGGTCGCGCCCCGGTCGCCAGGTCGTCATGCCGGCCGAGAGCTGCCCGCGGTTCTGGATGTCCAGCAGCATCCGCGGCATCAGGCGCGACGCTTCTTCGGGGCCCTGGCGGGGGCACAGCGGGCTGGCCGCGCCCGGCAGGTGGTACAGCGCGGCCACGCCACACTCGTGCCGCGGCGCGTCGTCATCCAGAAGCATCACAGGGCCCGCACGCGGCGGCTCGCAGCAGAAAGAGAGGGGGCGAGGACCCCATTGTAGGCATTCGCACGGGCGATCCCAGCGGTTGGCGCCGCGCAATCCGCGCAGCGTTTTCAACACCGCCGGCGCCGGCCGCACAGCCCGGCACGCTTAACCAACGCGAACAGCCGATGCCCGATCGATCTCGCTACGGCTTTGCTGGCAACGCGATCGCCGCCGCAAAACCGGCGACCGCCAGCGGCGCTACGCGACACTCGGCCCACCCCAATTCGTTCGTCGGCAAGCCGGTCGCCAGGCCGCCACGCGGGTCGTCGGGCGTGCGGATCTTGGGGAGTGACTCCCCCACGCCGAGGCCGACGAGCTTCAGGGCCGCCTCTTTAGCGGTCCACGTGCGGTAGAACTCGGCGAGCGGGTCTTCGGCCGCCCGCACGCGGGCCGTTTCGTCCGGGTGGAACCACCGCTCGGCGAGCGCGTCGGCCGATTTGCGCGGCCGGAGCTGCTCGAGGTCCACGCCGACAGCGTGCCCGCTCGCCGCACAGAGGGCCAAGTCCCCAGAGTGGGCCAGGTTAAACTCGAGCGGCGCGTCGCCCAGCCGGGGCTTGCCGTTGGGGCCGTACTCGAAGCGGACCTCGCCGGCCGCGACGCCGAGCCGCTCCGCGAGCCAAAGCCGCAGACTCCCCCGCCCAACGACGAACCGTCGCCGCGCCGGCGAGTGGGTGAACGCGTCGGCCCGCCGCCGCTCGTCGGCCGACAACAGCCGGTACAGCTCGTCGACCGCGTTCGACGCGGCGCTAAGCGACCAAGTCGCAACCACCACCCCCGGCCAAGAGCCAGCTAGCGGCAAGGCCCAGGTGCATTCTCGTCCTCCGTCCCCCGTCCCCCGTCCCTTAACTGACAAAGTCGTCCACCTCGCGGTACGCGTTAATCAACGCGCGCTCCCCTTCCTCGCCCGGCTTGCTGACGCCGTGCTCCATGCCGATGATCCCTTCGAAGCCCTTCTCGTGGATGAATTTAAACACATTCTTGTAGTTGATTTCGCCCGTGCCCGGCTCCTTGCGGCCCGGGTTGTCGCCGGACTGGAAGTAACCGATCTCGTCCCACGCCATCTCGATGTTGGGGATCAGGTTGCCTTCCTGGATCTGTTGGTGGTAGATGTCGAAGAGGATCTTGCACGACGGGCTGTCCACCCCGCGGCAGACCTCGTACGCCTGGTGGGTTTCCCGGAGGTAGAGCCCCGGGTGGTTGGCCCACCAGTTGAGCGGCTCCAGGACCATCACCAAGTCGTGCGGCTCTAGGATCTCGGCGCAGCGTCGCAGCAGGTCGACCGTCTTGGCGGTTTGGAAGCCCTCTTCGAGGCGCTGGTTGTATTGGCCGGGGACGACGGTCATCCATTTCGCGCCGACACGCTTGGCCAGCTCGACCGAGCCCTTGATCTCTTCGACGGCCTCGTCGCGGAGCTTCTTGTTGCTGCCGGTGAAGGAGATCTTGCCGAACGACCCCAATCCGTAAGCGACGAACACCCCCATCCGGATCCCCAGCCGCTCCATCGCGGCGGCGATCTCGTCCTGCTGCTCGCGCGGCCGGCGCGGCATGGTGTTGTCTTCCCAGTCGCGGAAGCCGACCGACGCGGCGAACTCGAGCTGCTCCACTAGCCCGCCGCCGGCCAAGTTCTCCAGCATGCCGAAGTGCGGCGCGTAGTGCAGGTTGAACGGCTTGCCAGAGAATTCGCCGGACGATCCCTCGGCGGAGTCTTTGGCCAGGGCGGGCGTCGATAGGCTCGTAGCAGCCGCCGCGGCGGCCCCCGCGGCGGTGAAGAATTCGCGGCGTTTCATGAGGGAGAGTCTCAGAGCAAGGGAAGACGAGCAGATAGCTGGACCATCATAATCGCCCACGCGGATGAAACCGCCAAGACGCCAGGACGCCAAGAGCGCCAAGCTTCTTGCTCGAGCCGATGCCGCTAGCCACGGGCGAACGGCGCCTGGCGGCTCACGCCTCGATCGCCCGACGCCAGTGCGTACGGTTCAAGGTCGGTTCTGGACGGTCTTGAACCGGCCTTCAAGGAACCACTTCCCGCAGGTACTTCACGCTCGGCTTGCCGCTCCCCGGCACGGGGCGGCCGGTCAGGAAGTCGCTTGCGTAGCGCATCCGCTCGCGGGGCCGCTCGGGCATGCGGAAGTCGTCCCCCTTCTGGAGGATCGTGCGCGCCAGCGGCATCTCGCCGAACGCCCGCACTCCCGCGCTCTCGGCCGGCAGCCACACGCCCTCGCCGTCGGGGCGCTCCATATAGAACTCGGGGTAGCAGTGGTTTTGGACCCACACGAGCCGCGCGGGCACGCCCATCGCGCGGCAGATCGCGACGAACAACGCGCTGCGGCCGTGGCAGTCGGCCGACTCCTCGTCGAGCGTGGTGACCGCGCTGGTGTCGTCCCCCTCGAGGTACTCGATGTTGTCGAGCACCCAGTCGTACACGAACTCCACGCGCCGCCAATCGCTCGCGTCGGGGTGTTGTTCTTGGAGCTTCTCTTCGATGTCGCGCACCAGCCGCCGGATCTTCGGATGCTTCGACTCGATGAACGGGCTGGGGCCGACATACGAGCGCAGGTTGCGCGGCGTCCGTTCGGGTATACGCAGTTCGGCCTGTTCGCCCGGCGGGAGGGGCGCGGTCGGGCGGACCGTGACCTCATAGGTGACCGCCGCCCGGGCCGTGTCGCCCGACTCGAGGAACGGGATCGACACGAGCATCTGCTTGGCCGCGCCGCCGGCCAGCTCGCGGAAGTCGACCTTCGCCACGTGGCTCGTGAAGTCTTCTTCGAGCCGCTGCACCGACTGCTCGGGGCACTCGATCGGCACGGCCACTACCGCGTAGATGTCGCGGCACGCGCCGCGTTTGGCGGTGACCTCCACGCCCACGCGGAACTTGAGCGTGATCGGCTCGAGCGAGGCGGCTTCAGCGCCAGGGCTCGCACCGCCCGACGGCGCGTCGAGCAGCTGGGCCGCCGCGGGGGCCGTACAGAAAGCCGCGGCGGTTGCCGCCGTCACAAGCAGCCACGAGCGGATGGCGTGCAAACGACAAAGCTTCGGACGCATAACACCGGCGGGGGGGTCTGGGAGGCTCGCTATCTCCCCCAGTCTACGCCTGCGCCATCTGCTTGTCGCGCCGATAGCACGAAACAACCCCGCGGCGCCGTTCAGGACAGGCGGCTCCGCGGGGTTGTCGCGATTGACGGATTCTTCGTTTTCTAGGGACCAAACCTCACTGCGGACCGGGATCGCTCAGGCCGGCGCCCGCGTTGGGATCCATGATGTAGTCGCCGCCGTTGATGACCGGGGGCATCGCGTAGCCGCCGCTGCAGCTCTCGCAGCCAGGCGTCCAGCCGCTGTCGACGCCGCCCAGCGTGCCCGGGTAGCCGACGACCTGCCCGCCCGGATAAGCGCAGCCGGGGTCGGCCGCCGCGTAGCCACAGCCTGGGTCGTAGGCCATCGGCGCGACGGCGATCGGCTGCACCACCGGGGCCGGCGCGGCGACGGCGGCCGGGGCCCCGCAGCGCGCGCCGCGGCAGATCGTGTCACGCAGCCGCCGGAAGCAGCCGCAGCCGGTCGTGCTCGTGACGAGGGTCGTGACGACACACAGGGCGATAACGTTTCTTTTCATTTTGGCGTCCTTTCACACGGCGCGCTTGGCGACCCTCGGGTCGCCGAGCGCGCAAATAGGCCGACGGCTCGCCAAACGCGTGCGGCCACGGATCGGGGGGAGGGCGCCCGGCCCACGAAGCGCTGGGAGGATTGCGCGGCGGGTCGGCCGGGGGGCGGGATCGTTGAAGCTGCGAAACACTACCCCACGTTGCGTGGCGTGCAAACGAAACCGTTGATTTTTTGAAACATCGTCCGTCGCGCGTGTTGCGGCGCGTGTACGTTAACCCGTCCCGATGACCCTTCCACGCGTCCGCTCTGATCGCACGCGCCGATGAACCCCTTCGACTCCTCCCCTGTGGTCGCCCGGCCCTTCCTGATTGCTTGGCTGCTGGCGATCGGCGCCGCCGCGGCCGCGCAGCCGGTCCGGCCCGGCGACCGCGTGCTGCTGGTCAGCACCCGCCCGGTGGGATGCACGACCGACGCGGCGACCCTCGCGGCGGGCGTGCAAGCCGCCGAGTACGACGCCTGCTCGTGGCGCACCACGGGCTTCGATCCGCTGGTGGCGTCGCTCGATCCGTCGGCGCCGCTGATCGTCTACGTGCACGGCAACCAGATCGCCCCGCACGACGCCCGCCGCCGCGGCTTGCAGGTCTACCGGAGCCTGGTCCGCTGCGCGTCGGACGAGCGGCCGCTGCAGTTCGTGATCTTCTCTTGGAACTCCACGAAGGTCCCCGGCCTGCTCCGCGACTACCGCGTCAAGGCCGAGCGCACCAAGCCCGTCGCCTGGCAGCTCGCTTGGGTGATCGGCCGCTTCCCCGAGGGGGCGCGGGTCGGCATGCTCGGCTACAGCTACGGCGCCCGCGTCACGAGCGGCGCGGCCCACCTGCTGGCCGGCGGCTCGCTCGACTGTCTGCGCTACGAGGGCGAGGGCTGCTTGCCGTGCCGGCTCGCATCGGTGCGCGGCGTGTTCCTCGCCGCCGCTTACGACGCGTGCTGGAACTCTCGCCGCAGCTACCACGGCCGCGCGCTCGACACGCTCGACGACCTGCTCGTCACCACCAACCCGCGCGACCCCGCGATGCGGTTCTACGACTTGCTGCGGCGCGGCACGGACCCCGACGCGACCGGCGAGCGCGGCCCACGCGGCCTCGACTCCGAGCAGGCCTCGCGGGTATGCCTGTGGAACGCCAGCCGGTCGGTCGGCCGGAGCCACGACCTCGAAGAGTACCTGTGCGTGCCGGGCCTCATGCAGGCCGCGTGGCGCCGGCTGGCGTTCGCCGACCAGCCCGCGGCCGCCACGCAGCCGACGCTCGCTTCGGCCACACAGCCGACACTCGCCACGCGCCAGTAGGCGGGTTCGGGCGGAACCACCCCCTCCCCGGGCCGCCGCCCATGGCACGCACCGCGTACTTCAACGGCGAGTGGATCGACCAAGGGCGGCTGGCGATCCCGGTCGGCGACCCCGGCTTCGCGCTCGGCGTGACCGTGACCGAACGTTTGCGGACGTTCAACGGCGTGGTGTGGCGCCGGGCGGAGCACGTCGCGCGGCTGCGCCGTTCTTGCGAGATCGTCGGCATCCCAACGGCGGTCGCCGAGGAGCTCGACGCGGCGATCAGCGAGTACGCAGCCCGCCACCCGCCCGAGAGCCCGCCCGGCCAGCCGCCCCACGACCTGGCGATCGTCGCGTTCGCCACCCCCGGCGCGAGCGACCAGCCGACCCGCTGCGTGCATGGCTTCCCGCTGCCGTTCAAGAGTTGGGCGCGGCAGTACGACGACGGCGTCGCGCTCCGCACGAGCTCCCACCGCCAGGTCCCGGCCGAGTGCTGGCCCGCTGAGCTGAAGTGCCGCAGCCGCATGCATTATTACCTCGCCGACCGCGAGGCGGCCGCGGCCGAGCCCGGCGCGAGGGCGCTGCTGCTCGACCGGGAGGGATTCGTCGGCGAGGCCTCCACGGCGAACGTGGTGCTCTACAACCACCGCGAAGGCATCGTGTCGCCGCGGATGGAGAAGGTGCTCCCCGGCGTGAGTGTGGCGGTCGTGCGTGAGCTGGCCGCCGCCGAGGGAGTCGCGTTCACCGAGCGCGACCTGACCGTCGCCGAACTGGCCGCGGCCGACGAGGTGTGGCTCGCCAGCACGTCGGTCTGCCTGCTCCCGGTGGTGCGGCTCGACGGACGGCCGATCGGCGCAGGCAAACCGGGCGCGGCGTTCGGGCGGTTCCTGGCCGCATGGAGCCGCCTGGTCGGCCTAGAAATCGCCGAGCAAGCGCGGCGTTGCGGCGATTGAGGAACTTCGGCGGCAAGGTCGCCCGGTCGCTGACGAAGTCCGAACGCCCCATTCGCTCGTTTCTCTGGCCCTTCGAAACTCCCTTGCTCCGACGGCGACCTTGGCTATTGGCGCTCGCGATCCTGTCGGCCTGCGGTGTGGTTGCCGTCGTGTGGCTGGCCGCTATTGATCCGCGGGCGACGGTCAAGAAAACCGGCGCCCCGGCGAGTTTTTCCGACTTAGCGGCGGATCCGATACCGGACGAAAAGAACGCCGCGGCCGCGCTGGACTCCGCCCTTCCGCTGCTCGAAAAGCAGTCGGTGCGGGTCGCCGATCTGCTCGGAGAACTCGGCGGCGCCCCGCTCGACCCGTCGCAGCTCGAAGAAGCCCGCGCACTACTCGCCAAAGAAGCAGCGGCTCTCGAAGCAGTCCTCGGCGCATCCCGACGCGCGGACTACGCGACGCTGCTGACCGCCGACGAGATGGCCGACATGCAGCGTGTGCTCGACTCCGCCTCGTACGCGAGGCCAGCGATGCGTCTGCTGTCGCTCGCGAGCCGCACCCGCTTGGCCGAGGGGGAAGTCCAAGCCGCTGTCGACACAACGATCGCCGCGCTGCGGCTCTACAATCTCTTCGCTCGCGAGCCGTTTCTCATCGGACGACTCCTTGCGAACGCGATGCAACGCAGCGCCGTAGGAAACGCCGCTGTGCTCGCGGCCAGTGGTAAGCTCTCGCACGCGCAGGCTGAGCAACTAACCAAAGCCGTTCTTCCGCTTGCCGACCGCAGCTCGATGGCCGACGCACTGCGATCGGAGCGCGTCATGGCGCTTTATCAACTCTCCACTTGGCCGCTCCCGACCCGCGTGTGGGAGCGTGGCCCGCTGCTCCGGCGGTTTGAAGAAGCGATCGACCTAGCCGAGCAACCGCTCGACGAGGTCGTCGCAGCGATCCAGAAGCCTCCGGCCGCGACTCGCGGCATGTTGGGCCGTCTGACCGATCCCGCGCTGAAGTCGTTCTTCGAAGCAGAGATTCAGACCGCGACGCAAGCCGAAGCCGTTATCGAAAAACTCCGCGACGCCGACCCGGGCGGCTGACGCTCGTCACGCGGTCTCGAGCAGCGGCGAGCAGCACAGCCTGCGGAACATCTCGCAGCGGCCTTCTAGCTCGTCGGCCGTGCCCACGTCGAGGATGCGGCCGTGGTCCATCACCACGATCCGGTCGGCCAGCACCAGCGTGCTCGGCCGGTGGGTGATCAAGAGCGTGGTGCGGTCGCGTGTGAAGTCGGCGAGCGTTTGGTGGATGTGCTGCTCGCTCTCGATGTCGATCTGGCTGGTGGCCTCGTCGAGGATCAGCACCTCCGGGTCGCGGAGGATCGCCCGCGCCAGCGCGATCCGCTGCCGCTGGCCCCCCGACAACCGGCCGCCGCCGGGGCCCACCATCGTCTCGTAGCCGTCGGACAAGCGCTGGGTGATGAACGTGTGCGCGTGGGCCGCTTTGGCGGCCGCCTCGACCTCGGCGCGGCTGGCGCCGGGGCGGCCGTACGCGATGTTCTCGGCCACCGTGTCCGACAGCAGCTGCGCCTGCTGCGACACCACGCCGACGCGGCGGCGCAGGTCGCGCAGCCGGACGTCGCGCAGGTCGGTGTCGTCGATCAGCACGCGGCCGGCCGACGGGTCGTACAGCCGCGGCGGCAACGCGAGCAGCGTGCTCTTGCCGCAGCCGTTGGGGCCCACGAACGCGACCGTCTCGCCGCGGCGGATCTCTAGGTCGATCCCCTCGAGCGTGAGCTGGTCCGGCGTGTACTGGAACGACACGTTCTCGAAGCGGATCGTCCGCCACGTGTCGGGGATCGCCCTGGCGTGCGGCGCGTCGACGATCGTCGGCTCGCGGTCGAGCACCGCGAAGACCCGCTCGCTCGAAGCCGACGCCCGCTGGATCACGTTGAACACGCCCGACAGCCGCCGGGCCGGGTCGCCCATGCCCGCGAGCATGGCGAAGAACGCCGTCATCTGGCCGTGCGTGAGCGGCGTGTCGCTGATCGGCACGCCGAACAGGTCGAGCTCGCGGTTAAGCACGAGGTAACCCCCGGCGGTCGCCGCCAGCACCACCATGCCCACGCCCAGGTTCTCGGTGAGCGGGCTCGACAGCGAGTCGTAGAAGGCGATCTTCATCTGCCGGTTGTACAACTGGCTCAGCCCCCGCCCGAAGCGGGCGCGCTCGGTGCGCTCGCGGGTGAACGAGCGGATCACCCGGATCGAGCCGAGGGTCTCCGCGAGCGACTCGTACACGCCCGACATCTCTTCCATCGCGCGGCGGTTGGCGCGCTTGAGCGACTTGCCGAGCCAGTTGATCGCGATCACGGCGATCGGCACGATCGCGATCGTGAGAAAGAGCAAGCGCCAGCTGAAGTAGGCGGCGCCGATGAAGCACGCGACCATCTTCAGCGGCTCGAGGATCGCCTGGCCGAAGAGCGTCTGCACCCCCGCGCCGACCGACGAGATGTCGGTCGTGCAGCGGTTCATCAGGTCGCCCCGGCCGCGGTCGCTGAACTCGCCGAGGTCCAAGCGCAGCAGGTGTCGGAAGTAGTCGCGCCGGATGTCCATCGCCACGCTCGCGCCGAGCTTCGCCACGGCGACCGTGTTCAGCACGCGGAATACGTTCTTCACCAGCGTGCCGGCCAGCACGAACAGGCACACGGCGGCCAGGGTCTCGAACGGCGTGTCCGGCAGCCACCGCTCCGCCAGCGGCAGCACGTCGGCGATCCGCTTGTTCTTCTCCGCCATCCGCTGCTCGCGCAGGCGGGCCTCGGCGATGGTTTGCTGCAAGCGGAGCTTGGCGTCGGCGTCCGCGTCGGGCAGGAGCCGCTGCGCAGCGGCCCGCTCGGCCCGGTACTCGGCGATGGCCTGTTCGCCGGCCGCGACCTCCCGCTCGAGCCAGCTCGGGATCGAGTCGCCCTTCATCACCGCGTCGACCACCGGCCACATCACGGCCAGGTTGGTCGCCCAGAACACCGCGACAAACACCGACGTCACCCAGCACGCAGCGATCGCGCCCGGGTAACGGGCCGCCATACGCAAGGCGCGGCCGAATTGGTTCATGGGTCGTCCGTGACGGGGGCGTGGCGCCGGTCCGTCGCGCCGGGGAGGTCCATCACCCTTAGCGCGAACAGCAGTTGGGCAGGCGTTCTATCAACGATCGGCGAAGGGAACAACGGCGGCGCCGCGCGCGCGCCGCCGGCCGAGTCCCAACTGATTTCGGCGCCGCCCGCTTGGCTCGTCCGCCGCGGGCCGGGGCTCGTCCCTTTGTGTCAATTATCCCACCTGTGCCGCCGATACCTTGCCTCAGACGCCCCGCGCCCGCGCCGGGGGCCCATGGAGGGTCCCCGGGAGCACCAGGACCGGCGCGGCGACCCAGCGGGGCGGATTGGGGGGGAATACCGATGAAAACACGCTTTGCCGCGTTTGCGGCTGCGCTGGCGCTTGCGAGCGTCGGCTGCAATGCTGTCATGCCCGGCGCCGGCTGCGGCGAGGGGGTCGTTTGCGGCACGCCGATGCCGAGCCACGTGGCGGCCTCGCAGATGGCGCCGCGCCCCGGTGGCCCGTTCGGCCACCGCCCGGCCGGGCTGTTCCCGCCGGTTGGCTGCGACGAGGTCGAGGCCTGCATGCAGAACGCGGCCGGGTGCCAGCACGGCTACGGCCTCTGCCACGCCACGGGCCAGGCGATCGCCAACTGCCCCGGCTACGGCGAAGCCGGCCTCCAGGCCGACATCCACAACGTGCTCGACCCGGCTTGCCATCCCGGCTGTGGCCCGGGCGGCTGTGGCCCCGGCGGCTTCGGCCACGGCGGAGGCCTGTCGCGCCACAGCGACGCGAACTACAACTTCACGCCCGGCCCGCCGACCGGCCAGGTCGCGTACCCGTACTACACGACCCGCGGCCCGCGCGACTTCCTGATGGCCAACCCGCCGTCGATCGGGCCTCGCTGACGCGAGAGGCGAGAGGCGGGAGGCTGGAGGCCGGAGGCCGGAGGGTTGGTCAGCCGATCCCGGCGCCGGGCCGAGCCCACGACGCAAGTCGTGCCGGATCGGACCAACGAAACGCGCAGCCGTCGGCGACGCAGGGAAGCGGCGCCGGCGGCTTTTTGCTGCGCTGGCGCTTAACGCTAGGCGCTAGATGCTGGGCGCTAGTTGCTGGGCGCTCGGTTGCCTCGCCGAGCCGCGACCGTCAGGGAGCGTCCAACTCGCTCAACAATCGATCCGCCTGGCGACCACTCGTGAGGCGGCGCGAACTCAGGTGCGCGTACGCAGGGTCCGCCAAGTCCTCGCCGACGGTGCTTCGCACGCCCGCGTGCGAAGTGACAACCCACCGCAGGATCGAGTCGCGCGTTGCGAAGGCGTTGTAGAGCGTCTCTCGGTTGTTGCCGCAGACGTTCTGCCGGGTCACGCTCCGGAAGATCGTCCGCAGCAGCACGCGGCGAAAACAAGTCGACAGCGGCATGTCGAGCCAGACGAGCGTCGTCGCCCGCCGCCAAACCAGGTCGCGTAGGTGGCGGTAGTTGCCGTCGAGCAACCAGCGCTCGCCGGCAACGATACGCTCCACATCACGCCGCAGCTCGGCCGCGGGGCGGAGCTCCCAATTCGGGCCGAAGGCCAAGTCGTCCAGCCGCACGTGCTCGCAGCCGAGCCGGCCCGCCAGCCGCTCCGACAGCGTGCTCTTGCCGCTCCCGCTGCACCCCACCACGGCGACGCGGCGCCAGTCACCGCTCGCGGCGGAGTCTCGAACCATGGGCGGCGCGATCGGTGTTGGTCGCTCCCTCACGGTCGCGGCTCGGCAAGCCCGACCGCCTACAGCCCTCAGCCTACAGCCTACTCACAGCCTGCCAGCAACGAGTGTCACGTTCTGTCCGCCGAAGCCGAAGCTGTTCGACGCGACCGTCGTGCAGGCCTTCTCGCGCGGCTCGTTGGGGATGTAGTCCAGGTCGCAGTCCGGGTCGGGCGTCTCGTAGTTGATGGTCGGGGGCAGCACGCCCTCGGCCAAGACCTTCAGGCAGATGATCAGCTCGGTGGCGCCCGCCGCGGCGATCAGGTGGCCCATCATGCTCTTGGTGCTGCTGACGGGCGTCTTGTAAGCGGCGTCGCCCAGCGCCTGTTTGATCGCCAGCGACTCGACGCGGTCGTTGACGCTGGTGCTGGTGCCGTGGGCGTTGATGTAGTCGATCTCGTCGGGGTTCTTGCCGGCGTCGGCCAGGGCGAGCTTCAGGCAGGCCGTGGCGCCGCGGCCCTCGGGGTGCGTGTCGGTGATGCGGAACGCGTCGGCCGTGGCGCCGTAGCCGAGCAGCTCTCCGAAGATCGGCGCGCCGCGTTTCTTGGCGTGCTCGTACTCCTCGAGCACGACCATCGCGGCCCCCTCGCCGAGGACGAAGCCGTCGCGACCCTTGTCGAACGGGCGGCTGGCCCGCTCGGGCTCGTCGTTGCGTTCGCTCAGCGCGGTGAGCAGGTTGAAACCGGTGACGCCGAACGGGTGGATCATGCTGTGGCAGCCGCCGGAGAGCATCACGTCGGCGTCGCCGCGGCGGATGATCTCGGTCGCCTCGCCGATGGCCTGGCTGCTCGCCGCGCAGGCGGTCAGGCAGTTGCTGTTGGGCCCCTCGGCGCCCATCATCGCGGCCAAGTAGGCCGAGGGCATGTTGGGCTCTTGCTCCAATTCTAATTGTGGGTCGAGCTGCTTCACCCCCTCCTCAACGAAGCGCTTCACGTCGAGCTCGCCGTTTTCCATCGCGAGGGTCATCATCCGCGCGAAGGAGTCGAAGTCTTGCTGGCCCTCGCCGGCGCCCAGGTACACGCCCATCCGCTCGGCCGGCGCGGCGCCCATCACGCCCGACTGCCCCAGCGCCTGCCGCGCGGCGCCGGCCGCGAACCGAGTGTGCCGCCCGCGCCGCTCCCACTCGGTCGGGTCCTCGCCGACCTGGGCGATCGACCAATCGCGGACCTCGGCGGAGATCTTGGTCGGGAAGCTGCTCGCGTCGAACAGCGTGGTGGGGCGCACCGCGCTCTTGCAAGCGAGCAGGTTCGCCCACAACTCGTCGACCGTGTGCCCCAACGGGGTGACACAACCCATTCCGGTGATGACAACGCGACGCATTGGGGGAGGCTGTAGGCTGGAGGCTGGAGGCCGTAGGAAGCGCCGGGGGCGGCGCCTGGGCGTGAGGGCTGGGCAGTACTGGGATCGGCTGACCGGCGGCCGCGAAGCGGTCGGCGAGCGTCCTCCAGCCTACCGCCTCCGGCCTGCAGCCTGAACACGGCTGTAGGCTGGAGGCCGGAGGAAGCGCCGGGTGCGGCGCCTGGGCGTGAGGGCTGGGCAGTACTGGGATCGGCTGACCGGCGGCCGCGAAGCGGTTGCTTAGCTTCCTACAGCCTACGGCCTGTAGCCTCAAGCCTCCCGGCGCAGCCGGGGCCCCGCTCACACAGTGCGTGTTGAACCGGCCGCCGACGACCGCCCGGCGGCCGCGCAGCGGTCGCCCAGGCGTCCTCCAGCCTACGGCCTCCGGCCTCCAGCCTGGTAGGCGCAGCCTACCCCAACACCGGCAACCCGTAGTCCTCGGGCTTCATCCGGCTGCCGTCGGCCCGCACGCCGACGCGGAACACGCCGGTCGTGTGCAGCCACCGCACCAGGTCCTCCGGGTCGAACAGGCGGCTCGGCAGGCCGGCGGCTTGCTGGGCCTCGGGGTCGCCGCTGGAGAGCCGCGCGAAGAAAATCTCGGCGGTCGCCTGCTCGCGCTCCCCCTCGGCGCCGCGGGCGGTGCCGACCACGGTGCACTGCGCGCCGGCGTCCATCCGGCGGCCGATCTCGGCGCGGTACTCGATCGACTCACCCGGCCGCACGAGCGTGTTGAACGAAAGCTTGGTGAACTTCGCTAGCACGACCAGCTCTCTGAAGCCGTAGACCTCGCTGAGCAACAGGCCGGCCGTTTGGGCCATCCCCTCGGCCACGAGCGAGTTCGGCAACGCCGGGTAAATGTCCCAGTGCCCGTGGATGAACTCGTCCGAGAGCGACACCCCCTTCACCCCCACCGCGTGCGACCCGGCGACGTACTCCGTGAATCGATCGACCCAGAACCAACGCATTGGGGGAGGCTGTAGGCTGGAGGCGGGAGGCTGTAGGAAGCGCTGGAGGCGGGAGGCTGTAGGAAGCGCCGGAGGCGGTGCTTGCGGCGGCGATGGTTAAGAGAGGCTAACTAGCTTTGCCAGCCGCCGCGTGTCGCGCGGCGAGGTTTCGCCGTAGGCGAGCCGAGACCGCCTAGCAACGCAGCCCGTGAATCGATCGACCCAGAACCAACGCATTGGGGGAGGCTGTAG
>NZ_JAVJSH010000030.1:0-51568 GCF_040219535.1 Botrimarina sp.
GGACCGGGGCTCGTACCGGGTGGTGCAGGTGCAGCCCACGGGCTGGCTCGACGGGCTGGACACGCCGGGCACGCACGGCGGCTCGGCCGAGAACCCGGGCGACGTGATCCGCCAGATCACGCTCGACTTCGGCGACGACGCCCGGCAATACAACTTCGGAGAGATGCTCCCAGGATCCATCGCGGGCGCGGTGCACTCCTCGCCGACGGGCGACTGCCACGGCCCCGACGCGACGCCGATCGCCGGCGTGAAGATCGACCTGCTCGACGCGTCTGGCGCGGTGATCCGATCGACGGTGACCGACGCCGAGGGCGCCTATCGGTTCGACGACCTTCCGCCGGGGCAGTACGCCGTTCGCGAGCATCAACCGGCGGGTTATTTCGACGGCGACGAGCACCTCGGCTCGGAGAACGGCGTCAAGTCGGACGACCTGCTGAGCCAGATCGTCATCGGCTCGGCGGTCGACGCGGTCGGCTACGACTTCTGCGAGCTGCCGCCGGCCCAGCTATCGGGCTACGTGTTCATCGACGGGCCACCGATTTCCACCTTCGAGGGCGAGGTTCCCGACGACATCGCCTCTGTCCGCGACGGCGCCCGCACACCCGACGACGCGCCGCTCCGCGGCGTGAAGCTGCGGCTCGTGAACGGCGTGACCGGCGAGCCGTTCTACGTGCTCGGCCCCGGCGAAACGATCGACGACGTGCCCGACGGCTACTCTCCTTTCGAGTCCCTGCCGGGCGTGTCGATCGAAGGCCTGTTCGAGACGACCACCGACCGGCGCGGCTTCTACGCGTTCGAGAACCTGCCGAGCGGTTCCTACGCGGTCGTGCAAATCGGCCCCGAGGGCCTGATCGACGGCATCGACACGCCCGGCTCGACCGGCGGCGTGGCGGTCAATCCGATCGACCCGAGCGAGCCCGGCATGATCCCGATCACGCCGTTCCGCGAGCGTTACGGCGAGGACGTGATCTTCGCGATCCCGCTCACCGCGGGCCAGTCGTCGATAGAGAACAACTTCAGCGAGGTCGACACGGTCGGCTTCACGTACATCCCGCCGGTCACCCCGCCGGAGACGCCCCCGCCGTTCGTCGAGCTCGACGCCGCCTTGCCGCCGCCGCGGCAGCCGCTGCGGCCGGTCGCGCCGCCGACGCCGCCCGGGCCGACCTACGTGGGCGGCGGCGGCATGATCCCCTACACGTGGCACCTGAGCGTGGTGAACGCGGGGCGGCCGCGCGCGGCCTCGGCGGCCGACCCGTCGGCGCGGCTCGTGTCGCGGTCGTCGGGCGAAGCGTGGGACGGCGCCGAGCGCGCCGGCGACACGCTCCAACAAGCCAAGTGGCGCCTGCTCGCGAGCGACGTCGAGGGCGCCGACCTCAACGAGCTGCTGTTCGGCGCCGAGGACGCCGTGCCGGTCGCCGGCGACTGGGACGGCGACGGCGTCACCGAGATCGGGGTGTACATCAACGGCGATTGGTACCTCGACCTCGACGGCGACGGCCGTTGGGGCGCTGGCGACCTGTGGGCCCACCTGGGCGGCGAGCAAGACCTGCCGGTCACCGGCGACTGGGACGGCGACGGCAAGACCGACATCGGCGTGTTCGGTCCCGAGTGGCGCCTGGACCCGCTCGCGGCCGACCACGAGCCGGGCCTGCCCGACGCGGACAACTGGCCGGGGCCGATCGAGGGGAAGGCCAAGAACCTGCCGCCGGTCCCCGAGGAAGCGACCTCCGGCGAGCGCCTGCTCGCCCTGCGCCGCCTGGCCGCGCGCCGCGCCGATCTGATCGACCACGTGTTCTTCTTCGGCGTCGAGGGGGACCACCCGGTCACGGGCGACTTCAACGGCGACGGCGTGCGCACCATCGGCGTGTTCCGCGAAGGGCGGTGGACGCTCGACACCGACGGCGACGGGCGCCTCAGCGAAGCGGACACGCAGGTCGTGCTCGGCACGGCCGGCGACAAGCCGCTAGTGGGCGACTTCGACGGCGACGGCGTCGACGAGCTCGGCGTGTACCGCGCGGGCGAGTGGCTCGTCGATCCCGACGGCGACGGCCTGCTCACCGCGTTGCGTTTCGCCGCGACCGACAACGCCCTGGCCGACGCCGACGCGCAACCGGTCGTCGGCGACTGGGACGGCGACGGCGCCGACGAGCCGGGCCTCTACTCACCGGCCGAGGACGCGTCGGCCGGCGAACGCGTCGCCGCGCAGGCAGGCGCCACGAGAGAGTAGGGCAGCCCCCTAGTCCGACTCCCGCAGGTCGGCCATCTCGGCCTTCAGGTGGTCGATCTCGCGCTCGAGCTGGCGCACCTCGCCGGGGTCGTCCAGCTGCTGCTTTGCGCCGGACAGACGCTGCTGCAGCTGATTGAGCTTCTTGCGGATGACTTCCATCCGCTTCTTCGCCTTCTTGTCCATTGGGTGAGCTCGCCTTGTTCGGCGGGTTCGGTTTAGGGGGCTTCTTCGATCAGGGGCTCATCGAAAGCGGGCGCCTCTTCGATCGCCGGCGCGGCGGCACGCGCGTCGGGCAGGTCGCGGAACGAGCGGAGCACCGCCCCGAGCAAGAACACGACCAGCGTGAGCACCAGCGCCACGTTCAGCCACGCCGTGAGCGAGCCGCGCACCCGATCGGCGGCGCCCGTGCGGCCCGCGACGAGGGCCATGATCACCATCACGCCTAGCGCCAGCAAGAACTTCACGCCGAACAGCGGGTGGTACAGCGCGGGCAGGTTCTGGTAGACCCCGACGAACACGAAGAAGTTGTAGAACCCGCTGACGAGCAGCAGGGCCGTGCACACGCCGACGCACGCGGCCCAAGCCTTCCGCCGGCCGGCGAACAGCACCGTCTCCGCGTCGGTCGGCTCGGCCGAGGCCGCCGGCGCGAGCACGAAGCGGAGGTACATCAGCCCGCCCAGCAGCGTGGCGGCGCAGGTCGTGTGGGCGACGCGCGACAACAGCGCGATCAGATAGCCCGCGTCGACGTCGACCGTCGCGTCGGCCAACACACAGAAATCCATAACAGTCCCGCTCCATTGGGTCATGTCGGCTTCGCTTCGTTTGGAGCGGATCGTAGGCGGCCCGGCCGCGGCCGTCCACGGGGCGGCGCCCGGTCGGCTCAGCCCGCGGCGGGCGGCGCGATGCCGATCTCCCGCAGGGCCGACGCCTTATCGGTCGCTCGCCCGTCGAGCTGCGCGCGGCGGGCCGCGGCGAGCAGCGCGGCGAACCCCGGCCCCGGCCGCCGGCCGGCGGCGATCAGGTCGGCCCCGACCAGCAGCGGCGGCGGGTCGAGCCGATCGCGCGGCCACGCGAGCCGCTGCCGGCAGAAGTCGAGGTCCGCTTGGCTGGCCCCGTCTGCCGCGTGCAGCGCCACCAGGTCGGCGCCCCCCTCGGCGGCGAGCAACGGCTGAACGTCCGACCAAGCCGCCCGCGGCGCGTCGGCCAGCGCGCCGCGACCGGCCAACAGCCACGCGGCCAGGTCTTGCTCTTTGTTGGTCCACCGCAGCCGTTTCGCGACGGCGACCGCTTCGGCCGGCGTGGCCGCGTCGGCCAGGGCCGCGGCCAGCGCCAGCGGCGCCGACGGCTCGGTGAGCCGGGCCAGACGCCCGGTCGCGGCCGCGAGGGCCTCCGGGCCGGCCGAGTCGAGTTCGCCCAGCGTGTGCCGGAGCAAACCGACCTGCCGCATCAGCACCAGGCCGCGTGGCGGGTCGGACTCGGTCAGGACCCGTTTGACCTCGGCGCCGATGCGTTCGGGGCTGACTTGGGCGATCGCGTCGGCGTGGCCGCGGATCGCTTTGGCGGTCGCCGGGTCGAGCTCGAACCCGAGCGACGCCGCGAAACGCACCGCGCGGAGCATCCGCAGGCGGTCCTCGGCGAACCGCTCGTCGGCCACGCCGATCGCCCGCACCACGCCCGCCGCGAGGTCGTCGCGGCCGCCGACGTAATCGATCACACGCCCGCCGATCGGGTCGTAGAACAAGCCGTTGATCGTGAAGTCGCGGCGCTTGGCGTCCTCCTCGGCCGAGGTGTACCGCACGCCGGAGGGCCGCCGGCCGTCGACGTACGCGTCGTCGGAGCGGAACGTGGCGACCTCGATCGGCGCGGCGCCGCGCTTGCCCAGCACCGTGATCACGCCGAACGCCGCGCCGACCGCCACCGTGCGGCGGCGGCCGAACAGGTCGCGCACCGCGTCGGGCGGGGCGTCGGTCGCGACGTCGTAGTCCTTGGGGGCCTTGCCGAGCAACCGGTCGCGCACACACCCGCCCGCCCACAACGCCTGGCGCCCCGCGTTGCGGAGTCGGCGGACCACCTCGAGGGCGAACTCTCGCTGGTCGTCGGCGGTGGGCGTGGTGCTCAAGGCGGGTCGGTGGTTTCTCGGCGCCGCTTCTCGGCGATTCGCGCGTCGACCGACGCGACCGAAGCCTCGCGGGCCGCCGCGTCCCAAGCAAGGTCAACCTCCACGCCCGGCGACAAGAACGCAAGCGTCAGCCGAGCCGGCGGCTCGCCGAGCGCGGCCTCGACGGCGTGCGCGTACACCGACATCTGGAAGCGGTACCGCTCGGCCGCCTTAGCGACCTCCGAGGCCCCGATGCGGTTCGTCTTGTAGTCGACAATCCGCCACCCGTCGGCCTCGCGCCAGACCGCGTCGATGTAGCCGCGCAGGACCGCCGGCCGGCTTCCCGGTTCGCCGCTCGCCCGCCACGGGAGAAAGAACTCGAGCTCACGATGCCGCTCGCTCGCCGCGGCCAACGAACGCCACACGCCCGAGGCCAACAGCGACTCGGCCTGCCGCGTCGCCTCGGCGATGGTCGCGTCGACGTCACGCCGCGCGTGCTCCGCCGCCAGCCGCTCGACCAGGCGAAGCAGGTCGGGGGGCGTTCCGTCGAGCGGCAGGTGCTCGGCCACCGCGTGGACCAACGACCCGAGCCGCCGCGAGGCGTCGCGCGACCGATCGCCGTGGGGCTCGGGAGTGGCGGGGGCGGTCGCTTGCAGATTCCCGTTCAGCCGCGAAACGGAAAAAGTTGTCGCTGCCGCAGGGTCGAACTCGATCCGGCCCACGGCCGAGGGCCTCGCGGCCGGTGGGGGAGCGCTGTCGGCTAAGGCCCCGAGCACGCTGTGCAGCTCGCTCTTGCCTTGCCCGGCGCGCCCCCGCGCGGGCGGCGGGTCGGCGGCCACGCGGGCCAGCGCCGGCCCGCCGCCGAGCGTCGCGCCGGTCGCCAGATCGAACCGCTCCGCCAACCGCTTGAGCCACGGCCCCTCGGGGTTGTCGCCCGGCGCCCAGCAGCTAGACAGCACCAGGTGGTCCGCCGCCCGCGTGCACGCGACATAGAACAGCCGGTCCTTCTCGGCCGACTCGGCCTCGCGCTGCGCGGCGCGCCAGAAGTCGATCCCGACAGGCGGCGCGGCGCCCCGCCCGCCGGGGGGGGCCGGCGGCTTGACCAAGGGGCCCAGCGCCGGGTCGAACGTCGCTTGCGTGCGGTCGTGCTGTTCCTTGCGGTTGAGGTCGGGCAGCACGACGATCGGGAACTCGAGGCCCTTCGCCGCGTGCACGGTCATCACCCGCACGACGTCGGCGTCGCCGGCGGTGGTGGCGGCTAGCGCCTCCTTGGGGGGCTGCTTCACGAACTCGGCGAGCCGACGGGCGAAGTCGACGAGCCCCCCGCCCGTGGCGTCGGCGCGGCGTGCTTGCTCGGCGAGTTTCTCGAGGTTGGCCAGCTTGCGCGCTCCGAGGAACTCGGCGAGCAGCGTGGCGTCGTAACCGGTGAGCGACCACGCCAGGTCCAACAGCTCGGCCGCGCCGCACCGGTCCTTTTCTCGACGCAGGCAGCGAACGACCCGCGCGGCGTCGCGGAGCGGCTCGCGGAGCTCTGGCGGCGCTTGGTTGACGACCGACTCGTCGGCGAGGCCGGCGTTGAGGCCGCCGCCGCGCGCGAGCCAGTAGAGCGCCTCGTCCGGCAGGCCGAACATCGGGCTCCGCAACACGCCCGCCAGCGCGATGTCGTCGCACTCGCTGAGCACCGCGCGGAGCAGGTTGAGCAGGTCGTAGACCTCCTGCTGCGAGTAGAACGCGTGGCCGCCGACCAGGTAGTACTCGAGGCCGGCCGCGCGCAACGCGTCCTCGTACAGCGACACGTCGCTGAGGGCGCGCAGCAGCACAGCGAAGTCACCCGCCCGCGGGCCACGCGCGCCGCCGGCGGCCTTGTCCTCGACGAGCGGGCGGCCCGAGCCGATCGCCGCGGCGATCCAGTCCGCGACCCGCCTGGCCTCCGCGGTGCGGCGCTCTTCGGCCGACGGCGCCGCTCCGCCGTCGCCTGCCGGGGGGGCGGTCCAGAGCATCTCGACCGCGGGCTCGTCCGACAGCCCTCCGCGGCTGGGCCGCAGCGGCTGGTAGTGGTGGTCGACGAAGATCGGCTCGAACAGCGTGTTGACGAAGTCCAGCACGCCCGGCTGGCTGCGGAAGTTCATCGACAGCGACAGCCGGCCCTCCTCGGGTGTCGCGGCGCGTAGCCGGTTGAAGACCTCCGGCTCGGCGCCCCGGAAACGATAGATAGACTGCTTGAAGTCGCCGACCGTGAACGGCGCCGCCCCCAGCCCCGCCAGCGCCTGAACCAGCTCCGACTGCAGCGGGTCGGTGTCTTGGAACTCGTCGACCAGCAGCACGCGGACGCCGGCCGCCGCGCTGCGCCGCGCGTCGGCCAGGTCCGGCGCGGTCAGCAGGCGGTGGGCCTGACGCAGCAGGTCGTCGTTGTCGAGGCCGCCGCGGGCGTGCTTCGCGTGCCGGTAGCGCTCGGCGGCGCCCCACGCCAGGTCGTGCAAGCGGAGGCCCAGCTCGGCCGCGGCGCGCATCGACTCCGGGTCGCCCGCGCGGCGTTGCTTGGAGAGCTTGTCGTGGAGCTGCTTGCGGGCCTCGCTGTATTCCGACTTGGTCTCCTTATCGGGCCAGTCCTTCTCGGTGTAAACGTGCTTCCTGCTGCCCGGCTGGCTGAACTCCAGCGCCGTGTGCAGCCGCTTGAGCGCCGCGTCGGGGTCGCGGCCCGTGCGGAGCGACTCGAGCGTGTCGCGGATCTCTTCGACACGCTGCACAAACACCGGCGTGGTCGGCGTGGCGATCGCTAGCAGGTCTTCCAGCTCGCCGAGCATCGGGTCCTCGAGCAGGTCCCGCGCGTAACGCGGCGCCACCCGGTCGCGGTAGTAGATCCGCCACGCGTCGATGGCGTCGTCGGGCGTGGCGTTCCGCCAGCGGGCGAACGCCTGGCTGTCGGCGTGGTCGACCAGGTCGCTCACCCGCGACCGCAGCGCGCCCAGCTCCAGCGCGGCCGCCGCTTCGACGAGGCCCTCGTCCAGCCCGCCGCGGCCGGGCAGCAGCCGCTCGCGGAGCACCGCGTCGACCGCTTGGCTCTTCAGCACGTCGGCTTCGGCCGGGTCGATCACCGCGAAGCTCGGGTCCACCCCGAGCTGCAACGCGTGCTCGCGGATCAGGGAGCTGGCGAACGAGTGGATCGTCGAGATCCGCGCCGCGTCGAGCCGCCGCAGCAGCGAGCGCCAATGGGCCGCGTGGTCGCCGCCCGCGTCCGCGAGCCTCTGCCGGCAGCGCGCGCGCACGCGGGCGCGCATCTCGCGGGCGGCGGCGTCGGTGAAGGTGATCGCGGCGAGCCGCTCGAGGTCCACGCGCCGCCCGTCCGGCGCGTCGGGCTCCAGGTGCGAGAGGAACCGCTCGGTGAGGACGAACGTCTTGCCGCAGCCGGCGCCCGCGTCGACGGTGATCGGCACGCCGTGCGTGCGCAGCGCGGTGCGTTGTTCTTCGGTCAAGCGGGCGAGGCTCACGGCGACTCCCCCTCGGCGGGCCGCGGCGTCTTGCCGAGCGAGCGTGTCTGGGCCACGCGGCAGACGGTCTTGAACTCGCACATCGCGCCGCAGTGCTCGTCGTCGTTGAGCATCGGGAAACTCCCGCCGCGGACCGCGGCCACCAGCTCGCCGGCGGTCTCTAGCGCCGACGCGACCAGCGCCGACCATTCGCCGCTCGGTCGGGCGCGGCCGTCGACGAAGTCGATCATCGGCAGCTCTTTGACCTTCGGCCCCACGAACCCCTTCTCACGCACGCCCCAATAACCGGCGGCGATGGGGATCGCCTCCTCGGAGAGGAACAGGCGCTGCGCGGCGAGCGCGTACAGCACGGGCTGCAACTGCTTGCCGCTGGTGATGTGGTCGACCGACGCGCGCAACTGTTTCGCGGTCTTGTAGTCGATCACGGCGAACAGCGTGCAGTCGCCCATGGCGCCCACGTCGATCCGGTCGATCCGGCCCACGACACGCAGCACCTCGCCGCTGGGCAAGGGCAGCTCAAGCGGCGTGTCGACGCTCGCGGCGTCCTCCGGGCTGTCATCGGTCGAGCCGGGGCCGAAGCGGGCCTCGAGCAGCGTCGGCCGCAGCGGGCGGTCGAGCGTCGCGAAGCGCTTCTCCGTGTCGAACCCGGCTTGCTGGTCCGCGTAGCGGGCGGCCCACTCACGCGCCTGCCGCGCTTCGATCGCCACCAGCGCGGCCTGGTGCGGCGCCGCGCGGTCGGTCGCCCCTAGTCGCGCGACGTGCTCCAGCAGCAGCTCGCCCAGCGCGCGGCCCGCGTCGCTCAGGGGGCGCCCGGCCGGCGCGAGGCCGCCGCCGGCCGTCAGCGCGGCGGCGAGCGCGTCGTGCATCAGCGAGCCGCGTCGGCGGTGGTTCACCTCCAGGTTGAGCTCGCCCGGCGGCGCCATCTTCAGCACGTGCTTGGCGAAGAACTTGTACGGGCAGGTGGCGACCAGCTCGAGCTGGCTGGCGCTCCACAGGTGCTGTGCGTCGTAGTGATTAGTGAGCTCCGCGGCCGCCGCGGGGCCGAGCACGCCCTCCCACGGGCCGAAGTGGTCGCCGCGGCTCCGCTCGCAGACCGCGGTGAGGCCGCGCTGGAGCGCCGGCCCCGTGGCGGCCACCACCGCGGCCAGCGGCGCCGCGTCGCCCCGCACGGCAGCCAAGCTCGCTTGGCGGCGCCACTCGCGCGGCGAGAGCGCGTCGCCCTCGGCGCCCGGCTCGCCAGCCGACGGCTGCAGGGCCTCCGGCGTGAACAGCCGCTGGATGTCTTCCACGTACGGCGACGGCGCGAGCGGCTGGGCCGCGTCGTCGAGCTCCGCGTAGAGAAAGGCCAGCCCTTCGCGGGGCAGCGTCGACAGCTCGTAGAAACGCAGCATCGCTTCGGCCGGCGGCGAGCCCGCCGGGGGCCGGAACGCCTCTTCCGACGCGCCGGCCACCAACAGCCAACCGCAAGGGAGGCCCAGCGCGGTCGACGCGCCGACCACCCGCACCCGTCCGTCCGGCGTCGACGCCGGGGGGAGCTTCACGCGGCTCGCCCACTCTCGCAGCCGCGAGTAGAAGTCCGGCCGCCGCCACGTGCTCACCGGCCGCTTCCGCCAGCGGTCGAGCCACTCTACCGAGGCCGCCGCCCCCTCCAGCGCTTCGAAAGCCTCGGCGCCCGAAGCCAGGGCAGCCGATTGAGGGTCTTGCAGCGTTCGAACGACCGCGACCGCTGCGTCGACCCACTCGAGCGGCGTGGCTTCTTCGGGCAGACCGTCGGCGGCGGCTCGCAGCCGCTCGAACAAGCCCAGCGCCGCCCGCGCGGCGCGGGCCAGCTCTTTGCGGGGCCGTCCGCTCGCGTTGTCGGCCACAGCGGCCGCGTGCCGCTGCAAGCCGGCCAACCCCGATGGCGCCTGCGCTTCGCGGACGAACCACTCCGCCGCAGCCACGCCCGACGCGAACCCCTCCGGCGCGGCGCCGGGCGCGAGGCCGGGCAGGTCGGCCCGCGCGAGGAGCGTCACGAGCGCGTCGAACGCGCCGTCCGACTCCAGCACGCCCAGCAGCCGCAGCATCGCCTGCACCAGCGGCGCTCCGCCCAGGGGCCGGCGCTCGGCGAACCAGCAGGGCACGCCGTACTCGTCGAGTTCGCGGCGGAGCAACGGCAGGTACGCGTCGGGCGACGGCACGGCCACGACCACGTCGTCCGGCGCGGCGCCCGCCAGGAGCAGCTCCTTGACGCGGCGAGCGGTCCGCCGCGCCGCGTCGCGGTCGCTGCGGGCCGCTAGGACCTCGACGCCCGTCGCGTCGGCCGACGGGGCCGCTTGGTCGTCGAACAGATGCCGGGCGATCGCCCGCAGGCCGGCGGGAGGGCTCGTCGAGGACGCGTCCGCGCGGAGCGGCGGCGGCTCGGCCGCCGGGGCGGCGTCCGGCGCGACGGGCCAACTCTCCCGCCGCGACCGCACGGCCTCACGCAGCAGCGGCGCGCCGGCCGGCGCGTCGGGCAGCGGCAGAGCGACCCAGCCCGCACGCTCGGCGAGCCGATCGACCAGTCGCTTCTCGACGGGCGAGACCGGCGCGGTCAGGTCGAGGATCAGGCCCCGCGGCGCGGCGAACGCGTCGAGCGAGTCGCACGCGTGCTCGAGCCGCGCGGCCTCGTCGGCCAGGGCGCCGCGCTGGAGCGCCTCGACGTAGCTGCGGTACAGCCGGCCCAGCGCGCGGCCGGCGTCGTCGCCGCTCTCGGCCCGCAGCAGCGCGTCGGCTTGCGCGGGCGACTTGCCCGCGAGCCGCAGCCGGCGGAAATTGTCGGCCAGGTAACGCCGCCCGCCGGGGGCGCTGAGCAGCGGCGCCAACGGGGCGAAGCCCTCGCCGCGGCCGAGCGTGGCGGCGAGCTCGGCGAGTAGCGCGTCGCGCGCCGTGCCGCCGAGCGGCGCCCGCCCATCGAGCCGGCCGCTGGCCACCCTGTCGGCCGCCTGACGCACGGTCAGCACGCCCGGGTCCAGCCGCGCCGCGACGCCCGCCGCGAGCAACGACCGCCGCACCGACTCGGCCGCCGCCGGGCTAGAAACCAGCCACCAAACCCCGCCGGCGCCGCTCGCGTAGCGCTCGACCAGTTCTCCACGCCGGCGGCCCGGCGTCCCAGCGACCTCGACACGCTTATCGATGAGTCAGTCCCTCAGGAGTCGCTTGTTCGCGGTTGGCCGCAGGTAGAATCGGTGGCCAGCGGCTGGTTGCCCCTGGCCACCAACCCCGCCTTGCCGACCGAATAGTTGACACTGTGGCTAAGGATTCGCTAGTCTCGTATTGGAACAGGGCACAAATGCCGGCCTCACGGGATCGACGCTAATCCGATTGAAGGTTAACGCGAGCGAAGCTTCCCCCCGATCGAAGCTTCCCCCGATCAACGCTTCCCCCCGATCAACAGGCCACGTGGCACGGCTCTCCGAGGGAGCCGGCGCCCCTTCTTCCTACCAATTGAGGCTGGTTTCTGGAATCATTCTTCGCTCCGATCTTTCGGGGCTTTATCGCGGGTCTATCCGCCCGTTCGGGCGGTGATCTTATTTACCGTTTTTCTTTTTGTTCCCGGAGGTTTCCCATGAGAACGCCCTTGCGTTCCCCACGAGGTTTTACCCTCGTGGAGCTGCTGGTCGTGATCGCGATCATCGGCATCCTGGTGGCGCTGCTGCTGCCGGCGGTTCAGGCCGCCCGCGAGGCAGCCAACCGCAACCAGTGCTTGAACAACGTCAAGCAAATCGGCTTGGCCCTGCACAACCACCACGACACCCGTGGCGCGTTCCCGCTCGCGTCGAGCCGGCCCGCCTTCTTGCCGACCGGTGGCACTTCGGCGCAGGTCTACACCGGCATGATGAACAACCTGACGCCGGTGAACGGCCAGATCGGCTCGCCTGCGAACACGCCGATCGACGGTTTCAGCTGGATCGTTCAGCTGTTGCCGTTCATGGAAGAAGAGAACCTGCACGACCGGCTCACCGACCTGAGCCAGAACTTCCGCGGCGACGCGTTCAACAACATGTACGTGCTCTCCGGCACGCAGGGCGCGACGGTGCTTGATCAGAACGAGCAGGCGATCTGGGAAGCCCAGATCGAGACCGTCAGCTGCCCGAGCTTCGACGGCGACGAAGTCGCCGGCATCGCCATCAACGGCGCTAATCAAACCGACCCGGCGAGCGGCAACTACGTCGCCCTGCCGGCGTCGCACTACAACGCGCAGGGCGGCCAGCTGCCGAACTCGCTGGCGCCGACGTCGCCCACCGCGACGCTGGGCCAGGGCAACTGCAACGGCGCCTACTGCGGCAACGGCATCCTGGCTTTCCCCGGCACCATCGGGACTGGGAACAACGCCCAGATCACCGACAAGGGCTACCAGTTCCGCAGCATGACCGACGGCACGGCGAAGACCGTGGTCTTCACCGAGTCGCGCGAGCAGCAGATTAACTCGTGGTACAGCGGCTTGTCAGCCTACGTGGTCGGTGTGTGGCCGGAGCGGGAGGGGCAAGCGGTCCAATTCCCGACCCGCTCGACCGCGGCCCAGCAGGCCGCTTCGGGGCCCGTCGGCTCTTGGACGGTCAATGGCAACCAGTGCTCGGCGCTGAACCAGGGGTCGAACAAGTCGACCCCGCAGGATCAGGAAGAGTACTACTGCCAAAACACCTTCCCGCACGGCAACAACGCGCAGCGTCGCTGGGGACCCAGCTCGCTGCACCCGGGCGTGGTGGTGCACGGCTACGGCGACGGCCACTCCAAGCCGATCAAGGAAGACATCAACACGGATGTCTACATCCACTTGATCACCCGCAACGGCCGCGAGCCGGTGAACGACACCAATCTCTGATCGCTTCGGCGAGTAATCGCCGACCGACCGTTTGACAAAGAACGACCGCCGCGGCTGCCTCCTGGCGCCGCGGCGGTTTTTTGTTTTCCCGCTTCGGGGCGTGAATCGAGCGCTCGATCAGCGACAGCCGACAACCAACAGCCGATGGACGAACCCTCCCTGGAACTCTCTTGCTCGGAGCTCAAGCAGCGGCTCGACGCGCGCGAGGCATTATTGCTAGTCGACTGCCGCGAGCCCGAGGAGCACGCCATCGTGCGGCTGGGCGGCTCGGTGCTCGTGCCGATGGCTCAGGTCCCCGGCCGGCTGGGGGAGCTGGCGGCCGACGGGCGGCCGGTCGTGGTGTACTGCCACCACGGCATGAGGAGCCTGCAGGCCGTCCGCTGGCTGCGGGAACAAGGCCTCGCCGACGCGCAGAGCCTCGCCGGCGGGATCGACGCGTGGTCGCTAGAGATCGACCCGGCGGCGCCGCGGTATTGAGGACGGCTGTCGGCTGTCGGCCCTCGGCTCCGCCACGCCGACGGCTGCGCCGCCGATTGCTGCCGACAGCCGATAGCCGATCGCCGACAGCCTTCCCTTGCGGCGGGGCTCAGGAGTTGGCACCATACGCTTCCGCAGTGCTTGCCGCCGTGGCGGAATTGGCAGACGCGCATGGTTCAGGTCCATGTTCACGCAAGTGAGTGGAGGTTCGACTCCTCTCGGCGGCACTCGGTAAGCTCGGCGAAATCGCGAAACGCCCGGCCCGGCGGCCGGGCGTTTCTTTTTGGCCTCGGCGGCCGCGCCGCCGCCCCCACCCACGACGCCGGACAGGCGCCATGAGAATCGTCCGCTACCGCCCCGTCGGCCAGCCCTCGGCCGCCCCCCAGCACGGCGTGCTGCACGCCGACGGCCGCGTGACCCGCGCCGAGGGCGACCCGCTCGGGGGCGCCGTCGCCGACACCGGCGAGGCCGCCGACGTGGGCGAGCTGCTCGCGCCGGTCGAGCCGGCGGCGATCCTCTGCATCGGGCTGAACTACGCGGAGCACGCGGCCGAAGGGGGCCGCCCCGCGCCCGACCGGCCGGTGGTGTTCATGAAGACCCCCGCGGCGGTCCAGCGGCCGGGCGGGCCGATCGTGCTGCCCCGGCGGCTGCGGAGCGACTCGGTCGATTACGAGGGAGAGCTCGCCGTGGTGATCGGCCGCGAGTGCCTGAACGCCCCGCGCGAGGCGGCGCTCGACTACGTGGCCGGCTACGCGTGCGGCAACGACGTGTCCGCCCGCGACTGGCAACGGGGCGGGGGCGGGGGCCAGTGGTGCCGGGGCAAGACGTTCGCCACCTTCGCGCCGCTGGGGCCGTGCCTGGTCACGCCGGACGAGCTGGGCGACCCGGGCGACTTGCGTATCCGCACGACCGTCAGCGGCGACGTGCTGCAAGACTCGACCACCGCCGACATGATCTTCGACGTGCCCACGCTGATCGAGTTCCTCAGCGCAAGCACACGCCTGGCGCCCGGCACGGTGATCCTGACCGGCACGCCGCCGGGGGTGGGCTTCGCGCGCACGCCGCCGCGGTGGCTCGCGCCGGGCGACTTGGTGACGGTCGAGATCGACCGGATCGGCGCGCTCACCAACCCGGTCGTCGAAGAGCGGTTGCCCGAAGGCCTCGGGGAACTCGACCGCTGGGCGCTGTGACGCCTGGGGGGGCCGCCCAGGGCGCTGTGACGCGGCCGCTACGGGCCTGCGACGGGCCTGCTACGGGCCTGCTACGGGCCGCCGGCGATCAGCGGCTGCGCCGGTCCGACTTTTCGGCCATCCGGTCGCGGAGCTTGGCGGCCAGTTCGTATTTCTCGTGGGCGATCGCGTCGGAGAGCTGCTCCGCCAACGACGCCTGCAAGTCGTACTCCGTGAGGATCGAGCGTCGCAGCTCGCCCAGGCGCTCGGAGAAGCCGAACTCCTCGACGTCCTCGAAGTCGAGCGCCGACAGGTCCGCGACCGACTCGGACAGGGCGCGGAGGCCCTCGTCGATAGCGGCGATCGCGCCCTCGGGGTCGGCCTCTTGTAGGGCCGCCAGCGCGGCGGCTTGGGTGCGGTGGAAGAGCACGAAGGGGCGGTACTGCTCGTGCTCTTCGATCCAGTCTTGCGACGGCGGGTGGGCCGCACAGAAGTCCATCAGCGCGAGCGTGTGGTCCGCGTCCTCGACGACCCGCTCGAAGTTGCGCAGCGCCATCCACGCCACGCGGCGGTGGTAGTACTGAACGAATTCGCGGTCGATCTCGACGCAGCGGTCCTCGTCGAGCTCGAACGCGGCGCCCGCGATCGCTTGCTGGTCGCGCAGCGCTTCGAGGTACGTGGGATGGCCCTCGGGCCGCGTCCCGTCGGGACGGCCCTGCACTTCCATCTGCAACACGCCCAGATCGATCCGCAGTTGCAGCACCGGACGCCCGTCGGCGCCGTGGGTTTTGCGGGCGGTGACTTCGCCGTGGACGTAGGGCCACCCACGGAGCAGCGCGTCGAGGTCCTCTCGCATGGGCTTCATACAGCGCCCTTGAGTCGGTCGGTGCTTCGAATCTCCCCGACTCATTCTACGCGCGCCGAGCCGCCGCGTGCGAGGCAAGAACCGCGCAAGGTTTTTCCGCAGCCAGCCGCAAGCTCCGTGCGGGATGCCGCGGGTGGCGGATCGGCGCGAGCCCTTGCTCGGACCGCTGGTCGCCACCGCCACACAGCGCGCCCGCAGGCCACGGGGCGCCCGCAGGCCAAGGGGCGCCCGCTGGCCACGGGGCGCCCGCCGGCGCGGGCCTCAGCCCTCGCCCCCCTCGTCCCACAACAGGGTCTCTTGCAGCAGGGCCCGTTCGTCGCGGTCGTGACGGTCGACCTCGTCGAGCAGTTGGCGGATAGCCGCGCACGCGGAGTCGAATTTTTCGGACTGCCACACGTCCTCGTCGGCAAGCTGCGGCACGAGCCGGTTGATCCGCTGGCGCAGGTCGGTGTGCTCTTGCCGCAGGTGGGACAGCTGCCGTTCCCAGTTGGGCCGGGCCGTGGCGACCGGCGGCAGGTAGCCCCCTTGCTCCTCGAACTGCATCAACCGCTCGAGGTGGCGGCAGAACGACCGCAACGCGAACCGGACGCTCGAGCGCTTGCGGCTGGCGCTCACGGCCGGCGCTTGCCACTCGACCATCACCCGCAACGCGTGCTTGATGTGGTTGAAGATGCGGTGCTCTGCAGAGAGCGCCGCCGGGTCCAGAACGGCTTGCTTCGCGACCATCCGTACCTCCCGACCTAAAAGAGTTTCGACAGCGAATAAGGGTCGCCTGTTCTCCTAGAAAAGAAGGGCCGCTCGCCCGAGGGCCCGTAACAGCAAACCGTAACAGCAAACCGTCACAGCAATGCCGCACGGCCCCGCCTCAGCGAGAAGGTTTTCTCCGACGGCTTTTCCGACGGCCCGCCTTTTCCGATGGCCCGCCGTGCTCGCACTTCCCGCGACTCGCCGAGCGCGCCGACCGCTGCTACCGCTTCTCGAGCCACGCCCACCCAGGCGCCGCGGGCTCCCCGGGGCGAACTCACGTTGTCAGACGAGGGACTCGACGCACAAGGCGGTGTCGCTCTGCGCAAAACCTAGTCTAGCGGCGCCGGCAGTCCGATTCCAAGAAGATTCTGGACAACGCGATTTGGGGCGATTAGGGGGAATCTCAGTCGTCGGTCTTCGGCGGCTTCCGCAGCTGCTTCTTGGCCGATCGCTGCCGCTTCGAGTCAATGCGCCGCTCGCGCGACGCGCGGGTCGGCTTCGTGGCGACCCGCCGCTTCGGCGGCCGCAGCGCGGCTTGCACGGTCTCGCGCAAACGCGACAGGCACTCCGCGACGTTGCGGCCCTGCTCGCGGTGCCGGTCGCACGCGATCACCAAGTCGCCGTCGTTCGACAACCGGCCGCCGACCGAAGCGAGCAGCCGGTCGCGGACCGCCGCGGGCAGCGCCTGGCTCTCGGCCGGCCGCCAGCGGAGCACGGCTTTGGTGGCGACCTTGTTGACGTTCTGTCCGCCGGGCCCGCTGCTACGGGCGAAGGAGAAGTTGATCTCGCTCCGGGGAATCGACAGCCGGGGGCTGATTGTCAGGTCGCGTTGCACAGCCGGGCTCGTCGCGCAAGGGGCCGATCATCGCGTCGGTCGTGAGGTCGGCGACCGCGGCGCGGGACTCGACCAGCAGGGTCTCGTAGTCGGACGCGGTAAACTCCGGCCCGATCAGCTTCACGTCCAGCATCCCAGTGTAGCCGGCCTCGCAGAGAGTGCGAACGATGCCCCCCAACGGCGCGGCGCCTTGGCCCAGGGGCCGACGCCACTGGTCCACGCCGTGCGGCCGGTCGATGTCGCCCAAGTGGACCACCGCCAGGTGGGGCGCCAATTCCCGCAGCAGCGGCCAGCCCTCGGGGCCGATCGGGAAGTGGTACGTGTCCATCGCCAGCTTCAGGCCGGGGCTGTCGTACTCCCGAACCAGCGCCAGGGCCGACGCCAGGTCGGTCAGCAGCGTCCACTCGGCGGCGCACGCTTGGTGCATCGGCTCGATCGCCAGGGGCACGCCGAACTCCTCAGCGAACGGCAGCAACTGGTCCAGCGCCTGGCGGAACAGCCGCATCGCGTGGCCGCGGATGTGGCCGTTGGGGCCGCCGCTGTGGACCTTCAAGCAGGCGGCCTTCAACTGCGCGGCGACACGCAGCGCGTCGCGTGCGACGGCCAGGTTCTCTCGGGGGCTCGCCGCATCGGCGCCGGTGAAGCCGCCCACCCACGACATGCCGGCGACCGACAACCCGGTGTCGGCCACGAGGTCGACTCCTCGCTCGACGCCGAAGTCGCTGAGCTTCCGCAGCCACACGCCGACGCCGTCGTAGCCGGATTCGGCGTAGCGGACGAGGTCTTCTTCGAACGACCAACGGTAGGTCGTCAACTGGTTCATCGACAGCCGTGTCATGGGCCAGCCTGTCGCCTTGGGATCTACCACACGCACATCCGGGGACCCCCAGCACGCGAAAAGCGGCTGCGCTGTCCCACCCCGGGGGGAGTATGCGCGACTCCCGGTGTCGGCGTAAACACTGCTAGCACAACGGATATCGTTCGGCGCGCGAGGGCATTGCTTTACCGATCCCCCGGGTCGGGGATAATCGCCTTGTGCGCAGTGGGCGGATCCGGAAACGCCCGCGCTTGGACAGAGAAGAGCCCTCCCGCCCCCCGATGCCTATGAGCCCCACAGTGCTGCTGGTCGACGACCACCCGGTCGTCAGGGCCGGCGTCCGCGGGTGGCTGAGCGACGCCGGCGTCGAGGTGCTCGGCGAGGCCCTCGACGGCGCCGAGGCCCTGGCCTTCATCCAGAACAACCCCCCCTCGGTGGTCCTCACCGAGCTGCTGTTGCCCCGCGTCGATGGCTTCCGCCTGCTCTCCGACCTCCGGGACGCCGGCGTGCGCACGGGCGTCGTCTGCTACACCGGCCAAGACAACCCGACCTACGCGGCGAGGGCGTCGGCCCTGGGCGCGGCCGCGTTCGTGCCCAAGTCGGCGCCGCGCGAAACCCTGCTCGAAGCGGTGCGGAGTGTCGCCGCCGGCGGCACGTGGTGGCCCACCGAGCTCGTCCGCCGACTGACCGGCGCGCTGGCCACGCCCACGTCGGCCGGCCTCGCCGCGCCGCTCACGACCCGCGAAAGCGAGGTCCTCAAGCAACTCTCCCACGGCCTCAGCAACAAAGAGATCGCCCAAGCCCTGGGCATCAGCTACGAGACCGTCAAAGAGCACGTGCAGCACATCCTGCGGAAGCTGAACGTCGCCGACCGAACGCAAGCGGCGGTGTGGGCCGTCCGCCAAGGGCTCGCCTGAGCGAAGAACGGGCGAGCGAAAAAGCGCGAAAGTGGGAGCACGCCCCGCCGCCGACCAGCGCCGACGCCTGCGATCTCACTTCTGTTTTCTCCCTTGGCGCCGCCGTTCCGGGCTTGCGGGCGGGCGGCGGGGCGCCGATGGTGGGGCGATCCGTTGCGGCTTGTAATCGGCCCGGCCCGACCAAGCGTATTGATCAACACCCAGTCATCCGCCGACGAGTACCGACGCCTGCTCGGCGACACGCGGCGGCTCTATGCCGACGCCGCTCGGCGCGTCCTCCGCGAGCACCCCGAACTCGCTCCCGAGGGCGACTTCGCCGCGTTGATGGAGGACCTGCACCGCGGCCTGTGCCTGCGTGTCTACCTGACGATCTGCGAGGCCGACCGCCGCTGGAGCCCGGCCGAGCGGCGCCTGGCGACCGAGCTGTGCGACCACCTGTGGGGCGAGCGGCTCGAAGGGGCCACGCTCGCCCAGGCGATGCGGCACGCGTCGCAGCAGACGGCGCGGCTAGAGTGGCCCGCGCTCGTGCGGCCGTTCTTCCGCTTGGCGCCGCTCCGCGACGAGGTCCCCGCCCTCGAGAACCTGGTCATCCGCCAGACCAACCTCATCGGCCGCGCCGACGGGCTGCTCAAGCCGGCCGAGCAGCAAGCGAGCCAACGCGTGCTCGGAGCGGTGCGTCAGGCGCTGGGCTGTGAGCCGGGCGAGGAGGGCCGGGAGCACGGCGCCGAGCCGACGGCCGCCCCGTCGGTCGATCTAGCCGACCCCTTCCGCCACACGGCGCCCCCGGGGGCCGACGAGAAGAAATCGCCCGGCGCGGCCCCCGACGACGCGGCGGCCGCGCGGCCGATCGACCAGGTGCTCGCCGACCTCGACCGCTTGGTCGGCTTGGCCGGTGTGAAGCACGAGGTGCGTTCGCTCGCCAACTACATCGCCATGCAACAGCGGCGGGCGGAGGCCGGCCTGCCCGCGACCGAGATCAGCCTGCACCTGGTGTTCACCGGCGCGCCGGGCACCGGCAAGACGACCGTCGCGCGGCTGCTCGGCGAAGCCCTCTGTACGCTCGGCGTGCTGCCGGGCGGCCAGCTCGTTGAGACCGACCGCTCGGGACTCGTGGCGGAGTACGCGGGCCAGACCGGGCCGAAGACCAACGCCAAAGTCGACGAGGCGCTCGGCGGTGTGCTATTCGTCGACGAAGCGTACGGCCTCGTCGCGAGCGACTCGGAAGACCCCTTCGGACGCGAGGCGGTGCAGGCCCTGCTGAAGCGCGCCGAGGACGACCGCCACCGCTTGGCCGTCGTTCTCGCCGGTTACCCGGACGAGATGCACTCTTTGCTCGGGGCCAACCCGGGGCTGCGATCGCGCTTCGCGAAGACGATCCACTTCGACGACTACACGCCGCTGGAGCTGTGCGAGATCTTCGGCCTGCTGCTCGAGAAGTTCCACTACGAGGTCACCCCGCCCGCGCGGCTGCGCATCGCCCAAGCGATCGCCGCGCGACACGCGAGGCGGACTCGCCACTTCGGCAACGGCCGGGAGGTCCGCAACCTGTTCGAGCAGGCGATCCTCAACATGGCCAACCGGCTAGCGACGATCCCCAAGGTCACGGACGAACAACTCGTCACACTCGAGGCCGACGACATCCCGCTCGGCGACGCGGCCGGCGAGGCGCCGCAGCGCGTGACGATCACTTGCGGCTCGTGCGGCCACGCCGGTGCGTCGTCGCCCGGAGTGCTCGGCCGCCGCGTGCGCTGCCCGAAGTGCGACGACGCGTTCCTCGCCCAATGGTGCGAGCTGGCGCCGACCGACGCGTGAGTCGATCCCCCGCGGCCCGAAGCGATCGATCGATCAATACAGCGGCGTCACGACCGTCGTCGGCGTGTAGTGGTAACGCACCCGCGAAACGGTCCCGCCCAGGATCGGCCGGTAGCGCGTGTGGACGACCGGCGTGGCCGTAAAGGTCGACCTCACAGCGACCGGCGTGGCAGGCGCAGCGACGGGCGCCACCACCGGGCTGTACGCAACGACCGGCGCCACGGGCCGGTAGGCCACGGCGGGCGCCACCGGCCGGTAAGTCACGACGGGCGCCGGCGCGTAGCCGCTCACGACCACCACTTGCGCGTCGGCCGATCGGCAAGATAGCAAGGCCAGGCCGACTACGGCGGCAAGCATCGAAGCACGGGTCATCGTTGGTCACTCCTGGAGAGTCTCGGACTCGGCGCCTAGCGCCATTCTAGCACCGCGCGTCGATCGAGGAGTGCGACTCGTGTGCCGAAGGGGGCCGCATTAGCCGCCGTTGAAGAACGCCTTCCTGGCGTTTTTCAACCTCGCCAAGCTCAGAGCAAGCTCTTCGCGGCTCGCAAAACGTCGGCTCTCGGCCAACGTTTTGACGCCGCCCTCCTGGCGGCGACCCAGGCCGCTGATGAATCAACAGCCTGTTAGCCGCGCTTCGGTTGGGGGTGGAGGTGGGCCAACCCCCCGTCGACAGAGATCACCTCGCCCGTCACCCAAGAGGCCTCGGGGTCGAGCAGCCAAGTGATCGCGCGGGCGATGTCGGCCGGCTCGCCGAGCCGGCCGGTCGCGTGCAGGGCCTCGCTAGCGGCGGCCGCGGTTTCGCTCGACCAGATCTTCTCGGTGAGCCCGGTCCGCACGAGCCCCGGCGCCACGGCGTTGACCCGCACCCCCGCCGACGCGTACGAAGCCGCCGCCGACAGCACCAGGCCGATCACGCCCGCCTTCGCGGCGGCGATCGCCTCGTGGTTGGCCAACCCCGCGCGGGCCGCGCACGAGGACATCAGCACCACCGACCCGCCGCTCACGCCGGCCGGGCCGGGCTTGCGCATCGTGCGGGCGGCGGCCCGCACCGCGGCGAACGCGGTCGTCAGGTTGGTCTCGAGCGCCGCTTGCCACTCGTCGACCGACGTCACGTGCGCGGGCTTTAGCAGCAGCGAACCCACGCAGTTGACGATCCCATCGAGCCGGCCGAACTCCTCCAGCGCCGCCGACGCGAGCTGCTCGACTTGCTCGACCTGCCGCGCGTCGACCACGCGGGCGGGCTGGCCGAGCTCGCCGGCGAGCGTCGACAGCGCCGACTCGCTGCGCCCCGCGAGCATCACACGGCCGCCGTCGGCAACGATCCGGCGGCACAGCTCGCTGCCGATGCCGCCGTTGGCGCCGAGGACAAGGTGAGCGGTGTCGGCGAGCGGCATCGGCGGGACTCCTGTGGGTCGGGCTAGCGGTCGTATTCCATGAGGAAGCCGCGGAAGAGCACGAGGTGCTCCTCTTCGTCGGCCATCAGCGTGATGCAGAGGTCTTGGGTGACGTAGTCGGCCCCGTCGGTCGCTTTGATGATCTTCGTGTACTGCTCGATCGCGGATTCCTCGGCCGAGATCACCGCCTTGATCACGCCCACCACGTCGGTCGTGATCTCCGGCGGCTGGATCTGGTTGCCGACCGTCACGCTCGCCGACCCCGGCACGGCGCCGCCGAGCTGCTTCATCCGCTTGGCGAGCTGCTGCGCGTGGCCCAGCTCCTCGACGATATCCGCCGACAGCGACTTCTTGATCTCCTCGGCCCGCACGCCGTCGAGGTTGGTGCTGTTGGCCAAGTAATTCATGACCGTCTCGAGTTCCATACAGTAGGCGGTCTTCAGCAGTTCGACGACTTCTTCACGCGAGGCGGCCACGGCGGGCTCCGTTCGTTTGAGCTTTTCCGGCGGCCGCCCAGCGCGGCCTGTCTACGGGCGATTGTCGCGTCGGGTACTCGAAACGGCAACGGCGGGGGGGTGGCGCGCGGCCAGACTGGCCTCCCAACGCGCAGCTCGACCCGGCCGCTGCCACGCCGGCGCCCTCCTGGGAACGCCACCGCAGGCGCCCCCAGATGGGATCGGTGCGTAGAAAAGTTTGGGCTTATCTCATTGTCGGTCTGACGAAACCGCCTAGAAAGGTGTGAGAGCCCGCACAGGGGTCAGCCGCTACCTTGCGGCGCCTGTTTGACGATAACGATGACTCGTACCGAAGGAACTACGCGATGAAGATGCTACTCACACTGGCCGCCGCGATGGCGGTCGCCGCCCCCACGTTCGCTTGCGACACCTGCGGCTGCAAGGACGCCAAGCACGACAAGGCCCACACCGCTGGCGAGGCCCACCAGCACGACATCGTCGACACCGCCGTCGAGGCCGAAGGCTTCTCGACGCTGGTCGCCGCCGTAAAGGCCGCCGGCCTGGTCGAGACCCTCAAGGGCGACGGCCCGTTCACCGTGTTCGCGCCGACCGACAAGGCCTTCGAGAAGCTCCCGTCGGGCACGCTCCAGTCGCTGCTGAAGCCGGAGAACAAGGACAAGCTGACCTCGATCCTCACCTACCACGTGGTCCCCGGCAAAGTCATGGCCTCCGACGTGGTGAACGTCGACTCGGCCGAGACCGTCAACGGCAAGCAGCTCGACGTGAAGGTCCAGGGCGACACCGTCATGGTCGGCGACGCGAAGGTCGTAAAGACCGACATCGAGTGCACCAACGGCGTGATCCACGTGATCGACTCGGTGCTCCTCCCGTGAGGCGATGAAGCAACTTAAGCTGAACTCCAACAGGCCCCCGGCCACGCCGGGGGCCTGTTCTTTTTTGCTGCCGCGGGTCGGCCTTTGCGTGCCGGCTTCCGCCGCGAGGCCTTGTCCCAAATACGACCAACCGCCCGCCGCCACCCGCCACCCGTCCGCTCGATATGGACTCCGACGTGCCGCCGATCCGCGTTCGCGACGGCCACGATGCGCCGCGCGACGTGCGCCCCGATGCCGAGTTCGTCCTCTACTGGATGACCTCCTTCCGCCGGCCCCGATGGAACTTCGCCCTCGACCGCGCGGTCGAGTGGCGGCGCGAGCTTGGCCTGCCTCTGGTCGTGTTCGAGCCGCTGCGGGTCGACTACCGCTGGGCGAGCGACCGCTTCCACACGTTCGCGATCCAAGGCATGCGCGACAACGCGGAGGCCTTCGCCGGCGTTGGCACGTTGGCCTACTACCCGTACGTCGAGCCGGAGGTCGGCTCCCTCAAGAAGCTCTTCAAATCCCTGGTCGGTCGGTCGGCGGTGGTCGTGACGGACGACTACCCGGGCTTCTTCATCCGCTCGCTCAACCGCGCCGCGAACCGCGTCATTGACTGCCGGTACGAGGTGGTCGATTCGAACGGCCTCTACCCGATGCGCGCGTGCGACAAGGTTTGGAGTCGCGCGTACGACTTCCGCCGACACCTGCAAAAGAACGTGCTCGAGCACCTCGGCGACGCGCCGAGGCCCTCCCCGCTGCAAGGCGATCGCGGCCCGTCGGCCGCAGGCGTGCTCGATGGCGTTCAGCAGGAGTACAACCCGGTCTCGCAAGAGGACCTGGACGACCCGTCGGGCCTCGTGGCCTCGCTGCCGATCGACCATTCGGTCCCCCCCGTCGAGCACACGCCGGGCGGGTGGAAGGCCGCGGCGGCGTGCCTCGACCGCTTCGTTGACGACCGCCTCGACCGGTACGAAGAACGCAACGACCCGGAGGCCGACTCCGCCAGCCGGCTCTCTCCCTACCTGCACTGGGGTCACATCTCGCCGCACGAGGTTTTTGATCGCATCGCCGAGCGCGAGGGCTGGTCGCCGAACAAGACCGCCGACAAGGCCAGCGGCAGCAGCGACGGCTGGTGGGGCATGAGCCCCGAGGCCGAGGGCTTCCTCGACGAGCTGCTCACCTGGCGCGAGCTGGGCCTCAACATGGCCTCCAAGCGCGCCGACTACACCCGCTTCGAGTCGCTCCCCGGTTGGGCGCAAGAGACCCTCGCCGAACACGCCGACGACGACCGCCCGCACACGTACACCCTCGAACAGTTCGAACGGGCCCAAACCCACGACGACCTCTGGAACGCGGCCCAGCGCGAGCTGCTGCGCGACGGCCGCATCCACAACTACCTGCGGATGCTGTGGGGCAAGAAGGTGCTCCACTGGAGCGCCTCGCCGCGCCAGGCGTACCAGATCCTCGAGCACCTGAACAACAAGTACGCGCTCGACGGCCGCGACCCCAACAGCTACTCCGGCATCCTCTGGACCTTCGGTCGCTACGACCGCGCATGGGGCCCCGAGCGCGAGGTCTTCGGCAAGGTCCGCTACATGACCAGCGACAACACGAAGCGGAAGGTCCACGTGAAGGACTACTTGAAGAAGTACGCGGCCGACGCGGAGCGCTCGCTCTTTTGATTTTCTACCGCGGAGATCGCAGAGAGCGCGGAGAAAGAAAAGGCGCTTTTGGCGATCAGCTGCCCAGACCGCCCAAAACGCAGAACCGGTGACCGCCCCCGAGATCGCCAATCTCCCCTCCTTCCTCCGCGTGCTCCGCGCTCTCCGCGGTGAATCGTAAATGCGAACCAACACGCTCGCCCTGATCCTCGGCGACCAGCTCGACCGCGAGTCGGCCCTCTTCGAAGGGCTCGACAAACAGCGAGACACGCTCTGGATGGCCGAGGTCGCCGAGGAGTCGACCCACGTCGGGACGCACAAGGCGCGGATCGCGATCTTCCTGTCGGCGATGCGCCACTTCCGCGACGAGCTGCGCGGCGCGGGCTGGCGGGTCGACTACCGCGAGCTTCCCGCCAAGAGCGACGGCCGAACCCGCGTCGGCTCGGAAGAGACCTTCGCCGCCGCGCTGGACGACGCGATCAAGCGGCTCCGGCCCGAGCGCCTCGCCGTCGTGAAGCCCGGCGAGTGGCGCGTCGAGCGGTCGCTGCTGAAAACGGCCGAGGAGGCCGGCCTCCCGCTCGAGATCCTCGACGACACGCACTTCTACACCACGCCCGAGGACTTCGCCCGGCACGCCAAGGGCCGCAAGCAGGTGCGGCTCGAGTACTTCTACCGCGAAGTCCGCCAGCGGCACGGCGTGCTGATGGAGGGCACGGGGGAGGGCGCCCAGCCGATCGGCGGCGCATGGAACTTCGACAAGCAGAACCGCGGCTCGTTCGCCAAGGGCGGCCCCGGCGACCTCCGCTCGCCGCGCTCGACCAGCCCCGATTCGATCACCGAGCAGGTCATCGCGCTGGTCAACGACCGCTTCGCCGACCACCCGGGCGAGCTGGCCGCGTTCGACTGGCCGGTGACCGTAGCCGACGCGCGGCGCACGCTGACCGACTTCATCAAACACCGCCTGCCCAATTTCGGCGACTACCAAGACGCCCTCTGGACCGACGAGCCGTGGCTCTACCACTCGCGGCTCTCCTCGGCGATGAACCTCAAGCTGCTCGGCCCGCGCGAGGTAGTCGCCGCGGCCGAGCAGGCCTACCACGACGGCCACGCGCCGATCAACGCGGTGGAGGGCTTCGTGCGGCAGATCGTCGGCTGGCGGGAGTACGTTCGCGGGATCTACTGGAACCACATGCCGGGCTACGTCGACCGCAACACGCTCGGCGCCGACGGCGAGCTGCCCCGCTTTTACTGGACCGGCGAGACCGACATGGAGTGCCTCCGCCAGGCGATTGGCCAGACCCTGGAGCTTGGCTACGCGCACCACATCCAGCGGCTGATGGTCACGGGCCTGTTCGCGCTGCTGCTGGGCGTCGACCCGAAGCGGGTGCACGAGTGGTACCTGGCCGTGTACGTCGACGCGGTCGAGTGGGTCGAGCTGCCCAACACGCTCGGCATGTCGCAGTACGCCGACGGCGGCCTGATGGCGAGCAAGCCGTACTGCGCGAGCGGCGCCTACATCAACCGGATGAGCAACTACTGCAAGAACTGCCGCTACAAGCCGGCCAAGGCCACCGGAGAGGACGCCTGCCCCTTCACCACCCTCTACTGGGACTTCCTCGCCCGCCACCAGAAGCGGCTCACGGGCAACAACCGCCTGACGATGCAGCTAAAGAACGTCGAGCGCAAGGACAAGGAAGAACTCGACACGATCCGCGAGCGCGCCCAGGAGCTGCGGGAACGCTGGGCATGATCTATTGGGGCCAGCTGGCTGGGAACGCAGACCTGTAGGGCGCTATCCCGCGAAGCGGAATCGCACCATCGGCGCCGTCGACTGCGGTGCGATTCGGCTTCGCCGGATGGCGCCCTACCAAACTTAGAGGCGGGGTGCGTTGCGTCGGTCAGCCAAGGAGAGCAGGAAGTAGAGAAGAGCTAAGCTTAGTGAGAGAGCTGAGCCGGGCTCGGGAACTGCTGCGACACGAAATCCAATCTGTGTGGACCGGCTAGCCAGCCTGTCATCTCCCCCCAGAACGGACAACGGAAAGGCATTTGTTACCAGGCCGGCTTGCCCGCCTCTGACGCCGCGGGAGTCCGGTGAAAGTAGGGTTGTTGGATCGCCGAAGAGAGTAGTCTCCTGCCACTCCGCAACGTTACCTCCCTGGGCGATGGTCCCGAATGGGCTCGGGCCACCCGATTGAGTTATGTCGGCCAATCCAGTCGGCTGATTCCAAACCGCAGTCCCTAGATCGGTACCACTGACAACAGAGATTGGTGGATCATCGCTTCCGGTCGGGTAGTTCCAGTACGCATCGAGTGTCGGGTCGTAGTAGGCCGCTTTGTACCACTCGTCGACGCTTGGGATGAAATACTGCGACAGCGAGTTGCGAAACGGGTTCTGCGGGTCGTAGCCAACATCGCCTGGAGACCAGAGCTGAAACTCACCGGCGCCGTCGAACTTGTAGGCCGGCGCGGCGCCCTTTTCGGCGTTCAGCCAGTTGACGAACCGGGCCGCCTCGAACCAACTGAGCCGGGTCGCCGGTTTGTTGGGCCCGCGGTCGTCGATGGTGATTGCGAGTGGGTCGCCGGCTAGCTCGCTCAGCTCGTTGGCCTTACGGATCGCTTGTTCCGGGACTTCGTACTTGCCTATGCGGTACGTGTATCCGACCGATCCGGCGGGGTTGGGCGCCCCGGTCGTGTCGGCCGGATTGCCCGGATCACCGATCGTCACGAACGGGATCTCGAACGCCAAGTCGCCCGAACCGAACGTGTCTGCGGTACTGGGCGATGTCGCCGCGACGATGGCTACGAAGAGTGCGACGCCGTACAAGGCGTGCGAAGGGGTCGATCTGCGCATTGGATGAGGCCTCGGGTTGTCTGTCCCTGGGCCTGACCGTACCAAGATTTGCCAATGAAGTGGCTACAAAAGAGGCGTCATTCGCCCCTTCCGTCGGATAGCGCCCAACGAAACCCGCTGGGGGTTCGTTCGGCGCCCGGCCAACCACGGGCTCAGTTCTTGCCGACTCGGGTCTCATCCGCCGCGAACTCGTCGCGGATCGCCCGCAGGCGCGACGTACCCCAGCCTTCGGTCGGCGCGATGAAGCCCCCTTCGCCGAACTCGTTCCAGGCGTAGATGACGAAGGCTTTTTGCGTTGCGTCCTTCGTCGGAAAGCCGAGCGTCGGAAACGCGTCGAGGTCCTCCCGGACCGCGCGGAGCTCGGCGCGGAACTGCTCTTCGGTAGGCAACTCGAAACACGGCCGCGTCGGGTAGTCCCACGGGCGAGAGTTCCACCCGGCGGTCACGAAGGGAACGATCGGGAAGCCGGCTTCGGCGCCGTGCATCCGGTACGCCTGGGTGTAGCGAGAGATGATCCCGTAGGGGAGGTCGTGCGGGGTGCGCGGCAGCTGCTCGGGCAGGGCCATGTAGGTCGATCCGTAGTCGAACAGCGTGCGGAACCACGGCTGGTCCGCCGGGCTGGACCACCCCGTCAGGCCGCCGCCGATCAGCAGCTCGCCGAGTCCGTTCTCCCGGACAACTTGCCGCAAGCGCTCGAGCCGCGCGGCCGCCGGTCCGACGTCGCCGCCGTGGGCCTGAAGGAAGTGCTGGCTGCTATGGATCTTCAGCACCAGCTTCCCGCCGACGCGCAGGTAGCTCGGCTGCCGGAAGGCGGCGAGCAACGTCGCTTCGCAGTCGGCCCACGACGCGTCGGTGAGCGCGTCGAAGGGGGGGTGGTTGCAGACCTCGAGGCAGAACGAGAGCCGATCGCTCTGCGGCGATCGGACGAAGTGCTCCAGCCCCGAGTTGAGTTTGGCGGCGTGGGGCTCGCCGGGGACCGGCCCGTCCTGCGGGTACCACAGGATGTTGAAGAAGTCGACGCCGTGCTCGGCCGCGGCGGCAATCTCGGCGTCCATCGTGGGCTGGGTGTTGTACTCGCCGAGGAGCGGCTTGCGTTCGGGGAAGCCCTCGCGCCAGTCGCGGTACTCGCCGCTGATATTGCTGTGCCACTTGTTGGGAGTCGGCTCCCACCAGCCCGCGAAGTAGGTCACGCCGACCAGGTACTCTTTGTCCCCCGGTTGCGAGTTGTCACCCGGTTGCGAGGCCGCTGACACGGTGCAGCTGGCGAGCCACACGGCGCCACCAGCCAGCCACACCGCAGCGCCGCCGACGGCGGCGCTGCGCAAGAGACGGCCTGCCGTTACGGCCGTTTCCATCCAGAAGCGAGGCGGGCGTCGGTTCATCGTCGGTCTGCAGAACTAGGCGGCTCGGTGAGTAAAGGCGGCGAGCCTACGCACGGCCGCCGAGGTGGGGGGCCAGCCGTGTCGCAACCCGCGGGAGACCGGACCATACGTCAGGCGCGGTGGCGGGGCGACGCTCCCCGGCGCGCGCAGCCAAGAAGGCACGATTGCGGGCCATTCCGACGGGTGGCCTCATCGGCGCCGACGCTTGGCTGCCAACGTGTTGCAGCAAATTCCCTCAACCGCACAGCCCGTAAGCTTCTATCCGGCGAAACCAAACCGCACCGAGCCGACTTCTTCCCCGGATCGGTGGCTAATTCTCGGCCCGTCGTCGATTCAGCGGCGACAATCGACGGGTTTTCAGCCGACCGGGCGCTGGGGGGTTTCGTTACAGTTAGCGCGTCTTGAACGCACCGTGTAACGCATAGCGAAGTGGTTGGGGCGTAACGAGTTAAGGTCCCAAACGGCGCGCAATAGCGTTACATCGACGTTTGTTGGCGCGCCGCGTAACGTAACGAAACCGACAAGCGCTCGCGGCGGCCGGCGCGTGGCTCATAGGGGCTCAACCGAGCCCCCACCAGACGAGCACCCCCAGCGCCCCGACCGACGCGATCAGGCCCACCAGCGCGAGCAGGCCGTCTTGCGCGGTGACGGCCAGGCCCAGCAGCATGATCGCCGCGCCGGGCACGACGCACGCGAAAGGCACCAACTCCAGGGGGGGCATGGTGCAGCCCATCACCACGCAGACGGCGGCGACGACGTACTTCATCGGCCCCTTCACCATGTACGGCATCCGCTGGCCGGTGAAGCGATCCACCCACTCGAGCCACGGCCGGGCTTTTTCCATCGATTCCTCGAACTTCTGCTCGTCGACGCTCCGCTCGGCGATGAGGCCCGGCAGCCAAGGGTATTTGCGGCCGAAGAGCGCCTGGCCGGCGACCAAGATCACGAACACGCCCATCGTGGTCGGCAGGGTCGGGATCGTGCCCAAGGGGGTCATCAGCACAAGGCCCGGGATGACCAGCAGCGGGCCGAACAAGCGGCCGGCGAATTCGTCGAGCGCGTCTTGGACCGACAGGTCGCTGGAGTCGCCGTCGCCGCCGGCGGCGCCTTCGAGGTCGTCGACGATGTCGGTGAGCGACTTGGGTTCTTCTTCTTCGGCCATCGGTGGGGGGCGCCTGTTCTGTCGGGTCGGGACGCGTGGGGCCCGTCCCGCACGGCCCTTTTTGTACCCGCCGGCCACGCGACGGGGCAGCCGAGCCGTCGCAACGGCGGGGCGGGTGGCAGGGCAGAGGCCTAGCAACAAACGGGCCAGCGGCCCGCGCCGGCCGACGCATCGCGCCTATGCGAAAAAGGCATGGCTGGCGCCGCTATCCCCGTGGGGGGTGAATGCCTATAAAACAAGGTCTGAAGCGATCCGAAACCGCCCGAAGCCCTCGATTTGAGGTACCCCCGCCATGTCGATCCTCGTCCAGAAAGAAGCCCCCGACTTCACCGCCCAGGCCGTGATGCCCAGCGGCGAGTTCAAGGAGGTCAAGCTCTCCGACTACCGCGGCAAGCACGTGCTGCTGTTCTTCTGGCCGCTCGACTTCACGTTCGTGTGCCCGACCGAGATCATCGCGTTCAGCGACCGGGCGGACGAGTTCGAGAAGCTCGGCGTGCAGATCCTCGGCGTGTCGATCGACAGCCATTACACGCACTTTGCGTGGACCAACACGCCGCGCGACAAGGGGGGGATCGGCAAGGTCAAGTACCCGCTGATCGCCGACCTCAGCAAGAAGATCGCCGAGCAGTACGACGTGCTGCTCGAGGGGGGCGTCGCGCTCCGCGGGCTGTTCCTGATCGACAAGGAAGGCGTCGTGCGGCACCAGGTGGTAAACGACTTGCCGCTAGGACGCAGCGTCGACGAGGCCCTGCGGATGGTTCAAGCGCTGCAGTACTTCGAGAAGAACGGCGAGGTCTGCCCGGCCAACTGGAAGGAGGGGGCGGCCACGATCAAGCCCACGGTCGACGACAGCAAGTCGTTCTTCGAGACCGAGTACGCGGGCAAGGCCTGAGGCCCCCGCCCCGGGAGCGATCGACCCCGACCCCCGCGACGCCGGCCGGCGTCGCGGGGGGTCGGTTACTCCGGCCTATCGGCCGGCGGTTTGCGCGGTGGCCAGAATACGCCGGGGGCGGGCGACGACGACCGGTTGTCTGCGGCCGGGTGGCGCCTAGAGTTGCCTGCTGATAGCGGCCCGCTTTGGCCGGCTGGCGGCGGCCCCGCTCGGGGCGTGATCCTACCCGCGTTTCCCCCCTCGGAGCCGGTCCCTTCGACGACCCGTCCCCCCGCATGTCCGTCGCTTTCGAAAATGGCTGCTCTAGCAGCCCCGTGAACCGCATGGCGAACCAACCGCTCGAATCGCGCACCTCGGAGAACGGGTCGCCCCACCGCGAAGCGGGGGTCGACCTGGCAGCTATCGAGGGGGCGGTGCGGACGATCCTCGAGGCGGTGGGGGAGGACCCCGACCGCGCCGGGCTGCTCGACACGCCCCGCCGCGTCGCGAAGATGTACGCCGAGATGTTCCAGGGCCTGCGTCAGGACCCCGGGCGGCACCTCGACGTGACTTTCCCCGAGCAATACGACGAGATCGTGCTGGTCCGCGACATCCGTTTCACCAGCATGTGCGAGCACCACCTGCTGCCGTTCTCGGGCGTGGCCCACGTGGGCTATTTGCCGAACGGGCGGGTGACGGGGCTGTCGAAGCTCGCGCGGGTCGTCGACGAGGTCGCGCGGCGGCCTCAGGTCCAGGAGCGGATGACCCAAACGATCGCCGAGCTGATCGAGGCCAAGCTCGGCTCGGCCGGCGTGGCGGTGGTTCTGCGGGCGGAGCACTCGTGCATGAGCATCCGCGGCATCCAGAAGCCGGGCAGCACGACCGTTACCAGCGCGCTGCGGGGCGTGTTTAAGACCAACGCGTCGAGCCGCGCCGAGGTGATGTCGCTGATCACCAACGGATGAGATCGATTGCGGATTGGGGAATGCGGATTGCGGATTGATCCGACTCAACGCCGCAACGGCCTGGATCCGCATTCCGAAATCCCAAATCGGCAACCGAATCGATGATCATTCGAAAAGAGTACAAGTTCTACGCGGCGCACCGGAACGAGCAGCTGGCCGATAAGTGCCGCAACCTGCACGGCCACCGGTATGGGCTCGTGTGCCACTTCGAGGTCGAGCGGACCGGCGCGCTCACGACCCTGTTCGGCGAGTTCGACGAGAAGATCGAGCCGCACCTGAAGCAGCACTACGACCACGGGATGCTCATCAACAAGAGCGACCCGCTCTACGAGACACTCCGCGACCACGAGCGCCGCACCGGCGAGACTTTTCGATTCAAGGTGTTCGACGCGCCGACCACGGTCGAGAACCTCGCCTACTCGCTCTTCGGCGAGATCACCGAGATGGGCTTCCGCCTGGCGAAGATCGAGGTCCGCGAAACCGACACGTCGGTCATCGAGTACACCCGCGACGACTGGGTTGCCGACAACCGCGACGCGGGCCGGCTGTCAGGGGCTAGCGTCGGCCGGGGCTGAGGCCGGCGCCGGCTTCGAAAGAAGGGAGCCGCCGACCGGTCACGCAGGCTGCTCGGTTGGCAATTCGCTAATCGCTCGGTTCGCTTCGGCGGCGTAGTCCGGCCGTTCCGACGCGGAAGACAGGGGTCGCCGCCACACGACACGGCCGCCGGACACGAGCGCGAGCCCGCCCAGTTGGAAGCCATCGCCCTGCAACCGGCCCACGCCGTGGCCCTCGAGCAAGCACGCCTTCGCGCCGCGGGCGAGTTCTTTCCAGCCGAACAACTGCGACAAGCGGCCCCGCGGCAAGCCGAGCCAGCGGTAAAGGCGGCGGTGAGGGTCGGCCACTTGGGATACGCCGCCAAGGTCGTAGCGGCCGCTGGCCTTCGCCATCGCCGGGCCTTCCTCCCCCATGTGCACCACGACCAGCCGCGCGCCGGCCGCTTCGATCGGCGACTCCGCTTCCCTCAGATCGGCGACCGCCTCGCGTGCGAAGGTGCAGCCGGCGTGACGCAGCAGAACGAGGAACAGCGGCCGCTCGCGGGACAGCTCATCGAGCGTCGCCCCGCCAGGGGTTGTGCAGAACAACGCCAGCGGCGACCCGTCGTCTGCGATCGGTTCGGCGCGGGTCCTGGTCGCCATGGAAACCTCGAGCCGTCTTGTCGAAGGAGGACCGCTGCTCCTCGTTGCTTCTTCATCGGAGGCAATCGAAAGAGAACAAGATAAACCCCACTAGCTCACGAGGCCTTCAAGCCGGTATTCGGGGACGATTTCGCGGAGCTTGTCCAGGGCGCGGTTGGCTAGCTGGCGCACGCGCTCCTTGGAGATCCCCAGCCGCTCGCCCAGCCGGCTGTAGGAAGCTCGGGCGCCCGACCCGTCGAGGCCGAAGCGGTGCGTGAGGATGAACCGCTCGCGTTCGTCGAGCTCGCCGAGCATCTCATGCAGCGACTGGCTGAGCCGCTTCCAGCCGGCTTCGGTCATCTCGTCGGGGTCGCGCTCGGTTTCGGGGCAAGCCGAGAGCAACTCGTCGGTCCCGGTGGCGAAGCGTTGGGCGTGCTTCTTGCGATTCATCACCATCCGGTAGAGGTCGCGGCGGACGGCGCAGGTCGCGTAGGTGCTGAAGCGGTAGCCGCGGCTGTAGTCGAACTTTTCGACCGAGTGCATCAGCGAAGCCAACCCTTGACTCAGCAGGTCGTCGAACCCATTGCGGGAGTCGGCGAACTTCCGTGCGATCGACATCACGAGCCGCGTGTTAGCGCGGATCAGGTAGTTCCGCAGACGCTCGCTCCGCTGCAGGTAGTCCTCTGCCTCGGCGAGCTTCTCCGGGTCGGGATTCGACCGCGATAACCGGCTGCGGATCGCCGCGGCGCGGTGCTTACAGAAGTTCATCCGGCGGAACAGCTCTTGCTCCTCGTCGGGCGTGAGCAGCGGCGTCGAGCAGATCCGCGACAGGTGAGCCGGAAGCCCCGCCGATCCGGCCCCCTCGGCCCCTCGGCCATTGGTCTCAACCTGCTCCGCGAGCGGCGAGAGCTCGTCGGCCGAATCGCGGCGGCCGACGAAGGATTCGTTGGGAATAAAGTCGATCGCCGCGTCAAAGAACCGGTCGACCCGCCCCGCATCGACCCCCCTCACGCCCGCCCGGACGCGGGACCTCGCTGCTGCGGCGCCGGCGCGAGGTCGCTTCGGCTGCCGCTTGGATTTGTTCGAAGGGGTCTCCGACGCGGCAGGCCTGCTAACGGATCGTCGTCGGGGAGGGCGCGTGGTAGGCATCGCTCGGGTCCTGGGCCAGTAGCAGAGGGCAGGGTTCTGGCGGTTGAAGGGGATTTCCGTGCGAGATCGCAAAAGGCTCGAACGGCGGTCTTCGCCGCAGGGTCTTGAAACGGCCGCAACGTGCAAAACGTTCAAAACGTGCATAAGACAATACCGGCGTCGGCGCGGGTATGCAACGGAAAACATCCAAAACGTTCAGATTTGCTGCTAAGCTGGAGTTAGCCCGCTCCGAATCGCTCGCTGGGGTCTGCAGACGGGAAAGCGAGCCAGAACCACACGAACAGAAGCGACAGAGGCCCCACGAGCGACCCGCTACCCGTCCCCCAACCCGCTGCTACAGTCCGCTGGCTGGCAGGGCTCCCCCGCAGCCTTGACAGCCCGGCGAGTGGCTTCTCGAGGGTGTGGCTGTCGCGTCGTAGCGGTGCTACTACTTGGCTGAAAAATGAAGGAACTCCTTAGTCCGAAACAGGTTGCGACCTCGATCGGCGTGAGCGAATCGTCGCTCAAGCGTTGGTGCGACCAGGGAGTCATTACGACCGAGCGCACGCCCGGCGGCCACCGCCGCATCCGGGTGGGAGAGGTAATCCGCTTTCTTCGGCAGCAGAACCACCCGCTAGTACGGCCGGAGGTGCTGGGCCTGCCGTCGGGAGCCGGCGAGCGGCCGCAAGCGCTCGCGGAGGCTCGCGAAGCACTCTTCGAAGCCCTCACCCGGGGCGACAGCGAGCAAAGCCGCAGGCTCGTCATCGACAGCTTCCTCTCGGGCGGCAGCGTGGTCAGCATCTGCCAGGACCTAATCACCCCGGTGCTGCATTCCCTGGGCGACGAATGGGAGTGCGGCATGGTCGAAATCTTTCAGGAGCACCGCGCCTGCGAGATCGTCAACCGCTTGATGTACGACCTCCGATCGGTTTTGCCGCCCCCCGCGCCGGCCGCGCCGCTCGCCATGGGGGGCACCCCGCCGGGCGACGTGTACCGCATCGCCAATCTGATGGTCGAGTTGATCCTGGTCGACGAAGGCTGGGAGGCCGTTTCGCTCGGCAGCTCGCTGCCTTTCCCGACAATGGCCTCGGCGGCGCGGCAGCACGAGCCGAGGCTCTTCTGGATGAGCTTCACGCACGTCGAGGACCACGAGCGAACACGGCACGGCTTCCAAGAGTTCCTAGAAAACACGCCCGCTACGATGCGGGTTGCGATCGGCGGCCAGGGGGTCGTCGAGTCGTTGTCCGACCTGTGCGACGGGCAGCGGGTCTGCTGCTGCGGCGACCTGCACGAGTTCCGCTCGACGATCGAGGCCTGGCGCGCCGTCGATCCGGCGGACGAGTGATCGGCGTCCCGGTTCGCTTGCTCGCCCAAAGGCGTCCCGCGAGGCGCCGCCCACCCTTGGCGCTCGTGTGGTGTCGGGGCGACGATCCGGGGCTGAGCAAAACTCCCCCGGATCAACCTATTTCCCCAGGACGCTGCTGATGTCGTTGCTTGTCGTTGGATCGGTCGCTATCGACAACGTCGAAACCCCGAGTGACCGCCGCGACGAGTTGCTCGGCGGATCGGCGACCCACTTCTCGTACGCGGCCAGCTTCTTCACGCCCGTGCGGCTGGTGGGCGTGGTGGGCGAAGACTTCCCCCACGAACACATCGACTTCCTGTCGGAACGCGGCGTCGACACGGCCGGTCTCCACCGGGTGGCCGACGGCAAGACGTTCCGCTGGACGGGGCGGTACCTGCCGAACATGAACGACCGCGAGACGCTCGACGTGCAGCTCAACGTGTTCGGCGAGTTCGACCCGGTGCTGCCGACCAGCTACCGGGATTCGAAGTACGTGTTCCTCGCCAACGGCGTGCCCGCTGTCCAGGCGAAGGTGCTCGAGCAGTCCGAACAGCGGCAACTGGTCGTCGCCGACACGATGGACCTCTGGATCACGCAGCACCGGGACGACCTCGATCGGCTCATGCAAAAGCTGGACGGCCTGGTCCTGAACGACAGCGAGGCGAAGCTCCTCACCGGCGAACAGAACCTGGTCGCCGCCGGCGAGGCGGTGCTCGAGATGGGCCCGCGGTTCGCCATCGTCAAGAAGGGGGAACACGGCGCCATCTACTTCGGCCGCGAAGAGGGGGGCGGCATCGAGATCCAAATCCTGCCCGCTTACCCGACCCGCCACGTCATCGACCCGACCGGCGCCGGCGACAGCTTCGCCGGGGGATTCATGGGCTGCCTCGCCGAGGCCGGCCGGGTCGACGGCGCGACGATCAAGTCGGCGATGGCCTACGGGACGGTGGTCGCGAGCTTCAACGTCGAGGGGTTCGGCTTGGAGAGGATGAGCACGATCGGCCGCGACACGATCGACGAGCGGCTCCGCGAATACAAGCAGATGATGGCGTTCTGACCCGGGACAGCGCCCCGAACGAGGCGGGCCCTCCGCCTTCGGTTCCCGCCGACTCGCGCCGGACCCCGCTATGGCAAAGACCCGCACCTTCGTAGCGATCGAATCGGGCCCCGACCTCCAGCGGCGGGCCGAAGGGGTCGCCGACCGGTTGCGGCCGTACGCGCCGCGTGCGAGGTGGGTCGACCCGGACGACCTGCACCTGACGCTGCTCTTCCTGGGCGACCTCGACGATCGGGAGGTCGCGGAGGCCTGCAGCGCGGCCGATTGGGTCGCCAAGGCGAACGAGCCGTTCTCGCTCCGTGTGCACGGCGTCGGCGCGTTCCCGGCGCCGAGCCGGCCGCGGGCGATCTGGTTGGGCGTGAGCGATGGCCGCGACGCCGTGTGCCGCTTGCAGGCCGACCTGGACGACGCCATCGGCCACCTCGTGCAGAAGCGCGAGCGCCGCGGCTACGTGCCCCACTGGACCCTCGCGCGGATGGCGCGTGGCGGCCCCGTCCCGCGGCTCGACGCCGTGCTGCCGTCCCTCGCCGAACACGACGCCGGAGTGCAGGCCGTCGACGAGATCGTGGTGCTCGCCAGCGAGCTGCACCCGGAGGGACCGGACTACTACGCGCTCGCTAGGTGTCCACTGGGAGCGGGGGGATAATTGGCGGCGGCGGGAGGAAAACTATTGCGTGAACGGGCGAACACCGATAAGGTGTTTGTGCGTACACTAATCGCTGCGGACGGGCCGGCCGGCTGAGAGCGGCCGAGTCGACCCGCCCCGCGGCTTGTGAAACCCGCCGTTCGCCCCGATAAAGAGGGCCCCGGATTGCGCCGGGGTGGATCGCTATGGTCGCCACCGCTACGAAGCCTGCTAGCACGAAGCCCGCCACGAAGAACGGCGCCCCCACCGGATCGGACAACGCGATGGCGAAGAAGTCGACGAGCAAGAAGGCCGGCAAGCCCGCGAATGGCCAGCCCGATAAGAAGTCGGCCATGGACATGGTGCTAGAGAACAGCGACGAGCTGCGCCACACCGTGGCGGCGATCGAGAAGCAGTTCGGCGAGGGGGCGATCATGCCGCTGGGCGCCGAATCGGACCGCCGCATCGCGGGGATCTCGACGTCGAGCCTGTCGCTCGACATGGCCCTCGGCGGCCAGGGGATCCCGCAGGGACGGGTCATCGAGATCTTCGGTCCCGAGTCGAGCGGCAAGACGACCCTCGCGTTGCACGTGGTGGCCCAGGCCCAGCGCGGCGGCGGCATCGCCGCGTTCATCGACGCGGAGCACGCGCTCGACCCGAGCTGGGCGAAGAAGCTGGGCGTCGACCTCGAGACGCTGCTCGTGAGCCAGCCGTCGCACGGCGAGGAGGCGATGCACATCACCGAGATGCTGGTCAAGAGCAACGCGGTCGACGTGATCGTCATCGACTCGGTGGCGGCCCTGGTGCCCAAGAAAGAGCTCGACGGCGAGATCGGCGACTCGCACGTGGGCCTCCAGGCGCGGCTGATGAGCCAGACCATGCGGAAGCTCACCGGCGCGATCGCCAAGAGCAAGACCGCGGTCATCTTCATCAACCAGATCCGCGAGAAGGTGGGCGTGATGTTCGGCAGCCCCGAGACGACCCCCGGCGGCCGGGCGCTCAAGTTCTACGCGTCGTGCCGGATCGACGTGCGTCGCATCGGCCAGCTGAAAGACGGCGAGGAGGTCGTGGGCCAGCGGGTGCGGAGCAAGGTGGTCAAGAACAAGGTCGCCCCCCCGTTCCGGGTGGCCGAGTTCGACATGATGCACAAGGACGGCATCAGCTACGAAGGCGACTTGCTCGACCTGGGCACGGAGCAAAAGATCGTATCGCGGACCGGCGCGTGGCTGCGGTACGGCGAGATGCAACTCGGCCAGGGCCGAGAGAAGGCGCGGTTGTTCCTGAAAGAGAACCCCGAGATCGCCGAAGAGATCCGCCAGAAGGTGCTCGCGTCGGGCGGCTTTGACGACCTGCTCACCATCGACAAAGCAGCCGCCGCCGAGTCTGAGGACGAGCCGGACGGCTCGTTGTGACAACCGCTCCAGCGAATTCCGAGCCGCCAATTGTCTGCGAAACCGAGTGTGCGATTGCCGAGGGCCCGGGCGCCCCGTAGCCGGTGGCTTGTGGTCCTCGCGGCCGCCCTCGGACCGGCGCCCTGGTGGGCCGCTCCCTCGGCGGCGCAGCAGGCGGCGGCCGGCGGCCCGGGCGAAGCCGTCAAGAGTCTGGAGCAGGCGGTTGTCGGCGCGATCCAGCGCTGCGAGGCGAGCGTGGTGAGCATCTCGCTCCACAACCGCGGCGAGGTGCTGCTGTCGGACGGCGCCAGCGACGTGGCCCGGGCGCGGCAGCGGCTGCTCATGCAGCAGCAGCGGCAGCTGCCCGGCGCGCTGGGTGTGCTGAGCCGGCCCTTCGCGGCGCCGGTCCTCAGCGAAGGGGCCGGTGTGGTGATCGACCCCTCGGGGGTGATCCTCACGGAGTACAGCGTCGTGGACCTGGAGCAGACCCACGTGGTCACCACGGCCGACGGGCAGCGCTACGTCGCCCAAATCCGCGCGGCCGACCCGCGGAGCGGCCTCGCGGTGCTGGCGATCGAGCGCCGCCTGCCGGGCGATGGCCAGGCGACGGCCGGTGGCGGCCGAGCGGCCTCGCGCGAAGGGCCGATCAATCTGCCGGCGCTGCCGCTGGGCAAGGCCGAGGACCTCCGCAAGGGCCGGTTTGTGATCGCGATCGGCAACCCGTTCTCGATCGAGTCGGACGGGCAGCCGACGGCCAGTTGGGGGACGGTGACCAACACCGCGTTGAAGGTCCCTGAGGGAGAGAGCCTGGGCGACACGCCGCCGACCGACGGCGAGTACCAGACGACGCTGCACCACCACGGGTCGCTCATACAGACCGACGCGAAGCTCGGCTGGAACTCCGCGGGCGGGGCGCTCGTCACGCTCGACGGCGAACTCGTAGGGCTCACCACAACGGCCGCCGTGATCGCCGGGCACGAACAGCCCGCCGGCTACGCGATCCCGATAAACGAAGCGATGCGGCGGGTGATCGACACCCTCCGCGACGGCCGCGCCCCGGAGTACGGCTTGCTGGGGGTGACCTTCGACCCGGGGCCCGCCCAGAGCCCGCTCACCGGAGAAGTCGGAATCGCGGTACGCAACGCGTTCCGCGGCGGGCCGGCCGCCCGCGCGGGCCTGCGTTCGCAAGACCTGCTGCTGAGCGTCGACGGCCAGCGGGTCACCTCGCCCGACGCGTTGCAGCTAGCCGTCGGCAGCCGCGCGCCCGGCGCCACGACGACCGTCAAGTACGAGCGCAGCGGCGCCGTCGACGAGGCGGTCGTCGAGCTGGGCAAGGCCTATGTCGGCCAAGGCCAGATCGTTTCGCGCGACCCCCGTTCTTGGCGTGGCATCCAGGTCGACTACCCGACGGCCATCCCGCCGGAAGCGCTCGGCGTGGCGGCCGAGCAAGGTCAGATCGATCCGGACGGCTGCGTCGTCGTGGCGGACGTCGACGAGCAGAGCGACTCTTGGCGCCGCGGCATCCGCCCCTTCGTGTTCATCAGCCACGTGAACGGCGAGCGCGTGGACTCGCCGGGCGACTTCTACGAAGCGGTCCAGCGCGTCGAGGGCGGCGTCCGGCTGACCTTCACCAAGCCGCTCGCCGACACGCCCGAACCGGCGGACGCCGCCGAAGAGCCGCCCCAAGCACGCCGACGCACGCTGCAGCCGCCCCAGAGGGCTCCGGCGCAGCAATAGCGCCGAGCGACGCCGTTCCCCCGGCGGCCAACGCCCAGGGGGGCGCCGCGTCGAGCAACGGCGAGTCACGCCACAAGGTGTAGTCGGCCGCGTCGACCCGCCCATCGAGGTTGCCATCGGCGCGGAGGTCGAGCGTCGAGCCGTACGTGGCGGCGTAGACCGCGTAGTCTTGTGCGTCGACGTCCAGATCGCCGTCGTAGTCGGCCGCCAGGTCGAGAAAGAAAATCGAACCGGGCGAAGTCACGACCCCGTCGGCGATCGATATCCCGACCGAGCCCCCAACCGAAAGGTCATAAATCAGCCCCAGCGACACGACTTGGCCCGGCGAGAGCCCCGCGCTGCCGGTGGAGGTCGACGCCTCGGCCAGCGAGATCGGCAAGCCGGCGATTTCAAACCACGGGGCCATCGCGTCGACGCTCTGGTCGTCGTCCGCGTCGTAGTTGTCGGCGATCGACGCCCACAAGGCCGGCAGCAGAGCGCCGTCGGGGGAAGTGATTTGGTAGGCGTCGATCGGTTCGACGCTCGGTGCCGTGTTCTTCAGGAACGCCGCGCCGCGCGACGTATCGATCACTAGGCTGATCCCCTGGGCGCGCGCGGCTGCCGCCGACGCCCCGACCGCCGTGATCGCCAGCAGCACCGCCCGGACAGGCCGTCGCGCGCCGCTCTCCCGTTTGGTCGCCCCTTTCACACCCGCCTCCGGCGTCGGTTTTCTCCCGTTCCTGTCGGCACACGCAGCGCCCGAAGCGCGGCCTGCCGACGCCGTCAAACATAAGCGGCCCGGCTACCGGTCGCAACGAATCGGCAGGGCGGGGCCGCCGAGGGGCCGGACAACCGGCGCGAGCGGCCGGATCGGGCCACGCTCGCCCCGCGCCGGCGGGTCGTCGGCGCCGCGTTGACACCCCTCCGGACCCCGATAGGATGGCGGTGAAACCCGTTTCGCCGAAACGGTTTGGGACGGGGCCGCTTCACCGCCGGCTGTGATCGACGGCTGCCGGCGAGGCCTGCCGTGGAAGCGCCGAACCCTACTCTGAGGAACCTGTAGCCGATGCCCGCTCCCGTGACGCAGCTCGAACTCGCCCGCGAAGGTCAGATCACCCCGGCTATGGAGCGGGTCGCGCAGCGCGAAGGGCTGCCGGTCGAGCGTATCCGCGACGAGGTCGCTCGGGGCCGCATGGTGATCCCTGCGAACACCGTTCACCTGGCCGGATCGCTCGACCCGATGGCGATCGGCGTGGCGGCCAAGTGCAAGGTGAACGCGAACATCGGCAACTCGGCGGTCACCAGCGACATCGACGGCGAGCTCGAAAAGCTGCACACCGCCATCGGGTTCGGCGCCGACACGGTCATGGACCTGTCGACCGGCAAGAACATCGACGCGATCCGCCAAGCGATCATCGCCGAGTCGACCGTGCCGATCGGCACGGTGCCGATCTACCAGATGCTCGAGGAGCTGGGCGGCGAGATCGAGGACATGACGCCGCAGCACTTCCTCGACATGGTCGAGCACCAGGCGAAGCAAGGGGTCGACTACATGACGATCCACTGCGGCCTGCTGCTGGAGCACCTGCACCTGACGATGAACCGTGTCACGGGCATCGTCAGCCGCGGCGGGTCGCTGGTGGCCAAGTGGATGATGTCCCACCGCAAGCAGAACCCGCTGTACGAGGCCTTCGACGACCTCTGCGACATCATGCGGCAGTACGACGTCACCTGGAGCCTGGGCGACGGCCTGCGGCCCGGCTCCATCGCCGACGCGAGCGACGACGCGCAGTTCGCCGAGCTCGAGGTCCTCGGCGAATTAACGAAGCGCGGCCGCGAGCGCGGCACGCAGGTCATGGTCGAGGGCCCCGGCCACGTGCCGATGGACCAGATCCAGATGAACATCCAGCGGCAGGCGGAGGTCTGCGACGGCGCGCCGTTCTACGTGCTCGGCCCGCTGGTGACCGACATCGCCCCCGGCTACGACCACATCACCAGCGGCATCGGCGCGGCGCTGGCCGGCTGGTACGGCGCGGCGATGCTCTGCTACGTGACTCCCAAGGAGCACCTCGGCTTGCCCGAGAAGGAAGACGTCAAGCAGGGAATGATCGCCTACAAGATCGCCGCCCACGCGGCCGACGTGGCCCGCAAGCGGCCCGGCGCACAGGACCGCGACGACGCGCTCTCCAAGGCCCGCTTCGAGTTCGACTGGAACGAGCAGTTCCGCCTGGCGCTCGACCCCGAAACGGCCCGCGCGTACCACGACCAGACCCTGCCCCAAGAGACCTTCAAGAGCGCCCACTTCTGTAGCATGTGCGGGCCAAAGTACTGCTCGATGAAGATCACCCAAGACATCCGAAAGATGGCCGAACAGGGCGACCTGGTCCAAATCGGCGAACCGGTCACGGCGGAGTGACCGGCAGCGGGCGGACAGAGGAGCGGCACACCCCAACCCACAAGGCAATCGCGATGAAGCACTGGATCACTCTCGTGGCGCTGCTGGCGCTGGTCGGCTGCGAGCCGCAAGACGGCGCGAACGAGCCGGCCGGCACGGCGCCCCCGGCCGCGCCGGCGGAAACCGACGAGGCCGGCGAGATGCCCGAAGAGGGCGCCGCGACCCCCGCGGCGGACGACGGCGCCGCCGTCGACGCCAACAGCGCGCTGCAGACGGTTTCCTACACCGCGGGCGAGGCGGCCGGCGACGGATCGGTCGTCGAGCTGAAGGCCCCCGGCATGCACTGCGAGATGTGCGCGGCGAGCGTCGTCAAGGCGCTCGACGGCAAGCCCGGCGTGGTCGAGGTCAAGGCCGACCCGTCGACGAAGCTCGTGTCGCTGACGGTCGACCGGTCGCAATTCGACCGCGACGCGGCCATCGAGGCGATCAACGAGACCGGCTTCGGCGAAGACTCCGACGAGGGCTGAGCCCCACACGGCTCCACGTCTAAAGCACCACGAAATCGGCGCGGCCGCCCGACCCCGGGCCCGCGCCGATTTTTATGCGCGCTGGGCAGTGGGACAGGGCGCGGGCGATCCCACACGGGCGAAGTGATGCTGAAAGCCACTGAGCACGACGAAGCTTGGGCAGCAGATGCCGCCGCCACCTCCGCCGAGGTGAGCGGCGCCGACGCGGTGGCCTAGCAAACCCGGAAACTGGCTCAGCGTTCCCCAGTCGGAGGCTGCGTATCCTCAGAGGTCGTCACGACCTCAGCAGATTTGGCCTTGCTCTTCGGCGCCGCGGCCGATGCACCCGCCGCAGCTCGGCGGTTCTCCGCTGATGCGGACGACGCCTGTTGATGCCAGAGGCAAGAGCTTGCCACTGCGGCTCATTCGGGACCTTTGCTGTCCCGGCTGAAGATCAGCGGACCTGATGAGCAGGGCGTTGCCGCAACGCGTTGATGAGACAAATCAGACCGACGACCGCGATGCCCTCGGGCTCCGGAACCGCGGTCGAATCTGCCGGGACGCCGAGGGTTCCGAAGTTCGCCGTCCAGGCGAGGTAGTCCGATGACGAGACCCGGCCGTCTCCGTCGCCATCGGCGGACGTAAACGGCGTCACCTGTTCATCAAGGTTGTCGCGCCACACGGAGTAATCGGCCGCGTCGACGGCGCCGTCGTTGTTGTAGTCGGCCGCGTTGAAGACGCTTGCCACTCCGGTCAGCAGCACTTGATTCTTCGTGGTGTCGATCGAGACCACGGCGCTCGTGAGGTCCCAGTCGGGCGCCCCCGTGCCGTCGATGGCCCAAACCGGGTTGGTCGGATCGACTTGTGTGGATGGGTACTCGAAGAGCACGAATTCGTCTGTCAGTGACGGCGAGCCGCCGAGTTGGACCACTCGGAGCGTCGCGGTAGAGGGCATCCAGAGCGTGTCGGTGGTCACGATCGAGTCGCTCTCGGCGCCGTCGAACTCCCACTCGTACACGGCGCCGTCCTCGAGCAGCAACCGCTCAACGGTGAGCGTGCCCGGGCTCGCGCCCGGCGAGACGACGCCGTCGGCGCCGATTACGACGTCGCCGGGAACGAAACCGCCGCCCCCGAGCGCTGCGCCGCCGGCAAAGGTGGCTGGGCCCGAAGGTGAGAGGAACTCACCATCGACTTGAAGCGAACTCCCCGCGCCCGTTTGGGTGTACACGCCGGACACCGTTAGCGTGCCCCCGGCGCCGATCACTAAGCTTCCGCTGTTGGCGAGGTCGCCCACGGTCGTGAAGTCGCGGCCCTCGGCGATCTCGAACACGCCGCGATTGTCGTCGAGCGGGCCGATCGCCGCGAAGGTGGACGCCGGGCCGAACAACCGGACCGCGGCGTTGTTGACCGTGATCGTCTTTGCACCGAAGTCGAGAGTCGCCCCGTCGCGGACGATCCACTCGCCACCGTTGAGCGTGGTCCCCGAGTGATTGTCGACGGTCCCGACGAGCGTGACGCTCGATGCGGCAACGTCAATGGTCCCATCGTTGGCGATCCGGTCGATCGTCGCGGCAGCGCCGTTGTTCTGCACGACGCCGCCGGGCGAGTTCTCCAGGCGGACTATGTTGCGCGGCGCGACCAAGTCGATCGTGAGCAGGCCCTCGTTGCGGACCCGCGCGGCGGTCACCGAGCCCGTGCCGACGGCGCCGTCGTTCCACGTGAGCGCGCCACGGTTAACGAGGGTCGTTCCAACGGCCTTTACGGCGGGGCCGCTGATGACGCCCTGGCCGGTGAGGACCGGCTGTCCGGCGGAGTTGCCGAACCCGCCGCCCGTCCAGGTGATCTGGTCGAAAACGAACTCAGTCGCGACGTGGACCTCGCCAGCGCTAATCGCCAACGTGTCAGTGGTTGCGGGCGACGGGGTGTTGAAGGTGACCAACCCGCCGTTCACCGTCGTCGTGTCGACGTCGTAGGCGCCGTTAAGCGAGATTGTCCCCGTCAACGAGCGGAACTCCTGCCCGGTGACCGAGCCGTTGAGTTTGTGGTCGGCGCCGAATCCGACGGCCGACTCGAGCACGCCGTCGGTGATCACGAAGTCGCCGTCGCTGCCGTTGTTGCGGTCACGCGCGACTCGGAGCGTGCCGCCGCCGGTGATCTCGACCAGCCCGTCGTTTTCGAAACCGGCGGTCGGTCCGAGGATCGCCCGGGCTGCGGTCGTGTGCCGTATCACGCCGGTCGAGGTGTTCAGCGCATGGTAGAGCGACCGTTCGGCGGCGAGCTCGATCAGCAGCGTCCCCTCGTTGCGGAACAGGCCCTGCGAGCTCTGCGAAAAGTCGCCGTCACGCCAGGTCACCTCGCCCTGGTTCACGAACTGGCCGGTGAGTTTCTTCTGCGCCGGCGTATCGACGACCGCCGATGTCGTCAGCGTGGTTTGGCCCGCCGCATTGACGAATCCGCCGCCGTTCCAGTTGAGCTGGTCCACGATGAGCATCGTCTCGACCTTGAGGTCGCCCGAGTGGATTGTGAGCGTGTCGGTCGTCGCGGGCGACGGGGTGTTGAAGGTGACGACGCTCGCCGCGATCGAGGTCGTATCGACGTCGTAGGCGCCGTTGAACGAGATGGTCCCCGTGAGCGAGCGGAACTCCTGTCCGGTGACAGAGCCGTTGAACTTGTGGTCGGCGCCGAAGCCGACGGCCGACTCGAACACGCCGTTGGCGATCACGAAGTCGCCGTCGCTGCCGTTGTTTCGGTCGCGCGCGACCCGGAGCGTGCCGCCGCCGGTGATTTCCACCAGCCCGTCGTTTTCGAAACCGGTGTTCGGGCCGAGAGTTGCGCGCGCCGTCCCGGTGTGGCGGATGACCCCGGTCGCGATGTTTGTGACGTACCAGAACGAATGGTCTTCGGTCAGCTCGATGAGGAACTCGCCTTCGTTGACGAAGCCTTGCCCCGCGAACTGGCCGACCACGTTGCCGTCGACCCATGTCGCGGTCCCCTGGTTCACCAAACCGGGGCCCGTGTCAACTTGCCCGTCGGTATCGATCGTGCTCTCACCCGTGGTCGTCAGGACGTTCGGTCCGGTCAGGTTTCCGGCGTTCCAGAAGAGGTCCTCGACGACAACAGTCTGGTTGAGCGTCAACGCGCTGCCAGCGTTGTTCAGCGTCAGGCGGCTGAGCGTCACCGGCACGTCGACATCGACGGTTCCGGCGTTGATGATCGCGTGAAACTTCAGCGGTCCGTCGTTGTTGGGAATACGAAGCAGGTCCCAGTTCAAGAGCGAGTTCCAATTCGAGTTCCCGCCGATCCAGAAGACCTGCTGCGGCTCGCGGACGAACTCGGAGAAGACAATGTGGTTCGGGTCGAAGGGGCTGGTCGCGCCGTAGTCGATCTGGGCCGAGGCCAGGCCGCCGTCGAACAACACGCGGTCGCCCGGCGCGACGTTCGCGAACTGGCCGCTCAGGCCGCCCGACGTGAGCAGCACGAGTTGGTCGTTGATGCTCAGGGTGTTCTCGACGTAATCGACGAGCTGCAGGTCGAGGTCGCCGTCGAGCGTCACCGATCCCGTCGCGACGACGCGATCGAACCCGGGGTTGAGCACGTTTTGGTTCGTGATTTCGATAAGAAGGTCGGCGGTTGGGCCGTAGGCGATCGAGCCGGCGTCGGTAAAAGCGATCCCGTCGCCCGGCGAGTGGGTCCCCTCGATCAGGACGTTGTCGAGGAGCCCGCCGCCTTCGATCCAGCCGGTCAGCGCGATCGGCATCGCGGGACTTGTGCCGGTGATCGGCGCCGAGATCTGGGTCGGCGTGGCGGGGTCGTTCGGAGTGATGATCGTCCCGTCGCCGACCGCGGCGCCGTTGAGTTCGAACGTCGGAGTGTCGAGCACGCCGCCGGCAAGTGTCAGCACGCCGCCCGGGTCGATCGTCACGTTGGGGGCCGATACCGTCGCTGCCGCGTCGACGCGCAGTTCGCCGCCCGCCGCGACCGGGATTGGGACCGTGGCGACTAGGTCGGCTCGGGCGTCGAGCACGCCGAGCACTTGGAAGGCGACATCGTCGATCCCCGCTGCGGCGGTCTCGACCCGAAGCGTCGCACCCGGCTCGACGGTCAACGATCCTGCGCCGTCGGTTGTCGAGCCAGCAATCGTCGCGTCCGAGAGCGTGGTGACGCCGCTGCTGATGCGGACCTGTTTGCCGGCTCCGAATCGGATTGCGGCGCCGGTGGAAGACACGATCTGCGCCGGCAGGGACGGGCTAGCCTCCTCGAAGACCACGTCTCCGCTTCCGAGCCACTCGCCACCGACCGCGTTGAGGCGAGCCCCGCGGAACACCGCGAAAGCGTCGTAGGTGAAGGGTCCCTCGATTGTGAGGGTCCCCCCCTCTTCTACTCGCAGCGTGGTGTCGGTGAACGTGGGCGAGTCGGTGAGCCGCAGCGACGCCCCCTGGGCCACAACGACTTGGTCAAAATCCGTGCTCGGACCGACGATCTGCCCGCCGCGGAGCGTCACGTCGGCCGGGAGTCCCGATTGCTCGAAACGCAGCTCCGAAGCCGCCTCGAGCGTGATCACGCCGTTGCGGTTGTCGATCGTGGTCGTAACCGGAGTCGGGCTGTCGGTCTCTTCGGTCCGAAACACCAGCCGCGAGTCGTTCCTGAGCATCAGCTCCCCGTTGTTCACCAGCGTAAAGTCCTGCCAGGTCGCTCCCCCGACCGGGGAGAGCGGGTTGTCGGTTTGAAAGACCGTCGTGGTGGCAAACTGCCCGAGCCGCACCAGGCCGTCGTTCACCAGCGTCACGCCCCCTGATCCTGAACCGTACACGAAGCTCTCCGCGAACTCGCCCAGCAGCAGCGTCTGGTCCATCCCGACTGTTAGTGATGCGCCGCCGTCGATTTCGATCCGAGGATCGACACCTCTTGACTCGGTCACCCCCGAGCCGTTCAAGATCGCGTCGCCGAGGAAGCGGAGCATCGCGCCGTCGGCCCGCACCAAGCCGTTGTTCGTCACTTCGCCGTCGATGGTGAGCGTCGCTCCCGGTTCTACTCGCAGCGTGGTGTCGGTGAACGTGGGCGAGTCGGTGAGCCGCAGCGACGCCCCCTGGGCCACAACGACTTGGTCAAAATCCGTGCTCGGACCGACGATCTGCCCGCCGCGGAGCGTCACGTCGGCCGGGAATCCCGATTGCTCGAAACGCAGCTCCGAAGCCGCCTCGAGCGTGATCAGGCCGTTGCGGTTGTCGATCGTCGTCGTAACCGGCGTCGTGCTGTCGACCAGATTGGCAAAAAACACCATCTCGGAGTCGTTCTTGAGCAGCAACTCGCCGTTGTTCACTAGCGTAAAGTCTTGCAAGGTGGCGTCCGGTATCCCCCCGTTGTCGAACTGCGTGACGTAGAAGTCGTCGAAAATGCCTACCTGTATCAGGCCGTCGTTCACCAGCGTCACCCCGCCCGAGCCGGAGCCATACAAGAAGTTCACGTTTGGCGAATCGAACAGGAGCGATTGATCGACTCCTACGGTCAACGAACCGCCGCCCGCCAACTCCATGAATACGGGGCCGTTCCCGGCTTCGGTCACTGCTTCAGTCGTCCCTGTCCCGCTCAGCGTCGCGTCGCCGAGGAAGCGGAGCATCGCGCCGTCGGCCCGCACCAAGCCGTTGTTCGTCACTTCGCCGTCGATGGTGAGCAGGCCACCACTGTAAGAGCGGTAGGTCATTCCCGCGTCGACCATGAATCCGTCGGATAGCGCATAGGTTGACTGTTGGCCGATCGCGATGTCGGCCGACTGCAGCGTCACCTCGGCGCCGAGAGTCAGCAGGGCGCCGTCCTCCACCGCGATTGTCGCGCCGTCGATCACCGCGGCGCCGTTGATCAGCAAGTTCCCCCCCGAGGAGCGCACAGCGCCGTCGCCCGTGATGAGCCCGCCTTGCAGCACGACTGCACTAGTGAAGTTGGGTTGGTCGAAGACCAACTCCGCGCGAGCGTTGAGCGTGATGACGCCGCCCACGTTGTCGACCGCGGTGACCGGCGTCGATGCGGTCGACGAGTCGTTGAGCAGCGTGAGCCGCGAGCCGCTATCCAGCACCAACTCGCTGCGGTTCTCCAGCGTGAAATCCTGCAACGTCGCCGCGGCGATCGGGGAGGCTGCGTTATCCGACTGCAGCACGGTGGCCCGCCCGTTCACGCCGACGCGCAAGAGACCCTCGTTTACCAACGCCAAGCCCCCCGAGCCGGTCCCGTAGAGGTAGCCGTCGTCTGGCGTATCGAAAAACAGTGTCTGGTCGGCGCCTACGGTCAGCGAACCGCCGCCCGGTAGCTCGATGCGGGGCGCGACTCCGAGACCACCGGCAGAGTCCAGCGCGGTCGTGCCGGCGCCGTTGAGGATTGTGTCGCCTACGACGCGGAGTGTCGCCCGCTCGGCCCGGAGCACACCATCGTTTGTGATTGCGGGACCGATCGTGACGATGCCTCCGTTTGTCGACCGGTACGCTGACCCGGCGCCGATCGCGAAGCCGGACGGGATGTCACTGGCCGACCCGCTCGACACCTCGACGTCGGCCGACTGCAGCGTCAAGCTGGCGCCCAGCGACAGCGACGCTCCGTTGAACGCTTGGACCGATACGCCGTCGATCACTGCCGCGCCGTTCACTATCAGGTCGGCGCCGTCCGCACGCAGAGTTCCGCCCCCCTCGATCGAGCCCCCTTCGACGACGAGTCCGCCTTCGCTGACAACGAGGCTCGAAAGAGATTGGATGTTGAGCACGCCGGATGAGTTGTTGATCGTCAGCGACTGGCTGACGCCCGGAGCGTCGTCGAAACTGATGATTGGGTTCGCCAGCGTCGCGGTTCGGAGTTCTCCGAAGTTGGTGATCTGTTGGCTGTTGCCGGCGCCCATCAGCGGTCCGTTAAGCACGGCGACCAAGCTAGGCGAGATAGCCAGCCCCGAGTCACCGACGAACGATGTCGCGCCGTCCAACTGAAGCATGGCCCCAGAGTTGCCCGCCAACGTGACATTCGACCCGATCGAGATGTCGTTTAAGATCGACGACTCGACGGTCTCGGACCGCATGACGAGAGAGTTCCGCAGCTCGACTCCGTTCAGGAGGGCCGACGCGTCGCTGAGGAGCACCTGCACGCCATCGATCACACCGCCGGTGACACGGGCCTGCTCAAGGAGCTCAAGCTTGGCGTCTTCGAAACTCGTTCCGGTCACGCTGCCCGAAAGCGCGAGGCGCACCTCTTCGAGCAGGAGGCTGGACGAGTCTTCCAGCACGACGTCGTCTACTGTGAGGGTGCGGACGCCGGTGTCGGACTGAAAAACGAAACCGACGTTCTGGACGACCGTGACCGTATCGACAGCGCCATCAATTGTGAAATTCGCGCGGGCGGCGTCCTCGAACGTGACGGTGTCCCCAACGGTCGGCGCCGAGGTCGCTGCGAACCAACTGTTCGGGTCGTCAAAGTCACCCAGCGCTACACCCGGGTTCCAGACGAAGTCAGTCGCCTTAGTGGGGGCGTGAGCCGTCGCGAAGCTGATCGCGGCAGCCCACCAGAACATGCGGAGGCAGGTCGACTTATGAAGGGATCGCACTTCCTTCATCTCCCTAAGGCTGGTGAGAACGCCAGCGACGTCTCTCGGGAGTCGGACGAGTTATTCGGCAGGGTGACACCGTAACCAACACACGGCTGGCTGTCACACCTGCCGATTCGACTCCAGACGCACCGAACGCCATCCGGTGGGAGCAGAAGTCGCCCGCGATTCGCTTCTGGAACCGCTTCGATCCCCTGCAGGGCCTCCGGTGATCTGTAAGACGGCTACGTGCTCTGCTGGACCGATTGGGCACGCGGTTGGACCAACACCGGCGGCTTAGCCCGGCTGCGAATTCGCAGCGGTCTCTTGGCAGCAGGGACACCTCCGGCAGTTTCGGAAGACTGCTGGGAGATCCAGGAAGTGTGGCTGCCTAGCTCCCCTCGGTAGACATCACCTCGGCGACGTTCAACCGGTGGCAACGCGTAGCTGCTCTCCCGAAACGGGCCGCACGATCGCGATTCGCGATGGTCGGCCCTTGCCGTTGAGCGATCGCTCGCATCGCACGAGCCGCGCGCGGCCGCCCCTCGGTGGCTAATTCTCCACCTGTCACAAACCGGGCGTGCGACAATCGCCGGGTTTCGGCCCGCCGGGTTTCGGGCCGACCTTGCGCGTCGGCCGGCGAGGGGTTTCGTTACAGTTGGGGGTCGGCGTGTAACGCTTCGCTAAGTCGCCTGGGCGCAACGACTTAACCCCCGTTTTGCAACGTTTTTGCGGACAAACACGATTTTCAGACTGTCGCGTTT
>NZ_JAVJSH010000031.1:0-66663 GCF_040219535.1 Botrimarina sp.
CCGGCAAGAAACGTCGGAGCGGTACGTGGGCGACTTCTCGTGGAAGCCGGTCGAGCCCAGCAAGCGGGAGAAGTCGCCAGCCGACTACGAGCCGCCCAGCGGCGACGACTACGAGTTCCTGAAGCTCGAGGCGGCGACCGCGTCGCAGCTGGCCGCCGAAGCCGCGGCGGAGTGCGAGCGGCTGAGGCAAGCGATTCGAGACGAGTGACAGAGTGCGCCCGCGCGGTCGGGTCGAGGGTCAGGGGCTAGGGCCTTCGCCCCGAGCTTTCGACCCGGCCCGCACGGGTGAGTGGTTCCCGCCGGTTCACCGGCTTTCACCTGGTGATGAACCCGATGAGAGACCCCCGGCTTGTCGAGAACTTCCACGGCGGCGGCTGGCGATTCGGACCGGACGCCAAGCGACCCGACGCCGGAAGAGATACGAGAGGCCTGCGCCGCGATCAGGGCGACGTGGGACGCCGAGACGCGGCGCAGACGAACGGTGGTCGAGGCACGGCCGGTCGAGCTGGCGATCGTGCGGGTGGCTGAGCTGGGGCAGTAGGCGCCGACGACGTTGTTGTCGACGCGATGGTCACGCTGCCGGTCGAGTGGGCGCCGCCCGTGGCGCCGGCGCCGTGGCTTGCTGGTTGGCGAGCCGCGGCGGCGTGACAGGCGCCGCGGCGCCGATCACTGGCGCCACCGCGACTACCGGCCGGCGGTACGCCGCAGCCTTCTCTGCCAATCGGGTCGGAAGCTCTACGGCTTCGGCGCGGCGGTCGGCATAGCGATTGGCATCGCCCAGGATGATGCATCGCTGATAGGCGAAGCCATCTTCTTCGCCGTGGGCGTGGTGCTGCTATTCCTCGGCATCCGCCTGACGATTGAGGGCACGCAAGTTCTCCTCGATATCGAAGAGAACACCCGGCGATCCGCCGAGCGGCGCCTGTGACCGCGATCACGGCGCCCCCGCCCATCCCGACCATGGTGTCGACGATCACGGCGCCGGCGATCACCACCACGACGCCCGTGTCGACCGGGTTCTCGGCGCCCTCTCTCTGTGAGCCCCCAGGAGCCCGTCTCACGCGTTTCGGCGCAGGGGCGGCTCCGTTGTCACGGGTGGGGCTTCGAGCGCGCTAGGCGGCGCGTGCGGGGCTCGTTTCTCCCCCGGTTGCCAGCTATCGCCGCTATCGGTATATATTTGGTCATGCCCGACCACCCGATCGCCGACCGGCTGCGCGAGGCCGTGCTCGCCGACCCTCAGTCCTACAACGCGTTGTCGCGTGAGACGGGGATCGCGCGGCCGACGCTGACCCGGTTCGCCGACGCGGTTGGCACGCTGCGGCTCGACCACGCCGAGACGCTTTGTCGGTTCTACGGCCTAGAGCTGCGCCCAACGAAGGAGCGGAACGCATGAACGACCAAGTCGTCGTGCACGTGGTCAGGTACAAAGACCGGCCGAACTGGGTCATGAGGTACACCGACCCGACGACCGGGAAGCAGGTGGCCAAGTCGACAGGCACCGATCGCCGAAAAGACGCCGAGAAGCTGGCGGCGCAGTGGGAGGCGGACATCCGCGCCGGCCGCTACCAAAAGGGCGCCCGCGTCCCCTGGGGCGCCTTCCGCGACCTGTTCATCGAGCAACACCTCGGCGACTTGGCGCCGCGGTCGAGGTCCAGCTACGTAGTCGCCCTCAACGCGTTCGAGCGGGTCGTGAATATCCAGTGGCTGCACGACGCGACGACTCCGACCGTGTCGCGTTTCCGGGCGGAGCTGCGCAACAAAGGGCTCAGGCCGACGACTGTTGCCAACTACCTCCGCCACCTCGCCGCCTCGCTGAAGTGGGCTCAGCGGCACGGGATGCTCGCCGAGGTTCCCGACTGCCGGCCGCCGAAGGGCGCCGGGTTGGCCTCCGGGATGAAGGGGAGACCGATCACGACCGAGGAGTTCGATCGGATGCTGACCGCCGTGCCGAAGGTGGTCGCGAAGGACCTGGACCCGGACGCCGACGACGACGTTATCGACGCCGACCCGCGCGTCGCGACGTGGAAGTTCTACCTGCGGGGCCTGTGGCTCTCTGGGCTGCGACTCAGCGAGTCGCTGACCCTGACGTGGGAGGACGACCCGGACGCGATCAGCGTGGACCTGCGCGGGCGTAGGCCGATGCTCCGAATCCCGGCGGTGGTGGAGAAGGGGAAGAAGAACCGCGTGCTGCCGATCACGCCCGACTTCGCCGAGCTGCTTGAGACGGTCCCGGCGGCGCGGCGGCGCGGCCGCGTGTTCGCCGTGCACCGCCACGCGGTCAGCGTGTCGCAAGTGGTCTGCGCGATCGGGAAGCAAGCGGGCGTGAAGGTCACGGACAAGAAGTTCGCCAGCGCCCACGACCTTCGCCGCGCGTTCGGGACGCGGTGGAGCCGGTCGTTGTCGCCGGCGCGGCTCAAGGCGTTGATGCGGCACAGCGACATCGCCACGACGATGCGCTACTACGTCGAAGAGGACAGCGAAGAGCTGGCCGACGCGTTGTTCCAGACGCTCGACCCGGCCTCAGGTAACGTTCAAGGTAACGCTGCCCAAACTCAGAATCCGCCCGCGGGCCGAAAACCCCTTAAAAACAAGGGGTAAAAGAGAGCTGGGGATCAGGGACTTGAACCCCGACTAACGGAATCAGAATCCGTCGTGCTACCGATTACACCAATCCCCAAGAGGGCCCCGCGGCGGCTTGTGGCGACACCGGGCCCGAGGGACCAAAGGTAGAGCGCGCCGGGGTGGCGATCAAGGTAGGTGGCTGGCCGCAGGGCCCAGGGGGCAGGACCCTACCGAGACCCTCCGCTGGCCGTTTCCCGCTTCCCTCTTCCCGCTTCCCTCTTCCCTCATCCCCGCCACCTCCCCCCCAACCCCTCGCCCGCTCTCGGCAGGCGCTCTAAACTCCGTCGGTGGCCGTGGGTCGGGTCGTCGCCTGACGCGGCCCACAGCAGGCACCCCGACGCGCGTCGCGAATGGCATTGCTCCGAACGATTCTAGGGCTCCAGCCGGGGCAGGCATTCGATTTGCCGACGCCCACGGCGGTGATCGGCCGGTCGAGCGATTGCGAGGTCGCGCTGGACGTGGCCGCGGTGAGCCGGCGGCACGCGAAGGTCAGCCGCGATGGCGACCACTACCTGATCGAGGACCTCGGCAGCCGCAACGGCACGTTCGTCAACGGCGAGCGGATCGCCGCGCCGACCCCGCTGTGGCCCGGCGACCGGATCGCGATCTGCGACCACGAGTTCACGTTCGAAGACCCCGACGCGCCGCACCGGTCGCCGATGCTCAGCGGCCTGTCGGGCGAGACGTCGAGCCTCGTCGAGATGGTCGACGACACGCACGGCGGGGCGCCGATCGAGGGCTCCTCGGACCGCCTGGCCACGATCCAGCTCGGCGGCACGGAGACCACCGACACCGGCTGGTCGATGTCCGCCCGCCCCGAGGCGAAGCTCGCCGCGCTGGTCGAGATCTCCAAGGGCATCGGCCGCGCGATCTCGATCGACGAGGTGCTCCCGAAGCTCCTCGACAGCCTGTTCAAGATCTTCACCCAGGCCGACCGCGGCTTCGTCGTCATGCGGCCCCGCCCCGACGGGCCCCTCGTGCCGGTCGCCGTGAAGGGCCGCCGCGGCGAGCTCGAGGAGCAGGCGCGGATCAGCCGGACCATCGTCGAAGAGGCGATGACCGGCAAGAAGGCGATCCTCTCGGCCGACGCGGCCACCGACGAGCGGTTCGGCATGGCCGAGTCGATCGCCCAGTTCCAGATCCGCTCGATGATGTGCTGCCCGCTGATCGACAGCGAGGGCGAGTCCATCGGCGTGATCCAGATCGACACGCTCAACCAACGCAGCCGCTTCACCGACGAGGACCTCGAGGTCCTCGCCGCCGTGGCCAGCCAGGCCTCGGTGGCCGTCGACAACGCCCGCATGCACGAGCAGATGCTCACGCAGCAGGCGCTGCAGCGCGACCTCGAGCTGGCGACCCGCATGCAGCGGGCCCTGCTGCCGCCCGGCCCGCCCACCGTAAACGGCTACGGTTTCTTCGATTACTACGAGTCGGCGCGCCAGGTCGGCGGCGACTACTACGACTACGTGAACCTGCCGGGCGGCCGCTTCGCGGTGATCCTCGGCGACGTGGCCGGCAAGGGCGTGGCCGCGGCGATCGTGATGGCCAAGCTGTCGAGCGACGTGCGCTTCGCGCTGGCGACCGAGCCGGACCTCGGCGCGGCGGTGAACTACGTGAACCGCAACTTCGCCGCCCAGGGCCTGGACGACCGCTTCGTCACGATGATCTTCACCGTGGTCGACCCGGCCAAGAGCGAGGTCCAGCTCGTCAACGCGGGCCACATGCCGCCGATCCTCCGCCGCCGCGACGGCGACGCGGAAGAGATCTACGAAGAGATCACCGGCTTGCCGATCGGCGTGGTCGACGACTTCCAGTTCGAGTCGGCGACCCTCACCCTCGCGCCCGGCGAATCGCTGACGGCCTACACCGACGGCTTCAGCGAGGCGATGAACGCCAACCGCGACCTGTACACCACCGAGCGGCTGCTCGCGCAGGTGAAGCTGGCCGCGGCGAGCGTGGCGGACCTGGGCCAGCACGTGCTGGACGACGTGCAAAAGTTCGTCGACGGCCACGACCAGTCCGACGACATGTGCCTGTGCGTGTTCGGCCGCGACCCCGAGTGAGTCCCCACAGCCGCCCCGACCGGGGGAACCGCCAAGACGCCAAGAGCGCCAAGCAAGTGGAGCCCTCGCGCGTGATCGCGACCAACGTCGCGAAGAGGGATTCGCAACGCAGGCTGCTGTGCCGCGAAGCAGAATCGCACCATTCTTGGGTATGTCATACGATCAACGCGGTTCGGCTCCGTCGAATAGCGCCCTGTGAGCTACTCGCCGCCAAGCGACAGCTTGGACAGCTCGCCATCAAGCGTCGCCCACACCTTTAGCGATCTGTACTCCAATGCCTCGCACGGCTCCCAATTCGCGTCTGTGAAGCCCATCTCCCAGGCTCGGTGCTCGCCTAGCCGGATGATCCCCTGCGTCTGTAGTCGCCAACGAAGCGCTTCGCCTTGACCGCGCGATTCCTCTGCACTTCCAACGGACTCGAGCGAGTGCTTGTCCGAAAACTCGGACAGGGTTTTCTTCGCCAGTTCCGCGATCTGCTCGCCGAGAAGCACGCCCTCCTCACCGGTTGGGTCGCGATTCTCCAGCGCGAACTCGGAGCGGATGAACAGGCCCTCGCCGTTTACAGGAAAAGCGCTCCAAAGCGACACTTCGGGAGGGATCAACTCGCCGCTGCCAGTCGCGATGCCTTGGTAGACCCAGGGCGCCCCAGTGAATCCGGCCTCCGATGGGAAAATTTCCCACGAGACAAGCCAAAGGTACGAAGGCTTGTCGTGCGGCCACCCCAGACCACCGTGTCTTCGCCGAATGAGCGCGGCGTCTCGAAAGTGAAGTCGATGGCTCGGCAGTTGATCGTCAATCAATGCCTCGATGCGAGAGCTAGGGAAAGCTGTATCGATGACGTCCGGCACGGAAGCGAGGCCCTCCAGACCCTCGGCGCCCTCTTTGTCGTGGGGCTTCGACGGGGGTGGGTGAACGAACCGCAGGTCGCCTACTCTGAACGGCTTGGGATCGGCAATAGCCGGAACGAGATGCTCCTGGCCAAAGGCTGATGGGAAGCTCAGAACTTGGATCCCAACGACGACTGCTGCTAGTGCTGTTGCACCTTGGGGCAGTCCGAACGCTCGCATTCTGTTCTCCAGTGCGATAGGTCAGGATCCGCCTGACGCCCTTCCAGGTAGTACAGAGGTCGAGTCTTCGCCTGACGCTGATTCTCGTCGTGCGGCGAGGCGTCAGCAACGGCCCGACCTACGAAACTTACGGCCCCCGTTCGTTTGAAACAAACGCGGCGCGCCCGCGAACGCGTTGTCACGCTTGAACGTGTCGAAACCGGCGTTAAGCGCCTCGCCGCCAACGACTTAGCGAAGCGTTACAACTGCCCCGATCGGCTCCGGGGTGTAACGAAACGGCGCCGCTCCGCGCAACGCGCCTGCGGCGTTCGACGCTGGCTCGGCGCTTCTCACGCCGCAACGAACCCCGCATTGTCGCCCAAGCGGCGCGCCGCTAGTTGCGTTTTGGCCACGCCGGGGCGTGCGCCTAATCACCTGGGTGGCGCCAACAGTCGGCCGACGACAGCGTCGCGCTCGGGGTGAGCCCATTCAGCCGTTTGTCGGTGTCCGGCTCTTGGTCGTAAGTTCGTCGGGGGGCGTAGCGGCACGAGGCAACCGCTCCGCCTCTTGTGCTGCCGCACCCCGACAAGCGTTCGGACGACGTCGCTCGGTAAGCTAAGCCGCTCGCTCACGATTGTCGGGGCTACCCGCTGCGTCAGGCACAGCCTGACCTACGGAACTAGCACGTTTAGTTAGATCGCCTCAGCCTCACTTGTCCGACTCTGCATGATTGCGCAATTCGCGAATCCAATCGTCGGCATCGGCGCCATGATCAAGACCCGTTGCGTCACGCAGCATTTCAATGATCCGAGATTCAGCGTTCGACCTCGAACGCTCGACTATTCGGTCCAAAGCTGAGCCGTGTGTTTGTTTGGTGCCCGTTGGGTAGTATCCGTGGGTGTATTCTAGAAATCCAACAGCTGCTTTCACGTCCGGTGGTTGTCTCTTTAGTGCCTCGGTCGCCTTGCTAGTCATTTCGGAGAAGACCTCGGTTTGTTCATCCGCGAACGACTGCTGAATTGTCATCCAGGTGTTGCGGCCGTATTGCCATGCCGAAGCCGCGCACAACATAGCGATTACAGCAGCAATGAAAGCTGTGCGTATGCGGTTCATTCATTCGGCCGTCGTGATTGAAGTGCTTCCGACAAAACGACGGCGATGACCGGGCCGCGGCGAGCCAACCTTGGATTCAAGGCCGACGCGAACCGCGACTCCTCGTCCAACGCTTTGTTCTGCTTTCTTGTGTCAGAAATCCCAGATGGAAAGCCGGGTGCCATGCTCACCCCCGCAGGGGATGAGCATGTGAGCCCGCTTTTTCCGCGCCGCATGCTCATCCGCTACGCGTGTGAGCATGGCGTCCGGCTCCAGGCTACGCCAAAGGATCTAGATTCTCCACGATGTGCCACCAGAATAACGCGAGCGCACCGGCGCCGCCGAGGCAAACGGAGGCAATTGCGACGCCGACGAACCGGCGCGTGTCGGAAGAGCCGCAAGTGCAGCGACCGGCAGCGTAAGCAGCAATCGTCAGGAATGCCGCCTCGTTGACGATGACGGCGCCGCCGTCGTAGTAGCTGCGAAACGCTGGGGGTGTGAAAGCCGCGGAGAAAGCCACTGCCGCCGATATAGCGAGTAGGTCGGCGATGCGGAATCGAATCCGCTGTCGCCCAACAGCGAAGCTTGGCCAAGTCGCGACTAACGCTCCGATCGCCGACACAAGTCCAACGAACCAAAGACGATTGACAATTCGCCAACTGAGGAGATCGTCGGGCCGCGGGATCTTGCCGCCGTGCCACCGGAGTGCGGCGGCGTACCAATCGAAGTTTGGAAACGACTCTATTCTTACGGTTGGTACTACCAGTAATCTCGAACTTGATTCCGGTGCAGTTAGCGCCAAGGTGCGCCGTGGCAAAGGCGTCAAGGGCGTATCCCAACGCCCGAAGACAAAGCAGAGCGCCCGGTATTGCCGACCATCTTGGCCGCATACATCTACGCAGTCGTGGTAGAAGTAGCTTCTTGGCCATAGCGCCAGCGACAACACCAGGATGACGCAGCAGCAAACCGCCCCGGTCCAACGCAGCCAGAGGCGGGCGTAGCGGATAGGTCGGCTCACAGCATCACCACGGCGAACGGCGTGTCTGGCTGTCTGGCTGTCTGGCTGTTTGGCTGTTTGGCTACGCTAACCGACGAGGAGCTTGCGTCAAAGCGGTAGCACAATAGATCAGGCTTCGCCTGACGCCGGTTCCCGTCAACCGCGGCGGCGTCAGGCACAGCCCGGCCAACCAGCGGTCCTCGTTTCCCGCCCAACCTCTCTGCGTCTCTGCGTCTCTGCGTCTCTGCGCGAGTCGCCTCACTCCCCGCCGGTCGCCGGGGCGGGGGCGGCGGGGCGAGTTGCGACGCTCGGGCTGCCGGCGGCGGCCCAGCGGACGCCGTGGGCGATCAGGCCGTTCGGGCCGCCCGGTTTCTCTGGGTGGGGGCTGAACAGGATCACGCGGCCCTCGCCGTACTCGCTCCGGACGATCGCGTGCATGCCGACCATCGCCCCCTCCGGCGCCCCCTTCTTCGCGACCTCGGTCGCGTAGCTCGCCAGCACCTGGTACGCGGGCAGGTCGGGCTCGTCGTCGGGCGCGAGCATCGGCCCTTGGCCGTAGTAGCACTCGAGTTGGCCCGACGCGTCGAACAGCTTCTCCGCGGCCGGCGCCATCGCCAGGCGGACCTTGCCCGTGCCGCGGGCCCAGTGCACGCGGTCCCAGCAGCGCGCGTTGACCAAGCCGAGCGACCACTCGTACTGCGACGAGGCCAGGTACGCGCCCGCGCAGATGCCCACGTAGCCCCCGCCGTGCTCGACGAATTGCTTGATCGCGGCGCGGCCGCTTTGTTCGAGCTTCTCGGACTGCTTGCTGCCCGACCCGCCCGGCATGACGAGCACGTCGAAGCGGTCCAGCGCGCCGTCGCGGATCTGTTGCGGGGTGACCGGCCGGGTGTCGAACCGCGCGTCGGCGGTGAGGATGCGGGCGAGGTTCTCCGAACCTTCGTAGGGCTCGGAGTGGTCGTAGACGGCCACGCGCGGCGCCGCCGCGGGGTCGGCGGGCCGCTCGTCGGCGCGCCAGCTCGCCGGGGCGACCGGCGCGGCGAGGGCGGCTTGTTTGGCTTCGGCTAATTCCTTGACCATCGCGGCCATCGCCCAGTCGGCGGCCGCTTCTTGCCAGGCGATGATGTCGGCGACCGGCGCGTCGGATTCCGGCGCGAGGGCTGCCGCCCAGCGGTTCTTCTGCTCGAGCGTTTGCTCGACGAGCCGGTCCTCCTCGCGCCAGAGGTCGCTCCAGATTCCCGGCAGGCGCCGGCCGACGACGCCGTCGCGCCGGTGGGTCAGGTTCCAGTCGCGGAGCGTAAGGGCGATCTCGCCGATCTCGCCGCCGTGCTCGTCGGCCAGGTCGTCCGGCGCGGGGCCGACCGGGAACACGGGCGTGGCGATCGTGAAGCTCGGGTCGCCTAGCATCGTCCACATGGTCGTCAGCCGCGGGTCCTCGCCGGGCCGCACGCCGTGGAACACGACGGCCGACACGGTCGTCAGCCGGCTGATGGTGCTGGCGGTGGGGATCCGGTCGGGCAACGAGCCGTCGGGGCCGTTCACCGCGCCGGGGTAGGGCCGGCCCGACTGGTCGCTCAGGTCGCGCGCGAGGCGGCGGAGCAGCTCGTCGACCGAAACGCCGTCGGACTTGCACTCGGCGAGCAACGCGGCGGCCCGGCAGTAACGCTCGCCCGAGTAGACCTCGGCCAACGCGTCGGGCGTGGGCCGGGCCGGCAGGCCGCGGGCGGTGGTGGCGAAGTTCGCGCGCACGACGATCCCGTCGGGCGCCTGGTCGGGGTCGTTGGCGTCGAACGCCGCGTAGGAGTTCGGCCCGGTCTCGAACAGCACGGCGCCGCCGTGGGCGTCGATCACGCCGTAGTTGGCCAGGGTGGTGCGGCCGGACTGGTTGGTCTCGTCGAGCAGCCGGCGGAAGTCGTCGACCGTCGCGCAGCGGCCCAGCGCCATCCGCATGAAGCCGCCGTTGTTCGGGCCGGAGACTTCTTCGTCGACTTTCAGGTCGCGGCTCAGCGAGTTCTCGATGCAGAAGCCGGCCTCGTTGACGCCCATCCAGACCGACCGGCGCTCGCCCGCGTTGACGACAACGATCGCGCCGAACCGCTCGCCGTCGAGCAGGACGACCTCGTTGTGCTGGCTCGAGCGCGTGTCGCGGTTCTTCCACAGCAGCGGCCGCCCGTCGGGGGTCGCGCGGCCGCTGACCACGGCGGTCGTGCACGCGTGGCTGTGGGTGGGGGTGGCCGCGAGGAGGAGCGGCAGGCAGAGCGACAAGCGGCCGACGGCCCGGCTCGGGCGGCGTGTCGTGGTCACGATCTCGATGCCCTCGAGTTGGTAGGGAAGTTAAGAAACCCGACCCGCCCGGTCTCTCAGAGCATGGCCGCTGGCGCGGGCGGGTTCTACCCCCGGGGCTTGCGAGCGGGGGGACTCACTCGCCCTCGGCGCCGAGCGTGGCGAGGAACTCGCTCATCTCGGCGGCCGCGTGCGCGTCGCCTTGGGAGCGGGCCGCCTCGATGCCGTCGCGCAGGTAAGCGCGGGCCTCGTTGACCCGCTCGAGCCGCGCGAGCTGCTGCGCGGCCATGAAGAAGGCGGGCACGTACGGCGGGTCGTCCTTGGTCAGTTCGTCGAAGCGGGCGAGGCTGGTGTCGTGGTCGCCTTCCTTGTCGAGCTCCATCGCCAGGCTGTAGCGCAGGAACGCGTCGCGCGGATCGTCGGCGAGGAGGGCTTCGATTTTTTCGCGTCGGGACATGGCTTTGCTTGTAGAGATAAGCCGTCGGGCCTTGTCGAGATAAGGCGCCGGGCCTTGTCGAGATCTGGCGTCGGGACTTGTCGAGCGAGGGCGCCGGGCCGCCCCGTCGTCGCGGCCGTCGGCGGGTGACTCAGTCGGGCGGCCAGCTTAGCACGCGGCCGTCGCCCGTGGTCACGTACGCCGCGCCGTCGGTCGCGGCGGCGAGGGAGCGTGGGTCTTCGATCTCGGCCAGACGCTTGGCCACGCCGCGCGGGCGGCCGCTGGCGTCGAGATCCGAGTCGATTCGGCAGAGGCCGTCGGCGTCGATCGCGTAGAGGACCGCGTCGCTTGAGCGCCCGCCGAAGGCGATCGCTGTGGGTGAAGCGAGGCCCTCGACCGGCATCTCGACGGCCTGCTCGCCCGGCTCGGCCGGGTTCATCAGCGCCAGCCGCAGCGCGGTGTCGCCCTCGGTGGGGCCGAGCAGCGCGGCCAAGTAGCCGCGCGGCGCGAAGGCGGCGGCGAGGCAGTCGGCGCGGACCTCGCGCGATTCGGTCAGCCGGCCGGCCACCAAGCGGCTCCTCCGGAGCGAGCCGCTGTGTACCGTGAAAGCGTGGTCGGCGCTGGCGACCAGTGCTGTCGGCTTCCCGCCTGGCAGCTCGACCTGGGCGGCAGGCTCCGACGTCTGGGGGGCCGGCTCGTAGCGGGCGAGCAGGCCGTCGCTGGCCGCCAGGACCGCCCCGTCGGGCGTGGCGGCCAGGCGGGTCGGGCCGGGCGGGAGCTCTTCGATCACCGTCCGCACGGGCTTGCCGGCGTTCTCGCCGATCGGCAGCGCGACGACGCGGCCCTCCTCGGCCACGAGGAGCTCCGGCTCGCCCGTCGGCCGCCGCCACACGGCCAGGCCGCTCGGCGAGGAGAGCCCGTCGAGAACGAGGGTGGGCGCCGGCTCGGCCGCGGCGGCGCCGCAAGCCTGCAGGGCCGCCGCGCCGAGCACGAGCGCGCTAAGCCTGCGGCGCGGCATGCGTGTGGCGCTCCTCGAAGGCGGAGATCTTGTCTTCGTGCTCGAGCGTGAGGCCGATGTCGTCGAGGCCGTTGAGCAAACAGTGCTTGCGGAACGGGTCGACCTCGAAGCTGGCGGAGAAGCCGTGCTCGTCGGTGAGCGTTTGGGCCTCGAGGTCGGCCGTCAGCTTGTACGGCGCGTGCTGGGCCGCGCGCTGGAACAGGTCCTCCACTTCCGCTTCGCCGAGCACGATCGGCAGCATGCCGTTCTTGAAGCAGTTGTTGTAGAAGATGTCCGCAAAGCTGGGCGCGACGATCACCCGGAAGCCGTAGTCCTCCAGCGCCCAGGGGGCGTGCTCGCGGCTGGAGCCGGAGCCGAAGTTGCGCCGCGCGAGCAGCACGCTGGCGCCCTGGGCCTCGGGGCGGTTGAGCTCGAAGTCGGGGTTGGGTTTCCCCTGCTCGTCGGCGCGCCAGTCCCAGAAGAGGAACTGACCGAAGCCGGTGCGCTCGATCCGCTTGAGGAACTGCTTGGGGATGATCTGGTCGGTGTCGACGTTCGCGCGGTCCATCGCGGCGACGACGCCGGTGTGCTGGGTGAAGGGGGTCATCGAGTGCGGATTTCGGATTTCGGATTGCGGATTGCGGAATGTGCGCGTTGAGACCGCCGGCATCGAGTCATAGCGCGTCCTCTGCGGCTCAGCGGTGAGATCACTTCAGGTCAGCGTACTTCAGCGGAACAAGCCGATGTCCGAGCATATCGACGGCTACTCGCGAGCTTTCGAGCGGGATGTATCCCAATAGCGGTTCGGGTGCACCCTCGGCGCCACCCATCGGCAGAAAAAGGACTTCTCCGTAGATGGGGCTGAAACGCTCGATCGTGATGCGTGCAGGCCCGCATAGCCGAGCCTTCTGAGTGGAGCCGTCGGCAAGCCCGATCTCGATTGTTTCGTTCTTTTCAAACTCACCCAGTCGATCGCTCCACGATTCTGGGAGGGTGAGGTAGGTGGCTCCGGTGTCCACCATGGCGCTGGCTTCGATCCGCTTTTCGCGATCCATCGCGTTCTCGATCACAACTTGCGCAACAATCCGTCCCATTACCCGGTCCCCCACTCGCGCACGTCGACGAAGTGCCCGGCGCACGCGGCGGCGGCGGCCATGGCGGGGCTGACCAGGTGGGTGCGGCCGCCGCGGCCTTGGCGGCCTTCGAAGTTGCGGTTGCTGGTGCTCGCGCAGCGCTCGCCGGGGCTGAGCTTGTCCGGGTTCATCGCCAGGCACATGCTGCAGCCGGCCTCGCGCCAGTCGAAGCCGGCCTCCTTGAAGACCCGGTCGAGGCCCTCTTCTTCGGCCTGACGCTTCACCACGCCCGAGCCGGGCACGACCATCGCGTCGACGTGGCCGGCCACCTTGTGGCCCTTGATCGTGGCCGCGGCGGCGCGGAGGTCTTCGATGCGGGCGTTGGTGCAGCTGCCGATGAACACGCGGTCGAGCTTCAGCTCGGTGATCGGCTGGCCCGCCTTGAGGCCCATGTACTCGAGCGCCGCGGCGGTGGTCTTCTGGTCGGTCGGGTCGACGAAGTCGGACGGGTTGGGCACGCGGCCGTTCACGCCCGCCACCTGTCCCGGGTTGGTGCCCCACGAGACCTGCGGCTCGATGTCCGCGCCCTGGTAGACGTTCGACTTGTCGTACGCGGCGCCGTCGTCGGTCGGCAGCCCGCGCCAGCGCTCCAGGGCGGCGTCCCAATCGGCGCCTTTGGGGGCGTGTGTCTTGCCCTGGAGGTAGTCGAACGTGGTCTGGTCCGGCGCGATCATGCCCGCGCGGGCGCCGGCCTCGATCGACATGTTGCACACGGTCATGCGGCCTTCCATCGACAGGCCGCGGACGACCTCGCCCGTGTACTCGATGCAGTAGCCGGTGCCGCCCGCGGTGCCGATCTGGCCGATCAGGTAGAGGATCATGTCCTTCGCCGTGACGCCGGGGCCGAGCTGGCCGTCGACACGCAGCTCCATTGTCTTGGGCTTCTGCTGCAAGAGCGTCTGGGTGGCGAGCACGTGCTCGACCTCGCTGGTGCCGATGCCGAACGCGAGCGCGCCGAACGCGCCGTGCGTGCTGGTGTGGCTGTCGCCGCACACGATCGTCATGCCGGGCTGTGTGTAGCCGAGCTCGGGGCCGATCACGTGCACGATGCCCTGGTTGACGTCGCCCAGGCCGTAGTACCGCACGCCGAACTCCGCGCAGTTGTGCTCGAGGGTCTCGATCTGGAGCTTGCTGACCGGGTCGACGATCGGCAGGCTGCGGTCGGTCGTGGGCACGTTGTGGTCGGCCGTAGCCACGGTCCGCGCCGGACGGCGCACCTTCCGCCCGGCCAGACGCAGCCCCTCGAACGCCTGCGCGCTGGTGACCTCGTGGACCAGTTGCAGGTCGATGTAGAGGATCGTGGAGCGGCCTTCCTCGGCGTGGACGACGTGGTCGTCCCAGATCTTCTCGAACAGCGTGCGGGGCTTCGTTGGCATGGCGGTCGGCGAGGCCGGGTCAGGAACGCGGGGACAGACCCCTCAGTTTAAACGGCCCGGCGGGGCGGGCCCAGGCTCCGGGCCGCGGGTGCGTGGCTGCGAACGGAGGGCGGTTTGGTGATTCGCTCCGAGGGCATAAGCCCTCGGAGCGCACCAGAAAAAGCTTGCAAGCCCCGATGGAAGTGATAATTTGTTCACCACCCGATTGACCCGCGGAATCCGCATCAGGACCGACACCATGCCGCCAGAGTTCGCGTACTGGCTACTTACGAGCACGACCTACGGGACTTGGCTCCTACGGTACTTGGCTCCCGGGGGATCGCCGCGGCTCGGTGACCTCGGTCCGCGATCGGCGCCCCGGCGACCCGCAGTCGGACAAGCGAATCGAACACGATTGCTACGGCGACGCTCTGGAGCCGGCGATCGTAGGTCTCGCCCGGAGCAGCCGCGCTACGTTGCGAGGACCGGCAGTCCGGCTCTCACGTGAGCTGGCCCACGCGGTATGCGAGCAATTCCAAGCGACCGCGCGACAGCGCGGCTGGAAGCTGTTCGCGATCTCCGTGATGGCGAACCACATCCATCTGGTCATCGCGGCGCCGCACGCAATCCGCACCGAGACCCTCTTCCGCGACCTGAAGGGGTACGCGAGCAAGGCGATGAACGAGCGATTCGGCCGTCCGGCAAGCGGAGCGTGGTGGACCCGCAGCGGATCGCGTCGTCGGCTCCACGACGAAGAAGCGCTGTTCGGCGCGATCGACTACACGCTCAACCGGCAACGCGGAGTGCTGGCTCGATTCGACGCGAAAGTGATCGGCTCCGATTGCCCCTGCGAGCGACCACCGGAGCCGAGGGCACAAGCCCTCGTAGCGAATCACGGAACAGCTCAATCGCGCGAATGACTCCAAGCGCTAGCCCTCCGAGGGCTTATGCCCTCGGCTCGGGTGTCGATCGGTAAATCAGAACGGTATCGGCTCCGGCTCTCGGTCGCTGAGCAGAGGGTCCTGTTCTGGAGCACCGATGGGCTTGTCGGTCCAGAAGCCCGCGATTCAGACGGCCGCCGCCTCGAGCGCCGCGGCGGCCATCGCCTTGCGTTGGGGGCAGCCGTTGCAGCGCCACCACTCGGCCGCGCGGTCGGGGGACCACTCGTCGTCGAGCTGCGCGTCGAGCAACGCGTGCCGGAGGTCGTCGACCGATTGGAAGCGGTCCTCTGGGTCTTTCTCCAGGCAGTGCAGCACGATCTCTTCCAGCTCGGCCGGCACGCTGGGCAGGTGGTCGCGGAGCGGCGCGACCTGCTCCGACGCGTGCGCGATGATCACCTTCACCGCTTGGTCGTACGGGTACGGCGGCTTGCCCGTCAGCAGGTAGTACAGCACGCAGCCCAGCGAGTAGATGTCGCTGCGCGCGTCGGCCTCGCTCTCGCCGGTCGCTTGCTCGGGCGACATGAACATCGGCGAACCGGTGATCGCGCCCTCCTGGGTCAACGCGGCGTCGGCGGTTTCTGTGGCTTCGAGCGTCGGCTTGGCGAGGCCGAAGTCGAGCAGCTTCGCCACGTCGAACTCGCCGCCGCGGTACGCGCAGAAGATGTTCGCCGGCTTGATGTCGCGGTGCACCAGGCCCATGCCGTGGGCCTCGGCCAGGGCGCGGCAGACCTGGTCCATCAGGTACACGACCCGCGCCGGCGGCAGCGGCCCGCCGCGTTCGACCAGCTCGCCCACGTTGTGGCCCGGCAGGTACTCCATCGCGTAGTAGAACGTGCCGTCGTCGGTGCGGCCGTAGTCGTAGATGTCGATCGAGTTCCAGTGCGAGAGCTTCGCCGTGGAGCGAACCTCCCGCTCGAACCGGGCGAGCGTCCGCGGGTCGCCCGCCTTCTCGGGGCGGATCACCTTGATCGCGCAGGGGCGCTTCATCATCTGGTGTTCGGCCAGGTAGACCTCGCCCATGCCGCCGCCGCCGATGCGTTGTTTCAGGCGGTACTGGCCGAGCTGCTTGGCCTCGAACGCTTGCCGGCGGAGGGTGTTGATCGTCTGCACGCCGACCACCGCGATGAGCAGCGCGAAGAGCATTTCGAGGGCCTGCTCCGTGAGATAGTCCCCGTAGGCGGCCTGGGTCGCGCACTTTTGGTAGTAGGGGCAGTTGACCGCTTGGAAAGCGATCACCGCCAGCGGCAGGGCCGCCGCGGGGGCGAGGAAGCGGAGCGCGCGGCGCCACGAGTTGGGGATGAACAGGGCGTAGATAAAGATCAGCAGCAGCCACGGCGCCACGACGACCGGCAGGTGCGCGCCCTCGCCCATCGAGGCCGCCACGTGGATCCGGTTCTGGGTGATCAGCGTGAAGAACGCGGCCGCGGCGCCAAAGATCGTCCACTCGAAGACCCGCAGGACCGGGAACGACAGCTCGGCCTTGCGGGACAGCAACAGGGAGGTCAGGCCGGTGAGGCAGGTCACCGCCAGGTGCGCGTAGAAGACGTGCGTCGCCGACGCGGCGTAGGTCTCCTGGTAGAAGATCACGCCGCGCAGCAGGAACAGCACGAAGCCGCTGAAGAACAGCAGCGAAGCGATCAGCAGCCGCCGCTGCAAAACGCCGCGGGTCTCGCCGGACAGGTGGGGCGTGCTCCCCTCGACCAAGCGGACCAGGTTGAGCGCCGCCTCGCCGAGGCGACCCGTGCTGCGGGACCCGGAGCCACCGAACCCGGGATCCGCCGACCGCGAGCGCGAAAAGTGCGGCGCAGCCGCAGCGGGGGCCGCCGCAAACCCCCCCATAGGGGCTGCTATCGTTTCGGCATTTTCCAGCGAGTCACTCGACACAGCCGCTGCTCCTAGCCGCCAAGGCGGTCCGGCGGGCTCGGGTCCCAGCGGTTCGTGCTGAGGGCGGGAGCCAGGCCGAGCGTCTCCCCTGTGGGACGCACTAAAAGCTTAGTCGGTTCGGGACCGATTGGGCAGATTACCGTGGGTCCCGCTCCGGACTTCGTGCTGCCCACGTGTCGGCTAAGACCGGCAGCAACGGCGGGGCCTAGCCCTATGCGGCGAGGCGCGTCGGGCGAGCCGCCAGGCGCGCCACGGTCGAAAGCGGCACGACTTCCCACGCCCCAGCGGCTTCGGCATCGCTGCTGGCCGTCTGGCGGACAATCTGGGTGCCGGGGTGGCACATCCGCGGCACGAAGTACCAAGCGGCGGCGAGTCGCAGGTCGGTCGCGTCGCTGGTCAGGAGCAGCAAGTCGGTGTTCTCGAGCGAGTTCGACTCGCCGACCAGGCTGGCGATCGGGTCGCCCGGCACAAGGCGCAGCCGGACGCCTTTCTGCGAAAGGCGGCGGTAGGCGTCCCTCAGGGACAGCGGCGCCGCGCCGGCGGGCCGTTGGTCGAACTCGTCCAGCGCCGTGTAGTGAACGGGCTCTCCTCCCGCCTGCTTCACGACCGACGCGAGCAGCGCCTGGGTGATGGCGAACGACCCGATCCCGACCTCGACCACGCGCCGCACGGGCGTGGGCTTCACGAGCCGCAGCAACTGCTTCTCGGGCGTCGGCTTGGAGAAGAACGTCTCACGCGCGTACCGAAACAGACCGCCGACCGCCATGTCGCGCCCCGCCTGGATTGAGCCGACTCGAGCCCCGGTTCGCTTCCTTGCGACCGGCCACTCTCGTAAATCGGCCGGCGGGCGGTGGCGTATCGATGGGAATCGACCGGCGTCTGGTCCTCTGCCGAGTCGGCCTGAGAAGCCTTTCCGCCTGCGGGGCCCGTTGGGGTCGTCGCGCTGAGGTCGGCTCTTACGGCGAAGCGGGCTGGTCGTCGTCGTCGTTGGCCAGGGCGACCGGGATAGCGACGGCCGTCGCCACGACGCCCGCCACGAACAGCGGGTTGGCCATCAGCCGCTTGCCGCGGTCGAAGACCTGCTGGGTCCGCGGGTGAGCGTAGTGCTGCCCGCGCGCCACCTGTTGGTCTTCTACCAGCAACAGCGCGGGCGTGGCGCTGGGCGGAGCGGCGCCGGGCTTCCACGCACGGGTGACAGCCAGCGAATCGTTCGTCCAGACGGTGGCGAGGCCCTGCACGTCGCGGAAGGCGAAGCCGCCGTCGGCGTTGGTCGTGGCCTCGGCTTGGCGGCCGTCGGCGAGTGTCACCGTGACGCGCTCGCCCGGCAGGGGCCGGCCGCTCGCGTCGACGAGTTGGCCGACGAGCAGGTCCTGGGGTTGCAGCTCGACGTCGATCACCCGGGGGCGCGGGGCCTCGCCCCGCGCGGCTTGCGCGGCCGCAGCGCTGTGGTGCGGCGCCACCGGCGGCGGCGACTGCGAGCGGGCGACACAAGGAGCCGCGGCGAGCAACGCGGCGAGCAAGGCACGCAGCGCCGGGGCTCGGTGCGTGGGGAGTCTCATCGTTTCGCTCCAGCGAACGAGGGGCGGTCACGGCCGGCCTCGGCTCGTGAGCGCGGACCCTAGCGGAGCGTTTCAGCCGGACCAATAGCAAACCCCGCCCACCGCGGCTTGGTGCGGTGGGCGGGGTCAGGGGTGCGTTTTAGGGGCCGCGGCTCAGCGGCGAGCCGGCCGGCTCACGGCGAGGCCGGCTCGTCGTCGTCGTCGTCGGCCACAGCGATGGGGATCGCGATCGCGGCGGCGATGCCGGCGCCGACCAGCAGCGGGTGTTCGCGGACCCAGCCGAGGATGCCCGGATGGCCCTGGGGGACCGGTTCGCAATAGCCCGGGTACTGGCCGGCGAGTACCTCTTGGCCGGTCACGATCAACGCCGACTTGTTGGCCACCGGCGGCGCTATGCCGGCTTCCCACACGCGGTAGGTCACCTGGCCGTTGTCGGCGACCACCGTGTAGAGGCCGCTCCCGAGGCCCGCGACGGCGAACACGCCCTCGGCGTTGGTGGTCGCTTCGGCGACCGGCCGATCGGCCAAGCGCACCGACACCGGCGAATGGCCGACCGGCGCCCCCTGGGCGTTGACCACTTTGCCGGTGAACAGGCCGCCCTCGCCAAGGGCGATGTCGGCGACCGCCGGAACGGCCTGCGGCGCGGCGACTGGCGTGGCGGCAACCACCGGCTGCGCCAGCATACCCACACACGCGACCGCGGCCGCGACGCGCTGCATGAATTGGATTGTCATGGCGTTCTCCAGGAAAAAGGGGGCCGCCCTCGGTAGGGGCCGACCGCTTGGCTCGTTGTGTCGTTGGGCTTCAGCAGGGGGTATCGGCGCCCGCGGCCGAGCGGCTAGACCCTCGGCGCGGCGCCCAGCGCAACAGGCCCCCTGGGGTTGATCGGCAGAGCGGCGCCGAAGCGCACAGCCCGAATAGACCGCCGCGTCAGAAATCTCAGCCCTGCTTCGCGCGCGCCGAGGCGGCGCGGAGCACGTCGGGCCAACCGCGGAAGTGGTCTACGAACGACTGCGTCGGCGAGCGAAAAGCCGCGGCAAGCCGGTCCGACATCGCGCCGGGCGGCTCCCAGCGTCGGATCGACGCGAGCATCGCCCACAATTGCTGCGAAGCCTCGGCCGGCCCGTGCAACAAGAAGTGTGTCCACGCCCAAGCGGACCGGTAATCGGCCGGGGTCATCTCCCCCAGATCGCGGCGGCCCTCAAGCTCGGCGAGCGACGGCGCCACCCCGCGCCGCGCGTCGTCCAGGACCTTCGGCAGGTGGTCGGGGCCGTACGGTCGGGCGGCCGGTGGGGGCTCGAAGTACTCGGCGAGGCCCTCGTCGAGCCAAAGCGGCACCATCGGCAGGTCGGCGTGCAACAACGCGTGGGTGCCCTCGTGACGGAGATCAACCGCGAGGTCCGCGTGGCGGTACGCATAGATCACCGACCGACGGTTCGCCTTGAAAAACAGCGCTCGGCGGTACGGAGCGTCCGGGTGCCGCGAGCGGATCAATCGCTGGTGCTGGTGGGCGTCGTTGACCAGGAGCAACTCGATTTGCTCGGCGCAAGGCCTCAGCGCGAGCACGCGCCGGAGCTCGAGTTCGAGTGCGGCCAGGTCGGTCTGTGCGAGCAAGCGGTCGCCGAGCGGGAACGTCGATCGGCACACGAACGGCCCAAGCCGCCGCTGATCGACCCACAGCGGCTCGCTCGCGGCGGCCTCTCGCCCCAGCCCGGCGGTGAGCGTGGCGGCGCAGCCGGCCGCCAGCCAGCGGCGTCGGTCCAGGCGAGGTTCGGCCCCGCCGGACCGGTTCACGCGGCGCTCCGCTTGAAGAGCGACCACCCGCGTCGGGGCGGCCGGACAGCGTAATGCCCAGCCGGCACGTCGCGCCCTTGGGCCACGGCCATTGGGAACTCGACGCACCAGGCGTGGGCCGCTTGCTCGCCGACGAGGCTCTCAGCCTCGCGTAGGGCATCGCCCAAACGGGGGCGGCGGCGCGTCGCGCCGTGGGCGTCGGTGGACAAGAAATGGATCGCGCCGCGTTGCGCCATCTGACGCGCCAGCTCGCGGCTCGCCAGGCCAAACGCGCCGGTCAGGCTGCCCGCGGTGACTTGCATTAGGCAGCCGCGATCCACGAGGCTGTCGATCAGTTCCGGGCGGCTGAGGAGGCCGCCGTTGCGTTCGGGGTGGGACAACACGCCGACCATTGAAGCGGCGGCGAGCGAGTCGAGGAGCCCCTCGAGAGGAAAGTACAACTCGTGCGGCAACTCCAGCAGCACGTGACGGCCATGGTCCGCCAGGGTGAGCACGTCGCCCGACCGCAGGCGGTCGACCATCCCGTCCTCGATCCGCACGTCTGCCCCTGCTAGCACCCGCAGGGGTATTTCTGCCTGGTCGAGTTCCGCTTGCAGGCAGCCGACCCGATAGCGGATGTCGTCGCCGCGATTGAAGTGGAACGCGCCGAGCTGATGCGGCGTGCAGATGACCGTCCCGACGCCTTGCTCGACAGAGAGCCGAGCCATAGCGAGCGACTCGGTCAGATCCGCTGCGCCGTCGTCGATCTCAGGCAGCAAGTGACAGTGAATATCGACCAATTCGGTCATTTGTCGAACAGCGCATTGGATTTCCTAATGCCCGTCTGGTCATCCGTTGACCGTCCTCGGCGGAGGGGGCGGAGTGTAGGGAGCGAGCGGCCTGAGAAAAAGCCGGGATTTTTCGGGGCCCGATAGTCGGCGCCGTGGTTACGAATCGGCGCGTCCGGTCCAGCGCTTTGCGCCTGCGTGACGCTTGACGGATGAGCGCGCAGCGGCCCCGGCGAACGTCGCGCCGCGAGCCATCGCAGGGGGACCCCGACGGCCGATGTGTCGCGGGAGCCAAGAAGCCAAGAGACTTCCAGGAACCGCCCCGACGCGGCTAGCGCTGGGGAATGGAGCGTCTGCGGCCCGCTTAGTGGGTCGGTGGGGCGTCGCGCATCGCACAGGGGCTGGGACTGCTGCGTCTCAGTTCTGGAAGCCGCGTCCCAAATCGGGACACCATCCGTGCCCCCGCGATTAGGAGAATCTGCCTGTATCGGCGCGTGGGCAGCGGCTGCTTTCGCGAAATTGCCTGTTTTTCTCAATCCGCCGCGGGAGGCGATCGACACGACCGGCAAACCCTTCCCGATTGGCACGTAGATTGCTTTTCCGTCGCCGGACGATTCTCAGCTCACGCTGCGGCGGAGCCGCCCTCTCACAAAGCGTTCGGAGAAAGGAAATGCTCGTTCTTAGTCGGAAGGCCGGGGAACAGATCCTCATTGGTGACGACATCACGCTGGAAGTACGGCGGGTTGCCGGCAACCGGGTGACGATTGCGGTGCAGGCGCCCAACGACGTCCGCATCCTCCGCGGTGAGCTGAAAGAGGCGGCGACCGATTTCGAGCTGCACCACGGCCATCGCCAGTCGGGCCCGCACCTGTCGCTAATCGCTAGTGAATGCGAAGTCACGGCGGCTTCGGCTTGACGGCACGATCGGGTCTTCGATCGAGCGTCCGAGCAGCCGGTTGTCCGACTGCAGGACTCGGGTCGGCGCGACTCTAGCGGCGCCTTCCCTCTTTAGTGGTGCGTCCCGCATTGACCGCATCGGGCTTGGTGCGTAGCGTTCGCGGCGTTTGTGTCGAGTTCCGATAGGGCGGCGTCCCGGCCGCGCTTCGCGACTCCACTCGCCGACCGCCCACGCCCTGCTGGCGACTGCCTGTGCCCAGCCGCTTCAGCCCATTGATCGCCGTCCGGCTCGCGCTGGCGCTCGCGCTGCTGAGCGGCGGGTGCGCGACGACCGACCGCTGGATCGAGCAGCGCCCGCCGGACGTTTCTTGGGCCTCGCGGTGGATCTGGACCGACGACGCGGCGAAGCCGCTCTCCCCGTCGACGCACGCCGCGGCGAAATCCGTCGGCGTCGACGCGACCGACGCGAGCCAGCGGCGACGGCTGCTGGAGTTGCTCGAAGAGCAGGCCCACAGCCGGCTCGCCCCCGAGCTCGAGTTCGCTCTCTGCGAACTCGCCGCGGTCGAAGCGGAGCGGCTTGCCGGCGGCAAGCCGGACGAGGCCCTGGGCTTCTACGCCGAGTCGATCGTGCACGGCTATCGCGCGCTGGCGGCCGACCCGCACACGCGGATCGCCGGGACGACTCAGCGCTACAACGACTCGCTCAAGGCGTTGCTGCGTTTGCTGCGGCGGCAAGACAAGGTCCGGCCCGGCACGATCGTGCCCCTGCCGCTGACGCACTCCGCGTGCTCGATCGCGATCGACCTGAAGAGCAGCCGCTGGACGCAGGCGGACTTCCAGAACTTCGAGTTCGCGTGCGACTACCAGGTCACGGGCCTCAGGAACCACTACCACGCCAGCGGCGTCGGCACGCCGCTCATCGCGGTCCGCTACCACCCGGACCACGACCATCCCGCGGACCGCTACTACCCGACGAAGCTGTGCTACCCGCTCACGGCGGTCGCGCGGGCCGAGTCGTACGAGGCGGCGCCCGCCGGCGGGGTGCGGCTGGTGCTGGAGCTCCACGACACGTTGGAGCACGAGCACTTCCGTCTCGCCGGTCGCGACGTGCAGCTCGAGACCGACCTCACCACTCCGCTCGCGTACTACCTCGACCAGCCGGAGCTCCACGAGCAAGACGTGTCGACCCTCGGCCTGCTCTCACCGGGCCGGGTGAAGCAGCTCCAGGGGCTCTACCTGCTCGAGCCGTACGACGCGCGGCGTATCCCGGTGGTGATGGTGCACGGCCTCTGGTCGAGCCCGGCCACGTGGATGGAGATGTTCAACGACCTGCGTAGCGACCCGCGGTTGCGCGAGCGGTACCAGTTCTGGTTCTACCTGTACCCGACCGGCAACCCGTTCTGGGTCACCGCCGCCCAGATGCGGTCCGACATGGCCGCGCTGCGCCGCGACTTCGACCCGCACCGCGCCGCGCCCGCGCTCGACCAAGCGGTCCTCGTGGGCCACAGCATGGGCGGGCTGGTGTCGCGGCTGCAGACGGTCGACAGCGGCGACACGTTCTGGCAGACGGTGTCCGACCGGCGGTTCGATGAGCTCGACGCCGAGGACGACGTGCGCCAGTACCTGGGCAACCTGTTCTTCTTCCGCCCGAACCCCTCGGTCCAACGCGTCGTGACGATCGGCACGCCGCACCGCGGGAGCCGTTTCGCCAACGGCGTGACCCAATGGCTCGGCGCGAAGCTGATCGAGGTCCCGATGCAGACGCTCGCCGCGCAGCAGGACCTGTTCCGCCGCAACAAGGGCTTCTTCAGGCCCGAGGCGGCCGCCCGCGTCATGACCAGCATCGACTCGCTGTCGCCGGCGTCGCCGATGCTGTCGGCCCTGTTGGCGGCGCGGCCCGGTCCCTGGGTCCGCTACCACAACATCATCGGCGACGTGCCGCGTAGCCAGTTCACGAGCTGGTACCACAACCGGGGCGACGGGGTCGTGTCGGTCGCCAGCGCGCGGCTGGACGACCTGCCGCAGCTGGCCTCGCAGATCAGCGTGCCGGAGGACCACGTCGCGGTGCACCGCCACCCGCAGGCGATCGCCGAGGTCCGGCGGGTGTTGCTGGCGCACCTGACCGCGCTCGAGCCGCCGGGCTACGCCGCGGCGGCGCCCGGCCCGCGGCAGCGGCCGGTCGTCCGCGTGGCCGGCGCAACCGATTCACGCGTTGCCGACGACGTGGTCCACGCCATGGCCAACTGAGCCAAGCCCGCGAAGGAGGCCCCGTCGGCGCGGCGCCCTCAAGCGCTCGCGGCGTGCCGACGGTCGAGCATCTCCCGCAGGGGACCCGCGTCGCCGAGCACCTTCGGCAGCACCGACTGCACGCGCGACTTCTTCACCCGCGTGTATCGGACGACGGCGCCGTCGGCGCCGGCGTGGGCCGCTGGGCGATCGCCGTGCGGGGTTTGGTCGTTCGAATCGGCCGCGAAGGTGTCGCGCGCCGCGGCGAGTTCGCCACGCAAGACCGGCACGTGGGCGGGCGCCTCGATGCCAAGGCGGACCCCTTGGCCCTTGGTCTTGATGACCGTAATCGTGATGTCGTCGCCGATCCGGATCTTCTCTTGCGGCTTGCGAGTTAGAACCAACATTTGAGTCACTCCCTTAGTCGTTGGTGAAAAGCCGAGCGGGCTCCTGCCGCTCGCCGCGACCCCCACCGGGCGCCGGCGTGGCGTCCTCGGGCTGTCGCTGCCGGGAGTGCTACGCACGGGGCGTGCCACGGTTCGCGTTGTTTCGGCCGCGATTGCTTAACCCCTTGGGACGCCGCCACTTGGCAAAACGGCTCAAGTTTGCGTCGCTAGCAACCGGGCTTATGAGTTACAAACCCGGATTGCAGGAACGATCTGGCGCCTACGCCCTATTGGCGCCCCAGCCGCTCGACCACTTCCGGCAGCGGGTACTCCGTGATGGGCCCGCCGCGCTTGGGAAGCTCGCGCAAGCGGCGCCAGCCCCGGGTGACCAATTCCTCCCGGCGGGCGACGTACCCCGCGTCGAGGCGACGCTTGTCGAAGTCTCCCTCGCAGCCGACCGGCTCGAACCGCTCATCGACGATGTACTGCGCAAGCGCCGGGTTGCACCGCAGGTGGCGCTCCGCGGCGGTGTGGAGGACCTCGGGGTCGACCTCGCCGATCACGTACCGCAGGTAGAGGTCCGAATCGGTGATCGCGCCGACGTCGCGGCCGCACACCTGACAGAGATAGCCCTCATCGCACTTGGCCAATCTTCCTTCTCCTTCCCGTTGCTGGTGAGCCTTGTCGGTTCTCCGAACCGCCCGAAGCGCGCCGTCGAGTCTCTAAAGCCGCCGCCCGCATAGAGGGTGTGGCCCTGTCGCGGCACAGGCGTCACAATCGCGACGCCGCCGCCAAAGCCTACGGTCGCGCTCATCGTCGTTTCCCGGACAGCTCGCCGTTTGGCGGGCGGGCGGAAAGTCGGCTCGATGAGCTCACCGATCCTGACGAGAACGGTCGCGGGAGTCGCTCCGAGGGTCTGCGGCTTTTCTCGTGCGAGCGTGTTGATTGTATGCCGACTGACGTCTTCACCCCGAAACAAATCGCCGAGGCGCTCGGCGTCAGCGAGTCGTCCGTCAAGCGGTGGGTCGACAACGGTCGGCTGCCCGGCGCGAGGACCGTCGGCGGGCACCGCAAGGTGCCGATGGCGAGCCTCGCCGACTTCGTTCGTGAGACCGGCCAGGCCGTCGTGCGGCCCGACGTGGTCGGCATGGCGCCCGTGTCGCGGCGGCGTCGGCTCGAATCGTTGCAAGACACCCTGTTCGACGCGCTGATTAGCGGCGACGAAGCGGCCTGCCGCAACCTGGTGCTCGGCGCTTACCAACACGGGGACTCGGTCTCCGATCTGGGGGATCGGCTGATCGGGCCGGTCTTTTCCCAGATCGGCGAGGGCTGGGCGGCCGGCGAGGTCGCTGTGCGGCAAGAGCGCCGCAGCTGCGAGGTCATGATGGCGACCCTCCACGAGCTGCGTCGGTGGCTCGCCCCGGCGACCGACCGGGCGCCACGCGCCGTGGTCGCCACACCGCACTCGGACTTCGCCGAGGTCCCGGCGCGGCTCGTCGAGCTCGTGTTGCTGTCGGCGGGCTGGCGGGTCGAGGTCGCCGGCAGCGGCCTGCCGCTCGAGGAGATCCGCGCAGCGGTACAGTCCGCCGGTCCCCGGCTTTTCTGCTTGAGCGTCACCCACGTGGAAGACCCCGACCGCTTCTTACAAGAGCTGGGGTCGCGACTGATGCGGCCGCTCGGCCAGGCCGCTGCGGCCGACGGGGGTCGGATCCACCGCGCGATCGGCGGCAGCGCGCTGATGCGGCTGGCGTCGGAACCGGTCGAGTGCGAGCTGTTTGCGACGAGTTTGAACCAACTCGCCGCGCGCGAGCGCGACTTCCGCGACGCTTAAGGCGCCCCGGCGGCGCGTCGCGCGCGTCCGCGCCCCGCGGCGCCGCTTCGGCTCCCTTTTCACGGCCGCGCGAACCGGTCAGGTTGGGTGGGCGCGCCCGACCCACCCTCCTCCCCCAGGCAACCGATGTCCGATTTCCCGCCGCTCGCTTACATCGGAACCGGGATCATGGGCGCCGCGATGGCGCGCAACCTGCTGCGCGCCGGCGCGGAGGTGACCGTGTGCAACCGCACGCGCGCCAAGGCCGAGCAACTTGAGCCCGACGGCGCGATGGTCGTCGACACGCCGGCCGAGGCGGTCGACGCCGGCGCGCGGGTGGTGTTCGTCAACGTGCCAGACACGCCCGACGTCGGGGCGGTCCTCTTCGGAGAGGGGGGCGTCGCGACGGCCGCCGCCGACAAGCTCGATGGGCTGATCGTCGTCGACAACTCGACGATCAGCCCGATCGCCACCAAAGAGTTCGCCAGCCGCCTAGAAGAACGCGGCGCCCGGCTGGTCGACGCGCCGGTCTCCGGGGGCGATGTCGGCGCGCAGAAGGGGACCCTCTCGGTCATGTGCGGCGGCCAGCGCGAGGCCTTCGACGCGGTGCGGCCGCTGCTGGAGGTCGTCGGTTCGCGGGTCACCCACCTGGGCCCCCCGGGCAGCGGCCAGGCCTGCAAGGCTTGCAACCAGGTGGCTGGCGCGGCGGCGCTGGCGGGCGTGTGCGAAGCCCTCGCGCTGGCGTGGGCGAGCGGGCTCGACCTCGCGCAGGTGATCGGAGTGGTCTCCGGCGGCGCGTCGGCCAGCTGGCCGCTCGAAAACCTGGGCCCGAAGATCGCCGCGGGCGACTACGCGCCGGGCTTCATGGTCGAGCTGCTGCAGAAAGACCTGCGGCTGGTCGCGGGCGCCGCCGAGGAGCACGGCCTGCCGATGCCGGTCACGCGCCTGGTCGAGGCGTTGCTGCAATCGGCCGCCGCCGCCGGCCACGGGCGCGACGGCACGCAGGCGTTGGCGGACGCGTACCAACGGCTCGGCGCGTTCAGCTACGCGGGCGAGCCGAGCGGCGATCGCTGAGCCTGGCGCCGAGCGTACGCGGCTCAGCCGGTCAAAGCTCCACGGCGAGGGGGCTCTCGCTCTCTTCGCTCGGTGGGATGGCGACGGGATCGGCCGGGTCGCCGCCGTCGGGAGCGTCCGCCGAGGGCGCCGCGAGGTCGGCGTCGGCGAGCAGCAGCAACTCGAGGGCGGCGTCGACGGTCGCGGGCTCTAGCGGCTCCTCCGCTGGCGGGTCGGCCGAGGCCGTTGACTCGGGCGCCGCGGCGAACGCCAAGGGCGAGAGCGGTTCGGTCGTCGCGACGAACCCGACGCCGCTGGCGGACGGGAACATCACGGGCTGCGTAGCCGCGGCGAGCGTCATCAAGGAGTCGATCAGCGGCTCGCTTGGAACGAACGGCTGGACGAAACGGGCGATGGCCGGCTCCTCGGCTGGCGCCGCCAGCGATTCGGACGTGGCGAACGCGGCCGCGGCGGTCGGCTGGTAGTCGATCCGGCCGACCGAGCCGGTGACGTCGACATACCACATCCGCCCGTCGGGACCCATCGACATCTCGATCAGCGAGCCGATCCCGCCGGTGACGACCAGCGACCCGGCGAACGCCCCCTGCGAATCGAGCGTGATCGCCCGGACCGCGGGGTCGCCGAAATCCGTGAAGAACAACGCGTTGCGGAACTGCTCCGGGTAGGCGGCGCCGGTGTAGAAGTCGCCCATGACGATCGCCACCCCGCCCGCCGAGTGCGACCGGCTCCACAGCGGCGGCGTCGCCAGCGAGTCGCCGCCGGCCGCGTAGAACGCCTGGGCCTCGGGCAGGTCGCGGTAGCCTCCGGTGCGGCGGTTGACCGAGTCGCCGCCACTCGAACCGCTCGTGTCGCCCCCTTCGTAGTAGGGCCAGCCAAAGTTCTGGCCGACGCCGCCGTTGATCTCTTCCCAAGAGTTCCAGCCGACATCGCCCACGTACGGCACGCCGGTCGTCGGGTGGACCGCCAAGCGGAACGGGTTGCGGAGGCCGTAGTTGACGACCTTCGAGCGATCGTCGCTCGGGTCGCCCGTGTAGAACGGGTTGTCCGCATAGCCCATGCCGGTGAGCGGGTCGATCCGCAGCACCTTGCCCGAGAGGCTGTCGAGGTCTTGCACGCGGGTCGTGCGGGGATCGACGCGCCCGTAGCTCGTGCCGTCGCCGTTGGTGACATACAGCGACCCGTCTGGGCCGAAGTCGAGCGCGCCGATGGTGTGCGACTGGCTGTCGGTGATGAGCACGTCGGGGACCCACCCCCCGTCCGCGTCGAGTCCCGACGGCGGCAGGCCGATCTCTTGGGTGCTGTCGCGGTCCGGGAAACTGATGTTCTCCCACGTGCTGTTTGTGCCCAGCAGCACCACGCCGCTGCCCGGCGCGGCGGTCCGGAAGCCGCTGGCCGCGTCGGCCGTGAGCCTCGTCAGGCGCGCCACGCGGTTGCCGTAGTTGTCCGGCGCGGCGAGGCCGCTGGCGGACTGGGTTTCGGGAGGGTCGTACGTGTACAGCAGGTACACGTAGGGGTTGTTCTCGAAGTCGGGGTGGACGGCCAGGCCGAGCAGCCCCCGGTCGCGAACGTTGTTGACCGGCGTGCGGTAGTCGACGAACACGTCGGGCTGCAGCACGCCATCGACGGCCAGGCGGACGCGGCCGTCTTTCTGGGCGATGAACACGTAATCGCTGCCGCCGACTCGGGCGAAGTCGATCGCCGTGGGCTGAGTGAGGCCGGAGAAGAGCGTCTGGGCTACGAACTGCCCGTCGTCGGGAACGACCGCTTCGCTGTAGAGCTGCGACCGCGGGACGATCTGCAGCGGCTGGCGGGCGCTCTGCCAGCGGAGCTGTGCGACCGCGCCGCTCTGGTACTCGTTGTATTCCATCCGTAGGTCGTAGCGGCGGCCGGCTTCCAGCGCGATCTGGCCGGACCATTCGGTCGGCGCTTGGCCGGTCCAGCGGTCGACGATCAGCTGCCCGTCGACCCACAGCCGCACGCCGTCGTCGGTCGTGGTGCGGAAGGTGTAGGTCTCGCTGTAGAGCGGTTCGACCAGGCCGGTCCAAACGACCGAGAAGTTGTCGACAGGGACCTCGGCCGCCGGCGAGCCGAGCCCCCAAGTGAAGTCGATCGTGGCGTCTGTGCGTGTGAAGAGCGAGCTCTCGAAGTTCGCCCCCGCGAAGTACTCTCCGCGGAGGCCGCGGCCGTCGCCGGGCGAGGGCGCCTCGTCGTCTTGGATGGTGATGGTCGTCGTGCGGGGAGCGCCGAGGAACGCGCCGCCGGTCACACGGTCGGCCGCCAGGTTGAACGTTTCGGCGCCCTCTGGCGTGCTGTCGTCGAGGATCGCGATCCGCACCGTGCCCGACAGCTGGCCGTCGTCCAGCACGAGCGTCCCGCTGGCCGCCGTGTAGTCAAAGCCGGCGAGCGCTACGCTGTCGACCGTGGTGTAGTCGATCGTGACGGCGCCCCGCGCGGAGGTCCGCACGAACTGCACGTCGACGAAGCCACCCCCCTCGCCGACGGCGTACTGCGTGGCCCCGAGCGAGAGCACGCCGGCCTCGGCGTTGTCCTGGCCGTACCGCATCACACCGTTGGCGTGCAGCAGCTCGCTCTGCACGAAGCCCGGCCGCACGCCCAGCAGCGGCTTCCACGTGCCGGTGCTGAACGTGGTGACGGCCTCCGTCTCGTGCCGCACGCCCGCCAGCTCGATCGCGTCGATCCGCAGGTTGCGGTCGACCGGCGTGAGCGTGTCGTTGACGAACGCGACCTCGATCTGGTCGAGCCGCGTGCCCCCCGGCACGCTCGTGGCGAGCGGCACGAACACGCGGCCGTTGAAGTCGCCGCCCACGCCCGCGAACGTGGCGACCGTCGCGCCGTCGACGCGGACCTCGATCGTCTCCTCGCCGGTCTGCCCGGCCGCGTAGACGACCAGCGGCTCGGTCGCCACCGCCGCCTCGGCGTACCGGAAGTAGCCGTTGCCGTGGAGGTATTCCAGCTCCGGGTAGCCCGGCGTGATGGTGCCGTCTTTCCACGTGCCGGTGCTGAACGTCGAGGGCGCCTCCGACTCGTAGGTCACGCCGTCGACCGTGACGCCGTCCACCCGCAGGTTGCGGTCCGCCCCGGCCGCCGTGCGGCCATCGTTGGTGAACGCCACGCGCAACCGATCGACCGACACCCGCGCGGCGGGAGAATAGGCGAACGTCTGGAAGTTGCGGGCGTTGTAGTCGCCACCGACGTTCTCCCACGCGGCGACCTCGACGCCATCCAGGAGCAACGCCATCCGCTCTTGGCCCGTTGCGCCGGCCGCGCGGATCGCGATCTGGGTGTCCAGCGCCGTCGAGTACCGCAGCTCCCCGAAGTTTGCGTGCAGGTATTCCAGCTCCGCGTACCGCGGCACGATCGCCTGGGCCGCCACGTCCCACGCGCCGGTGTTGAACGTGGCGGGCGACTCCGACTCGTACTTGCGGCCGTCGATGACCACCCCGTCGACACGCAAGTCGCCGCCGCCGGCGGGGCTGTCGAGGAACCGCACGACGACGCTGTCGGCGGTAACCGTTGTCGGGTGGGTGTAGCTGAAGGTCTCGAAGACCCGGCCCGCGTAGTCGCCGCCCACGCCCGGCCACCGCGCGACCTCCACGCCGTCGATCTCTAGTGCGGCGGTCTCGAGGCCGTTGGCGCCCGCGGCCAGCACCTGGATCGGCGTGGCGGCGAGCAGTTGGCGGGGCTCCAGCCGCTCGACCCGGCGCCGCCGAGCGTGCAGGGAAAGCCGATTGCGGCGGCGGCGACCCATAGCGAGACTCCCCCGGATTGCGGCGGAAACTGAGCGAAGCCGCCGATCGACGCGGCCGGCGCGTAGGTGACAGTAGTCACGCGGCGGCGCCAGCACTACCTCCGCGGGACGCGTTTTTCTGTTGCTTCCGCGGCGATCGCTCTGGGTCGATCGAGGGCAGCCGTGGTAGCCTCCCGGCCCCGCTAGGGCAGCCGTCGCCCCCCCGACGCGCGGCGCAGGACGCGATCCGTGCGAGACGGCCCCGCCGATTGGACCCCGCTCCCGAGGACACGAGCATGGACGCTCTGTCGCGCTGCGCCGCCCGTATGCTGGCGGCCGCCGCTGTCGCCCTCCCCGTAACGATCGCCGTAGCGGCGCCGCCCGTTCGCGCGGTGTCGTTCGCGCGTTCGGCCGGCCACCGCACCGAGAACTTCACGGTCCGCGCCCCGACGCCACAGCTGGCGCGCGAGATCGGCGAGGCGGCCGAGCGCTGGCGCGCGCAGCTCGCCGTCGAGTGGCTCGGCGAGCCGATGCCCAATTGGAGCGAGCCCTGCCCGATCACCGCGAAGGTCGCCCCGAACCTGGGCGCCGGCGGCGCGACCTCGTTCATGTTCGACCGCGGCGAGGTCTTCGGATGGGAGATGAACATCCAGGGCAGCCGCGAGCGGGTGCTCGACTCGGTCCTGCCGCACGAGATCACCCACACGATCTTCGCCAGCCACTTCCGCCAGCCGCTGCCGCGCTGGGCCGACGAGGGCGCCTGCACCACGGTCGAGCACCGCAGCGAGATCGCCAAGCAAGAGCGGATGCTGATCGACTTCCTCAAGTCCAACCGGGGCATCGACTTCGTCCACATGTTCCGGATGACCGAGTACCCCAAGGACATCCTGCCGCTGTACGCGCAGGGCCACTCGCTGACGACCTACTTGATCGAGAGCCGCGGCAAGCCGGCCTTCATGGCGTTCCTGGCCGACGGCATGCGGCACAAGAACTGGCGCCGCGCGGTGAGCGACCACTACGGCCACGACAACCTCTACGCGCTGCAAGACACGTGGCTCGACTGGGTCAAGTCGGGCCGCCCCCGCCTGGACCAAGCCGCCACGCCGGCCGACGCGGTCGCCGTCGCGACGCCCGCGCCGCGGCCGGAGCCGACCGAGATCGCCGCGGTGGGCCGGAGCGTGGCGGGCCGCGCGTCGGTCTACGCGGTGCGCGACGAGGCCGGCGACACCCCGGAGCGTTCGAGCGTGTACGACGCGTCGAACCGCGCGCCGACCGTGTACCGGTAGGACTTGCTTACCGCCAAGACGCCAAGAGCGCCAAGGCCGCCAAGATTCCTGCTTGAGCCGTACGCGATATCGTCGGGCGATCGGAGGGTGGCCGCCACGCTTCGTTCGCCCGGGGCTAGCGCCCTCAGCTCGGCTCAGCTCAGCCCTGCAAGAACCACCGCACGGCGTGGTAGAAGACCGGCGCGGCGAAGCAGAGGGCGTCGGCCCGGTCGAGCACGCCGGGCTGGCCCTCGGTGAGCACGCCGTAATCCTGCACGCGGCGGTCGCGCTTGATCGCGCTCATGGTCATCGAGCCGGCGAAGCCCATCACGGCCACCAGCATCGAGGCCGCGGCCGCGTGCCACAGCTTCGTAAACGGCGTCGCGCCGATCTGGTAGAGCGCCGCGCCAACCAGGCCGATCGTCGCGCTGGAGCCGAGGAAGCCCTCCCACGTGCGGCTCTGGTTGATCTGCGGCGCGATCACGTGGCGGCCGTACAGGCGGCTCCACGCGAATTGCACCGCCTCGGAGAGCAGCGACAGCAGCACCAACAAGAAAAGCAGCCGCGCCGCACCGCTGTGGGTCAGGCCGGGCGCTTCGAGGTACAGCACGGCGGGCGCGTAGCTGAGGCAGTACACGCAGATCAGCATGCCGGTCTGGATCTTCGCCACGCGCTCGAGGAACCGCTTCGGGTCGCCGGCGATGGCCACCCGCATCGGCACGAACACGAACGCGAAGACCGGGATCATCACGCTGAACAGCGGGTACGCGTTCCGCCACACGAGCAGGTACTGCAGCGGCAAGAAGAAAAAGAACACCCAGAAGAGCGCGCGGTGGTCCGACAGCCGCGTCGGCGTGAGCGTGATGAACTCCCGCAACGCGGCGAAGCTCACCAGGCCGAAGAGCATCACGGTGAGCCACTTGCTCAGCAGCGCGACCGACAACGCCGCGCAGATGACCCACCACGCCCTCACCCGCCGGTTGAACGCGGCGATCGCGGCCGGGTTGAGCCCGAGCTGCGTCTGCCGCCCGAGCGCGCGGCCGACCAGGGTCGCCATGCCGAGCAAGACGACCACCGTCGCGGCGAAGGCCCAGTTTTCTTGAGACAAGGGAGGGGTGAGGCGTGAGGGGCGAGGGGTGAGGGATTAGGGGGTGAGGGATTGGGGGGCGGCCTTCTGTAGCCTCATCCCTCGTCCCTCAAGCCTCAAGCCTCATTCGTCTTCTCCCGGCGCGAGCCGCAGCACGGCTTGTCGGGCGCGGGCGAGGAAGTCGGCTTTGGTCTCGCCCTGCTCGAGCCAGATCGGCGGGCCGAACGTGACGGTCGCCAGCAGCGGGATCGGCAGGTACTCTTCGCGCGGGAGCACGCGGTGCATGTTGTGCAGGTGAACGGGCACCAGCTCAAGGTCCGGCCGCTTCTTGCCGAGGTAGTACAGCCCGCTCTTGAACTCGCCGACCCGCTCGCCATCGGACCTCCCTCCCTCCGGGAAGATGATCACCGAGTACCGGTCGCCCATCGCCTCGAGCATCAGGTCGATCGGGCTCTGGTGCACCTTGATGCTGCGGCGGTCGATCAGCATCGCGTTGAACGCCTTGGCGACCTGCGGACGCACCCAGCCCTTGCTCCAGTAGTCCTTAGCGGCGACGGGCCGCGTCACCTTCTGGCACTCCCGGGGCAGGGCGGTGCGGACCAGCACCATGTCGATGTGGCTCGTGTGGTTCGCGAAGTACACCCGCTGGCAGGTGTCCGGCTGGCAGTCGATCCAACGCACCTGCGGCCCGCTGAGGATCCGGGCGAGGCCCGTGATGACCCAATCAACGGCGGCCAGAACGGGCGTCATCGGGACCAGCAGCGGTCGGGGAGGGGCGGTCGGGGATCGGGGCAGACCCGCTAGTATGACACCCCGCCGGGTTGCCGGCGAGCCGCATCCGGGGCGCAATAAAAAGAGCCGCCCGGCTTTCCATCGGCGGGCGCCGTGGAGGAAAGCCGGGCGGCGGGTCGTTGCGAGGCGCCCCGGTGGGGCGCGACGTCAGCGGGTTGCGGCGACCACTTGCGGGCCCGTCTTGCGCTGCTGCGGGTCGAGGTCGAACCGGTCGAGGTTCATGACCTTGGTCCACGCGGCCACGAAGTCTTCGACGAACCGTTGCTCGCCGTCGTCGCTCGCGTAGACTTCGGCGATCGACCGCAGCTGCGAGTTCGAACCGAACAACAAGTCGATCCGCGTGCCGGTCCACTTGGGGTCGCCGGTCTTGCGGTCAACGGCCTCGAAAACGCCCTCTTCGCTCGGCGACGGCCGCCACTTCACGCCCATATCGAGCAGGTTGACGAAGAAGTCGTTGCTCAGCGTGCCGGGCTTGTCGGTCAGCACGCCGTGCTCGGCGCCGCCGTGGTTCGCCCCGATCGCGCGCATGCCGCCGACCAGTACGGTCATCTCCGGCGCGGTGAGGGTCATCAGCTCGGCGCGGTCGACGAGCAGCTCTTCGGCCGTGCGCGGCTGGCCCTCCTCGAGGTAATTGCGGAAGCCATCCGCGACCGGCTTGAGGGGCTCTAGGCCCTCGGCGTCGGTCATCTCGGCGGTCGCGTCGGTGCGGCCGGGGGTGAAGGGGACCTCGATGTCGTGGCCGGCGTCCTTGGCCGCCTTCTCGATCGCGGCGCAGCCGCCCAGCACGATCAGGTCGGCCATCGAGACCTTCTTGCCGCCCGCCTGGTTCGCGCCGCCTTGGGACGAGTTGAAGTCCTTCTGCACCTGCTCGAGTTTGCCGAGCACCTTCGCGAGCTGCTGCGGCTCGTGGGCCTCCCAGCTCTTTTGCGGCGCGAGGCGCAGTCGCGCGCCGTTGGCGCCGCCCCGCTTGTCGGAGTCGCGGTAGGTCGCCGCCGACATCCAAGCGGTCGAGACCAGCTCGGTCACCGAGAGCCCCGAATTCAAGATCTTGTCCTTCAGCTCGGCGGCGTCGGCTTCGCTGATCGGCTCGTGGTCCGCCTCGGGGAGCGGGTCCTGCCAGAGGAAGTCCTCTTCGGGGACCTCGGGACCCAAGTAGCGAGACTTCGGCCCCATGTCGCGGTGCGTCAACTTGAACCACGCCTTGGCGAAGGCCCGGGCGTACTCGTCGGGGTTCTCTTGGAATCGCTTGGCGATCTTCGCGAAGCCGGGGTCGACCTTCAGGGCGATGTCGGTCGTGAGCATCATCGGCGCGTTGGACTTCGACGGGTCGTGCGCGTCGGGCACCGTGCCCTGGGCGTCCGCGTCGACCGGCTTCCACTGGTTGGCCCCGCCGGGGCTCTTGGTCAGCTCCCACTCGTAGTTGAACAGGTTGTCCAGGTAGCCCGAGGACCACTCCGTCGGCGTCGACGACCAGGCGCCCTCGAGGCCGCTGGTGATCGTGTCGGCGCCCTTGCCGGACTTGTACGAGCTGGCCCAGCCGAAGCCTTGTTCCTCGATGCCGGCGCTCTCGGGTTCGGGGCCGACGTACTCGCCCGGGTCGGCCGCGCCGTGGCACTTGCCGAACGCGTGGCCGCCGGCGATCAGAGCGACGGTCTCTTCGTCGTTCATCGCCATGTTGCCGAACGTCTGGCGGATGGCGTGGGCAGCGGCGGCCGGGTCGGGGTTGCCCTTCGGGCCCTCCGGGTTCACGTAGATCAAACCCATCGTGGTGGCGCCGACCGGGTTGGGCAGGTCCTCGCCGACCGTGTAGCGGTCGTCGGCCATCCACTCCCTCTCGGGTCCCCAGTAAACGTGCTGCGGCTCCCACACGTCCTCACGCCCGCCCGCGAAGCCGAGCGTCTCGAAGCCCATCGACTCGAGCGCGACGTTGCCGGCGAGCACCATCAGGTCGGCCCACGAGAGCCTCTGGCCGTACTTCTGCTTCACGGGCCAGAGCAGGCGGCGGGCCTTGTCGAGGTTCGCGTTGTCCGGCCAGCTGTTGAGCGGCGCGAAGCGCTGCGTGCCGTCCGACGCTCCGCCCCGGCCGTCGGCCACGCGGTACGTGCCCGCGCTGTGCCACGCCATGCGGATCATGAACGGGCCGTAGTGTCCCCAGTCGGCCGGCCACCAGTCTTGCGAGGTGGTCAAGACCTCCTCGATGTCCTTCTTGACCGTTTCCAAGTCGAGCTTGCTGAACTCTTCGGCGTAGTCGAAGTCTTTGTCGAGCGGGTTGCTCTTCGCCGAGTTCTTGTGCAGCGGCTCGAGCTTCAGGCGCTCGGGCCACCAGTCGTCGATCGTCATCGCGCCGTCGGGATACGCGTTCGGATCGGGCTGCGCCGTGCCCGACGCGCTCTGCGCCGACAGGCTCAGCGCGGCCAGCGCCCGCATCGCACCGGTCACGGGGCACTTGCTGCTAGTCGAGGGCGGGGCGCCCAGCAGGTCTTGAGGGTCGCGCGAGGGCGTGGTGGGATGGTCGACCGGCGGCGCCGCGGACGCGCCGTGGACCGACATTGCCAGGATCAAGAGCAGAGACAAAGGGCGGGCCTTCATCGAGACCTCCTACAGCGAGGGCAGGGAAGAGTGTCGCGCCGGCCTACTTGCCTGGCGTTCACGGCAAAGTATAGGAAACGCCCGCGATGAGGCCAATGCATCGCTAGAATAGCGGCGATGCATATGCCGCATTAATCTCGGGGGCCCCGGGCCGTGGACATCGAGCAACTCCGGCAGTTTATCGCGGTCGCGCGTCTGGGCAACATCACCCGCGCGGCCGGCGACTTGGCAATCTCGCAACCCGCGCTGAGCCGTTCGATCCAGCGGCTCGAAGAGGAGTTCGGCCAGCCGCTGCTCGAGCGGAAGACCCGCGCGCTGGAGCTGACCGAGGCCGGCGCGTTGCTGCGGGCGCGGGCGGAGCAGGTGCTCGGCATCCTCGACGACACCAAAGCCCAAATCGCCGACGACGGCCGCAGCGGCCGCTTGCGGATCGGCGTGATACCGACGGTCGCTCCCTACTTCCTGCCGGGCTTCCTCCGCTCGTTCCGCGACGAGTTCCCCGACGCGGAGCTCATCGTCCAAGAAGACACGACCGAGAACCTCCTCGCGCGGTCGAAGCGGGGAGAGATCGACCTGGCGGTCCTTGCGCTGCCGATCGCGGCGAAGTACCTGGCCACCGAGGCGCTGTTCGAAGAGGAGCTGCTGCTCGTCGCGCCGGTCGGCCATCCCCTGGCCGAGAGGAAGCGTGTCACCCTGGCCGACGTCGAGCCGTACCCTTTCGTGCTGCTCGGCGAGGCCCACTGCTTGACCGGCAGCGTGGTGAGCTTCTGCCGACAGCGGTCGTTCCAGCCCCTCGTCGTGGAGCAAACGAGCCAGCTCATGACCGTGCAAGAGTTGGTGTCGCTCGGGCACGGCGTGTCGATGATCCCGGAGATGGCGCGGCGCTGCGACCCCTCGGTCAGTCGGGTCTACCGATCGCTCAGCGGCGCCAAGCCGCAGCGGACCATCGCGATGGCGTGGAACCCCTACCGCTTCGAGAGCCGCCTGCTGGCGAGCCTCCGCGAGCGGTTGCGGGCTTACGGGGCGAGCGGAGGGGAGTAGCTTTGACCGAAGCTCCGTCAGCGCCTGCCGTCCCACCCGACGGCCGCTCGTCAGTGCATCGAGATCGTCCGCGCCAGCGGCTCGAGGACGGACTCGATCACGTAGTTGTCGAGCACCTCGCCCGCCAGGTCGCTGAGGTCGTCCAGCGCGTCGAGGAAGGTCTGGCCCGGGTCGAGGCTGCCGTACCGCCGGGCGGTCACGTACACGCTGACCTGGTCCTCTTGGTACTCGCCGGTGCGGATGTTGTACGGCGTGGTGCGGGTCTCCACGCCCACCCGGCACTGCATGCGGCACTCCTCGTCGAGCGCGAGGGTGACCGACGGCTCGTGCGTGACGAACGACGCGCCGGGGATCGTCGTCAGCTTCTCCAGCGCGGGGCACACGCCGAGGGCCTCGGCGACCAGCTGGTTGTGGTTGCCGCGGAAGCTGAAATCGAACCCCCACAGGAGGTCGAGCGCCTCGCAATCGAGCGGGCTGACCGAAAGCTCGTACGGCGCCAGCTCCAGCGCGCGGCGGTGCTGCTCCAGCGCGTCGTCGATGCTCTCCGGGTTCACGTGCCCCGAGGAGAGCCGCCGCGGCTCGATCGAGCACCAGCGGTAGGAGCCCTTGTCTTTGTCCTCTTCGAGGATGAAATCGTTCCGGTCGCGGGCGTAGAAGTTCCGCATCTCCGGGTAGCGCTTCTGCATCTGCTCCGCGAAGTGCAGCACCACCTCGCGGCTGCTGGGCAACTCCATCTCTGTGTTGAGATTCACGTTGAGATAGAAGTCGTCCGACAGCGACGCGTAACGGTTCATCCGGGGCGGTCCGTCCGTTCGGGGGATTTTCGACAGGCTCGGCCCCGGGGGGCCTGAGCCTTCCAGTATACGGACGCGGCTCGGCGAGCGTCAAAGCGGCTCAGCAGCGTTCCCGAGCCGCCCCGCATCGAGGCTGGTTGGCGGACCCCGGCGCAAGCGGGGCTCACCACGGCAGCTTCACCTCGTCGAGCAGCGTGTCCCACTCCAGGTCCTGCGGGCGCCGGCCGCGGGGCCACTCGGTGTACGTCACGCGGCACATGAACCGCGGCCGCAGCCAAGTGGCGGACTGCGAGGTCTTGACCAACGGCCGCGGCGCGGTGCTCTCCTGCATTTTCCAGAGCAGCTCGGTCCGCTCGCGGCGCTCCAATTCCGGCCGCACGGCGCCGACGTACGCCAGCTCGCCGTACCGGTCGGCCGCCAGCAGCAGCTCGCTGAGCTGCTCGTCGGAGTCGGTGCGGAAGCCGATCACGACGGTCTCGAGCTTGCGGCGGGGCTTCGCCGCCTGGTCGGCTTTCTTTTCGTCCTCGACGCCGACGCTGCTGCCGAATTCGTTGACCGCGTCCGCGAGCTCGTCGGGGCTGCCGTCGGCGCCCGCCTTCTGCGCGACCAGATTCACGAGGTCCTTCTTTGGCGGCTGGACGAACCCCCAGTCGAGCAGCTTTTCGTACGGCACGCCGCCGACGATCAGCGCGGCCGATGCGGCGGTCGTCAGGGCGGCGTTCGCGCCGTTGACGAGCCACAGCCGCTCGGGCAGCCCGGCCAGGTAGCGTTTCCAGACCTTCAGGGGCTTGATGAGGATGTCAGCGACGCCGAAGTCGGCGCTCTCGCTCGAACCGAGCACGAAGGCCACCACGTGCAGCACCAGCGAGGTGAACAACCCGCCTGCCAGCCCGCTCACGCCGATGGTCGTCTGTGCCGAGGGAGCGGAGAGGGTCGCCACTCGGGCGACGACCGCCGCCGCGACGATGCCCAGCGTTGTGCCGATCATCATCCACGCCCAGCCGGGGATCAGGTCCCTCCAGACTGCCAGGTGCTTCCGCCAGTCGGGCCGGTCGGAAGGATCGTCTCCCTCGGGCGAATCGCTGGCGGCCGGGGCGTTCATGACGGCCTCGAACGCCTCGTCGATGTCGACGTGGATCCCGAGGCTGGGGTACCAGCCGCACTTGGGGCACGCGGCCGCCTTGGTTGCGAAGCCGCACTTCTCGCACGCCGGGCCGGCGGCGCCGGACGGATGGTCGATCTCGGGCAGGGTGGTCGCGTCAGACACGGTGGGCTCGGTGCTGGCGGAGAGGGTTCGACGCCACGCTGCGGCGGCCCCTTCGGGCGCCCGCGAACCGGCGCGTCTTCCGAGCGTAGCTCACGCTAGAGCGGCTGATCGGCCGTCCAAGAGCGACGCCTCGCCGGGTCACGCCGGTCGGGCCGGTCTTTCCGGCCGCGTGCCGCCGAGCGGCCGGGTCGGTATACTGGCGGGGTCGGCTCTCGGCGGCCTCGGGCAAGCTTCGGAACCCCCTCGTCTGGCGATAGGCAATGGAGAACGACCCGTCCTCTCACCACTCGGCCGCGGGCAATCCGGACACGGGCGGACCGATCGACCCCCACGCCCCCACGGCCCCACACTCCGACGCGGCCCAGCGTCCGCTCGACGCGGCCGAGCGGCCGATGTTCGACAAGCCGAACCTGCAGCTGCGCGACCCCGACCCGTACGCTTTCGCCAACCGAATCCGCAAGCTGCTGGTGATCGGTTGCGTGCTCGCGTGCCTGGCCGCCGCGCCGTTCGTGGCGCGGGTGGTGGCCTATCAGGTGCGGCGCGGGCAGGAGGTCGCCTCGTACGAGGTGGCCAAGGTCGCGCTGCGGGAGTACGCGCCGCAGCTCCGCGCGTTCGAAGAGACCTCGCGGATGGTCGCCAAGGCCACCTCGCCCGCGGTGGTGCGGATCCTGCGGCCGAGCTTCACGCCGGACGGCGTGTCGGGCATGCCGCCGGGCATGATGCTCGAGGGCCAAGGGTCCGGATTCGTTGTCGACAAAGAGGGGTACGTCATCACGAACAACCACGTGGTCGAGGGCGCGCAGCGGCTGCTCGTGGAGTTCACCAACGGCGAGCAATCCGACGCGTCGATCGTGGGCCGCGACCCACCGACCGACCTGGCCGTGCTGAAGATCGACGGCGGCGACCTCCCGACGCTCGAATGGGCCGATTCGGACGACTTGCAGATGGGCGACCTCGTGTGGGCGGTGGGCAGCCCGTTCGGCCTGGAGAACACGATCTCGTTCGGCATCGTCAGCAGCACCTCGCGCCGCAGCGGCAGCGGGCTCACTCGCTACCCGTACCAAGAGTTCTTCCAGTCCGACGCGGCGGTGAACCCGGGCAACTCGGGCGGGCCGATGGTCAACATGGAGGGCAAGGTCGTCGGCGTGAACACGATGATCGTCGGCGAGTTCTTCCGCGGCGTGAGCTTCTCGATCCCCAGCAACCTGGCGAAGGAGAAGTACGAGCAGCTCCGCGAGAAGGGCTACATCGAACGGGGCTACCTCGGCATGCTGCCCGCCGAGCCCAGCGCCGCCGAGCGCCGCCGATTGCAGCTAGAGCGCGGCGAGGGCGTGATGGTCACGCGCCGCTCGGCCCGCACGCCCGCCGCGGAGGCCGGCCTCCGCAACGGCGACGTGATCCTCCGCTGGAACGACCACAAAGCCGTCGACCCGACGCTGCTGAGCCGCGAGATCGGCTCGACCGCGGTGGGCTCCGAGGCGCGCGTCGTGGTCCGGCGGCTCGAGAACGGCGAGCCGGTCGACAAGGAACTCACGGTGCGCGTCGGCCGCCACCCCTACGCCCAGTCGCAGTAGCGCGCCCCCCCTTCCGCGAAGGATCGCTCCCGCCCGATGAACGCCCCCTACGACGACGCCAAGGAGCAGGTCCGTCAAGCGACCGACATCGTCGACCTGGTGGGCGGCTACCTCCAGCTCCGCCGGCAAGGCCGCAACTACGTGGGCCTCTGCCCGTGGCACGACGACGCGCGCCCGAGCTTGCAGGTCAACCCCGACCGGCAGTCGTACAAGTGCTGGGTCTGTGACCTGGGCGGCGATGTCTTCTCGTTCTTGATGCAGATCGAGAACCTCGACTTCCGCGAGGCGCTGGAGCAGCTCGCCGAGCGCGCGGGCATCGAGCTGCGGCCCGCGCAAGGCGCCCAGCGGGCGGAGCCCGGCTCGCCCGGCGACAAGCGCACGCTGCTGGCCGCGATGGCCTGGGCCGAGGAGCGCTACCACCAGTGCCTGCTCAACGCCGAAGCGGCCGAGCCGGCGCGCCGGTACCTGCGCGAGCGGGGCGTGTCGGGCGATTCGATCGCGCGGTTCCGCTTGGGCTTCGCCCCGCGCGGCTGGGACTGGTTGCTGAAGCAAGCGCCCCGCGCGGGTTATTCGCCCGCCGTGCTGGAGCGTGTGAACCTGATCGCCGCACGCAACTCCGGCGAGGGGTGGTACGACCAGTTCCGCGGACGCGTGCTCTTCCCGATCCGCGACGTGCGCTCGCGCCCCGTGGCGATCGGCGGACGCGTGCTCCCGGAGATCGCCGAGGCCGAGCGCCGCCCCGACTACACGCCGGCCAAGTACGTCAACTCGGCCGAGACCCCCATCTACTCCAAGAGCCACCAGCTCTACGCGCTCGACCTGGCGCGCGACGAGGTCGCCCAGCGCGGCGAGGTGATCGTCGTCGAGGGCTACACCGACGTGATCGCCTGCCACCAGGCGGGCGTGCGGAACGTTGTCGCCGCGTGCGGCACCGCGATGGGCGAGGGCCACCTGAGGCTCATCCGCCGTTTCACCGACCGCGTGGTGCTGGTCCTCGACGGCGACGAGGCCGGCCGCCGGCGTGCTAGCGAGCTGCTCGAATTATTTATCGCCAGCCCCATCGATCTTCGGATTCTGACCTTGCCCGGCGGGCTCGATCCGTGTGATTTTGTAGCGTCGCATGGAGGCGACAAATTCCGGGCGCTCGTCGTTGCGGCGCCCGACGCACTCGAACACAAGCTGCAGAGCGTGACCAACGGAATGGTCCTCTCGGCCGACAACACGCACGCCGCCACACGCGCCGTCGAGCAGGTGCTCGCCACGCTCGCGCGGACCCGCCCGGTGCTGGGCGAGTCGGAGTCTGCGTTGTTCCTCCGCGAGCAAGGCGTGCTGGGGCGGCTGGCCCGCCACTTCCACCTGCCCGAGGAAGGGCTCCGCGGCCGGCTCGGGGACCTCCGCCGGGCCGCTTCCAACAAGCCCGTGGCCCCCGCCCCCGAGGACGCCCCGCCCAAGCCCCGCCGCGTGCGGGCCGCCGACCTGCCGGTGTGGGACCGCGAGGCGCTGGAGCTGATGCTCAGCGGCGACTCGGCCGCCCAGCAGTTGGCGTCGCACCTGGACGAGATCGACTTCGCCGCCGAGGCGGCCCGCGACTTGTTTGCCTCGCTACGCGAGCTGGCCGAGTCCGGCGAGGCGACCTTCCAGCGGCTGATGCTCTCGACCGACGACCAGGCCCGCAAAACACTCCTGGTGGAGCTTGACGAGCGGGCCGCCGCCCACGCCCAGAGCGACCCCAACCAACGGATCGCCGACTTGCTGAGGGCCCGCGTCCGCCGCCAAGAGGGCGCGGACCGCGGGCGACAGATATCCGCGCTCCGCCAAGGAGCGCTCCCCGATCACGACGCGGACGCGGCGGTCGCCGCCCTGTTCGAGTCGCGAAGACGCCGCGAGACCGGGTCCCCGTCCACGGATGGATAGGGGGTTTCGCCGGCGAGGCCATACGCACCTTCGTCCCGCACGCTCCCCGCAAAGCGTGCAGCGACCCGGGGGCGTCTGGCCACCCACGTCACCTCGCCCGCCGCGCAGGAAGCGCGCAAGGAGTTGACCCATGCCCTCCGCTTTCACGCCCGCCCAAGCCGACCCGACCCCCTCGCTGGACCCCGGAGCCGCCGCCGCGCCGGCGCTCACGCTGTTCGATCCCGACGCGCTCGAGCCGATCGAGCTCGGCGAAGTCGAACCGGCCCGCCCCGAGTCGCCTGCCTACGGCGAGGCGCCCTGCGACGGCCGCCCCTCGCGGATGGAGGTCCCCGCCGGCCCCCCGGCCGGCATCCCCGGCGGCGTCGACGACGAGCTGCGGCGGATCGTCGCCCTCGCGCGTCAGAAGCGGGCGCTCACCTACGACGACGTCTACCACTACCTGCCCGACGAGACCTACGGCACCGACCGCATCAACGCGTTGCTGTCGGCGGTTGAGGGGCTCGGCGTCGAGCTCGCCGAAGCGCCCGGCAAGAAGCCGCGGTTCATCGAGCCGCAGGCGGCCGACATGGACCGCTCGCTGCTGATGCGCGACGGACTGCCGACCCCGTCGAGCGACCCGATCCGCATGTACCTTTCGCAGATGGCCGAGATCCCGCTGCTCACGCGGGAGGAAGAGATCAACCTCGCGAAGAAGATCGAGCTGACCCGCAAGCGTTTCCGCCGCAACCTGCTCCGTTCGTTCTACGCGCTCGAGGCCACGGTCAAGACCCTCGAGCGGGTCCAAGCGGGCGAGCTGCCGTTCGACCGCACCATCAAGGTCTCGCTCACCGAGCGGCTCACCAAGGAGCAGGTCTCCGCGCGGATGCCGCACAACCTGCGCACGCTGCGTGGGCTGATGGAGCAGCAGCGGGCCGACTACGCGCTGCTGGTCGACCGCCGTGTGACCGACGCGGCCGCCAAGCGCGAAGCCCGCACGCGCTACCTGCGGCGCCGTGAGAAGATGCTCACGCTGGTCGAGGAGCTGAGCCTCCGCACGAAGCGGGTCAGCCCGCTGATCAAGGAGCTACGCGACTACGCCGACCGCATCGACGAGGTCCGCGGGCAGCTGGCCGAGTTGAAGGCCGCCGGCGCGCCGGAGGACAAGCTGCACTCGGTCCGCGCCGAGCTGTTGCAGCTCACCAAGCGGGTGGTCGAGAGCCCCTCGAGCCTCCGCCGGCGGGCCGACATGGTCGCGCGGCAGTACCGCGAGTTCGAGAACGCGAAGCGCGAGCTCTCCAGCGGCAACCTGCGGCTCGTGGTGTCGATCGCCAAGAAGTACCGCAACCGCGGCCTGTCGTTCCTCGACCTGATCCAGGAAGGCAACACGGGCCTGATGCGCGCGGTGGACAAGTACGAGTACCGCCGCGGCTTCAAGTTCAGCACCTACGCCACGTGGTGGATCCGCCAAGCGATCACCCGGGCGATCGCCGATCAGGCGCGGACGATCCGGATCCCGGTCCACATGATCGACGTGCTCACCAAGCTGCGCAACACGGCCAAGCGGCTGCAGCAGGACTTCGGCCGCGAGCCGACTTACGAAGAGATCTCGCTGGCGGCCGACGTGCCGCTGGAGGAGACCGAGCGGGTGCTCGAGATCGGCCGCCACCCGGTCAGCCTGGACCGCCCGGTCGGCGACGGCGACGATTGCTCTTTCGGCGACTTCGTCGAGGACCACGGCACCGACAACCCGTCGAAGCTCGCCAACAACGGCCTGCTCCGCGAGCGGATCGAGGAGTTGCTCAAGACCCTCACGTTCCGCGAGCGCGAGATCATCCGCCTGCGTTACGGCCTGGCGGACGGGTACAGCTACACGCTGGAAGAGGTCGGCCGGATCTTCAAGGTCACGCGCGAGCGGGTCCGCCAGATCGAGGCCAAGGCCGTGGCCAAGCTGCAGAACCCGGTCCGCAGCGGCATGCTCTCGCCGTTCGTGCCCGAGGCCGACGAGGCGGCCGACGCCGACGCCGAGCTGATGAGCGACGAGCCCCTCGCGCTGCGACACGCCGCTTGAGGCCGTCGGCTGTGTGATCCCCCAACGGCCGGCGACGCGCGACGCGTCGCCGGCCGTTTCGTTTTCCGACATCGACGGCGGGGCGGGGCTTGTCCTCGGCGGGCCATGGCCACATAACGCAGGGGAGCCCGCCCCCGCACCGCCCGCCGCAAGAATGTCGACCGTCTCCGCCGAAGCCCTCCGCGAACTGCACCGGCTGCACAGCCAGCTGGCGGAGCTACGCGGGCGGCTGGACCGCGGGCCGAAGCAGGTCGCGGCCCACAAGGCGAACGTGGCGCAGCTAGAGGCCGACCTCGCCGCCGCGCGCCACCTGGTGCAGCAGACCCGCAAGGCGGCCGACGCCAAGCAGCTCGACGTCAAAGCCCAGGAAGACCGCATCAGCGGCTGGGAGGCCCAACTCAACGCGGCCGCCAGCAACAAGGAGTACCAGACCCTCCAGGAGCAGATCGCCGCGGGCAAGATGGCCGCTAGCGTCTTGGAGGACGAGACCCTCGACCTGCTCGGCCGGATCGACGAGCACTCCGCCGAGGCGGGCCGCGCCGAGCAGCGGCTCGCCGGCGGCCGAGCCGAACTCAAGAAGGTATCGGACCACGTCGCCGCGACGGGCGAGACCCTCCGCGCCGAGGTCGCGCGGCTCGAGGCGGACCTCGCCCAGGCGGAGAAGAAGCTGCCCACCGACTTCAAGGCCGACTACCAACGCGTCGTGTCGGCCAAAGGCCCCGACGGGCTGGCCCCGTACGAGGACGGCGTCTGCCAGGGCTGCGGCCAATCGGTCACGCTGCAGATGCAGAGCGACCTCCGCGCCAACAAACCGATCTTCTGCAGGTCCTGCGGCGTGCTGCTGTACCTGCCGGAATAGGGCGTGAGGCTCGAGGGGTGGGGCCTGAGCCTTGGACGGGGGCCAGCCAGCCCGGTGGTCGGCGGCCTTTACACGGTGCGGGCTCAGTGACAAACTGAGGCAGAAGAGCAGGGCCCCGCAGGCCCTGCTCGTTTTCGTTTATCCCCACGCAGCGGACCGTCCCGGCAATCCGACCGGACGCCAACCCCTCGGGGCGTCAAGCCGCACGTCTCAAGCCTCCCCGCCTTCCCATGTCCGACATCCTCCCGATGACCCGCGTCGGTTACGACAAGCTGCGGGCAGAGCTCGACGAGCTCGAGAACGAAAAGATGCCGGAAATCACCAAGCGGCTCGCCGAGGCGCGCGCCGAGGGCGACCTCAAGGAGAACGCCGAGTACCACGGCGCACGCGAGTCGCAGGGCATGCTGCAGGCCAAGATCAACTTGCTCAAAGACAAGCTCAGCCGCGCCGAGATCATCGACACGTCGAAGCTCCCCAAGGACGAGGTCGTCTTCGGCTGCACGGTGACCGTCAAAGACCTCGACTTCGGCGACACCGAAGAGTTCACCCTCGTCGGCGCGGGCGAAGAGGACTTCGACAACGGCAAGATCAACATCACCAGCCCGCTGGCGCAGGGCCTGGTCGGCAAGAAGGTCGGCCAGACCGCCGAGGTCGAGGTCCCCGCCGGCACGAACCGCTTCGAGATCGTGTCGATCGAATTCGAGTGATAGGCCGCTGGCGCAAGCCGCTGGCACACGGCGGAGACCCAGCGACTCACCGGACTCACCGCGCGACGAGCAGGTCGCGCACGTCGGTCACGGTCATGCCCGCCGCCCGAGCCGCTTCCAAGCCCGCGTCGGCGTCTTCGAACACGTGGCAGTTTTCAGGCGGCACGCCGAGCCGCTCCGCCGCGGTCAGGAACAGGTCGGGCGCCGGCTTGGGCGGGATTGGATCGTCGGCGGTCAGGATGGTCTGAAACCAGTCAATCGCGTCGATCGACCGGAGCGACGCCTCGACGTTGGCTCGCACCCCGCCGGAGACCACCGCCATCGGGAAGTGCCAGCGGAAGTGGTCGGCCGCGGCGACCACCGGCTCGATCGGCCCGACCTCGTGGATCAGCTCGCGGTAGCGCGACTCCTTCTCCCGCTCGAAAGCGATCGGATCGATCTCCAGCCCCCGCTGCGCGTTGATGATCTGCACGATCACGTCGGTCGGCTTGCCGGCGTGGGTGTTGATGAAATCCTCGGACAGCTCCACGCAGTACTCCGCCAGGCACTCGTTCCACAGCCGCACGTGCAGCGGCATCGAGTCGACCAGCGTGCCGTCGCAGTCGAAAATCAGGCCGCGGCGATCGTGTGGGAGCTCGAGCATCGAATGGGTCGCGTCGTACATCGGCGTCGGTTTCACAAGAGTATACCCGGTCCGGGACCCAAGCCCCAAACGCCAGCGGCCGAAGCTTGTCCGGCGGGGCCCGCTAGGGGGTGGCGGGTTTCCGCTGGCGGGGAGCGTAGCAACCGCGGCGCCACGGGCGTACCCAAGCAGCCGGATCGCGATATGCTCAAGGCATGAGCCGCTCTCGCCAGAGTGTCCGACCGGAGTCTCGGTTCCCGGAACCCCGCAACGCCGACCGCGAGGGCCTGGTCGCCGTCGGGGGCAGGCTGGACACCGACTGGCTGATCGACGCCTACCGCCACGGGATCTTCCCCTGGCCGCTCTCCGACGACGAGCCGCTCTTGTGGTGGTCGCCCGACCCACGCGCCGTGATCCCGCTGGGCGGCCTGCGATTGTCGCGGCGCCTGCGGCGCACCCTCCGCGGCGGGAAGTTCGCCGTGACCGCCAACGAGGACTTCGCCGGCGTGCTGCGGGGCTGCGCAACCGGGCCGGGGCGCGAGGAAGGCACCTGGCTCACGCCGTCGATGCGCGGCGCTTACCAACGCATGCACCGCGCGGGCTACGCACACAGCATCGAGGTCTGGGCCTGCCCGCAAGGGCAGCGCGAGCTGGCCGGTGGGCTCTACGGCGTGGCCGTCGGCGCGCTGTTCGCGGCCGAGTCGATGTTCCGCTACCAACGCGACGCGTCGAAGGTCGCGCTGGCGTGGCTCGTGGCGCACCTCAACCGCCGCGGCTACCGCCTGCTCGACATCCAGCAGCACACGCCCCACACGGGCAGCCTCGGCGCGGTCGAGCTCACCCGCGACGCCTACCTCGACCAGGTCGCCGCGGTGGTCGACGACCCGGTCACCTTCGGCGACCGCCTCGAAGTCGACCCGAGCGACTTCTGAGGACGGCCCTCAGCCCGGCGGCCACGTCATCGGCCGGCCCCCCAGCACGTGCAGGTGGAGGTGGTCGACCGATTGGCCGCCATCGTCCCCACAGTTGATGACCACCCGGTAGCCACCGGTGAGGCCTTGCTCGGCCGCGACGCGCTTGCATACCAGCAGCAAGTGGCCCGCCAGCGCCGGGTCGCCATCCTCCAGCGCGTCGATCGACTCGATCGGCTCCTTCGGCACGACCAGCAAGTGCGTCGGCGCCTGGGGCGCGATGTCGCGCACCGCGAGGCACCGGTCGTCTTCGTAAAGGATGTCGGCCGGGATCTCGCGCGCGGCGATTTTCGTGAACAGCGTCTCGCGCGCCATCGGCGTCTCCGGGGGTTCGGGCTGCGAAGCGGGCCAGTCGGATTGAAGGCTACCGCGGCGGCGCGCCCCTTCGCAACCAGTCCCCTCACGAGCACGGCCGCGCAACAAAAGCGGCGCCGCCGACCCTTCCGGTCGGCGGCGCCGCTCGAGGCAAACGCTTTGGCCCGCGTGGCCTGTCTTCAGTCGCGGCGGAAGTCCGCCGAGCTTGAACCGGATCGCAGCCGAACCGGAAGCGCGCGGCGAGGTCTTGGCGAAGCCAAGCCGAGGCCGCCCTGGATCACGTCGCCGTGCGGCCGAGGGTCGCGTAGGGGTTCACGATCGTCTTCGGGCCGACCGACCGAACCCGCACGCCCGACGGCAGCACCTGCTCCTCACCCGCCGCGGCCGCTTCACCGGTCGAGAGCGACTCGCCGGCCGAGACCGCGCGGTTGCGGACCTTCGCCTCGGACTCCGGCGCGGGCTCCGCGGCGGGGGCCGTCGAGCTGGGCACGTACGGGTTGATGATCTCGACCGGACCGCACGGAGCCCCCTCGACGTCCGGCGTGCGGGTGTCGGGCGTGTAAGCGAAGGGGCTGTAGCCGTAGGTCCGCGGCACGGGCACGCTGTAGTAGACCGGCGGGTGCGCGGCGAAGTACGGCACGCGGCGCTCGGTCGGGTAATCGAGCGAGCGGTACAGGTCGCCGATGCCGATGCCGGCGCCGGTCCACCAGTAGGCGTCGGCCGAGCCGGCGGCGCCGAGCGTGGCGACCGCCACGAGCAGGAGGGTACGCATAGGGGTGTTCTCTTGAGCTGAGGAGCCGGGGAAGCTGTGGGCAAGCTCACTTCACGCTAATCGCGACCCCGGCGGTCGCCAAACGGTTTGCCGCCGGCCGCGGGTTCTAGCGGTCGTGACGGTTATCCGCCGAAATACCCCCTCGCCGACCGTGACCGACGCCGAGCTCACCGACCGACTCCGCCGCCTGGCCGCCGAGCTGGGCTTCACCGCTGTCGGCGTGGCGCCGGCGGTTACCCCGCCCGGCGCGGCGCGGCTCGACGAGTGGCTCTCGGCCGGCTACGCGGGCGAGATGAGCTACTTGGCCGACCGCCGCGAGGCCTACGAGCACCCGCGGCACGTGCTGGAAGGGGCGCGGAGCGTGCTCATGCTCGCGCTCGACTACCAGACCGACCCGCCGCGACCCGCCCCGCCGGGCCACGGGCGAGTCGCCCGCTACGCGTGGGGCGACGCCGACTACCACGACCTGATCCGCCCCCGCCTGCACCGCTTGGCCGATTCCTTGCGCGAGTGGCGCCCCGGCGCGACCGCGCGGGGCGTGGTCGACACTGCGCCGCTGATGGAGCGAGATTTCGCCGTGATGGCCGGGTTGGGCTGGATCGGCAAGAACACGCTGCTGCTCTCCAAGTCGCGCGGCAGCTACTTCTTCCTCGCCGCGTTGGTTACCGATGCGCAGCTGGCCATCGACACGCCGCACGCGACCGACCACTGCGGCACGTGCACCGCGTGCCTCGACGCGTGCCCGACCGACGCGTTCCCCGCGCCGGGCGTGCTCGACGCGTCGCGCTGCATCAGCTACCTGACGATCGAGGCCCGCGCCCTGCCGCCCACCGAGCTGCGCGACGGCGTCGGCCAATGGCTCTTCGGCTGCGACGTGTGCCAAGAGGTCTGCCCGTGGAACCGCCACGCGAAGCGCTCCGGCGAGGCCGGGCTCGAGCCGCGCGCGGGGATGGACCCGGTCGACCTGGCGCCGCTGTTCGAGCTGGACGACGCCGCCTTCCGCGCACGGTTCCGGCACACGCCGCTATGGCGCGCGAAGCGTCGGGGACTGCTCCGCAACGCGGCGTTCGTGCTCGGCGCGACCGGGGCGCCACACGCAGAGCGGCCGCTGGGCATGGGGCTGCGCGATACCGAGCCGCTCGTCCGCTCGGCGTGCGCGTGGGCACTTGGCCGGATCGCCACGCCGGCCGCGCGGCGGCTGTTGCGGGAGCGGCTCGCCGTCGAGTCCGACGCCGCCACGCTCGCCGAACTGCACGCCGCGTGCGCTTGAGCCGCACTCGCTAGCGTCGGGCAAACGAAGCGCCGGCCGCCGCCCCGCGACCGCCCGAGGCTAGAGTTTTCGGCTCAACGGGCGCTACAGCCCGAAGCTAGCGCCTTCGGCTCAGACCGCGGGAACCGCACTAGTCGGCGAGCAAAGCGACGATCCGGTCCGCGTCCTCGAGCGTTTCCACGAGCACGTCGGGCTCGTGCAGCGCGAGCTCCTCGTAAGTCGGCTCGCCGGTCGCCACCGCGATGGCGATCGCGCCGATCGATCGCGCGCAGCGGATGTCGTTCGGTGTGTCGCCGATGACGACCAGCCGCTCGTCGCGTGCGAGCCGCCCGTGGCGGCGGCGGGCCGCGTCGGCCGCGGCCGCGGCGACGTCGTTCCGGTCGGGGTGCTCGTCGCCGAAGCCGCCGAAGCCGAAGCGGTCCCACAGCCCGTAGTGGCGGAGCTTCGCCTCGGCGGCCGCCGCCACGTTGCCCGTGAGCAGGCCGAGGTGGACGTCGCCCAGTTGCTCGAGCCGGTCGACCAGCTCCGCCACGCCGGGCAGCACGCGCCCCTGCCGCGAGCGCACGTGCCGCTCGATCCGCCGCACGTAGCCCTGCCGGAAGCGCTCCCAGTTGTCGCGCGTGTCCTCGATCCCGTGCGCAGCGAAAAGCCCCGCCGCGATCCCGCGGTCGCTGCAGCCGGAGAAAGGCACCTCGCCGGAGATCTCCGCCACGCCGAAGTCCTCGGCGAAGGTCTCGGCGAACGCGTACCGCCCTGCGTGGTCGGTGAGGACCAGCGTGCCATCCACATCGAAGAAGCAAGCTTTCACGAGAGGCTTGAGGCTTGAGGCTTGAGGCCGGAGGCCGGAGTGTACGACCTTTTCAGAGGGAGCCGGAGCCGAGGGCGTCAGCCCTCGGAGGGAACACAACTGCCGCTACTTCAGCCGTGCGAGCCCACGTTCCGTTCGGTGCTCGTTGAGGAGTTCTAGGGCGGCCGGCTCGAGCCGCAAGAGCTTAACTAGCTGGCTCCGCGATACGCCGAGCGTGTCGGCCGAGATGGCCTCGTCCCATCCGTCGGCGGCCAGGCGGTCGAGCGCTTCGGCCAACAGCGCCGGAAAATCGTCGTGCGCGGGGTTCACCGACACGCGGCCGCCGCTCGTGCGGCTCGACCACAGGTCGGTCGGTTCGCCGGAGGCCGGCGTGCGGACCTCCAGCGCCAGGCGGACCCGCAATCGGTGCGTGGCGACCAGGCGGTTCTGTTGCTGGCTCCGCCGCTCGCTCGCCTCGGCGGCCACGCCGCTCGGCCGGTGCGCGAGGGCGACGGCCGTCTCGACCTTGTTCCGGTGCTGGCCACCCGGCCCGCTGCGGCGCAGCCGCCGCTCGTCGCACTCGGCGAGCAGCTCCTCGGGCGGCAATCGGGCCGGGTGCATTGCAGCGGGCGGGGGGCGAGGCGCTCGGAAACGCGGGGCTGTTTCGCGCGGCGTTCGCGCCGGCTAACCTAGCGAGCCGCCCCTTTTCTCTCCGCCTGTCGTGGAAATCGCAATGGCTCTCCGCGTAGCTTTGGTCTTCGGCCTGCTCGCCGCCGCGTCGGCGCGAGCCGAGCGACCCAGCGTCGTGATCCTGCTAGCCGACGACCTCGGCTGGCGCGACCTGTCGGCCACCGGCAGCACGTTCTACCAAACGCCGCACATCGACCGCGTCTTCTCCGAGGGCGCCCGCTTCGAGAACGGCTACGCCAGTTGCCAGGTCTGCAGCCCGACCCGCGCCAGCCTGATGACCGGCAAGACGCCCGCTCGGCACGGGATCACCAACTGGATCGGCGCGCCGGCCGGCGACTCGCACCGCCGCAACACGGTCTGCATCTCGGCGGACTACCGTCGCGAGCTGCCCGCGGCCGACGTGACCCTCGCCGAGGCCCTGCGCGACGCCGGCTACCGCACGTTCTTCGCCGGCAAGTGGCACCTGGGGGGCGAGGGCTCGCTGCCGACCGACCACGGCTTCCAGATAAACAAAGGGGGCCACCACAAGGGCTCGCCGCCCGGCGGCTACTTCGCCCCCTACAAGAACCCGAAGCTCGCCGACGGCCCGGCCGGCGAGCACCTCCCCGCCCGCCTGGCGGAGGAGACCGCCGGCTTCATCCGCGACGCGGCCGGCGGGCCCTTCCTCGCCGTGTTGTCTTTTTACTCGGTCCACGGCCCGCTGCAGACCACCCGCGCGCGTTGGGACGCCAACCGCCGCGAGGCGCTCGCCGGCCCGCGCCCAAGCCACCGGTTCCACTTCGACCGCCGCATGCCGATGCGGATCGTGCAGGACCACCCGGTCTACGCGGGCATGGTCGAAGCGATGGACGACGCCGTCGGCCGCGTGCTCGCCGCACTCGAAGAAAACCATCTCTCCGAGAACACGATCGTCGTGTTCGCGTCGGACAACGGCGGCGTCGTCGCCGGCGACGGCCGCGCCACGAGCAACCTGCCGCTGCGCGGCGGCAAGGGCTGGCAGTGGGAGGGGGGCTTCCGCACGCCGCTGGCGATCCGATTCCCGAGCCGAATCCCCGGCGGCACGACCGTCGACGCGCCGGCCATCACCTGCGACTTCTACCCCACCGTGCTCGACCTCTGCGGCCTCCCACCCCGACCCGAACAGCACACGGACGGCCTGAGCCTCGTCCCCGCGATGCGCGGCGGCGAACTCCCCGCCCGGCCGCTCTTCTGGCACTACCCGCACTACGGCAACCAAGGGGGCGAGCCAAGCAGCGTCGTCCGCGATGGGGGCTGGAAGCTCATCCGCTACCACGAGGACGGCCGCCAAGAGCTCTACCACCTGGCCGCCGACCCGGGCGAACAAACCGACCTGGCCCAGAGCGAGCCCGAGCGGCTGGCGGGCCTCGCCCGCTTGCTAGACGATTGGCTCGCGGAGACCCACGCCGTGTTGCCCGGCAAGAATCCGAACTACGACGCCGCCGCCGCCGCGAAAGACCTCGAGCTGCTCCGCACCACCGGCATGCAGCGCGACGAACAACAGGCCGCCGCGATGCTCGAAGAAGACTGGCGCCCGAACCCAACCTGGTGGGGCTCTGAGCCCGCCGATTGACGCACGCGGCGGACCTTCTGTGTTCGTGCGCAGCTTCGCTGGCCGCCGATTCTGCTGCTTTCGCCCCTTGAGTCGATGGCCGCTCGAGGTTGAGTTAGGCTTCCTCTATCCCCTTCTCGCTGACTCCTCCGATCTGAGACCGTGATGCACCGACTCTTGCTGTTGTTGACCTGCGTGCTGGCGGCCTGCTCGGCCGCGACCCCGGCCAGCTCTGCCGAAGGCCTCGGCGTCCAGCGGCTCCGCTGCGAGTACCTCCGCGACCCGCTGGGCATCGACGAAACCCGCCCGCGGCTTAGCTGGATCGTCACGAGCGACAAGCGCAACCAGCGCCAGACCGCGTACCAGATCCAGGTCGCGTCGGGCATCGAAGCGCTCGCCGACGGGCGGCCCGACCGGTGGGACTCGGGCCGCATCGAGAGCGACCGCACCACGTTCGTCGAGTACGCGGGCAAGCCGCTCGCTTCGCGCGACCGCTGCTACTGGCGCGTGCGGTGCTGGGACGCCCAGGGCGTGCCGTCCGACTGGAGCGAGATCGCCCTGTGGACGATGGGGCTGCTCGAGGGGTCCGATTGGTCGGCCGAGTACGTGTCGTTCGCCGACGACAGCCCCGTGCACAAAGACAGCGAGTCCCTCTACTTGCCCGCCGCGCGGCAGTATCGAAAAGACTTCGAGGCCGCCAAGAAGGTCCGCCGCGCCACCGTGTACGCGACCGCGCTGGGCGTGTACGAGCTGCACCTCAACGGCCAGCGCATCGGCGACCGCTACTTCGCCCCCGGCTGGACCGACTACGACCGCCGCGCGTACTACCAGACGTACGACGTGACCGGCCTGGTCCAGCAGGGCGACAACGCCCTCGGCGCGTGGGTCGCCGACGGCTGGTACAGCGGCTACGTGGGCTTCGGCTTGCTGGTCGGCATCGGGACCGAGTCGATCGGCCGCTACACGTACGGCAAGACGCCCGCCGTGTTGGCGCAGCTCGAGATCGAGTACGACGACGGCTCGCGCGACACGATCTCGACCGATGCGTCGTGGAAAGTGACCGGCGAGGGGCCGATCCGCGAGGCCGACCTCCTGATGGGCGAGGCCTACGACGCCCGGCGCGAACTCGACGGCTGGGCCAGCCCGGGCTACGACGACAGCCGCTGGGACCCGGCCGTGCTCGCCAAGGACCAGCCGCGCGTGACCGCGCAGTTCGTCGAGTACCGCGACCCCGAGCAGCCCGGCCAAGCCCCGCAGAAGCACTCCCGCCCGATCGACCTCGGCTTCCAGCGGCCGCGGCTGGAGGCCTTCCCGGGCGAGAAGGTCGTCGTCACCCAGGAGCTGCCCACGCAGAGCGTCACCCGACAGGGCGAGGGGACCTACCTGTTCGACCTCGGCCAGAACTTCGCCGGCGTGATCCGCTTGAAGGTGAAGGGGCCGGTCGGGCAGCGTGTGAAGATCCGCTACGGCGAGATGCTCCACCCCGACGGCCGCCTGATGACCGAGAACCTCCGCACCGCCCGCGCGACCGACTTCTACACGCTGCGGGGCGACCCCGACGGCGAGACCTACCAGCCGCGGTTCACGTTCCACGGCTTCCAGTACGTGGAGCTTTCGAACTTCCCCGGCGAGCCGACCAAGGAAACCGTGACCGGCCTCGCGCTGCACAGCGACACGCCGCTGGTGAGCGAGCTGGAGTGCTCCGACCCGATGGTCAACCGCCTAATCGAGAACATCCGCTGGACACAGCGGGCCAACTTCCTCGACCTGCCGACCGACTGCCCGCAACGCGACGAGCGCCTCGGCTGGACCGGCGACGCCCAAGCCTACGTGGCCGCGGCCGCGTACAACGCCGACATCGGCGCGTTCTACACGAAGTGGCTCCGCGAGCTGATGGAGTCGCAACGCCCCGGCGGCCAGTTCCCCGGCTACGCGCCCTACCCGTTCCAGCACGAGTGGAGCTTCGGCACGGCCTGGGCCGACGCGGGCGTGATCTGCCCGTGGACAATCTGGCAGGCGTACGGCGACACGCGCGTCATCGACCACTGCTGGCCCGGCATGGTGCGGTTCATGGAGTTCCACCAGCGCACCACCAAGGACGGCCTCGGGATCGCCCACGGCAACTCGTGGGGCGACTGGCTCGCCCAAGAGGACCAGCCGCCGCTGGAGTACATCGACACGGTCTACAAGGCGATCAGCGCACAGAAGATGATCGAGATGGCCGAAGCCACCGGCCGCGACGCCGCCGCCGACCGCTACCGCGCGTACCTCGACCGGCTCAAGCGGGCGTTCGCCGACAAGTACTTCGACGACGACGGCGCTCTCAAGCTCACCATGCAGACCGCCTACGCGCTCGCGTTGCAAGCCGACCTCGTTCCGGACGAGCTCCGCGAGCGCGCCGGCGCGGACCTGGCCGCGCGGATCAAGGCCAACGGCGCGCGGATGGCGACCGGCTTCCTCGGCACGCGCCCGCTGCTGCCCACGCTGACCGCGACCGGGCAGAACGACCTGGCCGTGTTCCTCCTGCAGAGCCACGAGTTCCCGTCGTGGGGCTACGAGATCGACCAAGGCGCGACCACCATCTGGGAGCGGTGGGACAGCTACACGCGCGACGACGGCTTCGGGCGCCACAACGCGGCGATGAACTCGTTCGCGCACTACGCGTTCGGCGCGGTCGCCGAGTGGGTCTTCGCCGACCTGGCCGGCATCCGCGCGGACGGCGTCGGCTACGGCCGCGTCACGATCAGGCCGATGCCCCCCACGCCCGGCAGCAACGGCGACCACGAGCCGATCGACTGGGTCCGCGCGCGGTACGAGTCGATCCGCGGCCCGATCCGCAGCGAGTGGCGCGTCGACGGCGACCGCTTCGAGCTGACCGCCGAGGTCCCCGCGAACACGACCGCGACCGTGCACGTGCCGGCCGACTCGGCCGAGTCGGTCACCCTCGACGGCGCCCCCCTCGGCGAGACCCCCGGCGCCGAGCTAACGGGCTACGAAGCGGGCCGCGCGGTGGTGAGAGTCGGCTCGGGCGTGTGGAGCTTCGCCTCGCGCCACGGGATGGGGACCGCCGAGGAGGCGATCACGGCGACCGCCGAGGGCGGCGAGTGAGGGGCGGACTTGCGGCTTGCTATCCGTCGGCGCCGGAGACTGCTATGCGCAATCGAGGTTACGCGGACTTCGCGGTCGAGAAACCTGCCGAGGTGAGCGACGCCGCTGCCGGTTTCGGGCGACCGGAAGTCGCCGAGGTGAGCTGCGTGGCGGGCAGACGCCTCGATTGAGCACCGCCGCTGTGCCGATCAAAACGAGGGCCGCTGCTGCGCCGGCCGGCTCTGGTACAGGATAGAGCGATCCGCTTCCCAGTGCGTCTCTCCAAATCGTGTAGTCGGCCGCGTCGACAATCCCATCGGCGTTGCCATCGGCCAGGACTCTGTCTCCCGACGTACCGAACGCAGTCTGCCATGCCCAGTAGTCCGACGCGTCGACTACCTCATCACGATTGTAGTCTCCCGATTTCGGCATAGGGGAATAAAGCATTAGCCCACGCGAGCCATCGGCGAAGTCCGCCATAAAGACGACCTCCCCGTCACTGTTAAATGCCGAGGATTCACCACTCGAATTGCCGCTATTGCCGAGAAACCAAATGGTGTCGACCGTTCTAATGTCGCCCGGAGCTACTTCGATTGTTTCGCCGGTACGTGTGATGAGATCGGTTGCCGTGTCGGGCGAGCCTGTCGCAATAAACGACACTATTGTTTCCCTCCCAGACAATCCCGAAAACGCCACGTAGCCGTTCTCGTTGAGCGCTAAATTGCGGACGCGAATAGGCGGAGCACCGTAATTAGTCCCGAGCAAGTCGGCATAGTCTTGGATTACCGATCGCAACTCTCCGCCGTCGCTGAAGAACACATTGTCCGGAACCGGCGTACTGCCGAGCTCGATCCTACCGGCGAATGCGACGTGTCCGTTCTCGTTCATCAGGGGGCGGAAGAAGAAACCTGTCCCGTCGGGCTGAAATGTCTGGCCGGGCTGCCCGGGGACGGCGGTCCCTGATTGAACGACTACTTCCACTGCGTCGCTGGCGGCGAGGGCAATAGCCTGGCCTTTGGGGGGAGCTGTGTCGCCCCCCTGAAGGTGTGTTGGAAAAGCAACCATGCCCTCAGAGTTAGTTGGAATCGGAAGTGATCGACCAACTATTCCGATGCGAGCATCGTCTTGACGGCCAGCTAATGGGCTGCCGAATTGAGCGAGAACGCGTTGGTCACCGAGGTGAGGCTCGATAAATATCGCGGGCCGTGTAGAGTCGTTAGGCCCGTTTATATCTGCGGTGTAGACCAAGTCCCCTTGGTGATTTAGGCGTGGGTTGTAGAAACGGACATAGCTGGCGTCCGCCATCGATGGCACGACGTCCCCACTCGACGGCCCGGCGATCGTTTCACCAGCACTAAACCTAACGATTCCATCGACGCCAAAGTCACCGAGGTCGGATCCCTCGTAGTTCGCGACAAAAGCGACATCCCCCGCATCGTTCAGCGAGAACGTACTGATGGGTTCGGCTCGCGATGCCCCTACCGGCGCTCCTTGGGGGAGTCTGCCCGGCGTCAGAATTGGGTGGACTCCGCTGGGGTCGGCGGTCCAAACGCCGATGCTGGGCGTTCCGAATGACCCTGTCCTGGCGATCGCGGAGAACACCAATTGCCCAGACGCGTTGATGACAATACTGCTAGTAAAGAAAGACGTTGAAAAAGAACTGAAGCGAACCCCCGCATCGAGGCCGGCTGCTTGATCCCCCACGAGAGCGACAGGTGCCAACTCGCCGCCGCGTAAGGCCCAAAGTCCGTCATTTGCCAAGAAGGCTATCTCTCCCGCATCGTTGATCACGGGCGACTGGAGATCAGCGAACCGATGTGCCGGTGGCGCATCTAGCCCACCGCCGGTGAGGGCGACGGTCCGAAGCTGCCCAGCCTTGGCTTGCGTCAGACAGGCTGCGAAGAGGACGAACGCTACTATCTTGCGTACGTGGACCTGAAGCACGGGCGTCGCCTTGTTCTGAGTGATACTAATCACCACAGTCGGTAGGATGGGTGGCTCTGTCGGCGTCTCGCTGGTTTCTCTGCCGACCTTGGCGCCAACAGGTTCACCCATCGATCGCTTTGACGAGGTCGACCCGCTTCACGACACGACCAAGTCTTCGACTCGCCGCGCGCCGGGGATCAACCCGGCACAGAGGTCGGCGTAGAGGTCCTTCAGGTGCTCCTTGAGGTCCTCCACGCTGTCGCCCTGGGTTTAGTAATCGGGGTAGTCCTGGAGATAGCCGACCCACGATCCGCCTTCTTCCCAGACGACGACTTTGACGACTTGCATGCTTCTTCTCCCGACAGTCGCTAGGCTCCGCTGCCAAACATTGTAGCCCGCACTGCCACTGCCAGCCAAACCACCCGCCCCGGCTTGGCCCCACGGGCGTCCTTGGCGCTCTTGGCGTCTTGGCGGTTAATCTAGAGAAGTCCCCACCCAGCCGCCGCCCCCCGAGCCCGCGCGATGAAGTTCTACAAGGTCCGCCAGAAACTGGTCTCCTCGCCGATCACCGACGTCACGGCCGAGGTGCGCCGCCGGCTCGACGCGATCGGCCCGCCGCCGCAGGGGCCCGTGGCGGTCACGGTCGGCTCGCGGGGGATCAGCAACCTGGTCGAGATCACCCGAGCGTGCGGCGACTGGCTCCGCGACCACGGCGCCGAGCCGTTCGTGGTCCCCAGCATGGGCTCGCACAACGGCGCCACGGCCGAGGGCCAGCGAGAGATGGTCGAGTCGCTCGGCTGCACCGAGCAGGCGACCGGCATGCCGATCCGCTCCAGCATGGAGTGCGTCAAAGTCGGCGAGGTCCCCACCGGCCACGTGTGGATGGACCGGCACTGCTACGAGTCGGCCGGCGTGCTGGTCGTGAACCGGGTGAAGCTGCACACCTGCTTCGCCGGGCCGGTGCAGAGCGGCCTGACGAAGATGATGGTCGTCGGCATGGGCAAGATCCGCTCCGCCGAGACCTTCCACTCCACGCCCACCCCGCAGATGAAGGACATGCTGCTCCAGATGGGCAAGCTGCTGGTCGACAGCGGCAAGGTCTGGGCCGGCCTGGCGATCCTCGAAGACGGCTACGACCGCACCGCCGAGCTGCACGCGATCCCCGCGGCCGAGATCCTCCAGAAGGAGCCCCGGCTGCTCGAGAAGCACCGGGAGTACTTCCCCACGCTGCCGATGGACGCGGTCAACGTGCTCATCGTGAACCAGATCGGCAAGACCTTCAGCGGCACCGGCATGGACCCGAACGTGGTCGGCCGCCGCGGCACGAGCGTCGAGGACGTCGAGAAGCCGCAGGTGAACGTCATCGCGTGCCTCGAGCTGGTGGCCGCGTCGAAGGGCAACGCGATCGGCGTGGGCCTGGCCGACTTCATCACGCGCCGGCTGCGTGACGCGATCGACGAGCACAAGACGTTCGTCAACGTCTACACGACCGGCGACATGCAACGCGGCAAGATCCCCGCCACCCTCGCCGACGACGCCGACGTGTTCGAGAAGATACGCACGCGCTACGGCGACTCGCGCTGGGCCGTGATCCCCAACACGCTGCACCTAGACCAGATGTGGGTCACCGAGGAGCTGGCCGAAGAGCTCCGCGGCCACGAGCGCTGCGAGGTCGAGGGAAACGGGGTCGAGCTCGCATTCAGCAACGGCCGGCACAACCTGGCGTTCGAACCGTAGGCGAACGGCGGGCGTCAGCCGCTCTCACCGCCACGAGCCACGAAACACCAGCCACGAGCCACGAGCGCCCAAAACACGTCGATCCGGCATCTCTAGGAGCGTGCGGCCTCATCCACCTAGCGGCAGCCTCCTCCTCCAGCCCGATCGCCCCATGCGTACGCCCGCGCGCGGCTTCACCCTGGTCGAGCTGCTGGTGGTCGTGGCGATCATCGGCGTGCTCGTGGCGCTGCTGTTGCCGGCGGTGCAAGCGGCCCGCGAGGCGGCCCGCCGGGTGCAGTGCGTCAACCAGCTGAAGCAGATCGTGCTGGCGATGCACAACCACGCCGGCACGCACGGCGTGTTCCCGACCGGCGGCATCGAGCCCTGGCCGCGGATCGAGGACTACCAAGAGGGCGGCCGCGCGTACTCGGTCGACCGCCAGGGCCTCGGCTGGGCGTTCCAGATCCTGCCGTACCTGGAGGAGGGCGCGGTGCACGGCCTGGCGACGACCGCGCAGCTCACGGCCACGCCGGTCGCCATGTACTTCTGCCCGTCGCGCCGCGCGCCGGCCCAGTGGACCCTCACCAACACCGACGACGCGCGGTGGCTGATCGACTACGCCGGCGTGACGCCGTTGCCGTCGCGGTCGCAACTGCCCAGCAGCAACCCCGGCCTGGCCGACCAGTACTTCAACAACGCCGCGCCGGCGGGCTGCATCAGGGAGATGATCTGGCACCAGGTCGGCGACTTCGAGCCACGCGACATCCCCGCCGGCCGCCGCGACGACCCGTTCTACAACTACTGGGGCGTGCTCGTGCGGGGCACGTTCTTCCGCGGCGGCGGCGCCGAGTACCGCACCAACTACGGCCGTCCGGTCGGGTTCGAGCGGATCACCGACGGCTCGAGCCGCACGGCCGTCGTGTTCGAGAAGTGGGTCAACCCGACGACCTACGACAGCGGCTCGCGCCCGGCGGACGACTACGGCTGGTCCGACGGCTGGGACTGGGACGCGCTGCGCCTGACGATCTGCCGCCCGTTGCAAGACACCGACGCCGGCGCCGTCGCCAACCCGAGCGGCCTGCCGGTGGTCTCCGCCGGCTCGGCCCACCCGGGCGTGATGAACGCCGCGCTGGCCGACGGCGCCGTGCAGACGCTCGCCCTAGACATCGACATCGAGACCCTCAACCGCTTGGGCCACCGCTCCGACGGCGAGTGACCCACCCGCTCGCACAACGAGCGCCCGGCGCTTGCGAACCGGACCCCCGTGCCTGCGGCGTGGTTGCCGTGCCTCGGAGTGGTCGATCCAACCCTCCGCCGCAAGGCAGGGCGAGCCCGGCCCCGAATCGGTTGACGGGCGCGCAGCGGCGGGGCTAACCTGCTCCGCTACCCGCCCCCCGACGGCAAACGCCTCTGTTCTGCTTTGCTCTCCCTCGAAGTCCGACACCGCCGGCGCGCCACAGCGGCCAGGCGCCGCTACGCGGCCGCCGTCGTCGCATTGGCTGTTCCATGGGCGGCCGAGCACTCGCTAGCGAGCGCTCAAGAGATCGTTCAAGCACAGCCAAGCGACCCCGCCGACGCCGGCTCCCTTGAGAGGCTCGCGCCGCGCGAGGTGGTCGTCCGGCAGATGGAGCACCTGCAAGCCTGGCGGTCCGACCCCGAGGCCGCCGCTGGGGTTTTCGCGCTCGCTTCGCCGCTCAACCGCGCGGCGACAGGACCCTTGCCGCGGTTCAAGCAGCTCGTCGAGTCGCCCGGCTACGCGTGCCTGATCGACAACCGCGGCTGGATCGCCGGCGCGGCGGAGGTCGACGGCGACGTGGCGGCCGTGCTGGTGTCGCTCGTGGCCGACGACGGCCGGCTGCGGCTCTTCCGCTTCTACCTGTCGCGGACCGACGCCGACGGGCGGACCCGCTGGGCGACCGACGCCGTCGTCGAGGCGCCGCCGCTGCCGCCCGGCGCGGCGCCGGCGGGGCGGGCCGAGCCATGACCGACCACGGGGGCCCGCCGCCGACCCAAGCCGCGCCGCAGCAGAGCGCGGCCGCCACCGACGCGGCGCTCGCGGCCCGGCTCCGCGGGCGCGACACCGCCGCGTTGGAGGAGCTGTACGACCTGTACGCGGCAGATGTCTACACCGTAGCCAAGCGGGTCGCGACCTCCGACGCCGACGCCGAGGCGGTCGTCAGCGACGTTTTCTACGAAATCTGGACTCGCCCCGACCGATTCGACCCGTCTAGAGGCAGCGCACGCACGTACCTCGTGATGTTGGCCCGCAGCCGAGCGATCGACCGGATCCGCAAAGCCCGGGTCCGCACCGACCACACCGCCGCGGCGGCCGAGCAGGGCGCCACCGGCGGGCGGAGCCAACCACAGCCCGACGGCGAGGTCGTGCGGCAAGAGGAAGCCGGGCGCGTCGGCGCGGCGCTGGACGACCTGTCGCCGGAGCAAGCCGAGCCGATCCGCCTGGCGTTCTTCGACGGCCTCACCCACGAGCAAATCGCCGAAAAGCTCAACGAGCCGCTCGGCACCATCAAATCCCGTATCCGCGCCGGGATGCGAAAGCTCCGGGACAAACTGGCGGCGCGATCCACAGGGGGGCAGCGTGGACCACACTGAGGCTCACGAACTGCTGCCTCTCTACGCGATCGACGCGTTGAGCGAGCCGCAGCGCCGCGCGGTCGAGGCCCACCTCGACAGCCCCTGCCAAGCGTGCCGGAGCGAGCTGGCCTCCTACCGCGATGCGGCCGCCGAGCTCGCGTTGTCGGGCCAGCGGCTCACGCCCCCCGAGTCGCTCAAGGCCGAGGTGCTCGGCCGCATCCGCGCGTCGGCCGACGCCCCCGCCGCGACCCCCGCGCCCCCCGCGTCCCGGACCGGCCGCGCGCAGGCGGCGTTGTGGCGGGGGGCCGTCGCCGCGGCGATCGCGGCGGCCTTGCTGTTCGGGTCGACGTTGCTGCTGCGTGACGGCGCGAGGGACGCCCCGTCGCCGGCTGGCCAACCGCTGGCGAACCGGCCCCCCACGGCGCCGCCCGGCGGCGAGTCGCTCGCCGAGCGGGTGGCCGAGATCGAGGGCCGACTCGGCGGCGGCGCTTTGCGGCCGGTCGGCAGCTTGGCCGACAATCGCGGCTCGTCGGCCGGCTTCCTGCTCTACGACGAGCTCGCCGGCGAGCTGCACCTGTGGCTCGAGGTCGACCCGCAAGGGCCCCGCCCCAACCGGGTCCGCTTGCTCGGCCCGGCCGACGAGGTGATCGCTCAGGCCCCTCTGACGATCGGCGAAGGTTTCGCCGGCGCGGTGCTGCCGCTCGAGGAGCCGCCTAGCGGCGGCCAAGTGGTGCTCGGCCGACAGGCGCCCAGCGAAGGGCCCGACGCGCCGTTCGAAGAGCTCCGCCGGCTGCCGATCGCCGCGCCGGAGCTGTGAAGCGCTACCGCCCGCTGCCGCTTGCGAGCGGGAGTCGCCTCCCGGCTCAGCGCCGCCGCAGCACCAGCGGCGTCAGGCAGCCGAGCAGCAACAGCGTGCCCGGTTCGGGGATGCTCAGCGCCGACTGGGTGAAGCCGACTTGGCCACCGCCGACGAACGTTAGGCCGGTCGGGAACCCCAGCGGGTCGGTCGGGTCGATCCCCGCTTCCGGCTCGATGCCAGTGACGCGGAACGACCGGGCGCCGTCGCCCTGCCCGTCGGCGGCCACGAAGCTAAACGACATCGCGCCCGGCTCGCTCACGATGATCTGGAACACCTGGCCGAACGCGTCGTGTTCCGGGTCCGTCACTTCGAGCTCGTAGGCGCTGTCGAGGAAGCCCTCGGGCAGGTAGAGCTCGGCGAACTCGGTCCCCGGCTCGGCCACGTACTCGTAGCCGACCGCGACGACCGGGTCGTACCACCGCGGCGCGTCGCCGGCGGCCGGCGCGTCGGGGTCGCTGAAGGTGAAGCTCTCGCCGTCGGTGCTCGTCGGGAACACGAACTCGGCGAACGCGCCCACGTGCTCCACGGTGATCGAGATCGGCGCCGCGCCGAGCGTCAGGTCCCACTGGAACGCGTGGGTCGCGTCGGCCGGGCCGAACGCGTTGTTGTTGAGCAGCTCGTCTTGCGTGTCGTCCTCGAGGTCGTTGAGGATCTCGGGGTAGCTGCGGATGTCGAACAGGTTCGGGTTCGGCCCCGAAGCGACGCGCGTGGTCACCGAGCTGCCGACGAAGCTGGTCTGGCGGATCGTGTTGGCCGACACGAGCTGCGCCAGGTCGCCCGAGGGGGAGTTGTCGATGTCCAGGTCGGTGTACGACCACAGCGACACGCCGATCGTGCTGGTCGAGAAGTTCGTCAGCGTGATCGTCGCGCTGAGCGTCGCGCCGGTCCCGCCCGGCCCGGTCTCGGTGAGGTCGTAGAGGATGTCGGCGCCGAACGGGTCGGACCCCGGGTCGCCGAGGCTCAGGTAGATCTTGTCGGCCGCGGGGCTGCCGGTCGCGGGGTCGGTGTTGCTCACGGAATTGAAGGTGAGCGCCTCGATGGGGTACTCCTGCAGGTCGTTGAAGTCGCCCGGCTGATCGGTGCGGAAGAAGAACGACTGCTGGAACAGGTGCGAGAGGAACACCTCGCCCTCGGAGTACCAGCTGTCCAGGCCGAAGCCCTCGCTGTAGCCGATGGTGAACAGGCCGTCGGTGGCGGTGTTCTGCGCGTCGGCGGAGCCCAAAGGCAGCAAGAATAAGAGCGCGACCACTGCCCCAATCCGGGGAGCGGACGACGTTGGGCGGCTCATGAGGTCGATCCTGGGAGAGTGAGACAAGGCGTGCCGCGCGGAAGCCGCCGCGCGGCGACGTCACAATGTGGCCGGCCGCACCCCTTGTCAAGTTCCTAAATCCCCCAATGCGTCGTGCGATCGGCCTTTCGTTCCGCGCACAGAGAGCCCCCGCGGCGTCGGCCCGGGCAGCGCCCCGCGACCGATCTGGCGCACAACTCCCCGGGCGACCGGGCCCGCCTCACGCTGCTCACCACCCCCACCGGCGGCGCCGGATCGCCCCGGCGGCGAACGCCATCGCGAAGAGCGCGCCGGTGGCGGGCTCGGGAACAGGCCGGGCGATCGCGACGCCACGTTCGCCGTTCAAAAGCCAGTAATTGAACGCGATCTCTCCTTTGCTGTTTAATCCTCCATAAGCGAACTGAAAGCCGTGGAGTTCGGCCCCGAATAGGGATTGGCCCGCCGACAGAACCACATCCATTTCGTCGCCCTTGCGTCTGTAGAGGCCATCGATGCGATCCTCTGAACCAAGCCGACTGGCCTGGAACACAATCTCAGACTGGTCGTTGATGTCGATTTCATAGAGCAAACTGAACCGTGGCTCGGACGTCGCCGCAATGAGCGTGGATCCGCTTTCTGTACTCAGGAGAAATCCCGAGGGCCAGTAGCCCCCTCCGATGCCGAGGATGACTTCGCCGAGGCTATTGGCAGCCTCCGTCACGTAAATGTTGCTGCTGCTGTACCCCAGTAGGTCAACCCCGCGCGACCTAGCATCGGTCCCTGTCTTGCCGACTTCCCATTGTCGAAGCTGATTGTCGTAGCGCGTATAGTAAATGCTGCCATCCGCTGCCATGCGCGCGTAAGGGCGAGTATTTTGGGAAGTATTGAAGAGCACGGGTGGGCCGACCTGGGCATACGCTCCATCGCCTGGAACGAAGATGCCATCACTTTCGCCCGGAGACCTTCCGACGAACGAAACCCGGTCGTCGCTGGCCAACATCGGCGCAGGTCGATCGTCTATCCCACGCGAGAACGTACTTGTTTACCGCCCTCGCGCTATTGCGCCCTTGTTTGAGTGGGTCTAGCTTGGGTGCATGGACGCCCGCGGACCCGAGACGGACTGCCCGAACTGCAAGCGGCTCGAGCGAGAGGTCGCGGAGCTTCGTGAGGAAG